>JBGSOM010000070.1:0-118125 GCA_041739135.1 Pirellulaceae bacterium
GCGACTGTTCAAACGAAAGCCTTTGTGGTGGGCATTGTGTTGATGCCGATCTTGATGGGCGGCAGCATTTTCGTGTCGGTCTTGACCGAAAAGCTTGAGGATCGTTCCTCTAAAACGGTTGCGATCGTCGACCGAACGCCTGGCGGAAAAATCGCGCCGCTGCTGCAGACCGCGGTGATTAAACGCAACGCGGAAGACTCGATTGACAAGAAGACTGGCGAGCGTTCGTCGCCGGAGTTTAACTTGGAGATCGTGGCGCCGAGCGAACCGACGGTCGAGGCGATCGAAGAGCAACGGATACAATTATCTGAGAAAGTGAAGCGGCAAGAGATCATCGGCTTTCTTGAGATCGGTTCCGATGCAAACAACCAGCGCGCGACCGTTTCCGCGATCTTGGGCGCGATCGGAAAACCTAAACCCAAGACGGAATCGGTCGACGACGCAAATGATCCGGCTATCAGTCGTTTTCAGACGAAGCCAACGAATTCGGGGGCGATTGATTTCTATCGATGGTCGCTTATGCAGATCACTTTGATCACGCGCTTTGGATTGACAGATGTTGATGAGAAGATGCAGAAGGCGATCTTCGATCAGAAGCCGCCCGTCGTGATGCTGGGACTGACGAAGCGCGACGAGGCGACGGGCAAAGCGGTCGACGATGAGGGCAACGTGAAGTCGGCGGCGCAATTGTTGGTGGGACTGGGACTGATGATGCTCATGTTTATGATGGTAATGATCGGTTCCACGCCGCTTCTGCAAAGTGTGCTGGAAGAAAAGATGCAAAAGATTTCGGAAGTGCTGCTTGGTTCGGTGCAACCATTCCAGTTGATGATGGGCAAGTTGTTGGGGATGATCGGCGTCGCTCTGTTGATGACTGTGGTGTATGTCACCGGAACGGTGTTTGCGGTTCAGTATTATGGTTATGGAGAGTATCTTCCAACTTCTCTGTTGTTGTGGTTTCTGTTCTATCTCGTATTAGCAATCATCATGTACGGGTCCCTGTTTAGCGCCATCGGTGCGTCGTGTAGCGACATGAAGGAGCCTCAAACGTTGATGTTGCCAGTCATGACACCGATACTCATTCCGTTGATGTTGGTCGGTTTGATTATTCGCAGCCCCGATGGAATGGTCGCGCGAGCGGTTTCGCTGTTTCCGCCAACTACGCCGATGATGATGGTGTTGCGTCAAGCCTTGGAATCGAATGTGCAACCGTGGGAGAAAGTTGTTTCCGCGATTGGTGTCGTTTTGTTTACGCTGTTCTGCGTGTGGGTTGGTGGTCGTATTTTCCGGATCGGAATTCTGATGCAGGGCAAGGCACCAACTTTCGGGCAGTTGGTTCAGTGGGTTGCCAGAGGTTGAGTTGGCGTGCGGACCGATTTGTCCCAGGGTAGCTCGCTGCGCGATCAACCCTGGGCTGTGAGTCAAAACCCCTGTGGGGTAAATCACGCAGGTCATCAAATCGAATCGCAAATGAAATGATTCAACTCCTGTACTACTCCAAAGGAGTTTCGTCTTATAGCCCCGGGTTGCTCGCGCAGCGAGCTACCCGGGGACGGCACATGCGAAAATCGCATCTACCGCAACGCGGTTGCGTCATAAAAATCACACGCCCATGACAAAACCCCGTTGGGGTAATATTGCGTGCGGACCGATTTGTCCCAGGGTAGCTCGCTGCGCGATCAACCCTGGGCTGTGAGTCAAAACCCCTGTGGGGTAAATCATGGACGGCATCGAATAGAATTCCACGAAAGACACTACTTGGGCAAATTTTCGCACACTCGCGTCGCCGGGCAGGGTGTCGGTTGCCATCATTTCTTCTGAAACCGCCGCTTAACGAGCTTTAGTGCTGTTTCTGCGTGAAAATCTCGCCCAAAGGTGACTGGACAAAATCTGTGATTTGCGGCATGATGTTCCCTTTGACGGAATGAAAAACGCAGACTGCCGTCAGTTTTCGCTAATCCAGTTTGAGAAGTTGAGATGCCAAATACCGAAAGCGCTAAGAAGCGTCATCGTCAAAGTGAAGTTCGTCGCGACCGAAATCGTGCTGCGAAGACGCGTCTGAAGAACGTTCTTCGCAAGTTCCGCGAGTCAATCGCGAGCAGCAAGTTGGATGAGGCAAAGTCAATGTCCGTCGCTGTGACGAAGTTGCTTGACCAATCCGCCGCGAAGGGATTCATCCACCGCAACAAGGCTTCGCGTTTGAAGAGCCGTTTGTCGCATGCATTAGTTACCGCTAAACCGGCTAGCTAGTCCGGTATCTGTAAGCGTCCAATCTATTTCGGGACACGAACTTCGTTCATAGGAACGAAGTTCAGCGAGCTTCTAATTCGTTTTTGGCGAAGTCCCGGACGCCTCGCTAAGGCAACTGGATTTTGATCCCGCAGCGTGGGCAGTGGACGAACCAACTCTCTTTCTCACCGGTCAACACGACTTGAGGTATTGGGAACCGCCAGTACACGTTGCAGCAGCGAAAGTGAACTTGAACATCCTTCAACGGCCCCGACGCCCCTTTCGATGACTTGTTCGATTGAGTTCTAGGTGCTAATCGCTGTCCCGAATAAACTGGGTCCGACGTCAGGTCAAGCTGCTCACGATCGTCCGGTTCATCGTTCTTGCCGCTGGATTGCATCATCTAAATTGCTGCCGCTCTGTTGTTTGTTGTCGAATTGCTAAGAGTTCAATAACTTGGATCCGAGTGAATCAATTAAACTTAGCAGTGCCTTTCGTTTACGAATCGTGTTTCAGATTTTAGATACTTTAACAACGCGGCAGCGACTCAGTTCACATCAGGACATCTAACTTGAACTTTGTTGAATTGACCAATGCGATTTTGAACACGCTGTTGGTTTGTTGTGGATGTATTGTTGCGGCGGTGCCGTGCGGAGCGGCGTTGGCGGTTTTGCTGGTGCGGACGGACCTTGTCGGACGCCGAGTCTTGGCAGTAGGACTCGGAAGTCAGCTGGCAACACCTCTGTATGTGTTCGCGGGAAGCTGGAATGCTGGCTTCGGCGGCCAAGGTTGGTGGCCGCTGTCTCAGGTAGTAGCGGTCAAGTTCGATTTGGCCGCGTTCTTTGCGGTAATCTTCATTCATGCTGCGGCCGCGATTCCGTGGGTGGTGTTGATTGTAAGTTGCGGGCTCATTTGGTCGCAACGCAGCTTGGAAGAATCCGCGATGACCGAGCAAGGCAATCGCGGTGTTTTGTTCCATGTGTTGCTTCCGGGCTTGCGACCGTGGCTCGCGCTCAGTTGCATGTGGGTGTGCGTTCCAGTGCTAACCGAAATGGTTGTCACCAATCTTTATCAAGTTCCAACTGTTGCGGAACAAGTGTACCTGGACGCAAGTCGTGGCACAGTCAGCCCGCTGACTTATCCGGTGGCAGTCGTCTTGTGCATGCTGCCGATCGTTGCAAGCTTCGTTGTGTTCGGCCGAAAACTTCCAGCGTGGTCCGAAGTGATTGCACGAGCGTGTCAACACGTTCCGAGTACTCTGAGACTTGGTGGTTGGAAACTCGTAACAAGTTTGGCAAGTTGGTTCGTGTTGTTGATTTTGATTGGATTGCCGATTGTGAACTTGATTGTGAAAGCGGGTTGGCAACCGTACGTCGATGCGAACGGAATGACCCGCTACGGCTGGACATTTGCGAGGTTAATTGCGACGGCGCGAGAATCATTTCAACTGTTTCATGCGGAGTTTTATTGGTCGGCGATGCTCGCGGCTGCTTCGGCAACGGCATCACTTGGGTTAGCTGTGATACTCGCAACCCTCGCTCGATCGCGCGTGCGACGTTTTTCGATCAGTTTGCTGATGCTGGTGATGATTGGTACGCCGGGAGCGATGGTTGGAGTGCTTTGTATCAGTTTGTTTAATCGCGCGGAGCCAGCCTTCGTCGGCGAGCTTTACGACCGAACACTAGCTGCGCCGATTCTTGCGCAGCAGTTCCGCTTGCTACCCCTGGCTTGGATGCTGACGCTGGGAATCACAGCCATGATCGACCGACGGAGTTGGGAGTTGGCGCGCGGCGATGGGCTGAGCTACTTACAGACGGCGCGAACCGTATTGCTTCCTCAAACTGGCCGCAGTTGGGTTATCGCTTGGTTGATTCTAGCGCTGGTAAGTGTCGGCGAACTCAGCACCACGATATTGGTTCTGCCGCCGGGTGTGACAACTTTGTCGAAGCGATTGTTCGAGATGCTGCACTTTGGAATGCGGCATCAAGACTCGGGTCTCTGTTTAGTTTTGATCTTCCTAGGCTGGTTGGCGGCGTTCTCCGCATGGAAGACTCTGATCGAACGAAAGACTTCAGAGTCCTGAGTGGCTTCCATCAATCCAACGAGTTCATTGTTTGAATCGACGACGGCGATCCGCTCTTTTCCCGTGTGTTCGGCTAGTTGCAAAGGGACTCCGTTTCGCAAGTCGATCACCTGCTGCACGTCGAGCGCGACTATATGCCAATCGTGAACCAGTTTTTGCGGAGCGTGCAGATTCTGTTGCACTTCGACTCGGTTGTAAAGCGCGCGAGCATCGACACAATCACCCAGCGTAAACGGTCCCACCTTCGTCCGCGTTAGTTCTGTCATGATGGCTTGCGTTCCCAGTCCTTGTGCAATGTCGCGACCAATCGCGCGCACATAGGTACCGCTGCCGCACTCGATTTGCACTTTGAAAAATGGGAACTTGTATTCGAGCAGTTCGAGTTTATTGATTTCAACATCACGCGGGGCGAGATCAAAATCGACACCCTTTCGCGCGAGTTTGTACGCTCGCTTGCCATCGATGAACAGAGCGGAGAAGTTCGGTGGAACCTGCTGCACGCGTCCTCGCCACTTGCTTAGTTCCAACTGAATCTGCGCGACGGTTGGCGGCGATTCGAAAGCGCACTCAGTAACTTGACCCGTTACATCCAGCGTATCGCTCGATTTGCCAAGTTCGAAAGTTGCTTCATATGCCTTTTCTAATTCATGTGAAAACTCAACGAGCTTGGTCGCATTGCCGATCGCCATCAGCAACACGCCGGTCGCCATTGGATCGAGCGTTCCTGTGTGGCCGACTCTTTCGAAATGAACTAACCGCTGAATGCGATTCACCACTACACGACTGGAAATCCCAGGCCGTTTGTTGACTGGCAAAACTCCGAACAGAGCCATCTAGCATGATCTCAAAAGGGCGACAAACAGTTCCTGCAGTACGCATCGCAGTTGTACCACAGGCCCTTCAAATGCAACATTGTGCCGTCGACTACATTGGCGAAGTTACTTGGACCGCGATCGATTTTCGACGGCAAGCGAAACAAGAACGCAACTGCCATCATCGATAACGGTCATTCCGGCTTCGCGAGCCGCCCTAGACGCTTCTTCGTCTTCAGCGCCTGGCTGCATCCAAACATGCTTCACACCAGCTTCGATGGCTGCGGCGACCACTTTGTGAGTTGCGATTGGCGGCGTGACAATCGACAGCGACTCAACGGCCTCAGGCGCGTCGGCAACTGATGGAAACGCTGTGTGGCCTTCGACAGTCGGAGTTGTCGGATTAACAGGAAACACAGTTCGTCCACTCGCTACGAGTGCGCGGAAGACTTTGTTTCCGTACTTCGCGCGATCTTGTGACGCGCCGGCGACAGCGAACGTGGACGCAGCCAAGAATTGTTGCGTAGGATCCATAATTTGAATCTGAGTTTGCGAAAATGTTTCTAAACGTCGTCGCGAGATTCACTCACGGCACTCAGGGCAACGTCCTTTGAGCAGAACGTCCTCGATCTGGCCAACTGAGCGAGCAGCTTTTAATTCAACTTGGTTATCATCCAAACACTGGATGCTTCCGCAATCGATGCACAGTAAATGCGGATGCGCCGTATCACCCGCTTCAAGTCCGACACGTTCGAATCGCCAAACGTGATCGCCCAGTTCCATTTTGCGGAGCAGACCGGCTTCGGTAAGGTCGCCCAGCGCGCGAAAAATCGTCGACTTTTCGAAACCGCTTTTCACCAGCTTTTCGGTCACTTCCAAGTGCGTCCGCGGATGACCGGAACCGTCCAGGAAGTTGACCACAGCGATTCGAGCTGGTGTTGCGCGCAGACCTTTCGCGCGCAGCAGCTCGCGAATTCCATCGACGTCCATCTGTTTCTTGCTCATCGTTCACTACATGAATCAAGGGCCATCGGAATTGGGTAAGGTGTCGCTCTAGTTCTTGCTTGCGATTGTAATCGGACCGTGATTATCGCAATGTCCATTGTGCTGATGGTGCAGGTGACCATCGACGAGATAGTCGATGTGATCGCCATGCGGCACCGCTTCATGCCCACAGCCTGGACCATGTACGTGATCCGCAGGATGGCTGCTGCAAGCGTGTCCCGAAGTGCAAGTGTCGGGATTCTGGGCAGTCACTTCCAGCGTATGTTCTTCGACAACCCCGGCAGCCGTTTGATGGTGCAGGTGCCCATCGTGCAGATAGTCGACGTGGTCAGCATGAACGACTGGTGTGTGCCCACACGCTTGGCCGTGGACATGATTGTGTTCGTCGTGAGTTTTGGACATTGTTCATTCCTGTTTAAGTTGTATGGCGTTATACAAGCGATTGATTAATCAAGCTCTTCACCGTGAGCTAATCCGTTGGCAATCAGTTCCGCGATATGTGAATCCGCCAAGCGATAGAAAACGTGCTTGCCTTGGCGGCGCGTCCGCACCAGCCGCTCAGCTCGAAGCAGCTTCAGTCGCTGAGAGATTGCGGGCAAATTATCGCGAAGCACCAAAGTCAACTCAGTGACGCACATTTCTCGATGTGCCAGCAGCGAAAGCAATCGCAGTCGATTGACGTCTCCCAGAGCTCGAAAAATATTGGCCGTACGTTCGCAAACCAACAAATCGGCGGGCTCTGACGCCTCGACATGCTGATGCTCGTCTCGGCAATCACCTTCGTTTTCAATTATTGTCGACAAATTCGTTCACCTAATCGCTCAACCAACTGATTGAATGTCTTAAGTTTGGCGTCAGTTGATGGATTGGTCAAGTGTTAATTTCGATCCGAGTCGTTTTTCGCTCGGGGAGATTCAACGAACAGTGCGTCGCAATGCAGCTTGAAGTTCGCGCGGGCTACTACAATTAGGCGCTGGGAAGCTTGAAATTCTGCACTTTGAGACTGCCGATGACTGACGTTCGCCTTCGGTTAATTCGTTTGGGTTGGATAGGATTCGCTACGCTCGCGTTGTGCCGGCCAACGTTCGCTGGTGAGTTCGATGAGGTCGTGCGCCCATTCCTCAACCAGCACTGCATCGCGTGCCACGGAAGCAAGACTGCCGAATCGGATCTGCGCTTGGACACCGCGCCGAATGCGAACTTTGCAGATCCTTCAGCCAAATCATGGTGGGGCGAAATCGTCAATGTGCTCAACAGTCACGAGATGCCACCCGAGTCAGAGACTCAGCCGCCAGCCGAAGACGTTGCCAAAGTTGTCGACTGGATCACAGAACAAATAAGTGCAGCGGAGTTAAGTCGCAAAGATAGTGCGATCGTCTTACGCAGACTGAATCGCACGGAGTACAAGAACACCGTTCGTGATTTAATCGGAGTTGATATCGACGTATCCGGATTCCCGCTTGATCCGGCTTCGGGTGGATTTGACAACAACGGTTCGGCGCTTACTGTGTCGCCGCTGCTGCTCGACCTGTATTTTGAGACTTCGAACAAGATCGTGAATTCAGCCATCGTCGAGGGTTCGCAACCAGAGTCGATTCGGTGGCGATTTGAACCGGAGTCGGGCGATAGTGATTCGAATCGCGTGCGGTACGGCAAGAATAACGCAATCGTCAACGGCGGCAAGAATCCGGTCGAAGGCGATTTCAAAGTCATGCACCACGAGCGTTGGGACAAGAAGTTGAATGCTCGCGATTTCAAGTTGCCAAGCGCTGGAACTTACACAATTCGTGTTCGAGCCGCTGGAGTGATTCCGCAGCGCGCCGAAGTAGTTGCAGCGGCTGAACGAGCGCTCGCTGGACGCCGTGACAAGCAGTTGAAAGAGAATTCGAAAGGTGAGAAATGGCATCGCGAGCAATATGAACGTGACTTGCAGCACTTCAAGTCCGACCGCATGTATGACTATGGACCGCCACGTTTAAAACTGATTCGTGATCTCGGAGGTCAACCAACGGTGCTGGCAGAATTCGATGTGGATGCTGCGAAGGATGCTCCGAAAGTCTACGAATTCCAGGCGAAGTTCACTACGGAAAAAGCTGGTTTGACGCTCGATTACGCTTACGAGATTCCATCGGTGCTCGAGAATTTCTGGATGCAGAATCACGATGACTTTGCGCGGCCGACAGCGTATGTCGATTGGTTTGAAATCGAGGGGCCCGTCTACGAGTCTTGGCCGCCAGCCAGTCACGCGCGCGTGTTGGGTGAAGTGAGTTCGTTGGACGCAGATGTCGAAAAAAAAGAGGAAATGAAAATCGTTCGCGGAGCTTTATCTCGCTTCATGCGGCGAGCTTATCGGCGTCCGGTTCTGGCAAGCGAATTGGATTCGCGGATGAAGTTGTATGCTGCGGAACGTGAGCGTACGAGTTCGATCATTGAAGCTTTCAAAATTCCGCTCGCTGCAACGCTTTGCTCTCCACATTTTTTGTACATCGAAGAGCCGTTAACTTCAGCTGCATCCGGGACGAGAAAACTGAACGACCACGAGTTGGCTGCTCGGCTGTCGTATTTCTTGTGGTCAACGATGCCCGATGACGAGTTGATGAAGTTGGCTTCAGCAAACAAACTGCGCGAGTCACAAGAGCTAGAACGCCAAGTTACGCGCATGCTCGCCCATCCGAACATCGACGCATTCGTTAGCAACTTCACTGGCCAATGGTTGGGCCTCCGCGAAGTCGGTGCGAATCCTCCGGCTAAAGATCTCTACCCGCATTACGATCGTCACTTGGAGACTTCGATGGTCCGCGAATGCGATGCGTTCTTTCGCGAGATTATGGAGTCAGACGCGAGTGTTATGAATTTTGTTAAGTCAGATTTCGTAGTGATCAATGAACGCTTGGCGAGGTTTTATGAAATTGACGGCGTGCGGGGCGATCATTTTCGCAAAGTCACAGTGACACCGGATGCGCACCGCGGCGGCGTGGTAACTCAAGCGGCGATCCATACGATCACTTCGAATGGAACGCGCACTTCTCCGGTTAAGCGCGGCACTTGGATCATGAAGAACTTGCTGGGCATGGATCCTGGACTGCCCGTTGCGAACGCTGGTGATATCGCTCCGAAAGTTCCAGGGTTAGACAAAGCGACGGTGCGTCAACGCTTGGAGATTCATCGCACTTTGCCGCAATGCGCGCGGTGCCACAACAAGATCGATCCGCTCGGTTTCGCGCTCGAGAACTTTAATGCGAGCGGGCAGTGGCGCGTTCAAGAAGGTTTTGGTTATAAAGGACGCATTGGGGAGAACGATCCGCTGATCGACGCTTCTTCGAAGATGCTTGACGGAACGGAAATCGATGGCGTTGGTGGTCTGCAGTCAGCGTTGGTGGCGCGCGAAGAATTATTTCTAAAGTGTTTGGCTGCGAAACTGCTGACGTATGCGCTCGGCCGCGAATTGGGAATCGCAGACCAGCCGACGGTGAATGCAGCGTCGAAGCACTTGCAAGCGAATGAGTACCGCCTGAGTTCGTTGATTCAGTACATCGTGCAATCCGATTTGTTCGGTCGGAAATAGGGAGTTTTGCTCGTGAGTTTTCTAACGCAACCTCTCAGTCGTCGTCACGTCCTGCGCGGGCTGGGAGCGGCGATCAGTCTTCCGTTCTTGGAAGCGATGCTGCCGTCTGTGCATAGTGCCGACTCAAAGTTCAAGCCGCTGGCGAAATCCGTAGCAATGCATCCGCGGATGATCTTCTGCTATGTGCCAAACGGCGTGAACATTCTTGACTGGGTTCCCAAAGAGGCAGGGCGGCAATACACGTTGTCGCCAACGTTGGAGGGACTGAAAGAGCATCGTGAAGAATTCAGTGTGATCTCAGGGCTGGGACATCCGAATTCTGAAGGAGGACACAGCGGAGCGGATACTTGGTTGACCGGTGCCAAGCTGAAAGCGGTGCCAGGCTCTGATTACACCAACACGATTTCGGCGGATCAAGTTGCCGCTGAAGTGCTTGGCAAAGCAACGCGTATTCCGTCGTTGCAGTTTTCGGATCAATCCGGAACGGGCAGCGCCGGCCATTCGCACACGCTTTCGTTTGATCGTGGCGGCACGCCTTTGCCTTCTGAGTCGTCACCAAAACAGCTTTTCGAACGGCTGTTCGTTCCCGACGCTTCCGCTGATCGCGAAGCGACACTGCAGCGCTACGCGCAGAAGAAATCGATCTTGGACAATGTGTTGAATGAAGCGCAATCGTTACATCGCAAACTCGGCCAACAGGATCAACGCAAGCTCGACGAGTACTTAGCATCGGTGCGAGAGACGGAGCAGCGCGTCGAGCGACTGAAGGGTTGGATCGATGTTCCGAAAGCCAATGTGGATGCGACGGACTTGCAACTGGGAAGCCAACCGGGCAACGCGCACGATCGACCAATGTGGCTCGACGTGATGCTGGAACTCTCGTATCTCTCGTTCTTAACTGATACGACGCGCGTCATTGCTTTCGAATGGTCGCGTGAAGCGGGCGGTTTTGGCGGCGGCGGAGAGAACCATCACGAGTTGTCGCATCATGGTGGCGACCCTGACATGTTGAAGAAACTTGCCGCTATCGATCGTTTTCATGTAAGTCGATTGGCGCGGTTTCTCAGTTTCCTGAAAGCAACACAGGAAGCCGACGGTCACATGCTCGACCGCACGTTAGTCATGTTTGGTTCGGGAATGAATTCAGGCGAAGGCGGTGATCATTCGCCGAAGAACTTGCCATTGATCGTTGCAGGCGGAATGAAGCTCGGCCTCAAGCACGGTCAACATCTTGCTTTTGATCCAAGCAATCATCCCCCGCTTTCATCGGTCTTGCTGACACTGATACAAGCGACGGGAATCGAACACAATCAGTTTCAAGATGCGAACAGTCGCTTGACCGGTTTAGTTTAAACTGGTCTAGAAAAGCGCAAACGCGCTAGGACTAGCAATGCGAAGCACTACGCACCATCCGAACGATTCTGCCGCTTGTTTGCATGCGATCATTCTCTAACCCCACCCCGTATAAAAGTGGATGCATGCTTGAGTTGCGTGCGGACTGCAAGCTGCTTAGGGTTGGTATTAGCGATACTTGCATTACAGCAAACGGGCTTATAGCCTACCTATTAGTTAGATGATTCACTTGGTTCAAGCAGTGTATGAATCTTGAGAACGATTGCACAACCGATGTGCGTCTTGCGCTCGAGGAGATCTGATGATGTCTTACCACGAATCGAGTCAGAGTTTGCGAGTGGAGAAGATCGGTGCCGCTATTGCTGAATACCTACTAGCGGTTGATTCGGGGGCGCCTTTGGCAAAGGAGGTGTGGCTGGAACAGTATCCAGACATAAGGACCGAGTTGACTGCATTCCTGAAAGCTGATTCCGATTGGGAGTCACTGCTTGCAGTTCCCGAGCAAACCAGGGAACGCGATGAGTCCCTGACACACTCTTTGACTAAGGAAACTGATTTACATGCAGTTGGGTTCGAGGTGGAGGGTTATGAAGTGCTAGAGCTTGTTGGACGCGGTGGGATGGGGAGCGTCTTTCGGGCAAGACACCTTTCGCTCGATCGATTTGTCGCCCTAAAGATCCCACATGGCTTCCGTTCAACCGGTGAAGATCGTCGGCGTTTCGATCGCGAAGCGGAAGCGGTTGCCAAGTTGGATCATCCTCACATCGTCCCCATCTTTGATGTGGGAAAGTCGTTGAAGCGACCTTTCCTGGCGATGAAGTTATTCAGCGGCGGAAGTCTCAAGCAACTGGGTAAGCAGGAGCCGCAGCAAGCCGCAAAGCTGATGGTCTCAGTCGCAGATGCAATTGAGCATGCACACCAGCGCGGCATTTTGCATCGCGACTTGAAGCCATCCAACGTTATGCTGGATGACCAGGGCCAGCCGATTGTAACGGACTTTGGATTGGCTAAGCAACTTGATCGAGTAGTGCTGGCGGATGATGAAACGACCGTCGGAGCGATGTTGGGCACACCAGCCTATATGGCCCCGGAACAAGTAGCAGGAGAATCGACGACCCTGTCCGACGTCTATTCGCTTGGTGGAATTCTATACTCGTTGCTAACTGGTGTCCCGCCCTTTACGGGAGCGTCGGCAATCGAGGTTATTGGCAAAGTTCGAAATAAAGAGCCAATAGTGCTATCCAAGTTGGATCGCAATATCCCGAAGGACCTTGAAACAATTTGCTTGAAGTGTCTGAGTAAGGATCCCAGGAGGCGTTATGCATCGGCGAAAGAGTTCGGGAGCGACCTGGACGCGTGGTTGAATCACCTTCCCATTCTGGCCAAACCGGCGTCCGCTGTTGATCGGCTCACTTTGTGGACTCGCCGAAATCCTGCGCTGGCTATTTCGATGGCTGTCACCACAGCCGCATTGCTGATCGCGGTGTCAGCTATGGGGTGGATGCTGATTCGAGCCGAACGAGACAATCGTCAGCTGCAAGCCGAGCGATCTGCTGCCGTCGAGAATCTTCACTTGGCTGAACAAGCCATCGATGAACTGCTCAGCGAAGTACAGGATGAGCTGGTTCAATTTCCTGCTATCGATCCTGTTCGCAATCGAATGCTGCAACAGGCCTTGGATCTGCAGCGGAAGATAATGATCCGCAATGATTCACAGGCTGTATCGCAGCGGGAGCAGCCGATGGCACGCATTCGCATGGCTGAACTTCATTGGGAATTGGGGCAGGTGACTGAAGCGAGTCAAGAGTTGGAGAAAGTCCAAGCAACGATTGGGACGCTTCATAAAGTGGGTCATGCAAGTGAACTCGATAGCAATCTGGCTCTCCGCTGTCGAACTAGTATGCTGCAAGCAGAAATACACCGGCATCATCAACGGTTTCGAGAGGCTGAGGATACCTTAACGACCCTAGTTGAATTTCGCGAAAAAGAGCCAGACCAAGAGTGGGCGCTTAAACACGAGTTCGCTTATCTCGCTACGCGTCGGCAACGGGCAATTCTAATCGCCAAGCACTCGCAAAATGAGTCCTTTGTCGAATTCGAAAAGGTGCTGCGAGAAACTGAGGCGATCCAGGAGCGGGCGGAGACCGGCGAGCCTGACGAGCAGCGGCGAGCTCGTGAGTTGCTCGCTAATGCAGCAAATAGCTATGGCATCGCGTTAAGCGCCGCTGGACAAACCGATGCTGCAATCAAAAGCTATCAGCGAACAGTTACGATTCTTCAGGAAATGGGACAAAGCGAGCTGCTGAATCATCAGCAAAAATCCAGTCTTGCCGGGACGCTGATGAATCTGGGTAATCGACTGACACATCAAACGTTGTATAAGCAAGCAGCTCAATCGTATCTTGATTCGAAGATACTGTATGAGCAGTTAATCATTGAGAATCCAGGTCGTGCTTCAAACAAAGCTAATGCGATGGGCACCATGATTGGGCTGGGAATTGCCAGTTATCGGTCCAATCGCCTGGAGCAAGCCCTTGAGATTTACGAGGAAGCCGAGGAGTTGCTGGACAAGTATGAGCTTGAACACCCTGAATTGCAGGGTAGTTGGGATCGCAACCGTTCAACCGTGTTGGTGAATCTCGTCAATTGCTACACCGAATCCTCGCAGTTCGAGAAAGCCCATGAAGTTGCCGATCGGGTTATCGCAATGCGTCGATTGGCGAATTCAGCCGATCCTGATGGCGGAAGGGGAGCGAAGGAATTGGCCGTTGCTCTTGGGAACAAGGCAGCGATTTTTGAAAGACAGGATCAGAGCGAAAATGCACTTCCCCTTCTGAAGGAGGCGATTGAACAGTATGAATCCAGCCTTGGTTACGCTCCACGCAGTGCCGAATTCCTGCGGAGTTATGAGTATGACGCCCGCAGGTTGCTGCAGATCTATCTTCGCGAAAATGACTTTGAAGCGATGCGAGTGGCTTTAGAGCAATTTCGTCGTCTAACCGAATCCGAACCAAAGATGCTGGTCCAGTTGCTTGAGTTTACAGACAGTCAAGATGAAGCGAAGGCTGAAGAGGCGCAGGCGGTTCTATCTAGTTTTCGGTGAGGGGCACTAAAGCTAATCCTGCATCGCTTCTCGCAAACTTTTCAAGCCACGCTGCAGCAAGCCTCCGACCGAGGCTGGACTACGCTGCATCGCTTCGGCAATCTCTTTGATTTTCTGCCCCTGCAAGTAGCGAAGCTCAATGGCAATTCTTTGATCCGCTGGCAACGTCAATAAGTGGTCAGCCATAAGCAGAAACGATTCTTCACGAACCGCACGACGCCTCGGAGTGAGTTCGCTGCACGATAGCCATTGGTCTAAACGCAACGATGACTGGTCCACATGAAACTGTAGTTTCTGTTCATCGACAACCCGGTGCTCCCGCCGCATTTTGTCACGGAGGATGTTGGTCAGAATTGTTCGCAGCCAAATCGCCATCTCTCGGGAATTCTCTCCGCGGAACTGCTCCCGCGACTGCAGGGCCCGCCGGAAAGTCTCCTGCACCACATCATCTGCCTCAGTGCTAGGGAGCTTGAGCGAGCGTAGCTGTTGCGTTGCCAACAAGGTGAGGTAGCCCTGGAACGCTGATAACTCTGTGGAACTCATGGCGAATTAGTCTATTCATGAACTTCGAAGTGCTACTGCATCTTAGCACGAACAGCCATCAGTGGGGCGCCGAACAAAGTATTCATGGTTCTCTAAAAAATTCTATCAAGTTCTCGCGCTGCAACAGGCGTTGCTGTTCGTCCAGACATAAAGGTGATCGCTCATCACCTCTTCCGCTGCAAGGCATGGGATCGAATCGATGCAGCGATAGCAGATTCGGAACCGCACAAGAAAGCAAGTCGATGATAACTCGCCTATTCCGTTGGCCATTTCAGTTCGCGTTCTTTTTTGCAATGCAACTATTGTCGATGGGCAACACAAATGCCGACTTGGTAACCCAAATTAACTCACTTAATGACGGTAGCGTGTTTGTGGTTGAGAGCAATGACTTGTTACAAACACATCTATTGTCAACAAGTTCAATTGGGAACTTCGATCCTTTTAGCGGAGGTAGTAATTCCGTTCGATTAGTTGATGGCGCCTTTGGGCCATCTGGAGTAGCCGCAGGCTCCCCATCTGCGTACGCGGCAAGTGCAGGCGTTGGTGGTTTTGGCGGCACGCAATTGACCTACACACTTGACACGAGCGTTAATACTCTTGGATACAACCTTACCCAAATCGATACCTATAGCGGCTGGGACGCGGGGCGAGATGGTCAACGCTATACGGTCCAGTACTCGCAGGTCTTTGACCCTTTGACTTTCATCACGATTGGCTCGTTCAATAACAACTTCAATTCGCTTTCATCCGGAGTTGGGAACCGCCATGGTAATCGTCGTGTGCGCATGACGGACAGCGATGGATTTTTAGCGTTGAACGTGGCCTCGATTCGTTTCAATTTTCAGGATGCCGAAAATGGATGGACGGCTTATCGTGAGATTGATGTGCTCGGATCTGCAGTTCAAGCCGTCCCCGAGCCTTCGTCACTGTTGCTTTGCGGCTTGGCTGCAGGAGGCATCTGCCTTCGGCGGAGGCGTAACCGCTGCCAGCCGGTTTGTTTGGGACGCGCGTCGCGGCAAGCATTTACTTTGGTCGAATTGCTCGTGGTTATCGCGATTATTGGAATCTTGGTTGGTTTGCTACTGCCAGCCGTTCAAGCGGCTCGCGAAGCTGCTCGTCGGACGCAATGCGTAACAAATCTCAAAGAACTAGCCCTCGCCAATATTCAATTCGAAATGGTCAAGAAACGCTACCCTGGGCTGCTCGATACTTTCGGTGCAACGTCAGCTTCGGGATCTTCCACCAAAATAAATAAGGTGGGCACTTGGGTTATATCGCTGCTCCCCTATATTGGAAACGAGCCTCTTTACGATGTTTGGGCCGATCCAGCGACAACCGCTACCTGGACAACCTCCAATGTCGAATTCTATCCCAATATCAACCTGTTGATGTGTCCGAGCGATTCGGTGCAAGCTGAGTCCAACGCAAAGAACAGCTACGTTTGCAACGCAGGTTTTCTACCAACCGATACAGCATGCGAGAGCTTGCCAAAGTATGGGAGCTCAAGAAACGCAAATTCGACGATTTCGCAGCGTCCGCAAAACACTGTCTTCTCAAACCGCCTTCCCGCATCTTTAGGCCTTCCACCTGCTGGTGGTACTTTTTCCATGTTTGGAACAGGGGCACCTGCATGCAAGTCCGACAACATCAAAGACGGTCTAACACAGACGGCTGCTTTCAGTGAAAACTTGCTAGCGGATAGCTGGGGCTTTATCGGCACGATGGGTGATGACTCCGCTCGCATACATCTCGGCATGGTCTGGCTGTACCGTACCGAGACAGGTGCGACGTTGGCCGCTGGTAAGCCAACTCCATCTTCGCCGCTGTTGCCTGTTAACAAGATCAATGGGGAGAAATTAAGTGCAATCTTGAATGCCGATTCCGCCCGACCATCGTCTGACCATAACGGAGTGGTTAACGTTGCGATGCTGGGTGGTAATGTGAGCAACGTGGACGATCAAATTGACTACCATGTGTATCAAGCACTCTTGACGCCTCATACGCGGGCTAGCGATATGCCACAGTCCCATTATCTGCTCAAAGAAGACGACTACCAGTAACGCATTGGTAACCACTATTTTGGCGAGTAGGGGCGGGCGCTGAATATCTTTTCAATTTAACTGAATGCCACCGACGCATCTTCCTAGTATGCGGTTCCACCAGCTAAGAGACACCGACGAAGCGGTAAAGCATGGCCGTTGAGGTATGCATGCGTTCTCACCCGCCGCCTCTGGCATGCCGTAATCTGATCGCTTTAGCCACGGTGCATGCACAGGTTTGGCTGACCAGGGCAACCGATTCGAGTCGGTGAAGAGAGTTATCGTGGGGCTGACAGCAATCGCTACAATGCAGCGGTCTGGTTGTGCGATGCTCATGACCGGGAACGACGCAATTCTCAAAGCTACGAAAGCGAGCAATGGTTAAGCTGTTTCAACCACTGAAAATTAAGGACGTTACGCTGCGCAATCGAGTTGCAGTGTCGCCGATGTGCCAGTACTCGTCCGAAGATGGATTCCCGAACGAATGGCATTTCGTGCATCTCGGTTCGCGAGCTGTGGGAGGAGCGGGCTTAGTTGTTGTGGAAGCGACGGCTGTTTCACCAGAGGGTCGAATCAGCCCTGGAGATAGTGGGATTTATCATGAGGCCCACGTTGAGCCCTTTGCGAAAATTAATCGCTTTATGAAACAGCACGGCGCGGTAGCGGGTATTCAGTTAGCTCATGCTGGACGCAAAGCGAGCGCGAATAAACCTTGGGAAGGCGACAATCATATCGATGAAGCGGAAGGCGGTTGGCAAACGATCGCTCCGTCTGCTGTGGCTTTTGGTGGCAACTTGAACAAAGTGCCCACAGAAATGTCGCTCGAAGATATAGCGCGCGTCAAAGCGGACTTTGTGACGGCGACCAAGCGCGCGCTGGCGGCTGAGTTTGAGTACTTGGAAATTCACTTCGCGCACGGCTACCTCGCGCATGAATTTTATTCGCCGCTTTCGAATACTCGGACAGACCAGTACGGTGGCAGTTTCGAAAATCGCATTCGTTTCATGATGGAAACGTTCACTGCAGTGCGCGACGTGTGGCCTGAGCGATTGCCGCTGACCGCGCGAATGTCGGTGACGGATTGGATTGAAGGCGGCGTGACTCTGGAAGAATCTATCGAGGTCGCGCGTCGCTTAAAAGCTGCGGGACTCGATTTACTGGACGTCAGTCACGGTTTTGTCGTTCCAGCGGTGAACATGATTCCCTGGGCACCCGGCATGATGATCGCCCCAGCGGGACGGATTCGACGCGAAGCAGATGTGGCCACGACGACAAGTTGGATGATCACGGAACCGCAGCAGGCAGAAGACGCATTGCAAGCTGAGCACCTCGACATGGTCATGTTGGCGCGCGAGCTGTTGCGTGATCCTTACTGGCCCTATCATGCCGCCAAAGCGCTGGGTGCTGAAGTTGCAACGACAATCCTTCCGGTTCAATATGCGCGTGCAGTGCAGTAACTCGCGCGAATTCGTTTTCTGCTATCGATCAGTCGAATCCTCTCTCCTTCTGTAACTTGGATTTCAAACTATGCATCCATTCAAATTCGGTACCATCGCGATTTGGTTAGTAGGACTTGCGCTGCCAAGTTTGGCGCAAAACCCTGCTTCGAATTCCTTACCGCGTGCTACACCGGAGTCGCAAGGGGTTTCGACGACGGCGATTCTTGAGTTCATTCGAACTGCGGATCGCGATGTCAAGTCGATGCACAGTTTTATGCTCGTGCGCAACGGCCACGTTGTCGCGGAGGCTTGGTGGAAGCCAGAGTCGGCTGAAAAGCCGCATGTGCTGTGGTCGTTGAGCAAGAGTTTTACCTCGACAGCGGTAGGACTTGCGGTAGCCGACGGAAAACTGTCGATCGATGATCCCGTACTCAAGTTCTTTCCCGACGATGCACCTGCGGAGCTTTCGGCCAACTTGAAAGCGATGCGAGTTCGCGACTTGCTGACGATGTCGACCGGCCATCAAGATGAAGTTAACTTGCGATCCGAAGCGAACTGGATCAAAGCCTTCTTGGCGCATCCCGTACCGCATAAACCTGGAACGCATTTTAAGTACAACACACCAGCGACATTCATGTTGTCCGCAATCGTACAAAAAGTGACGGGCAAGAAGGTCGTCGACTATTTAGGTGCGCGATTGTTCGAGCCGCTCGGAATCGAGCAACCGAAGTGGGACGAGAATCCACAAGGCATCTCGCTGGGCGGCTATGGGCTCTATCTCAAAACCGAAGACATCGCCAAGTTCGGGCAACTGTATTTGCAAAACGGGGTCTGGAATGGAAAGCGTCTGATTCCCGAAGAGTGGATTGCTCAAGCAACGTCCAAGCAGGTTTCCAACGGCAGCGATCCGACGAAAGATTGGGATCAAGGTTACGGTTTTCAGTTCTGGCGTTGTCGGCACGGCGCGTTTCGCGGCGATGGAAAAGACGGTCAATTCTGTATCGTATTGCCAGAGCAGAACGCGGTCGTCGCCATCACAGCCAACACAGGCGATATGCAAGCTGAGTTGAACATCGTCTGGGACAAGTTGTTGCCTGCGCTGGCGGGCAAACCGCTTCCGGCTAACGAGGACGCGGTGGCTGAATTGACTTCAGCAGTCGGAAAACTAGAAGCGAGCCGGTAATGTTCCCAGTGCAAACGCCGAAAGTATCGTGCGATCAATAAGTGTCGACGTTTTTAAAAGTGGCGACTGAAAGTCGCCACCACTTAGGCGCGTGAGGTTTTAGGGTCCGATTGCAGGTGTCGGCGACATCTGCGGTCCGGGAGCGGGCAGGTTCAATCGCGCCAGCACATCGGTAACCGCCTCTTTGGCTTCGTCCTTCAGGTCGATCGCTAAGATTGAAGGATGATGAAGCGAGACGTACTGAAGAAACGTCCACAGGCACAGTGTCCGATCACCGCAGATGCGATGGATTTCGCAAAGAACTGAGCTAAGTTCCTGCAGTTTTTCGCGCGGAATGCGATGGTCGCTGAACGCGATATCCAATCCGATGTTACCTGTTGCTGGCGCTTCGCAATTTGAACATGGCACTAGGGCTCCGCATTTTATGTCGCCGCAATTAAGACACATTGCCCAGGTCATAAGAACCTCGCTCGGTCTGCTATCGGAGATGGTTTCGCAGTTATCCAACCAACGTAGAACTGCACCTCTCGTGTTCAATTGTAATATAGCGTTTGCAAGTGCGCTCCTGTCTGCAGATAACTTTTTTACGAAAACTGCGCGAAGCGAAGTGATGCAGCGCGCGTCAAGTCATCTTTTACTGCGCATCAGGTTCGTTATGTTTAGGCTTGTTTGTTCGCTGAGCGTTCGCGAACTTCGCATCCACTAATACGCGACGGTGACGAAAATGATACTGGCAACGATTGATCAAGCGATTCGCTATGCAGACTGCCATCAAGGTCTTTCACGTGGTTTCGAATTTCTGCAGACCACCAAGTTGTCTGACTTAGCGGATGGGAAACATGAGATCGATAGCCAGCGTCTCTTTGCTATTGTCGCTCATGACGTTGGTCGCGGTCGCGAAGGCGCGTACTTGGAAGTGCATCGCAAGTACATTGACATTCAGTTTGTTGTCAGTGGCGACGAAGTGATCGGTTGGCAACCGTTAGCCACGTGCCAGTCGGTGAAGCAACCTTATGACGCCGACACCGACTTGGCGTTTTTTCTGGATCGACCACAGAGTTGGTTTGCGCTGCAACCTGGCTCATTCGCGGTCTTCTTTCCCGAAGACGCACACGCGCCGCTGGCCGCCACCGGTCCAGTGCACAAAGTTGTGGTGAAAGTCGCAGTTAACTGACCTTGTGCTCTGTGAGTGCCGCCCAAACCACGCCCTTCGCAAAGTCTCAGGGCGTGCCACCCAACCGCAGTTAACTGACTTGCGACTTGATGTGCTGAGGCGGCGGTTACAGCCGAACCCAGTCCTTTGCGAAGGTGACGTGCGGTGCATGCGCGCCGATCTTCGAATTGGCAACGTGCGGCATCCAAATGGCGCGGTCGACCAAGTCGATCAGCGCGTGGGGATCGATCGGTTGCAGCAGACTGTAGACTCCGCCGTGTGCATGTAAGCGAACTTGCCAATCAGCGGTCAATTGCGGTACCAGAAAGATCACTGGGACATCGCGTGTTTTCTCAAGTGACCGCAAGCGCTGCGCGAATTCGCATCCGGCGCTCAATTCGTCAATGGCCAGTACGATTAAGTCGAGTTCGTTTTCGTCGATGGCCTGCTTAGCGATATCTTCGGTCCGCGCTAGCAAAGCGCGATGTCCTTGCATGTTTAAGATCGAAGCGACAGCGGTCAACATGAGCGGATCGCGATCAACGACGAGAATCGTAGCAGCAACTTGGTCGAAGCGACGATTTTCCATACTTAGCTCGATCTTAAACTTGATTCAAACTTGCGAAACAACTCGGCGGGAACTCAGTGAATTACGCATGCAAGTCGATGCCCGCACCGCTGAAAGCGTTCATCGCCGTTGAGGGTTTTTGAGTCAACGCCAATTGAGCGGATCGCAGTGCAGCGATGCGTCGATAGTCGGTCTGTGTTCCGTTTGAACGTTCGCCATATTGACTCGAGTTCGGTTGGCCGTTGGATTGCTGACTATCCGACTGAGCGAAAGTTGCATCGGCGCCGTTCTCGGTCACATTGACTTGGAACTTTGTTACGTCGAAACCCTGATCAGCTAGTCGCTGGCGCAGGGCAGGGAGGTCCGCCATGATTGCGTCTCGTGCCGCGGTGGTTTCCGTCGTGAGCTTAGCGGCCATCGAGCGACCTTCCATGCGCACTTGGACCGTAACCGACCCCAAGTGTTCGGGGTGCAATCGCAGGTTGATGGTACCGCCTTCGGCTGAAATGCGGTTAAAGCTGCGCGCGATGCGCTGAATTACACGGACGCGTTCTTGCTGCGAAACCTGCGGCTGGTCAATACCATCTTTCGCGTCGGCATTTGATGCTTTCGTACCAACAGTTCGCGTCGGTGTTGTTGGTCCGAGGTTTGTTGATTCAATGGCGGTCGTTGTCGAGCTATCGTTTTTCGCTGCGGTGCTTGTTGCCGACGCGTTCAGCGCGCCTGGCGCCGTTGCGTTTGGTAAAGCGCTAATTGCAGGCGCTGCAGATACCGTTGCCAAAGATGTAATGTCCGCGGCTGGTTGCGATGCGGCCTCTGGCGATAGAGCAGCTTCGTTAACTGGAATCGTGGCCGCTGTGCGATCTTGAACATCTCTCAAATGCGGTGGTACGCTCTGTTCGTGAACAACTTCCATATTTGATTCTAGATTTGATGCATCAGCTTGCGTATCACGTTCAAACCACTTTTCTCGACGATCGCCGCGTCGATCACCACTCGCATCATTTTCAGCGACGGGAAGGTGAGTTTGATCGAGCGTGCCTTGCGCGTCGATTTGTGTCTGGTCGTGCTGCGATGCTTCTTTAACTTTCTCTTTCGTTTGTCCTGACGGTTCGATCGTGCTTGCGTTTTGCTGCAGCGACTCGTGTTCGGTGGCGTCGTTCTTTCTACTTCTTGGCCGGCGCACAAGGGAAGTGTCGTCGGGCGCGATATTCTCGGCAGCCTGTGTCACATCCGCGTTCTGTGCAATGGTTACGGCTTCGGAAGCAGCGATAGTTTCGATCGCAACGGAATCGTCGGCATCGGTTGATTCGAGAGCGGCAGCCGGCTTGAGCGAATCTGGAGCGTACGCGGGAAGGTCGCAGAGTTCGTCACAAGGAACTTTGTCTGTTGGCGAATCGACCGACGGCTTGCCTTCCTGAACTGCTTCTGTCTTTACATCCAAGATTGGTGCGACTGGCACAAGCGGCGCTGCGGCGACAGGCGTCGAGTCCGCAGTCTGCTCTTCCTCGACTGGAGAAGAATCCTCGTCGTCATCGTAGCGCACTGGGCGATCATCGGTTGACGGAGCGGCCTTTTCAGCTTCGAGCTTTTCCTTCGGGGGTGGTTGAACTGTGAAATTCAAGCTCAACAACTGCTCGAACAATTCGCTTTGCGCGTTGACTTCGTTCGCCGCACGGCTTTGAAATCCGTGCGAAGCTTGAAATCGATTACGCTCAAGCGGCGATGCTACCGAACCGTCCATACTCACGTCCCCCCGGACAGTATGTGTTTTGCCGTACTGCGTGGAACGTGTGGCTTGGACGAACTACGAAGTAGCAGGTTGTTGAGTACGTGCTTGTTCGATCAGCCCAGCGGTCGGTTCACCCTTGCGCAGTTCTCTGAGAATTTCGTAAAGCTTTTCCGATTCTTCGGGCTCGAGAAACTCCCCCAAGATCTTTTTCGATTTATCCGGAGGCATTCCTTTAACGATTGCGACGACATCCCTCAATTGTCCGTCTTTAATTAGCTTAAGCAGTTGGTCTTTGGTTTGTTCGGGAGGCAAAGCTTCGAGAGTTCGTCGCACGGCGAGCAAGCTTGCGTCTTCAAGACCTTTCGAAATTTCATCCAGTTTTACGTAAAAGGCATTTTTGCGATTGTCGAAGTTGGTAATTTCCTGCCGCAGTTCGCGTTCCTTTGCTTCCAATTGTTCTATTGCAAGCTTTATCGAACGTTCGCGCATATCCAAGTTCAAACTCTTCTGCGCCCTGAGATCAGCGACATCTTCATAAGTCGGCATCGGGGTTTCGCGTCCGTTCTTGATCGCTTCTTCGAGTCGCTGGCCGGTGATGTCGATGCCGTTCAGCAACGCGAAGCCTTGCAGAATAGTGTCGCCGGTTAAATTGCCTCGATAAGCCGAAAGCCCCAGAACAATACATTGCGCCAGGACTGTAGCAACGCAAAAGGCACCGAAAAGGCGAAGCAGCATTTTCATTGGAAAACTCCTTGCGGGCTAAGAGTAGCGGTTCATGCTGAATATTGTTCGAAACGCGGTTGAAGATCGGCTAGCGATTGTTTGGTTAGGGAGGTAATGGAGTTA
The DNA here is from genome assembly GCA_041739135.1 of Pirellulaceae bacterium. Lineage (GTDB taxonomy): Bacteria > Planctomycetota > Planctomycetia > Pirellulales > Pirellulaceae > Aureliella. The sequence goes on from JBGSOM010000070.1 coordinate 23,654, forward strand.
AAGTTCGGCTAGCGCCTCAGACTCATTTCTACTATCAGTTTTATGTGCTGGGCGTGTCTGTGGGAGTGCTTTGTGAATGTGTCCAATAGCGAAAGCCTGACCATTCGTCCAGAGTATTTTGATCATTGCTAGCCTGATGTGAGTTCCATTCGGCCAGTTGATGCTCCTCAAGTTTTTCTAATGAGCGCACTGCTTGTTCGCATTTCACTAGTGCCGCGCGACGCCTCTGACTCTCTTGTTCGACCAATGAAATCTGCTGTCGCAGACCAGCAACTTGGCCGTCGAGGTACATCTGGTAGCGCTGTGCATTGATCATCTGCTGGGGATCAAGATGACCGTTTTCGGACACCGAACGCATTGAATTTAGGTCGTTGCGCTCCGCTATCAGTTCGTCGACTTGACCTTCGAGTATTTGCTTGGCCTGCAACGCTTGACGCAACGACTCAGCGGCTGCGTCGCGTTCGCGTTCACGCAGTCGCACGATACTTTGCAGCCGAAAACGAAAAGACTTCGCCATAAATGAAACTTAGTGTGTGAAAGCGATGCGAATCGAAATGCGTTGAAGATAGTTATCGGGAACTGTTCTGAGGCCGCGCGACCGGCGCGGAAGTTAGCGGTTTTGCCGCCTGGGGCACAGCGGCAGCGCTGCCTTGTGCGGCCAAGCTCGCTAGGCGTTTGAGCGAAGCGACCGAAGCGGCCCAGTCTGCCGATTCGCGGCTTAACTGCGAAAGGAACTCGTCGATTTGCGGCTTCAGCGCGATGGCGAGATCGACAGGCGGGCTCGAGCCTTTTTGATAGGCACCGATGGTGATGAGGTCTTCGTTCTCTTGATAAGCGGAAAGCATGGAACGAAGTTGCGATGCGCAGCGCTGATGTTCCGCATCGACTAAATGACTTTGCAATCGACTGAGACTCGACAAAATATCGATCGCTGGGTAACGGCCGCGATGCGCAATTTTGCGTGACAACACGAAGTGTCCGTCGAGCAGACCGCGGAGTGTATCGCTGATCGGTTCGTTGTTGTCATCGCCTTCGACTAGAACTGTGTAAATGCCCGTTATGCTGCCGCGAGTTGTAACGCCTGACCGTTCGACTAAACGTGGGAGCATTGAGAACACGCTGGGCGGAAAGCCTCGCGTCGTAGGCGCTTCACCGGCGGCCAAGCCGATCTCGCGCTGCGCCATCGCAAAGCGCGTCACAGAGTCCATCATCAGCAGGACGTTCTTGCCACAGTTTCGATAGTACTCCGCGATCGCCGTGCTGGTCATCGCGGCTTGCACGCGTCGCAGCGAGGGTTGATCGCTGGTTGCGACTACGGTAACACACTTCTTACGAGTTTCAGGACCGAGTTCGCGCTGCAGATATTCTTGAACTTCGCGACCTCGTTCGCCGACTAATCCGATGACGACCACGTCAGCATTGGTGCCGCGCGCCATCATGCCGAGCAAGGTGCTTTTACCGACTCCAGAGCCCGCGAAGATTCCGATACGTTGACCGCGTCCCAATGTCAGCAACGTATCGATAGCTCGCACGCCGGTCGCGAGAATTTCAGTGATTGGTGGCCGTTGCATCGCATTCACTGGATCGTTGTCGAGCGGCACTTTCGATGTCGCTCGGATCGGAGGCAAATCATCGATCGGTCTGCCTGCGGCATCGATAACGCGCCCCATTAAGTCCGGTCCCACACCGACGTTGGCTGTTGACTGAATCAAGTGCACGGCGTCTCCTGGCGAGATGCCTTCAGCGCCGTCGAGCACCGCGAGCAGAGTTTTGCTGCCTTCAAATCCGATGACTTCTGCAGCGATCGGTTCTCGGCCACGGCAACGAATTTCGCAGACAGCGCCCATTGGAACCGGCAAAGCCATCGCTTCGATCGAGTTTCGGCCGACAGACCAAATCGTTCCTTGAATGTTGCTCGGCGTCGCCTTGCGAAGCGAACTTAACAGTTGCTCGGCTTCGGGGAGAGTTGGAAAAGCGATCGCGTTCATAGGGTCAGCTTGCTATTGAAGTTGCTGTACGAGTCGCTCGAGTTGCGATTCGAGTTGTTGATCGATCGTGCCATGCATGGAGCGCACAACGCATCCACCTTTCGTAATCTCTGGATCGGGAATCACTTCGATCTGCGCCGCTTGAGGTATCGACTTCGTTAGATTTTGCAAGAAACGTCCCGCCACCGCGAAGTCATCTGGGTTAACGAGCACTCGCAGTTCGCGCGAATCGCGCAGCGCCACGATCGCTTCTTCTAACCAAACTCGCAGCACTTCTTCGTTATCCTGCATTGTTCGACGAACAAGTTTTTCAGCGATCTTGGCGGATAAGCTGACTGTCAAGTTTCTCCAATGGGTCAACCAAGTTGTGGTCTCACTGGAGAGTTTTTGTACGGTTGCTTCGCACGAAGCGATGGCTGTTTTACACCGCTGATCGCTGAGTTGTTGTGCGCGGCGTTCAACTTGTTGTTTAAACTCCGCCTTGCCGCTCGCCAAACCTTGTTGATGCGCAGCCAGCAAGATCCCCTCTGCTTTGCGATTCGCATCGCTGACGATTTGAGCCGCCTGCTGCTGGACTTCGGCAAGGTAAGCGCGGACGCGATCCTGGACATCCTCGACGTTGAATGCAGCGAGACTCTTGTCAGTCGCACTATGGTTGAGGCGGTCGGCTTTTAGAATGGTTGCCATGATCGATCCTAAGCCGCAACTCGCGACGGTGAACGGCTAGTCTGTTGCGAACTAGCGCGCGGTGCAACCAGTTTGGCGGCCAACTCAGAGATACTCCGCTGCGCTTCGTCGATATCGCGCAGTTTCAAAGGCCCAATTTGGCTCAGTCGGCTTGCGAGTGCCTTTGCATCCGCTTTATTCAACATCGAATAGAATCGTTTCATGAAGTTTGGACTGGCGCCAGCCAGAGCCAGCAAGACGGTACTGGAGTTTGCGGCAGTCAAGATTTGCGCGAGCTGATACGTTGTCAGCGATAAGATCTGTTCGAACTCCAATTGGATCAGCGAACGATCCACATCGCTCAGTTGCTTCGGCTCGGCAGCGCCGGGAAACGGAAGAATGTAAGCTTCTTCAGTATCATCGGCGTCATCGGTATTCGTATCCACAACTGCGTTCTGCCCTGCGTTCTGCGAGGCGAGTGCTTCGAACGTCGCTCGAGATCTTGGCTCCAAACTGGTCGCAGGCTGTGGTTTGGCTCGTTCTGGGCCTCGTTCTGGGCCTCGTTCCGTTGTGCGCGTTGCAGTCCCTGGCGTTGCAGTCAGTCGCGCTGCAGGTTGCACTGAGTTCTTCGGCGCAGCGGTTTGTATGGGCGCGATTTCAGGTTGGTCGGGTGCATTTGTTTCCGACTGGTCAACCGTCGCTTCCAGTGGATCAACAGCGATGTGCACGAAACGCGACCACGTTTCTTGCAGTTCGGGCGGAGCGGCAGCGAGCAGCGCAGCGATGCGGCGTGTGCCTTTTGATTCGCTATCGATTCGCAGTTCATAGTCTTTCAGACGTTCGCTGAGATGCTCTTCGATCGCCAACATGGCTTCACTATCGATCTCCTGCAAGCTTCCGATAGCTTGGAGGACTTCGCGATGCATGGACAGCGGCAATTGCTGTAGCAACGCGACTCCAGTGTTCGGTGCGAGTTGGTTGATGACGACAGCGATTACGGTTGGTCGTTCGCTTCGCAGAAAATGGCTGAGCGCGCGAATATCCATTCGTGCCCAAGCTGACTGCGGCAGATCGCCTGCAACCGATTGCTCCGAGTGCGGAACGGATTGCTGAGTATGTGAAGCGTGGTTTGAAGAGTGATGCTGAGTATCGACAAGGTTTGAATCGAATTCAGAGTACTGGGCGAGCGAAGGGGCATGGGATCTGGGTTGATGCGCGGCGGTCACCGGCGAGTCGCTGACATATTGCGGTGCGTCGTGATTCATTCCGCCGCGAGCGGGCGATGCGGCACTTAGTGAACTGCTTGCTGTGGGCGCGTTCTGCTTGGCGGCCGTGGATTGAAATTCTGCCAGAATGCGTTGCCGTTCGCTCGGGCTGATCGGTCCAAGATGCTGCAAAGCACGTCGGACTTGTTTTGCAACATTGGTCGGCAGATGCAAAAGCAACTGTCGCGCGGTCGGCGAATCGACGCTCGAGACGAGGACGGCAATACGTCGGATGTTGTCTGGTAAAGGGTCCGCGGTCGACATAGCTAGCGAAAATCCACGAAGCTGATTCTACGGGGGCAGCAAGGCCTAACGTTTAGCTATCTGCCCTACCTTCTGTCGAGACCGATCCCGGAAGATTGAAGATTGAACTTTAAGAAAATTCGGAAAATCGAGAACTTTTCGTTGATCGCGACCGCATCCTGCTTCACCCTCCCGGCGCAGCGACCGGGAGTGTGAATGTTACAGCGGCTGCCGCGAATGCGATTTGGCACGGTGCTTGCAAAATGTTGCAACTGAAATCTGCCATCCTGTCAGTTTGACAGCGAGCAGAAAAGTAAACCAAGTTTCATTTCTGTTCAAAGCAAAGGGTTAAATGATGTCACGTTATGAAGCTCGCAATGGTGGTGCATTGGAAGAAATCTCTTCGGACATGGAACGGATGTTTGATTCGTTGCTCGGACGCACGGTTGGAACAATTTTGCGAACGAACAATGCCGACAAATTCGCTCCGACTCTGGACATTCTTGAATCGCCGGAGTCTTACGAGATCCATGTAGATCTGCCTGGAGTGCAACCTGAGGACGTAAAGGTCGAGATGCACGAAGGCCGATTGGTGATCTCTGGCAAGCGTACGACCGGCATCGAACAGAAAGAAAAGAATGTTCACCGCGTCGAGCGCGTTAGCGGATCGTTCAGTCGCACGATCGCTTTGCCAAGCGAAATCGATGATGAGAAGATCGATGCCAGTTACGAGCACGGCGTCTTGAAAGTGATGCTTCCCAAGGCTGTGAAGCAACAGCCTCGCAAGATTGAGATTCGCACAGCACAGTCGGCTAGCCAGAATCACAATGGCTAAGCCGCGCGAAGGTAGACGACTTTTAGGCCCGTAGTCAGTTGGTGGAGAGATGACTGCGGGCCTTTCTTATTGATCAGCCCGCGGTGGATTCACCAAGCGTTAAACTCGGTTCTAAACTGGAACTTCATGCACGACCAGCAAGTTGTGCGTATTGTCTAACACACCTGTGCCGGTCACATAGACGACGCGATCGCCTCCGACCAACAGCCCGCGTTCACGTCCCCAATTCGTTACGTCGTCGAACAATTCTTGGGGATTGTCTAGGTTATCGACCTTGTGCGGCATGATCCCCCATAACAAGCACATGCGCCGGAGCGTGCAGTCCGAATTGCTGACGCCGATCGTAGGAATGTAGTTGCGTTGTTTCGACTTAACCCAAGCTGTTCCACCGGTACGGCTGGCAACAACGACCAATTTGGCATTGATCGCTTCTGCGATGCTAGCGGCACTGTACGTTACGGCTGAGGTGATGGGATGAACGGCGTCGAAATTTCGAGCGCGACCCGATGAAGGTTTATCCTTCAGCATCTGCTCGGTGAACAGCATGATGCGATTCATCGTATCGACCGCTTCGACCGGGAATTTCCCGATTGCTGTCTCGCCGCTGAGCATGCATGCGTCGGCTCCGTCGAGAATCGCGTTGGCGACGTCACTCGCTTCGGCTCGAGTTGGTCTGCGATTGGTGTGCATACTTTCGAGCATCTGCGTTGCGACGATGACCGGCTTCATCTTCTCGCGACAGACTTGGATAATACGTTTTTGAGCGACAGGTGTTTCGGCGACGTCGATTTCGACGCCCAAGTCGCCGCGTGCGACCATGATTCCATCGGCGGCATCAACGATCGCTTCCAACTGCTGTAGCGCTTCGCGTTTTTCGATCTTGGCGATGACCATTGCGTTTGATTCGAGACTGGCAAGCAGATTTTTGAGCGAGTAGACATCTTGTGCCGAGCGAACAAAACTGAGGCTGACAAAGTCGATGTCATTCTTGGCTGCCCACATCGCATTTTCAACATCTTCGGGGCGCATTGAAGAGACACTCAGCGCCACGCCGGGCAAGTTGACACCTTGGCGACTGCGAATCGTGCCGGGCGTTTCTACTCGGCAAGAAATGACATCCTTGGTTCTCGATGTGACTTGCAAAGTGATCGTTCCGTCAGCCAACATGATTTGGTTACCGATGGCGATTTCATCGATCAGCGGAGCGTAGTTGCTACAAAGCTGATTGGGTTCGTGTGATTTCTCGCCGCGAACGATGGTCAACTCCATGCCTGCTTCGACTTCCAGCGGATCTTGCATCAACTGCCCAAGCCGAATTTTTGGGCCAGCCAGATCGAGCAGTACGCCGATTGGAAAGCCGGTGGTGGCACGGACGAGTTTGATGGTTGCGAGGACGCGTTCGAAGTCGGCGATCTTACCGTGCGCGGTATTGATGCGAAAAACGTCGACGCCGTGATTCACCAAGTTGGTCATCGTCGCTTCGTCTTGGCAAGCTGGGCCGACTGTGGCAACGATTTTCGAACGCGATTCGTTAAGATTTGGTCGAACTTGACTCATGACAACTAAGCTTTCAATCGCGGTTGGCTGTTTAACATTCGCTATTGCCAAGCGATGGTAGCGGCGCTCCTTAAGACACGCAACTATGCGTATCGCTAGGTTCTCTCGCGCTCTGGGTCAAGCAACGCCCAAGAACATCGCCGCCACACATTTAGCGATTGCGTTCGATCTCAGAGATCTTCACATTGCGTCGTTCGTGGCGACCAGCTTCGAATTCGGTGGTTAGCCAGATGCGCACCAAATCGTCGATCGGGCGATTGCCAATCAAGTCACCGGGTAAGCAGAGTACGTTGACGTCGTTGTGGCGACGGCACATTTCAGCCATCACTTCGTCGTAGCAGTTCGCGGCGCGCACGCCGTGAAATTTGTTGGCTGTGATCGCCATGCCGATGCCAGTTCCACAGATCAGAATGCCGCGATCGACTTCAGAAGTGGTCAGTTTTTCGCAGACGACTTTGGCATAGTCTGGATAGTCGACGCTTTGATCGCCGTGCGCGCCAACGTCGCAAACTTGATGCCCGCAGGATTGCAAATTGGCAACCAATTTGGCCTTAATATGTATTCCGCGATGGTCGCTACCAATGGCAATTCGCATAGTTCGTGAGTAGCAAGGTCTTCAAAGTGATTAATACGTAGCGCGCTGAAACATTTGCAATCGCTGATAAAATCAGTGGCCACAAGAGGATAGCTTAGCTTATCTGCCACACCGGAAACCATTCTTCTTCGATTTGATCGACCCAGCGACGAAGATACTGCTCGATCTGAACGGCACAAGCCGCATAAATGGACTCGGTTCCGCCAAATGGGTCGGAAACGTCGCCATTATTATCGCTCAGAAGATGCGTCTTGGCAGCCAATTCCGGCCAACGCTGCACGATGGCGTTACGATGCGACCGAGTCATCGTTAGCACTAAATCCGCGTTCGCGATCAAGCGATCCGACACAGCGCGACTTTGGTGATGCACCAAGCTGAGCCCACGATGTTTCATGACAGACATCGCTTCTGGCGATGCGGGTCCGCCCGGGAATGCACTGAGACCGGCGGACACGGCTACAGCCGGCGGCGGCTGGCCGTCAGCAAACTGATTCGCAAATCGTTCGCTCAGCAAACTGCGCAGGATCGCTTCGGCCATGGGGCTGCGACAAGTGTTTCCGGTACAAACCAACAGAACAGTAAGCTGGCCTAACCGCGTCAGCGCACTTTGATCCAGCACACCGGCACTGATGACGCGGCAGCGATTGTCTTCGATGCGCAGGGCTGTGGCAAAACCGCCAAAGTGAGTTGGGCCGTCATCGACAATCAACGCGAGATCTTTTCCTGCGAGTTCTTCAACTTGTTTGCGTGTGCAGGCTGCAGCACCGTTCGCGTCGATCAAGGGTGCGGCGACAAGCGGACCGGGCAGCAGCCGCATCGTTTGCGAGATCGCTTGATGGGCTGCGACTCGCTGCGAAAGAAATTGCCCATCAGCGATCAGCGATTGACGCACCGCTTCCGGCAAATGATTGGCGAGGCTACTTGGATCGCAGACCGGTAACTGTAGGACGAGCGGACCTGGCCAACCTCGATTGACAATCCGATTTGCGACCATCGACATCGTCGGCGAATAATCCATCGCTTCGTGAGCTGACCGCAGGAATACACACGGTGGTCGATCGGGTGCGCGACCAGCCAACTGCACCAGCTGCTCGACGGCAACTGGATTCAGGCCGCTGGCAAGCACATGGTAGGCGGTTTCCGCGGGTACAGCGACTAACTTTCCTTCGACCAAAGATTGGACGGTGACATGCACGATGTCACGAGGATCTTCGCTGTTCTTCCATTCCAGGATTCTGGGCATTCGTCCGATCCGACTCTCTTGTGCAGCTCGCGTGTTGGGCCATTAAAGCTACTATAATGGTTTATCGCCGGTCTTCCCATGGCTTAAGCAATGATCGCTCCGATAAACAGCACTGCAATCAGCACCGCTCACTGAAATTCTAAGTAGTTTCGCCCGTTTTATGAACTCAACAAATCAACTGAGTGATGATCGCAGTCACAATACGTGCCTTTCGCGTCGCGATTGGTTGCGGATGAGCAGCATCGCAGCAGGCTTCGCGGTCGCGGGAGGTTGCGTCCCAAAGATCGGCGCTGCACGCGCTCCCGATTTGGTTTGGGGCCGGCGCGGCGTGGCTTCGGACGGTTTGATGTACAAGCCGCGCGCGATGACGATCGATGATAAGGACCAAATCTACATCGTCGATTTAACTGGCCGCGTGCAAGTATTTACTGCTGATGGAGAATTCCTGCGAAGCTGGCGAACGCCGATTGCCGTGCAAGGCAAGCCGCTTGGACTGGCGATCGGGAACGATGGTGCAGTTATCGTCTCGGACACGCACTACTTTCGAGTTCTCTTTTATTCGCGCGACGGCGTGCTCGACGAATCGCGAACGATCGGCGGAGTCAACGGAGATGAACCTGGTCAGTTTCAATTCGTGACCGACACGGTGCAAGCGTCCAATGGGCATTTTTTCATCGGGCACTACGGCCAAAACGACATGATCCAGGAGTTTGACCCAGAGGGAAACTTTGTTCGCCGCTGGGGCACGCAGGGCAGTGAACCGGGCCAGTTTTCGCGACCACAAACGTTGCTGTTCGATAAATCCGGCTTGCTGTGGATCGCGGACGCTTGCAATCATCGAATACAAGTTTACAGCGTCGACGGGCCAGAGCCGAAGCTCGAGCGAATTTGGGGCAAGTCGGGTACCGCTCCGGGCGAGTTGCAATATCCTTATGGAATGGATTTTGACACCGACGGGACGCTGTTAATCGCCGAATTTGGTGCGCATCGAATTCAGCGTTTTTCGCGAGATGGAGAAGCGCTTGAGTCTTGGGGAGCACCAGGCAAGGCTCCGGGGCAGTTTACGAATCCGTGGGCACTGATTGTCGATTCCAATCGACGCCTGCATGTGCTGGATACGATGAATCATCGCGTTCAGCGATTTCAGTTGTAACTGGATTGGCGTTTCGCACAGGCAAAGGTGCGAACAGTTAACCTTGCGGCAGTCAGACGGTTTAAACCGAGAAGAACATCGCTGCGGCACAATGCCTAGCTGGAAAACAATGCCTAGCTGGAAAACAGGGCCTAGCTGGAAAACAGGGCTTGGCTGTGAAAACTCGGCCTAGCTGGGAAAACTTGGATCGATGCAAGCGATTGTGCAGGAACATGAGGCTTAAGATGACTTGGCGCATTGGTGCAGTTTCCTATCTGAACACAAAACCGCTCATTTATGGGTTGCGCGAGCAGCTACCCGATTCGGAACTGATTCTGGATTTGCCTAGTCGTTTGGCTGACCGCCTGGCGGCAGGCGAACTGGACGTAGCTCTCATTCCGTCGGTCGAGTTTCTGCGCGGTAACGGACTCGGAATTGTGTCGGACGCTTGCATCGCTTGCAGAGGTCCCGTCCGCAGTGTTCGAGTTCTGTTTCGCAAGCCGCCGGAGCAAGTGCGTTCGCTAGCGCTGGATGAAGGTTCGCGAACGAGCGCCGCATTAGCTCAAGTGTTGTTGGCGGAGCGGCATGGAGTTCGTCCGGCTCGTCAGCAACTTGGTATCGGTGATTCCATCGAAGCGTGTGCTGCGGATGCGATTCTCGTTATCGGCGATCGAGCGATGAGTATCGATACCGGTCCGTACTACACGACTTGGGATCTCGGCGAAGAGTGGCTGAAGGAAACGGGATTGCCTTTCGTTTTTGCCATGTGGGTCGCCCGCGAGAACATGCCTCCAGAAATCGCTAACGCGCTGCAACTCGCTCGCGATACGGGGCTAGCGAACCTTGATGAAATCATCGCACGCGAGTCGCCAAAGTATGGGCTGAGTACGGCGAGCTGCGATGAGTATTTCCGACGTCATTTGTATTTTTATCTTGGCCAGCGCGAATTAGCTGGGCTGCAATTGTTCTCCGAACAAGCCGCCGCAATCGGGCTGACACCCAAGTCATTTGAAATCCACCACGCAACGGTTTAACCAAGCTACATCATGATCAAATCAATTCTAGACAAGACTCGCAACGGACAACGACTCACACCAGACGAGGGCTTAGCACTGCTCCGATCGCACGACTTGACGGCCATAGGTTCGGCGGCAAGCGAAATGGCTGAGCGACTGCATCCGGAAAACTATCGCACGTACAACATCGATCGCAACATCAACTACAGCAACATATGCACGGCCGTGTGTGATTTCTGTGCCTTTTATCGAACCCCGAAAAGCGGCGAAGGATATGTGCTGCCTCGGGAAGAGTTGTTGGCCAAGGTCGAGGAGACCGTGGCGCTCGGCGGGAACCAGATTCTCATGCAGGGCGGTTTGCATCCGACTTTCAAGTTGGAGTGGTATGAGGAATTGCTGCGCGACATCAAGTCGCATTTCCCCGAAGTGAATGTGCACGGGTTCAGTCCGCCAGAGATTTATCACTTCACCAAAGTTAACAAGATGCCGCTGCGCGAAGTGCTCGCAAGATTGCAGTCTGCGGGCTTGGGAAGTCTTCCTGGTGGTGGTGCCGAGATCTTAGTTGACCGCGTTCGCACCGAGATCACACGCGGCAAAGTGCTGACGGACGATTGGTTGAACGTGATGCGAGTTTGGCACGAATTGGGCGGGATCAGTTCAGCGACGATGATGTTCGGTCATGTGGAAACGCTGGAAGAACGCATTGAGCATCTGGACCGTTTGCGGCAGCTGCAGGATGAAACACACGGCTTCACTGCCTTCATTTGCTGGACCTTTCAACCTGAGCACACTGACTTGGCTCATCTTTCTCCTGCGGGCGCGTTCGAGTACCTGCACACTCAAGCGGTCGCCCGTTTGTACTTGGACAACATTCCGAATATTCAAAGCAGTTGGGTCACGCAGGGGCTCAAGATCGGCCAGCTCGCGCTGCTGTATGGGGCCAATGATATGGGCAGCTTGATGATTGAAGAGAACGTTGTCGCCGAGGCGGGCACAGTTCACTTCCTGACGCTTGACCAGATCCGCACGGCGATTGAAGAGCTTGGTTATGAGGCTCGCCAGCGCGACGTGTTCTACAATCTGGTCGATCCCGCTCTCGAGCAGCGAGCGGTCGAAGCCAATCGTCGCCGATCGCAGACCGCTCCGTTGCCAGTGCTGACGTAACGCTCGGCAGTATTTCGTGGCTGTACTTTTGAAGTGCGCTCCAGAACTGCACTTCCAAGTCGTACTTCATAAGCTGGTTTTGCAGCCGCAGGGGCGTTTCGTTCACAGCCCAGAACAAACGTCACCCTCATTCTTAGGATTGGAACTAGCTGCGAAACGGTGCAAATTAAACAATCTGCCCAATTGGCGCAGAATTTAACGACGCGATGTTGAAGCGGACTGGACGATTTCCTTATAAATGGCATTCTGCCGCCACATGGCTAGAGTTCGCCCGCGCGAACATGGTGTTAGCCAACAGGAAGGCGCAGATTTGCCCCAGATATGAGGAATTCGATGAAGTATTCGCGACGCCACCCAGCTAATTGCCAAGTCAATCAAACGTCCACGCGTCGGAAGTGCGTTCGGCGTCACCTGCGAGGATTCGAGTCGCTTGAGTCCAGGAACTTAATGGCGGTCAGCATTGGCGACTTTGTATGGCGTGACTTCAACTCCGACGGCCTACAAAACGAAGGCGTGAACTCGGGCGTCAATAATGTCGAAGTCAAACTCTTCCGCAGCGACGACACGCTCGTGCAAACGACTTTTACCAACTACCTCATCGACGACCCATTTGACCCGCAGAATCCTGGCTACTACCAATTTGAAGATGTTGAGCCGGGTGAGTACTACGTCGTTTTCGGTTTGTCGCCCACGTGCGTGCAGTTCACAACTCAGTTTGCGGCTGGCAACCAGGATGCCACGAACGATAGCAACGCAGATGCCAACGGCAGGTCCAACAATTTCACGCTGATCGATGGTGAGAATGACTTTTCAATCGACGCGGGCTTCACTAGTGCGCCGGCATGTATTGGAAATCAGGTCTTTTGGGACCAAAACGAAGATGGCATCCAAGTCGACATCGAACCTGGCATCGCTGGAGCCACCGTCAAGTTGCTGCAGGGTGGGAGCGTTATCCGAGAGACCCAAACCGACTTGGTTGGGCAATACGCATTCAATAATTTGCCCCCTGGCAATGACTACCAGGTTCAGTTCCTCTACCCAGCCGGATTTGATGTAGCAAGCCCCGCCAACCAAGGCTCGCTGGAGAACGCAGACAGTGATGGATTGGGAACTGAACTGATAACGGCGATGATCACCGTCACGGAAGATCAGTTTGAGCGCGAGGTTGATCAAGGCTTCTACAAGACAGTTAACACCTCAACAGTTGGTAACTACGTTTGGCGCGATGACAATAGCGATGGCCTACAGAATGAAGGACCCAGCTTTGGTGTCAACGGAATTGCAGTCGAACTGTACACTTCAGGTGGCAGCTTCGTCAGCGCAACGACAACTGCTGACGACACCAATGGCAATCCGGGTTACTATCAGTTTACGGACGTTCCAGAGGGATTCTATTACATTGAATTCATCGCGCCTGGAGAAGAGTTTACCGAGCAGTTCGCTAGTAATGATCCGAACATCATCGGTGATAGCGTCGTTGATTCCGATGGAAGAACGTTCACGTTCTTTGCTGGATTCGAAGATGACTTAACGATCGATGCGGGCTTGCTGCCCAAGATCGACCTGTCACTTACCGGCTCTGTTACCAATGACACACCGGAAGTCGACTCGACTATTACTTACGTCATTACAGTTTCGAATGCGGCCGGATTCAGCACCGCTTCGGGCGTTACAGTGACGGATGTTATTCCGGAAGGCGTCGCATATTCATTCGATACCAGTGGTGGCGATTTCAACTCGACGACGCGAACTTGGACCGTCGGCGATGTTGCCCCTGGAACTAGCAAGACGCTAAATGTCGTGGTGACCGTTGGGTCCGGTGGCGCTAAGACTAACGTGCCTCAAGTGCAAACGGCCAGCCCACTCGATGCCGATTCAACGCCTGGTAACGCACCTGCGATTCAGGAAGACGATGATGCGACCATTACCATCGTTCCGTCGGCTACGATTGGCGACTATGTCTGGCGCGATGCCAACAACAATGGGATCCAAGATGAACTGCCGTCGTTTGGTTTAAACGGCGTGGGCGTAACTCTGTTTACCGCCGATGGCGTTCAAGTTGGATCGCCCACGGTTACAGCAGATAAAGATGGAAACCCTGGCTACTATGCCTTCGGGGATGTTAACCCTGGCGAGTACTACGTTCGATTCGCAGTTCCATCTGGCCAAGTGTTCACGACTATCGGTGCTGGCACTCCTGAAACGGATAGCAATGCGAATATGGCTGGAAGGTCGAATACCTTCACGCTCACTTCAGGTGTCAATCAACTTGGCATCGACGCAGGTTTGCGTCCGACGGATCTATCGCTAACGAGCATCATCAGTGACATCACTCCGCCGGTCGACTCAGAAGTGACAATTACAGTTACTGTTAGCAACGAAGCGGGATTGAGCGAAGCCACGGGAGTTTCCGTTGCGGATGTCATTCCGGACGGAATGAGCTATGTTTCGCATACGTCAAGCAACAGTGCAATCTATGATCCGCAAAGTGACACTTGGCAATTCTTTAGCGTTACGAGCGGCGAAAGCAGTACGTTAGTCGTTGTCGCTCGTGTCGAAGGCGGAGGAACCCAATCCGTCCTGACTCAAATCATTTCTGCGGATCAACCGGACATCGATTCGACGCCGAATAACGCGCCAGCAATTCGCGAAGATGACGACACAACACTAACGCTTACGCCATCTGCCTCAATCGGCGACTATGTCTGGAGAGACGACAACAACGACGGTATCCAAAACGATCCCGTTACCTCCGGAGTCAATGGCGTAACGGTTACGCTGTTCGCAGAAAACGGGATGCAAGTTGGATCATCGGTACTCACCGCAAACGACGTCAATGGAAACCCCGGTTACTATGCTTTTGGCGACGTCGACCCCGGCACTTATTACGTTGTTTTTGATCCAGGCTCCGGCCAGTCATTCACCACACCTTTCGTCGGAGCGACAGCGACTGACAGCAATGCAGATGTGAACGGAAGATCAAACAATTTCACGTTGACTTCTGGTGTCAATGATTTATCAATCGACGCAGGCTTGCGGACGCAAACGTGCGTGGTATTGCATTTAGAGGGCAACACCTCAACCTCCGGTGGAGCAGGTAACTTCCGTACGTTTACTTCGGGCGGTATCTCCGTGAAAGCGAGCGGGTTTAGCCGCGATCGAGGAACAGGTGCTTGGTCGACAGCTTACTTGGGCAGCTACGGCGGAGGCCTAGGTGTAACAGACACATCCGAAGGTAACGGCAGCAACGATACGCATGTTGTCGATAACATCGGAGGTCGCGACAACTACGTTGTATTCGCATTTGAACAGCCAGTTGTCCTCGATTCAATTGAGCTCGGTTACGTGGTCGGTGACAGCGACTTGACCGTTTGGATTGGCACAGTTCCAAACGCTTTCAACAGCAATCAAACTTTGAGCGATTCGTTGTTAGCGGGTTTGTATACCGAAGAGAATCTGACCGAACTGACTTCAGCGCGCTGGGCTAATGTTAACTCTTCGGAAATAGTCGGCAACTTCATTGTGATCGCTGCAGCAACAAGCGACACGTCGCCTGAGGATCGTTTCAAGATTGGGAAACTGGACCTTTGCACTCCTGGCCCGCAACAACCTGGCTCCATTGGCGATTCCGTTTGGCATGACTTGAACGGTAATGGCATTCGCGAAGGTTCAGAACCTGGAATCTCCGGTGCTAGCGTTACACTTATTGGCGGTGGAGCAGACGGAGTCATCAACGGGATCAACGATACGAGCGAAGTGACCACGACATCGTCCACCGGTGACTATTCGTTCGCCGGCTTAGTACCCGGCACGCAGTATCAGGTTAGCTTCGCGCTGCCGACCGGGTACTTGGATGCGAGCCCACGCCAAGTTGCCGATGATCGCTCCGTCGACAGCGATGGACCAATTTCCAACATCATCATTCTAAGTTCTGGACAAAACGAGACTTCCATCGACGCGGGTTTCTACAAACAAGTTAAAGTTGGCAACTTCGTCTGGCATGACACTAATGAAGATGGCTTACAAGATGGGACAGAGCCCGGTATCGCAGACGTCGCATTGAATCTCAGTGGCACAAGCGGTGCCGGCCAAGCCATCAATCGTTCGACTACGACCAACTCAAGCGGCTACTACCAATTCGCTGCATTGCCACCGGGAAGTTATCAAGTCACGGTGGCTGCGTCGAACTTTACGACTGGCGGAGCACTCAGTGGATTTACGGCCAGCCCTACGCTTGTCGGCACCAACCGCGGTAGTGACAGCAACGCCAGTCCTTCACCCACTTCACCAGCGGTACTTGCGTCCGATTCAATCGATAACAAGGTCGACTTCGGATACTATTTGTCGATGACCAAAGTCTGCACTAATCTGTTCCTTGAAGGGAACACGTCGACATCTGGGACCGCTGGCAATGTTGTCACTTTTAATGCCGGCGTGGTTGCAGCGAAAGCGAGTGCATTCAGCCGCGATTCGGCTGGGAGGTGGGCTCCAGCATACCTCGGACGTTTTGGTGGCGGCCTAGGTGTTACCGACACCAGTGAAGGCAGCGGATCTGGTAACGCTCACACAGTCGACAATATTGGCCGAGTCAATTATGTCATGTTCGAGTTTTCGCAAACCGTGACGGTGGATAGCGCGTTTCTTGGCTATGTTTCAGGCGACAGCGACATCAAAGTTTGGATTGGTAACGCAAGCAATGCGTTCAACAGTCACTACACACTCAGCGACGCGTTTCTGGCAAGCATGGGATTCAGTGAAGTGAATACAGGCGGCGGCAGCACTCGAACTGCTGACTTTAATGCGGGAGAAGAATCAGGTAACATCCTGATCATTGCTGCACATGCAGGCAACTCTACACCTAACGACCAGTTCAAAATCGCTGAGCTATCGTTATGCGTCTATGTTCCCGAGTCCAGTTCCGGCACCAAGTTCTTCACCGTCGATGACGACAAGAACAAAACGTTTACTTACGGTAGCTTGGGCGAATTTAAGCAAGATTTTGGAATCGCGCCTTCCTATCCACGCGGCATCACCTCTAACGTAGAGGGCTCCAATGTCTGGATCGCTGACTACCATGGACGCATATTCAACTATACAAGTGCAGGAAGCCATGTCGCTAACTGGCACTCGCGGGTCGGCGGCTTGCAAGGTCTAACAACTGACGGCACACATATCTGGACAGTGAGCGAAAGCACGGATCGCGTCTATTACTATCCGAATGGAACTAACATTGCGAGCGGTTCGAATGTTCTTCCAAGGTCGAGCTTCGGACTGCACTATTACAATTCCAATCCTACCGGCATCACGACCGATGGAGCTTATATTTGGGTTGTCAACGAAGGCAATATCGCTGGCGGCATCGGTGACATGGTGTTCAAGTACACCAAGTCAGGAAATTATCTCGGGCGTTGGCAATTGGACTCGGACAATGCGCGACCCACTGGTATTACGATCGATCCTTCGGGTGGCAATCGGATATGGATCGTTGACAACGCCACGAACCGTATTTACGAATACGCTGGCGCCACCGGCGCTGTGTCCGGTGGACTGAACGCATCGAAGTCTTACGCGCTTGCACCTGGTAATACCAACGCTCAAGATATCGCTGACCCGCCCGCGACTGCTTCCGCCGCGATTGCCGTTGAAGCATCGCTTGCCATTAACGAGCAATTCATCAATCCCAAAATCAATCCGAACTACAATTCGTTCAATGCGACGGATGTGAATAATGACGGAACGACTTCACCCGTTGACGCTCTGACAGTCATAAATCGGTTGACCGCGCTCCGACGAGGCGACGCACTGCCCAAGAGCGCTTGGGTGTTTGACGATGTCAGCAACGACAATGAACTGAGTCCGATCGATGCGCTGCTCGTCATCAACTTCTTAAGCTCCGATCGCAGTGCCACGCCGAACTTTGTACCGGAGGTCATGCCTGCGGAACCCAGCAGTTCCAGTGATTCTGCCCTCGCCGACCAGTCGTTCGCTGACTTCGCGGAAGGCGATGAACCTGACTTTGGACTAGGGCTTGGTGAAGGCGAGCAGGAGGTGGACAGTTTCTTCGCAAGTTACGGTTGGGCGGCGCCAGAAACTTCAGGCCGCGCCTTTGACGATCAACTCGCGAACAGTTCCCTAAGCGAACTCGAACGTATGCGGCGGCGAATGTCGCTTTCACGGTAACGCAAAGTTAACGCACGATTAACTCACTGCTAAATCTTAAACGAACGAGCGGCAGGCACTGCTTGCCGCCGTTTGTATTAGAATGCACCGCTTCTCAGTAAGCGCACTTAACACTGTTAGTCATGACATCATGGATGTAATTCAACGCGACAGCACTCAACCGTTCACCACCAAAGATGGTTCGACGATTCGCGAACTCCTCGCGAGCCGCAACTCAAGCAATTGCAAACAGAGTTTGGCTGAAGCAACCGTTCCGCCAGGTGTTCGAACGGCAAGCCACTATCATCCGCAGACAGAGGAAATCTACTACATCCTTTCGGGGACAGGCTTGATGTACCTCGCCGGGGAAACTCGCAGCGTTTCAGCAGGCGATGCGATCGCGATTCCGCCCGGGAAAGTCCACTGGATAGAAAACTTCGACAAAGTTGATTTGATTTTCTTATGCTGCTGCGCGCCCGGATATGAGCACACGGACACGATCATCTTTGATGAATCCAAAGAAAACTAGGTGCATCTAGTTGTTTTGGACTGGAGTGAATGTTCCGCTGTTCTCACGCGCGATCAAGCTGAGTGTTTCGCGTCCTTCAATGCTGAACAGATGTACGGTGTGAACTGGAATCTGACGGTAACTTGTCGACAGTCCATTAACCATTCGCAGCATACCGATCGAATTATCTTGAAGCTCGCCGTCGGACAGCAAGAAGATCGCATCTGGTTGCAGTGAAAGCGCGTTCTGCAGCGCCTCGGCAGGCATCGTCGCTCGCCCCAATTCCTGTGATCGCAACCAACGCTTGACGCGAACCAACGTATTGTCGTCCGCGGTGAAGAACTTGGCGCGGGATGGCGGAATGTTGAAGAGGTAGTTGGTATTCACGTCGAAACAGATAATGTAAAACTCCTGCTCGGGCGATAGTCCATTCAAACTATCGATCAATTGGTTGCAAGCGTACGTCCAGCGATCGTCTTGCAACATGCTGCGTGAACTATCCAACACGAAGACGAAACGTTTGCCTTCAGCGTATGCTCCGAAGAAAGCCGCACCGCGCTTTTTCATGGACGCAGAAAGCGATCGCGACAACCCATCACCGTTGTCGTTTCCATTGCCACCATCGGTGGATGAAGCCAAGGTTGCATCGATCTGTGTCGCGTCCGCTGACGGAATACTTACACCGGGTGATGAGACGTTTAAATCCGCTAGCGGTGACGGACTACTAAACTGTTCCGGTAATGAAACTACCTGCGGTTCGACCTCGGGTTCGAGCGCGATAACATCCACTAAATCAAATCCAACTTCCTGCGAGTCTCCTATTTCCGCGTCGAGCATTACTCCCTGACTTTGCTTGCCCATAGTGAATGCAAAGGACGCGGCGATCAGCAGGATGACAACATGAATCACAAAACTCGTCATGAAAGCGACCGTATTGCTCGCTCGCTTTTCGAAGTTCGTTTTGTGTTGAGAGTGCAGCATTTTTTTGCAAGCCAAAACAGTTACCACGAGCGTCAAGGTGGCGCAGTTTCCGCACCAATCTTTTGCACTCGCTTTCGGCGAGTTCAGGGTTACGCGTCTTTGATTCGTTTCCCGAATTCAAATCCGAGCTCAGCGAAGTGCGGCATGGTGTTAATGGAACGACTCAAGCTGCTGGCCGCATTTTCGACTAGTTTGATTATAGAGTGCGAATGCGGGAAGGGAAACGGTTCCGAATTCAGGCTGTGCGATGGAAGTTGCGAACTGACTTCTGACGGCTTACTTTTTGCGAGGGTCGGCGACATAGATGAATTGACCTTTGTTTTCCTTCGCAATCTGCTGCATCAGTTTCCGCCCTATTTCGGGTGCGTAAAAGGCGATCGTGTGGATGGGAACTCGGATCTGTTCACCGCTGATAAAGTCATTCGTTCGATTGGCTTTTTTGAGAAACCCTGGCACATCGCGTTTGGTCGCGCCATCCGCCAAAAAGTAGATCGCGTCCAGCTCCAATTCGATTCCTTTCTCAAGCGCATTGTCCGGAGGCGCGCCACGCGCGAGGCGTACCGACTCAATCCAGTTTCGAGCGTGTTCAAGGTTCTCGGGCGTGGCATACAAAGCCGTCGAAGCGGGCACCTTCTCGCCAATGCGAGGAAGCGCACTGATCTCCTGGTTGAAGAAGATGATGTAAAAGCGCTGATTCTCTTTCAGCGTCGAAAGCGATCGAAGTAGTTCGCGCTTGGCCGTTTCCCACGGTCCATCGCGCATAGTTTCTGAAGCATCGATTACATAACAAAAGCTGTTTCCACCTGCAGCGGCGCCAAAGAAACTTGAGTTGACTTTGGATAGACTCGGCTTCCCACCACCAGTCATCGCGGAAGCTTGATTGGCGGAAGCGCTAATGCTTGAAAGAGACGCCGACGCCGTCATTGGACCCGATGCGACCACGGACGAGGAAGACAGTCCGCTCGTAGAGGGCAGGGTGGAAGTAGAGGACGACGGTTGATCAGTAGGCATCTCCGCCGTCAACTCAGGTGCTGCCACATCGATCGCTTGCATGACTTCAATGGCTTCGCCTTCACCCTCAAATGCGTTTGATTCGAAACCTAACCCCGCCGTCTCTTCCGGCATGCGCATCGTCATCATTGTCAGCCATATAATCATGACCGAGTGCACAACGACGCTCACCAACAGCCCACGTTTTCCGGATCGTGAGTACGGTTTGTCGAGTTCCCGGTCGACCTCGTTGAGCAATTGCAGCTCCGGGAGAGCTTCGAATTCGAGCGGCTCATTTGCACGTTTTTCGCGAACTTCAAACGGAATTTCTTCATCGAGCAGATCGCTTGCTGCTCCGTCAATGTTGGCCGCAGCGACATCGTCCGCGGAGCGAACCGCGGCTGTATCTTCCGCGACCGCCGTATCTTCTGCGACCAATGCTGGCGAACGAGTGCCATCATCCAGCGACACAGCATCCAATGACGCAGCATTAACTGATGCAGCGTCAAGTGACGCAGCACTAACAGACGCTGTGCGCTCAAGTGCGGCGAGCCGTGCGCGAGCGTGGGGCAAGAGACTGTCCCAGCTTCGAGTTGTCGCGGTGGAAGTGTTTCTCCTCGTTGTGACGTCGGCTGTTGATTCGTGCGCTTCATCAACTGAACTATCTTCATCAGTTGTACTAATCTGTGCATCGGAGATTGCCACCTCGAGCGGGGGCTCGGCAAACTCAGGCGTTTGCACTTCAGCGGAATCAGGTTCGAGTCGCGCCCCTGAGTCGCCGCGCGTTTGATAACTTTCCAACCAGTTTTGGAGTCGCGTGATATCGCCGCTCTGCGCTTCGGCCAGCGCCAATTTCAACTCCGCTTGCTTGGCTTCCATCCGCGCCGCGTGAACTTCAACCGAGATAGCGTGCAAAGCCATTCGACCGCGGTCGAGCAAACGCTGGCGGTCAGCGGAATGAGTATCGTCAACCCGATGTATATTGCGTTCTGCCACGACAACACCGCTAGCAATTGGGTTCAAACCCAGCCCCATGAAATACCCTTGCACAACCGGAGGGTGTATTTTCGGCGTTTCTTCGTCGCTGTCAAATCAATTCCTGCGAAAAAACCATTTCGGTGCTGCCAGCCGAGTTTTCTCTCGAACTGCCCCATTGGCTCGGCCCGAGTTAGCTCGAGGCCGATTGATCTTGGCTCACTGTCGGCAGGCCGCGTATAAGCGAGTATTCAGGTGAGCAATTTTTCCTGTGATTCCGCTGGGTACACAGCGACGACGTTATTGATTGAGGGCGAATTCAGATGACTTCAGCAGAAAATCGGTTAGCTGCGGATCGGCACGGCAGCAGGCTGTTGTCGCGAGCGGGCGGCGCGCTGTTCGTTATATCGATCAGTTTGATCGGATCGACAGCGGCGTTCTGCCAGGCTCCACCTCCACTAAATTCGTCTCCGGCCAACACCGCAGCGGCGGTACCAAGTTTGGAGAATGCGCCGGCGAATTCAACTTCCAACCAATCGGGGGCGATTCAGTCGCGGCGGTCCAGTGGTCCACCTAAGTTGCCTTCGGATGCCGGGCAATATTACGAAGAGTACGACATCAAGCCGTACACAAAAGAGCTGAGCACGATCGATCGCCCTCAACAAGCCATTATGGACTGGGTGCTGCGCGAGACGGGAACGGACGCCTGGTTTACTGAGCCGTTTGGTTTTGTGAGCGCGGACCGCAACACGCTGCGTGTTTATCATAACGAACAGATGCACCAACTGGTGCGAGGCGTTCACGAGAAATTCGTAAACGGCACTACGGCTCCGCAGTTGTACGGAGTTCGATTGATGTCGGTTGGAAATCCCAATTGGCGAACGCGAGCGCACGCGTTGATGCGAACTGTGCAAGCCCAATCGCCTGGTGTTAACGCTTATCTGATCTCAAAAGAAAACAGCGCGATCCTGTTAGCCATGTTGCGGGGCCGAACGGATTTCAAAGAGCTGAGCTCCGTGGATATTGCAGTTCAAAACGGTCAATCCCAAGTGCTCGAGCAACTGCGCGGTCGCAACTATGTCAGCGACTTTAAACCGATTGAAAATACGTGGCCGCCTTATATGCCCGTCACTGGCGAAATCAAAGAAGGTTACCGGTTGCAGATCAGTCCGCTGTTGAGCGTTGACAAGCAATCGGTAGATCTGGTCGTTAAGTGCAACATCGATCAAGTCGAGCGGCTGGCGAATGTGACATTGGAAATGCCGTTGACGACTGGACAAGTTTATTCAGGTCAGATCAACGTCCCGCAAGTAGCAAGTTGGCGATTGCACGAACGTTTTCGCTGGCCCGCCGATCAGGTGCTGTTGCTCAGTTGCGGCGTTGTGGCTGCGCCGCAGGGCGCACCGAACTCCTCGCTGCTCGGGCAGGGAACGAGCCTAATTGGACTTGATCGAATTCTTCCCAACGGTGGCGACCGAGCAGACGCGCTGTTGCTAGTCGAGTACCGTGGTGACGCAGCCGGCCGAGTCGGAACGGCTCCGCCCAGTGCAGGGTCGACAGGTTCCGCCAATACCGCGCAGCAGAAACTCAATCCGCTGAGTCGCGGGCGCTACTAAGCTCCAGTTCGTTGTGACACGGCTGCGATTGGAACTCTGCGGGCTTCGCTAGCGAGAATCCGGCGGCAAGCTATTCCCGCGGCAAGCGGCAAGATTTTCCTGCGGCAAATTGTGTCACTCGGCAAATCAGCAGCCGATAAATTTCACCTAGGTTGTCATAATCGCCTGGGTCGGACACACTGAATGGCCGAAAACTTCGAATGCACCGCGATTCAACCCACCCCCGCTCTTTGATTTCGATAGAGATTTAATAGAAAAACCATGACCGGAACCACGAAACCGCGAGTTGTCATAACTGGTCTTGGCGTTGTCAGTCCGATTGGCTGTGAATTGGAAACGGTTTGGCAAAACCTTGTCACTGGCAAATCGGGGATTCGTCCCATCAGCAGCTTGCCGATGCAATCACTGCCGTTCAAGTCGGGTGGTGAGTGCGTCGAATTCACCGGTGCGGCGGAGGATTACGGAGCGCTCGACAAGCAATTGCAGCGAGCGATCAAGAAAAATGCCAAGGTAATGTGCCGCGAAATCGAGATGGGCGTCGCGGCGGCTCAGAAAGCACTGACGCACAGCGGTTTGACTCCTGAATTGCGAAACCCAGATCGTTGCGGCGTTTTGTTTGGATCGGATTACATTCTGACTCGGCCGGAGGAGTACGCCGACGGAGTCGATAACTGCCGCGACGAACAGCAACAATTTCATGTCGAACGTTGGCCGACAGCTGGCTTACCGAAAGTGAACCCGCTGTGGCTGCTCAAATATCTGCCCAACATGCCCAATAGTCATGTGGCGATTTTCAACGATTTACGCGGCCCGAACAACGCAATCACGGTACGCGAAGCCAGCATGAATTTATCAGTCGCTGAAGCGGTTGCGATTATCGAACGCGGCCTTGCTGATGCAATGCTAGTGGGAGCCACAGGCAGTCGCATTCATCCATTGCGGACCGCGCACGTTTCTTTGATCGAAAAAATGGCGGCTGAAAGATCGAATCCCGGCGAAATGGCGCGGCCGTTTGATCAGAGTCGTGACGGCATGGTCGTGGGTGAAGGCGCTGGCGCGCTGATGTTGGAATCGTACGATCACGCCACGGCTCGCGGAGCAAAGATCTACGGCGAGATTGTGGGCCAAGGCGCAGCGATGGTGGGCCCGAAAGCTGGTCGCGATGCGCTGCGCATGGCGGTTGCGGGATCGCTGACCTCCGCGCTTCGAACCGCTCGTGAGCGACTTGGAAACTCCTGGCATGTACACGCTCACGGCCTAAGCACGCCAGCAGCCGACGCATCGGAAGCACTTGGGATTGCTGACTCAATCAAACAGTTCGGTGACTCTGTTCCGGTGACATCAGCGAAAAGTTACTTTGGAAATTTAGGCGCAGGCGCTGCGGCCGTTGAGTTAATCTGTAGCTTGCTGGCGTTAGAACACCGACAGCTTTTCCCGATCATGAACCTGGAAAACAAATGCGCAGAAGCTACCTGGCGACCAGCCAAAGCGGGCGATGATCCCGGTGCTGGATTCGCGCACGTTAGCTACACGCTGCAAGGCCAAGCGAGTTGTCTGGCGATTTGTAGCGTATGACGTGCTTGGGTGCGGCCTGAGTCATTTCCCTTTGGTTGAAACAACCCATCGGATCCGATGAGAATCTGCGCAGGGCTTTCTCGCTGCGATTCAAATCACTTCTCCCTCATCGCTGCGGCGGGCGGCTATGGGCGCATGGTATACTTGGGTCGGGAGTTTCAAGATGATTCCAATCAAGTATTCAGGCGATGCCCTTTGGGACAGGATCGAACGAGCCGTGGAAAAGGTAAAAGATCGTTTGCGCCGAGTTACGAGGGCGTTAAACCTCGCTGATATTCCGTACGCCGTGGTAGGCGGAAATGCAGTCCAGCACTGGGTGTCTCAAGTCGACGAATCTGTAGTGCGGAACACCCAAGATGTTGACATCATCCTCAATGAATCTGATTTGGAACGTGCAATAGAAGTGCTGGGTAAGGAAGGATTCATTTTTCGAAAAGCTGCTGGCATATCCATGTTTATGGATGGTCCAGATGCAAAAGCTCGAGATGCGGTGCATGTTTTGTTCGCAGGTAAAAAAGTCCGAGAGGATTACCCGGGAGCAGTTCCTAGCATCGAACAGTACACGATGATGGGTGATGCGCGGACTCTGCCACTTGATCAGCTATTGGCAATGAAGCTCACGTCCAACCGCGACAAGGATCGGGTGCACATTCGCGACATGATTTCGATCGGACTTATCGATGCCACTTGGCTTGAGCAGCTTTCGACTGACTTGCGGGCTCGTTTGCAAGAATTGTTGGACGATCCAGATGGTTAAGCCGAGCCAGTGAAGGTGCGAATGACTAAGCGTTAAAGATGGCTGTTTGAGAAAAAGTTGAGGCAACACTTGAGGCAACCTAGATGACTCGATTTTTCAACTCGGCCGCCGCTTTACTAATTGCACTGCTGCTGTTTGCGTCGGTCGCTGCCCAAGCCGATTCGAGTAGCGAGACGCAAGAATCGATTGTTCCGCCGGCGGTTGGGGCGGCGATTGACGAAGCCGACGTAGTGTTTTGGTTTGTCTGTCCAGAAGATGATTCATTCGAAAATGGTGCTGCGTTCAATGCCGCACGGTTTCCCGATGCTCCGCCTTCTTCAAACGATGCTCCATGGGCGGAGCACAAAGAACTGCTCGAGCTGCTCAAGTCGAACAACATCGCTGGGCGGGTCGAGCATTTGGCTGCATCGCAGTTCGCCGAGTGTTGGGAGGCAGCTAAGCAAAATGAACGATTGCCCAATTTTGTCATGGGAAGACTCCCTTTTGGCCCTTTCACGCCTTTGCTGAGCGATGGCGTTTTTCGAGAAGTTAGCTCGCCGAGATTGCGTTGTCCTGACGCAACTTCTCCTTGCCGAGACTTTGTTTGGCTCAGTCGGATTTGGCACCTTCGAACTGCTCCCAATCCTGAGTTGGCTGAGCAAACGATTTCGCTGTTACTCGCGCCGCGGCCTGACGCGTTACTGGGGAAGCTTGCGCTGAGCAATCCGCAGCGCGTCGTAGCAACAAGTTTTGCGAAGCGAGTTGTAGCGACATGGTTGAAGTATGACTTCGATCAGATGCATGAGTATTGGCATTCAAAGGCTCCGCAGCGATTGTCGGGTGAATCGATCTCGAAAGAGGACGAAGCGTGGATGAAGTCCGAAAGTGCTTTTCGAGATGGAGCCAAACTGGGCAAGGTAACTTTGTATGGCGCGCCCGATCTGCTTATTGCCATGGTTGAAACGGAGATGCAAAGGGAGCTGGAATCGCAGCCCGCGTGGTTCATTGCAAGATCCAGCGTTTATCGGGGGCCGGTCTGTGTTGTGATTGCGCGCGAGGGAGATGTCTATCGAGTCCTGGCCGTAGGTATTTGGCAATATGAATTAGGTCTGGTCGACACAACGCCAGAAGCGTTCTTCAGGGCGGTGGACGAAGCGATACCTGCGGGAGACGCGGAGCCGGAGGGTGCGTTGGAGCCGGGTAAGCCAGAGATTTTGGCTCCAACGATTGGCGAAGTGATTGGGAATGATGCCTTCAAGGTGAAGTGGCGCGTTCAGGGGGCTGGCAAAGAAGACAATTTCTTCTGTGTAGCGATGGGCAGTGCCGGCATGATGACGATCAAGCGTTTGGAAGCTGGGAAAGTCTTTGAGGAGTCTGTCCGCTGCTCCTCCGAAATCGCGATTTGGAACTTAGCTGGAAATGGTCGCATAGAATTTTCCAATCTGGTCCAACTGGTTTACGATCCTGAATAGGCCGAAGCCGAGAATGGCAAAGGGCCTGCAAAAAATTAGTTTGTTTGGCGATGCTTGTCAAAACGTTGCTGGGAACAGACGCTAAGTTCTGGAATTGGGGGCATTTACCACCTCTGCTTGCGTTGACACTCCACGTGCGAAATCGTACCATTGTCGGTTTACACGAGGACCTGCCAATTTTTGGTAGGTTCTATCGGCCGTTTCCGCCGATGCTCTTGGCTGGCATTCGAGGTCTGCGATTTGGAAAAATGAAGAGTCGCTGATTCAGTGTGCTAGTTATGTAGCAGCCGCTGTCGGATTTTGGAAACCGGCCGCAGGACTGCAACCGCCAGCCAAAAAACTTGGACGCATGAATCCTACCGAACTACTCAGGCTCGTCGACTCGCTTCACCGCGAAAAAAACATCGATAGCGAACTCGTCTTTTCCGCTATTGAATCTGCACTGCAAACAGCCGTCAAAAAACATTTTGGCGAAGAGTCCGAACCGACCGTAACCATCGATCGGCAGAGCGGCGTCATTTCAGCGCACTGCAACGGCACTGAATTGAACCAAGAAGAAATCGGTCGCATCGGTGCGCAGACCGCCAAACAAGTGATCATTCAAAAGATCAAAGAGGCCGAGCGAGATTCCTTGCTCGATGAATTTCATGATCAAGTTGGTCAGTTGATTACCGGAACGGTCCAGCGAAGCGATCGTGGCGTGACAACTGTACAGCTCGGAAACATGGAAGCGATTCTTCCTCGTGGCGAACAGATCTCGGGTGAATCGTATCACAACGGCGACCGAATTCGCGCTGTGGTCTTCGAAGTTAAAGCGGCGGGTAATCGCGTAAAAGTCATCCTTAGCCGCACCAAGCCTCAGTTGGTTCAGCGGTTGTTTGAACAAGAAATTCCTGAGATCGCTGAGGGTGTGATTCGCATCAACGCGATCAGTCGCGAACCAGGTCATCGCAGCAAAGTTGCGGTCAGCAGTTCGGATCAACGAGTCGATTGTGTCGGTGCCTGCGTCGGCGTTCGCGGCAACCGAATTAAGAACATCACCAGCGAATTGGCTGGGGAACGCATTGATATCGTTCGTTGGAGCGACGATCCGCTGGTGCTGATTCCGGCTGCATTGCAACCGGCTGAAGCCGAGCAGGTTTTGTTATGCGACATGATCGGTCGAGCGATCGTTTTGGTCCGTGAAGATCAGCTCTCGCAGGCGATTGGTAAATACGGGCAGAACGTGCGGCTGGCAAGTAAACTTGTCGGTTGGGACATCGAGATTATGACTGCCAGCGAGCTGGAAGAGCAGATTGACCGCGCGGTTTCAGCCTTCATGGAAATTGAAGGGATGACGGAAGATTTGGCGCAAAGGCTGGTCGAGCAGGGGTATTTATCTTACGATGATTTATCCGTGATCGAGCCGGACGCATTGATGGAAATGGGCGGAATGACTTCGGAGCAAGTCGATCTGATCGTCGAGCAGGCTGATGAAAGAGCTGTTGCGGCTGAGAAGGTCGAGGAAGCGGCGAAGCGTCAGAAGAAGGAATTGGCCGCAGCGGGCCACGCAGCTGCCGCTCAACCCGCCGCTGTAGCGACTCCCGAATTGGAGGTCGCTTCGACCACTGAGTCGGCGGAAGCGGTTGCGGTCGAATCGGAACCTACTGCTGAACCAGTTGAAGAGACTAGTGAAGAACCTGTTGAAGAAACGCCACCAGTGGCTGAAAACTTAGAGGATAACATGGACAAGAACAATGACGCCGATCAGAAGTAATTCTCTGGTTGGTCCGGGCCTGATCGCAGGTCGCCAATTCGATGCATTTCCCAAAAGGAGTCGCTCGATGTAACCGACACCCCGCTGACGAGTGGTAGTGTCACACAGTAGTGCCCGCGCAAAGTTATCGCAGCACTACCCCAGCAGACCACTCCCATCCCAAGCTTGTTGTTGATCCGTTAGCGATGTTCAACGACAGGTAGAATTTGTTAGGAACTCGTTCACGTGCCGAAAAGAATCTACGCACTCGCCAAAGAGTTGCAGATTGATAGTAAAGAGCTAGTTGACATTTGTACTCGGATCGGAATTCTGAACAAAGGGTCCGCTCTTGCGAGCTTGGAAGACGATGAAGTAGCTCGCATCTCGAAATATTTAGCAGGCGGACCGGCCGCGGCTCCAGAGAAACCCGCTGCTCCGGCAGGCCCGATTCGCGCGCCAATCGTTGAGCGTTCCGCACCGGCTGAGATTGTTATCCCTGCCGCACCTGCGCCTGCACCAGCTGCTCAGACTCCGGTCGCTCAAACTCCGACCGCGTCAGCTCCGGCTTCATCTGCTCCGGTCGAAGCGCCAGCACCTGCAACGCCGGTCGTTCCACCCGCACCCGTCGAGCAGGCACCTGTCGCCCCGGTCACTCCAGCCCGTTCGGGTTCTGTCTCCGTCGGCCGTTCGACCCCGTTGCGGTCGGATGAACCGTTGCGTCCGTCGCGCGACGACGTCGCTTCACAGGGAACGAGCGGCGCACGTGTGCGATCGCTTGACGCCAGACGCACCAACTCGAGTACAGCACCGCGAGCTGACGGAAGCACCGGCGATAAACGGCCGCAGCAGCGACGCGAACCCGTTATCAATCTCGCGAAGATCCCCAAGGGAAGTCAGGCGACTGCGCCGGCTCCGAAGTCGAACGAACCTGCGCCTCAGCGTCCTGAGATCCGCTTAACGAAAGAAGCGATCAGTGGCCACAAGCAGGGCATGAAAGCTCCGCTGGAAGCGCTCGAACAACAATCGGCGGCGGCCGCGCAAGAGGCTAGCGCAGCGCGAGCTAAAGCGAAATCTGGAACTTCGTCTTCGTCGACACCGGCCCAGGGAACGGGCGGTCTTAGCCAGTTCAAAGCCGCAGCGGACAAAGCCAAAGGCAAACATCGAACAACGGACGACGACGACGACGCATTGGCGCGCAAAAAGGGTGTCGGCATCGCCGCTGCACGCGACGAACGAAAACGCCGCGGAAATCGCCGCGCTGTCGAAACTGGCGATGAAGACGGTTCGGGCCGTCGCCGCCACTCAAAAACGCTTGTGCACCGCGGGAACAATACCGCTGCGCCGCGTAAAGACAAAGCCGTACTTGAATTGCCCTGTACTGTCCGCAGCTTCCTGGAAGCCTCAGGTCTACCGGCGGGCAAGGTGCTCGGAACGCTGATGCAGATGGGCAAGGGTCTTACGATCAACGCCAGCCTGGACACCGAATCAGCTGAAGCGCTCGCGATTGAATTGGGAGTGGAACTCGAATTCCGTCAACCTGCTTCGCTCGAAAATGAACTGATCGACGGCATGGAGAACGAAGTTGACTCCGACGAGTCGCGTGAGTTCCGACCGCCAATCGTTACCTTCTTGGGCCACGTTGACCACGGTAAGACTTCGTTGCTCGATTATCTGATTGGTACGCGAATCGTCACTGGCGAAGCGGGCGGTATCACTCAACATATTCGCGCGTATCAAGTCGAAAAGGATGGGAAGAAGATCTCGTTCGTCGACACGCCTGGTCA
Organism: Pirellulaceae bacterium; assembly: GCA_041739135.1. Lineage (GTDB taxonomy): Bacteria > Planctomycetota > Planctomycetia > Pirellulales > Pirellulaceae > Aureliella. The sequence continues at coordinate 53,889 of JBGSOM010000070.1, forward strand.
CGAAGCGTTTACGGAAATGCGAGCTCGCGGTGCCAATGTGACTGACATTGCAATCCTCGTTATCGCAGCCGAAGACGGCATTATGCCTCAAACCGAGGAAGCGATCAGTCACGCGAAAGCGGCGGGAGTTCCGATCGTTGTCGCGCTCAACAAGATCGATTTGCCAGGCGCCGACGTCAATCGAGTTTTGACACAGATGACCGAGCACGGTTTGACGCCAAGCGAATGGGGTGGCGATGTCGAAGTGGTCCGCACCAGTGCAATCACTGGTCAAGGGATGGACGAACTTCTGGAAACGCTGCTTACCGTAGCTGAACTGAACGAATACAAAGCCAACCCAAATCGGCCAGCTATCGGGGTCTGTTTGGAAGCCGGTCAAGCGGCGGACAAGGGTGTTATCGCTAAGGTCATGGTCCAGAACGGAACCTTGAAAGTCGGTGACATCGTCCTTTGCGGAACCAGTTATGGTCGCGTGAAAGCACTTTACGATACGCTGCAAACGACTAAGCAGTTGCAATCGGCTGGTCCTTCGGTTCCAGTGAATATTACCGGTTTGGACTTTGCTCCAGCTGCCGGTGATCGCTTCTACGTGCTTTCCGATATCATCGAAGCACGCGCATTGGCCGAATCGCGTTCGGACATTTCTCGTACTCAGTCGCTTTCCGGAACGTCACCGAAAGTCTCGTTTGAAACCTTCCAAGAGCTGCTTCAGTCCGGAAAACTTGGCAAGTCCGAAGATGTCGCGGAACTCAATATCATCATCCGAGCCGATGCTCGCGGTTCGCTGGAAGCGATCGAGAAGGAACTTGGCAAACTTCAACATCCAGAAGTGCACATTAATATCCTTCAGAAGAGCGTGGGCGGGATCACTCTTGCCGACGTTACTTTAGCTCACGCCTCGAATGCAGTGGTCGTTGGCTTTAATGTGATACCTGACGAAGCCGCTCGCAGCTTAGCGGATGCTCGGCACGTCGAAATTCGGCGTTACGAAATCATCTACAAACTGGCTGAAGACATTAAGGCGATTGTCGAAGGACGACTGCGACCGGAAGAGCGAATCCTCGAACTCGGCCGTGCTTTGGTCAAGACCGTGTTTACGATTACTCGAGTTGGTACGGTGGCCGGATGTTATGTGGCTCAGGGAACGATCGAACGCGGTTGCCGCATCCGAGTCAATCGCGATGGTCGCACCATTGGCGACTATGCACTCGATTCTCTCAAGCGGCATAAAGACGACGTCAAAGAGGTTCCGCGTGGAATGGAATGCGGTATTCGCTTGGCTGGCTTTAATGACTTGAAGCAAGACGACGTGCTCGAGGCGTACAAGGTTGAAGAAGTAGCCAGAACGCTCAGCTAATTCTTATAAAACCATTCCGGCTGGCTAATCGTGGCCAGTCGGATTTGTTGACACTTTCGCTTCCATGTTTTTGAGTGAGCACAATGACAAGCCGTAGACTTCTTAAAGCCGCTGAGGCCATTCGGGAAGTGGTGAGCATGGCAATTCTCACCGAAATCCGTGATCCGAGAGTTCAGAATGTCACTGTAACGGGCGTTGAAGTGGCGCCTGACATGCGCTCTGCAAAGGTCTTGATCAGCGTCATGGCTGAAGAGGGCAAGCAACACCTTTGCTTAAAAGGACTGCAAAATTCTTCTGGATTTTTGCAATCGCAGTTAGCGAAAAAAATTGACACACGGTACGTTCCCCGATTAACTTTTGAACTCGACTCGGGCGTTAAAAAGAGTCTTGAAGTCGCGAAAATACTTCAAGAACTTGCAAAAGAGCGGGAGCAGAACGCCTCCGAGGCGCAACCGCCTCCAACCTCATCATCAAATGAAACTCCCGCCGATTAGCCTCGTCATTTGATTGATTAAAACTTACCTTCCCCCCATCGATTCTTTCAGCAGTAGACGTTTTCAATATGAGTACCAAAAATCGCGGAGATCGAATCCAACTGCTGCACAAAGTTGTCAAGAAGTATTACAAGCCCGTCGCAACGCCAGAGGGCCGCTCCGTACTTGAGCATTTGATCTACGCATGTTGCTTGGAGGACGCACGTTACGATTCGGCCGACGAGGCTTTTCATCGCTTGCAGGAATCCTACTTCGACTGGAACGAAGTGCGTGTTACGACCGTCACCGAACTCGCCGAAGTCCTTCACAACTTGCCTGATCCATCTGCAGCCGCAATGCGAGTCAAGAAGAACTTGCAATCGATCTTCGAAACGCGCTACAGCTTCGAGATCGATGACATGGTCAAAATGAACCAAGGCAAAGCGATTCAGGAATTGGAAAAGCTCGGTGGCATCAGCAAATTTGTCCTCGGCTATACAACCCAAAACTCGCTCGGCGGCCACTCGATTCCTGTCAGTGATTCAATTATGAAGGTGCTTATAGCGACGGAGATCGTTTCTGAATCCGAAGCGGCGAAGGGGCAAGCACCAGGTTTGGAACGCACCATTGCGAAGTCGAAGGGACACGAGTTTTCATCCTGCCTACATCAGTTCGCGGTCGATTGCTTGCTTCAACCAACAAGCAAAACGATCAAAGCGATGCTAAAGGAAGCGGGCGCTGTCGAACCTGCACCGAAGAAACCTGAGCCGAAACCGGCTCCCAAAGCTGAGAAGCCTGCCGCAACCAAGGTTATCGCTAAGAAGACGGACAAGCCCGCGACCGCTCCTGAAGCCGACAAGCCGAAAACAAAATCGGGTACGTTGCCAGTAAAGGCTGCTGAGAAGAGCAGCTCGAAGGCGGCAGAAAAAGCGCCCGCGAAAGCTGCCGACAAACCGACTGCAAAAACTTCATCCAAAACGAAGCCGCCCGAAAAACCTGCTGAAAAGCCAATTACGAAAGGTGGCACGAAGCCAGCGGGTAAAAAAATGCCTCCGCCCAAGAAGCCGCCTGCTCTCGCAAAACATGTCGCCAAGCGAGCCGCAGCAGCGAAGAGTGCGAAACGTAAACCAAAATGATCCCGTGTTCGAATCGGCAACCGCGACTTGAATCGCGACAACCGATTGACTGAGTAATAGTTTTCCTGCAACTTTTGGTAAGTGAATCATGGCTGGTCATTCACATTCCGCGAACATCAAACATAAAAAGGCTCTTGTAGATAGCAAGCGCAGCAAGCTGTGGTCGAAGATGTCGAAGGCAATTATCGTTGCCGCAAAACTTGGTGGCGGCGATCCCGATGCCAACATACGCTTGCGAGCGGCAATTATCGACGCTAAGGCTGTCAGTGTTCCTAAAGAGAATATCGAACGAGCGATAAAGAAGGGCATCGGCGAACTTGAAGGCGGCGATGTCGAAGAGATTCTCTACGAAGGCTACGGACCTGCCGGGGTGGCCATCATGTGCGACATCATGACTGACAACCGCAATCGTACCGCTCCTGAAATCAGGAAGATCTTTGATGTTCACGGTGGCAACCTCGGCGGAACCGGTTGCGTCTCGTATCTGTTTGAACGCAAAGGCATCATCGTAATAAGTCCGGTCGATGGTAACGAGGACCACATCATCGAGCTAGCGATCGAAAACGGTGCTCAGGACGCCGAGATCGTCGACGGAAAAGTTGAGATCTACACACTGCCCGAGAACTTCACGGAAGTGACGAGCGCCTTTGAGTCCGCAAAACTCGAACTGGAAGTGAAGGAGATAACTCGCATCGCTCAAAACACCGTCGACGTTGACGGCGAAACGGCGAAACGAGTCCTGAAACTGCTCGACGTTCTAGATGATCATGACGATGTTCAAAGCGTGTCAACAAACCTCAATTTCAAGAGTGCGGCCGTCCTCGAACTTACCAGCGAGTAAGCCTTCCCGGACTTTCTTCACAATGGAAACGGCTGATCATTTTATGGTCGCCACAGTCGCACTAACACTGCGGAACGGTACCTGAAAACGCCTAAATTATTTGTACAAAGCGGTCAAGAAAACTGCTTGCAGCAAATCATTTATCATGCATAATTGCCACTCCTGCGGCGTGATTCCGCCATCGTGATTTGCTTCTTGACGCCCAAAAATTTGGGAATTGCACCGCAGTTTTTCGAGATTTACATCGTGCATTGGCTTTCTTTATTGGGTGTTCTACGTGCCAACTCTCTCTGAATTGCGACAACCGCCTGCCGAATCCTTTGAAATCACCAACGAGCAGCAAGCGGGGTTCGACATTCTCAAATGCGTCTTACGTCACAAGTCGCTCTGCGTCTTGGGAGTTGTCATCGCCACGGTTTTCGGCGCGCTTTACTACGCGCAGCAGACACCAGTCTACGAGTCGACTGCAAAGATACTGATAGTGAACAAGCGTCCGGAATCGGTCGGAGGTGGCGCTGTTTCTTACTTCAATGACTACATGTCGACGCACCAGGCTTTGGTGATCAGCCCTGTTGTTATCGAGAGTGCATTGAAGCGCGAAGGCCTTGGCGGGTTGCGAACAGAAGACGTTATTGGTGGCTTGCGAGTTTCTGCGGGATCGACTTCTCAGGGGTCGAATAACATTTTGACTCTTGCGTTCCGTGGAAAGGTCCCTGCGGAGTGCGTAACGGTTGTGAATGCCGTCTTGGCTAGTTACCAGGAGTTCCTGGAAGAAACCTACAACAGCATGAGCACCAACACGCTGGAGCTTATGACTGAAGCGCGTGACAAATTGTTGGTCGAGCTTCGGGATCAAGAGCAAGCATATCGTGAGTTTCGCGAAGGTTCACCACTTATCTCGGGCAGCGAAGATAGTCCCTCGCTGTCGCGGCTTGCGATGATTCAATCTGAGCAGTCCCAGTTGCTGATGAAGAAGACTGAACTTGAATCTCACTTGGCAACGATTCAAAAAGCGAAAGACGAAGCGAAGAGCGAAGCCTACATCGCGAATCTGATCGCAAACCTTGCTGCAAGTTCGCGACCACCCGCAGGCAATTCTGCCTTGACGGAAGCCGAGAAGCGCCAAACGATGCTGCTTCCCTTAATTCAACAAGAAAAGCAGTTGCTTCAGCATTTCGGTGCCAACCATCCCGCAGTCGCATCGGTCCAATTGAGAATCCGGGAGACGCGAAATGCGATTGAACATCCGGAGCAAGATACAGCACAAGCAAGCGATAGCCTGAAATACATCGAGTATCTTCGGCAGGAAATAGAACGGGTAGACACAGTTCAAAAGCTCTTGACTCCGATCTATGAAACCGAGTTTGCCGCCGCAAAAGAACTTACCGGTTTCGAACTTCGCGATCAGGAATTTCAAAGAAACATGGAACGCACTCAGCAGCTTTACGATGGTGTGATTGCGCAACTCCAGGACGCGAAACTCAGCAAAGACTACGGTGGCTTCAAAGCGGACGTGATCAATCCTCCGCAGTTCGGGCGGAAGGTTGAGCCACGACTTAGCACAGTAATGCTCTCGTCGGTCGTTCTAGGTTGTATGCTTGGCGCACTGCTTGCCTTCTCAGCCGACTTGATCGACAGTGGCTTTGCAACGTGCGAGGAACTTCGCGATCAAGCTGGATTGCCGGTGATGGGACACATCCCATTGTTTAACGTCACCAACACCCCAGATGACCAAACTGAGAGCTCGGGCGATCTCGATCTTAGCCTTTCAGCATTTCATGCACCTCGATCCGCTGAAACCGAAGCATACCGTGGTTTGCGAACAGGGCTCTACTTCAGCAATCGCGGCCAATCGAACAAAGTGATCCAGATTACAAGTCCTTGCCCCGGAGATGGTAAGAGCACGATCGCTTCGAACCTTAGCGTTTGCATTGCGCAGTCGGGGAAATCTGTTCTCCTAATCGACGCTGACATGCGAAGACCTCGCCAGCACGATATCTTTCGTGTCGCTGCCAGTTCCGGATTGAGCACGATCGTCGCGATGGACGAAGAACTAAACGACGTCGTGATCGAATCGACCGTAAAGAATCTGTGGTTACTGCCAGCGGGACCTGTTCCACCCGATCCAGCCGAACTGCTTACTTCGTCGAAGTTCAACGAACTGATCAACGCCGTTCGCGAGCAATATGACTATGTCATCATCGACACTGGTCCACTGCTCGCGATCTCCGATCCCTGCATTGTCAGTTCCCAAGTTGATGGCTTGATTCTCGCAGTGCGGTTGAAGAAGACTCGGCGTAAGCAAGTCGCTCGAGCCAAAGAAATTCTCGATTCTGTTGGCGCACCGGTGATCGGAATTGTGGCGAACGCGATCGTCGGCACGAAAGACAAGTCCTACGGCTACTATTACTATGGCGACTACGAGAAGAAAACTCGGAATGAGAAGGGCGTGAAAAGCTTTGTCGCACGCACTGGCGCTTCGCTGAGAAAGATCACTGCCACTTAACCGATTTTGCGATTGCGAGCGTGTGCGGCTTTTCGGGCGATGCAAAATTGGATTGTCGGCGAGACAAACTCGGATGAATAAGATTCAAGAGGTTGTCAACAGATCGATTGTTCCATTGTGCGTATGCGCTCTGGTATTCGTTGCAATCTACGTTGTCAGGATTGAGCAAAATCGAGCCCGCAAGGAGCAACTGGCTCGTAAGGAATTCGAGTCAGTAGTGGCGTCGCCGGCGCCCACGCATCTTTCGAACGACACTGAGAAGCCATCAACCGATATTCGTCAGGACGAGCAGGGAAGCGAGCCTTCAAGCGAATCGAAGAACAGCAATCCCACATCAGCGGCAGCTTCTAAGTCGCATCGGCTCGGGGTGGTCGATGCGAAAGTGCGACTGGTCTTTTACTGCGATTACGACAACAAGCTTTGTCGCGACAGATTTCAGGTAATCAAAAAGGTCTTTGAGCGATATCGCGACTCCGCTTGCTTAACCGTTCGCCACTACCCGGCTTCGGCAAATGGAAACGTTCCGCTCGAAGCAATCGCTCGCCCGGAAGCGTGCCAAACTGCGTTGCTAGTCGCTGCCGCCGCGCAGCTTCAAAGGGAAGACGTTTTCTGGCGGCTGCATGATTGGCTGATGCAAGGCGAATTCAATCCAGACCAATTGCTCGTTGATGCAACAGCGGTCATGGGACTCGAAGACGCTGAGTCATTAAGTCAACAAATGAAAGAGCCGAGTTCACTTTCTCGGATCGTGACCGATGTTGTTGAAGCGCGCGCGAAAGGTGTTTCCAGCGCGCCGACCGTGTTACTCAACGGACAACGGATCGGTGAACTAGATGAAGCGGCCATTTGCAAGACGATCGACTCGCTTCTCGAAATTCCCAGCAAGGAAGGCGAGTCGGAAGCGAATCGTTTCGCCTCAGTTGCCGATGTGTCTGCTGGCGAGAATTTTCCGATCGCTATCCAACAATCGGCGGCGATGGCCTGCGTGCGGGTAATCAATCCGACCGATCGTGCTGCGGGAAGCGGCGTCGTGTTCGCTGTTCATGGTACGTTCGTTTACGCCCTGACCGCTGCGCATATTGTTCAGAATGCACGGAGCGTCGAAGTGCAGACATTTTCGCGTGAGTCCTTTCCGCTTCCAGCGAAAACGCACTCTTGGTCCGCCGTCATCGCTTCGTCGCAAGTGGCTGACATTGCCATCGTTCGATTCTCCACGCGAGAATCGCCACCTCAGCCGCTCGCAATTCTGCCGCGAACAAGCCTTGTCCAAAACACAGATTTCACCTGCTTGAGCATCGGCTGCAACCAAGTCGACTCGCCACCAACCTGCCAAGCCATTCAGGTTCAAGGCGCGCGGCGGCTGAAGCGGTTCGCTTCGCAGGCGGATTGCTTGATGTGGGAATCACTCGTACCCTCCATTGAGGGCCGATCCGGAGGCGCGTTAATCACTTCGGACTCGTTTATCATCGGACTCGCAAGCGGGAACAGCGACGGCAAGGGTTACTATTCTCACACAGACGAGCTCTACCGGCTTCTTTCTGAGAATGGGCTGTTGAATCTACTTCGCGATTCGAAACAGTAGGAAAGTCCGCAAAATTAGCGAGAATCCCACTCGAAATTTCCGATGGAAACAGCCCCGCGAAACAGCCGAAGATAATTCCCAAGTCGTACCGTCCCCGAACTTGACACACTCTCGCCAATCGCTATTATCTACCTCTTGGCGGAATAACGACATGCGCATGCAACAACGAGATGTTTCGTTTACGAGAGAGCACTCATGAGAAATACCAAACTTCTTCGAAAGCTGACGGCAGTGGTTTTGGTGCTGGGAGTACCAGCCCTTACGTTGCTCGTTTTGATGCAAACGGGCACTCCAACGCAGGCTAGCGAAGCTGCGATGATGGAGTTAGCCTCCACCGATTTACTAGCTGCTGGCCCAACTCAGATGCCAACCGAGAGCCTCTCGAACTGGCAGTACACCGGCTACTGGAGCTGGATTTGGGTTTGGCAGTGGGTTCGCAAAGGTCTCATTTGGAAGTGGCTGAAAGTTAGAAAGTCACATTGGTGCCACTAATTAGAGGTCTGCATCACTGTGCCCGACTGCGATGCTGCGTTCTGTTTAACCGCAAGCAAGTGATGAATTGAAACAGACCGGATGCAAGACAACAAACACGGCTCGCTGAGTTTCTCTCAGCGAGCTGTTTTAATTACAAACGGATGCATCGAAGCAATTCTGCTGCTGATGGTCTGCGTATCTCCCTGGGCCTATGGTGCTGTTGGAGCCGACGCAAAGCTCTATCTGCTCATGGCAGTCGTCGCCTTACTTGCGATCTGGCTACTTCGGCTGCTTTTTTCCAGTGGCATAAACTGGAAGCATTGCCCGGTTGCAATGTGTCTCGCTGGAACCCTCCTACTCGGTTTGTTCCAGATCTGCCCATTGAATGCCCCGCTTCTAAGAGCGGTTGCACCTGGGACGGCGAGCCTTATGGAGCAGTTGCTACCGACGCAGGCGGAGCAGTTCCAGCAGTCGACTCTATACAAGAACGTTGGTTGGGAGTCAGCGGGTTCAATGGTCAGTCTCTATCCAGGCGAGACCCGTAACGCGGTGTTCTATCTGCTAGCAGTTTTGCTTCTGTTTTTAGTCGTGCGCAATAACCCTCTCAATGCCGGCGCGCCGCGGAGACTCTGCATTGCACTTTTAGTGAACGGTTCCGCCCTTGCGTTGTTTGCATTAATTCAATTCTTCAGCACTCCGGAACGCGGCAAGATTTATTGGAGTTACCAATCGCAAGGGACCTCATTTGGACCTTTCATCAACAGAAACCATTTCGCCTTCTATATGAATCTGTGCTTGGGGCCTTCGCTCGGACTCTTGCTCGCTTGCCGTAGCGGTTTAGCCGCCGACGCATCACTCTCGTGGCCTCAACGAGCGTTGCATACGGTGCGCGAACTGTTGCTCACACCTGCTTCCCTTTGGATCGGATGCGGAGTCTCGCTCATGTTGGCAAGCATCATGTTCTGCCTTTCACGGGGCGGCGTATTAGCCATGCTCTCTGGTGCAGCGATTTGTTTGTTGCTCGCTGGGTGGATAGGCGCTCGAAACTTGAGAGTTGTGTCGGTCTTACTCGCCATCTGTCTTGCCTTTGGCTTACTCATGTGGTTCGGATTCGATGCGATTGAAACTCGTATGGGCACGCTTTGGACCGGCGAGGCGCTCAAGGACGGACGAGTCTACCTGCTATCGCACTCGTGGCCCTTAATCTCGCAGTTTCCCCTATTAGGAACTGGCATGGGCACATTCCAGTTCGTGGAACCACTAGCACTGCACGCTGCGGGTGACGTTGGTTCGTTATACGAGCATGCCCACAACGATTATCTTGAAGATCTGATCGAAGGCGGCTTAGTGCGATTGGCGTTACGACTTGCAGCGATCGGGTTCATTTTTGCCTACGCGTTCAACGCCTATCGCCGTCACATTGGTACTGCAAACGGCGCATTAGTTCTTGGGCTGCTGTTCGCATTCACATCAGTTGTCGTGCACAGTTTCTTTGAGTTCGGATTGTACGTGGCTGCGATTGCTGTGCTCGCAACTGTCATCTGCGGCCAGATTTGCAATCTGGGTGATAGAGAGAAAAGTAGCGCTCCGCCGCTTAAGCCCGAGCAATTGACAACGCAACGATTCTCAATTCTGGCGGCCGTTGCTGGCGTAGTTCTCGTCGGCTGGCTTTTCTGGACCGAAGGCAAGAAAGCGATTGCCGTTCGCGATCTGGAGCAAGCGATGACATCTCAAGAAACGACCTCATTCCAACTGACCGCCGAAGAGGACTTGGATAAAACGATTCCGTTGACGTACGAGATTGCGAATCTCTATCCATTTGATGCGACCAAGCGTCTGGCAGTCGCCGAAGTGCACTTTTATCTTTACGAACGATTGACCGGACAGGAAAACAATCCGCTAGCGAAACTCGGTGCGCAACGGCAGCTTGAAACTGCGCTGCAACATACTCTACACGCTCGAAATCTCTGTCCGATTCTCGCGGAGCCACACGCGCGGTTGGCAGCACACCGTGAAGCGTTTGCACTAGCGGACTCAAAGAGCGCTTACATGAACCGCGCCAAGCGACTCGCACCCGCTGATGCGCACTTGTGGTACCTCTGCGGCTTACAAGAATTGACTGACAACCAGTTCGACTCGGCATGGGAAAGCTGGAAACAATCGCTTAGCCTTTCTGAAGTTGGTCTACCGCGGATCCTCGACCGAGCCTTAGTTGTACTCACGCCAGAGCAGATGTTGGAGAAGTTGATTCCGAATCGACCTGAGGTTTTGCTGGCCGCCGCGATGTACTTCTACCCTGATCCGCAATCGGATGCAGAGCGTGTTCCATTCCTCGAGAGAGCTTTGGCGGCCTTGCCTCAATCCGCTTCCACTCTGACCGCATCCGACCTGCAAACCAAAGCGACGATCTGCCGGTTGCTTGATCGGAAAGACGAAGCGGTACGCTCTTATCAAGCATCGATAGCTGCGAACCCAGAGCAGATTGCGCCCAGGCTGGAACTTGCGACGCTCCTCTTGGAACTCGACAAACCAGCGGAAGCTCGCTACGAACTGCAACTTATTCTAGGCCTCCAGCCGAGTCATCAGGAAGCTAGAGCGCTGCTTGAAGAGATGGATCGGCAACCTGAGAAACGCTAGCAACTGCAGCCGCTCGAAGCAGGACTAACATTGACCCGGTCTGCTTGAGATTCTAGAGTTCAGCTTCCAATCTGCTCAGCAGCTTGCTTTGTTTGACGTCAACACAAATTCCCAATACTTGTTACATGGAAGTAACCGTAATGAAACGACTTGCTTGCCCAGCGGCTGTGTTAGCCATTTCAATGTTCATCGGCTGCAACGGCGGCTCGAATGACCAATCCGTCCAAAACTCATCTAAGCCCGATGCTGGTACCACCGCTCCGATGCAACCAGTTGTTGTGGATGGTGTTGGAACCGAACCCGCACAAGCAGTCGCTGTATTCTTGGACAGCTTGCGACGCGGTGATGAAGCTGCTGCCAACGGCGTACTCACGAGTCTGGCGCGCGAACAAGTTCAGAAGACAAACTTCCAGATCCAACCGCCCGGAACTCCTGATGGCAAATACCAAATTGGCCGCGTTGGTTACCCGTATGCAGAAAAAAATGTAGCCTTGGTTGAGTGCCAGTGGAGTGAGCCTGGTGCGGCTGGTCAAGCACCGGAAGTAATGGACATCGTTTGCGAAGTGCATCAAGAGAAAGAAGGCTGGCGCATTGCGAGCCTAGGATTCAACCTTGCAGGTACCGAAGATACGCTCGTGTTGGACTTTGAAAACGCGCAATCTCTTCAAGAAACTCTAGAGAGTGCGACCGCAGCACCCAGCCAGCCAAGCCAAACTGCTCAAGCACCAAGTTCGGTCGGTTCAAATCCAGTCGTACCGAGTTCGTTCACACCGGCGGAATCAAGTCTCGCGCTGCCACCGCTTCCCGGCGAAACATCGCAGATCGCTTTGCCACCTTTGAACAACGCCCCTGCGATCCGCTAAACCGTTGGTGCGAATCCAACATCGCAACTTTAGCGAACCCAAATCTAAATCGATCCGCATCTCTTGGTGCGGATCTTTTAATTTGAACGCACACAATCCACGTAGTAAATCCGCTTTCCACCGACATCTTCTTCGACCAGTCCGTGAATATCTGTGTCGAAGCCCGGGAACATCTCGTTAAACATCCGGGCAAATTGAAGATACTCAATGATCGTCTTATTGAAACGTTCACCTGGAATTAACAATGGAATCCCAGGCGGATAGGGCGTTAGAAGGACCGCGGTTGCGCGACCTTCCAGAGCATCGATTTCAACACGATCGATCTCACCGTGAGCCATCATGGCAAACGCATCCGAAGGCTTCATCGCTGGTTGCATCGGCGATAGGTACATTTCAGTTGTCACACGAGCAACGTCGTGCATTTTATAAGTGTCATGAATCTGCTGCGACAAGTCACGCAAGCCGATCGCTTCATACCGAGGAAACTGCTGCGCGAATTCCGGCAAAATTTTCCACATCGGTTGGTTCTTGTCGTAATCATCCTTGAACTGTTGCAACGAACTGAGCAACGTATTCCAACGTCCCTTCGTGATACCAATGGTGAACATGATGAAGAACGAATAAAGCCCCGTTTTTTCCACGATAACACCGTGCTCAACGAGGTACCGAGTCACAATCGAGGCCGGAATTCCAGTTTCAGCGAACTGCCCCGAAACATCCAATCCCGGCGTAATTACGGTTGCCTTAATTGGGTCGAGCATGTTGAAGCCGGGAGCCAGATTGCCGAATCCATGCCAGTTCTCATCGGCATGGAGAATCCAATCGCTGCGCTCACCGATTCCCTCTTCTGCCAGACTGTCGGGTCCCCAAACCTTGAACCACCAATCGCTGCCCCATTCATCGTCGACTTTGCGCATAGCGCGGCGGAAGTCGATCGCTTCCATAATCGACTCTTCAACCAGCGCGGTTCCGCCCGGCGGCTCCATCATCGCAGCCGCAACATCGCAAGACGCGATGATTGCATATTGCGGTGAAGTCGAGGCGTGCATCAAGTAAGCTTCGTTAAACGTGTGCCGATCGAGTTTACGATTCTTCGGCTCACGCACCAAAATCTGCGACGCTTGCGAAATCCCAGCCAGAAGTTTATGGGTCGAATGCGTTGCAAAGATCATCGCTTCGTTGGTCTTCGGACTGTCTTTGCGGATCGCGTGCATATCTTTGTAGAAATGATGGAACGCGGCATGAGGCAGCCAAGCTTCATCGAAATGCAAAGTCCCAATCTGACCATCGAGCAACTCTTTGAGCGCTTCAACGTTGTAGACGATCCCGTCATAAGTACTTTGGGTAATCGTTAGTACACGTGGCTTGCGATCAGGATGCAGTGCTTGAGCTTCGGCAGCGAATGGATTCTCAGCTATCTTGCGCTGAATCGTTTCTGGCAAAAACTCTTCGCGCGGGATCGGCCCGATAATGCCCAAATTATTGCGAGTTGGCCGCAAGAAAACGGGTACCGCCCCGGTCATGATAATGGCGTGCAGCACCGACTTGTGACAGTTGCGATCCACAACGACGATATCGCCATTAGCAACTGTGGAATGCCAAACGATCTTATTGGACGTTGACGTACCATTGGTGACAAAGAAGCAATGGTCAGCTCCAAAAATGCGCGCTGCGTTGCGCTCAGAGGCCGCAACCGGTCCGGTGTGGTCAAGCAACTGGCCGAGCTCTTCGACTGCGTTGCACACATCCGCCCGCAGCATGTTCTCGCCAAAGAACTGATGAAACATCTGTCCCACTGGGCTCTTCAAAAACGCAACTCCGCCGGAGTGACCTGGGCAGTGCCACGAATACGAGCCATCTTGTGCGTAGTGGACCAGAGCCCGAAAAAACGGAGGTGCAAGGCCATCGGTATACGCCTTGGCTTCACGCAGAATATGCCGTGCAACAAACTCTGGCGTGTCTTCAAACATATGAATGAAGCCGTGCAGTTCGCGCAGTATTTCATTCGGAATATGTCGTGACGTTCGCGTTTCGCCGTACAAGAATATCGGGATGTCAGAATTCTTGTTGCGAATCTCGCTGATAAAGGAGCGCAGGTTGTTGATTGCGGGCGCCATCGCGCCTTCAGTAGCGAATTCATCGTCGTCGATCGACAAAATAAATGCCGAAGCTCGACTCTGTTGCTGGGCGAATTGCGACAAGTCACCGTAGTTCGTAACCCCTGCGACCTCAGCACCTTCGCGCTCCATCGCTTCAGCCAACGCTCGGACGCCCAACCCTGATGCGTTACCCGAAAGAAAATCCTCGTCGATAATAACCACGGGGAATTTGAATTTCATAAAGCCCTTTACAGCCCTTGGCGAATTGGATCAGACGAGTTTGCTTAATCAGTTTAGCGGTGGCGTGATTCAAGGCAAATCAACTTGAAATTCAGGTCGCTTGGTGTTCGTTTGCCCCACTCCCGAATTACGAAGTTAATGCACGCCGCGGAAACTGACTAGTAGCCTACCTTTCCAACCAATCTAGCAGTTTTTCAAGCGGCCAAGCGTTTGCGATTTGCTGCTTCGTCAAGCCCGCGCGTCTGGCTTGGGTGATTCCAAAGTGCATCACATCCAGTCCTTCTACGGAATGCGCGTCGGTGTTTATCACAATCGGAATCCCCCGACCGGCAGCTGCGATGAGATTCGCTTCCGAAAGATCCAGACGATACGGGCTAGCGTTCAACTCGAGAAACTTCCGATGCTCCGCCGCCGCCTGAAACACCGCTTGAAGGTCAACTTCATAAGCCGGTCGACTACCCAGCAGCCGACCCGTGGGATGAGCGATCGCGTCGACGTGCGGATTCGAGAGAGCTCCCAAAATACGATCTGTAATCTGCTCTTTCGATTGCTTCTGGCCATAATGCACGCTCGCCAGCACCCAATCCGCCTGAGCCAGAACTTCATCGGGCAGATCGAGCGGACCCGATTCCAAAATGTCGCACTCAATGCCTTTCAGAATACGAATCCCAAGTTTCGTATTCGCATTAAAGCGATCTACCGCTTCCCATTGAGCAAGCAACCGCGCGCCATCCAAGCCGCGAGCCATGCTCACGCGCTTCGAATGATCGGTGATAGCGATGTATTGCAAACCTCGCGACTTAGCCGCAGCAGCCATCTCGTCCATAGACGCGGCGCCGTCGGTCTCCGTCGTGTGCATGTGCAAGTCACCGACGATATCGGTCAGTTGAACCAAGTCCGGAAACGCTCCGCGCTCCGCCCACACCAGTTCCTGCCGACCTTCGCGCAGTTCCGGTGCGATCCACTGAAGCCCCAACACTTTGTAAAGTTCTTCTTCTGTTGCGCCTGCAAACAAGTCGTCGGGCGACTCAAGCTTTGCAACTCCATACTCGTTCACGGTCATCCCAAGTTTTCGGGCGCGGCCACGAATCGCTACGTTGTGATCCTTCGACCCCGTGAAGTACTGAAGCGCTGCTCCGAAGCTCTCGCGCGGAACCACTCGCAAATCAACTTGAAACTGATCGTCAACGCGAATGGACATCTTGGTATCGCCGCGTCCAATGATGCTCGACATCGCCGGGAATTCGCCAAAGCGATCCATGACTGCGTCGTGATTTTCGCTGACCACCAGAATGTCAATATCGCCAACAGTCTCGCGGCCACGTCGGTAGCTGCCCGCGAACTCAAGTTTCTCAATCGCAGTGCATGTCGACAAGTGATTGCGCAGCCGATGCACTAGATGGTCCGCTTGGTCGATACGCAGCCGTTGCGCAGCGGACTCAGCGATCGCAAGACCAGCGAGGATCGCTTCCTCGGTCTTTGCGCCGAAGCCTTTGAGTGCTTGAACGCGATGATCGACACAAGCCTGGCGCAATTCTTCGAGCGATGTGATGCCCAGCTCTTTTTGCATCACCATCGCTTTCTTGGCACCGACACCTGGGATGCGAGTCATTTTGACAAGCACTGCCGGCGTGTTCGCGCGAAGCTCTTCCAACTGGGGTAATTTGCCCGTCTCAACCATCACTTTGCATTTATCAGCCAGTGTGTCGCCAATGCCCGCAAACTTGCGCAGATCTTGATCGGCATCAGCCATAATGTCCGCAACTTGCTGCGTCAGTTCTCGAATCGTCTTGGCACCGTTTCGATAAGCTCTCACTCGAAACTGGTTTTCGCCGCGCAGCTCAAGCAACTCGGCCATTTCGTCGAAGATGTCAGCGATCGTTGCGTTATCCATAATGAAACTCGACTACATCCGCGGAGGACATTTTGGGAAGTAAACCATGAGCAAAGCTACTTGCGTCGTGCGAGCAACGACTGAAAGACCGTAAGCGCCTTCTTCGCTGAACTCTCCGTTGTGATTTCGCTAACGCTGCGCTGCGCTGCATATCGCATCGGATCCAAATCGCTTGCAGATTTTGCGAACGCTTCATCTAACTTTGCAAACAATGTCGTTTCTTGCAGTGGGTCGTACAACCAACCGTTTTCGCCGTCTCGAATCAACGTCTCGCTAGCTTGTGCGTACTTGCTGCCAAGCACCGGCAATCCAGCTTGCATCGCTTCGTTGACAACCAAGCCCCATTCATCGGCGAGCGTCGGAAAGATCATGATTCCAAACTGAGCCAACTCTGCAGCGAGTTGTTGCGGTGGAATGTGGCCGATGAATTGCAGCTTCAGATTGTCCGCCACGCTAGTTGCCTTCAACGCATCTTCGAGCGGACCCTTACCAATAAACGTAAGATCAACTTGCTGCGTCGTCCTGGCGGCACAGTAGCGATTCAACGATTCGAGCAGCGGCTGAACACCTTTGCGTTCGATCAATTGACCGATGCAAACCAGGCGATGACTGACTGCGGCCGCACGCTCGAGCGGCCCGGTAAATTGGTTGGCGGAAACTTGCGCGTAAGGAAACGGAAACAACCGTTCGTCTGGAATCGGAAAACGCTTCAGGTAGTTCCGGCAGCTTGGACCGTTATAAGTGATCGCGTCCGCTTGACGCACTAACCAACGTCGCAGCAAATGCCGCGCAGCCCCGCGACCCTGCTCGGTATGTTCGCTCACACAAACACAAAACGCCAAGCGCGACTTCGGATGCAAGCGTCGATAAATCGCACTAACCATCGACCGCACACCAAGTTCATACGCAAATACGATGTCCGGCTTAGCACGCCGCAGTTGAGAATAAGTATCGTACGGCACATGCACATACAACTCGTCCTTGAACCCTGCACCATGTTTCCAAGGACGCCGCAACATCAGACTCTTTTGCACTTCAACCTGCAAACCGCTCCAATCGGTATCGAATTGGCGATTCGGTTCGAGCTTGGTTGATAGCAGCACATTGAAGTCGCGCGTTCTCTTAGAAACTTCCGCCAACACGGCTTTCATGTACGGCGGCAAGTAATGCGTTAACGCAACGACCCGCGCGTCGACGTAATCCGAATGCGACAGTTCAGTTTGCCCAGTGACCATTAGTTTCGCTGCACTCATTAGTTTCGCTGTACTCGTCAGTTTCGCTTGCCTCAACCGCGCGGCGCTTTCGAAGCGGAGATGCCACAAGCGGCTTCAACGCGCGCGAGAACTTCCGCAGCCTTAACGCGAGCTCGCTTGGCTCCGTCGGCCAAAATATCACTGACTCGATCTGGGTCGCTTTCCAGTTCGGCGCGACGGTCGCGAGCCGCTTGAAAATACTTTTGAGCCGCATCGGCTAGCGCGGTCTTGATCTGCCCGTACCCGAATCCGCCTCGCCGATATAGTTCCGCCATCTCCTCAATCTCGGCTTCAGTAGCCATCAGTTGATAGAGTTGAAACAGATGATCACCTTCGGGAGCTTTGGGCTCTTCCATGGGGCGCGCATCGGTTTTGATGCGCATGATCTTTTTCCGAGCTTCCTTCTCGGGTTCGAAGATGCCGATCGTGTTGTTGTAACTCTTCGACATCTTCTCGCCGTCCGTTCCCGGCACCTTCGCGGAATCATTCAGCAATCTCGCTTCGGGCAGTACAAACGCTTCGCCGAATGCATGATTGAAACTGCCCGCCAAATCGCGACAGACTTCGATGTGCTGCACTTGATCCTGCCCAACAGGAACCCAGTTCGCATCGTAAGCCAGAATGTCTGCTGCCATCAAAACGGGATAGGTAAACAAACCCGCGTCAGCCGTAAGACCCTTGGCTTTCTTCTCTTTAAACGCGTGACAGCGCTCCAGCAGACCAAGCGGAGTGCCAGTCATCAGCAACCAAGTCAACTGCGAGACTTCAGGTATATCCGACTGGACGAACAGCGTTGCCTTGGCTGGATTGAGTCCCAGAGCCAGTAAATCAATCGCTGCATCGCGCGTCAAACTGCGAAGCAACTCCGCATCGCGAATCGTGGTCAACGCGTGCAGGTTCGCGATAAAGTAGTAACCCTCGTGCTCTTCTTGCAGCTCAATGTACTGACGAATCGCACCAAAATAATTGCCCCAATGAAATCGACCAGTGGGTTGAATACCTGACAGAACACGCATGACTCTATTTGGCTTTCACAATAGTTCCAACAGCTTCGCTGACTGAGCCGACGCCAAGCTCCGCGAGCGCGGCCGGCAGTTGCTCAACTAACTTCTGACTGATTTTGGGATCGTAGTAATTGGCTGTTCCAACTTGAACCGCGCTGGCGCCCGCCGCAAGAAACTCCATCACGTCATCGATGTTACTAATTCCACCGATTCCGACAATTGGAACGTTGACCGAACTGGCGACTTGATACACACAACGCAAGGCGACCGGTTTGATCGCAGGGCCGCTCAAGCCGCCCATGATATTCCCAAGCATCGGTTTGCGTCGCCGCCAATCAATCGCCATTCCAAGCACAGTGTTGATGCAACACACAGCATCCGCGCCACCTTCCGCCGCTGCTTTTGCGATCTCAGCGATTCGTGAGACATTCGGCGTCAGCTTTGCGAGGATCGGCAGATTGCAGTTGTCGCGAACGCTACGGATGACTTCGTAACACATGCTTGGGTCGGTTCCGAAATCGACACCGCCGGATACATTCGGACAAGAGATATTCAACTCTAAAGCCGCGGCACCACCAGCAGCTTCGATGCGTTTCGCTAACTCTACGAACTCATCGCGACTCTTGCCTGCAACACTGACCACGATCGCTGTATCCAACGTTCTCAAGTAAGCCAGATGTTGATCGATAAAAACATCCACTCCATCGTTGTCGAGACCGATCGAATTCAATAGCCCCGCCGACGTTTCTACTGTCCGCCACGGTGCATTGCCGAGACGCGGATTCAGCGTAATCGTTTTGGGCAGTATGCCGCCCAGCGAAGCGAGATTGACGATGCCTTGCATCTCGCGCGCGTAACCGAACGTTCCGGATGCAACCAGGATCGGATTTCGAAGCGTCAGTCGGCCGAGCTGAACTGAATAATTTGCGGTCAAGTCTTCTCCACTTTCACTTCAATGTTTCAGTCGCTTGTATGATTGCGTTGGCCACAGTGCGTTTATCGCCAGAAACGTAGGCGATCGTTCGGCCATCAGCGGCGAGGATTTCGACTTCATTGGTCAGCGAATTGATTGCGCTTGGTCCATTTGAGACCATCATATCGCAACACTTGCGCTGCATTTTGACGATCGCTCGAAATCTCAAGTCTTCTGTCTCAAGGGCAAATCCAACGACCCATTGATGGGCGAGTTTGCCCTGCGCAGCGGTAGCCACAATATCCGGAGTTTCGATCAGCTCCAATCGAATCGGTTGACCAGACTTCGTAATCTTGTCAGAGCTTATCTTGTGCGGCATGTAATCGCAGGGAGCGGCGGCGCCGATCAATCCGTCGCAGCTTGGAAAGTGTTTCAAGACGGCTTGAAGCATCTCGTCCGTCGTGTCGACTTCCACGACCTGAGCCGCGCTTGAGTACGACACTTGAACGGGTCCGGTTACAACGATGACTTCGTGCCCGCGATCCAAGGCAGATTCAACCAGGGCAGCACCCATACGACCGCTACTTGCGTTTGTGATGTAGCGAACCGGATCGAGATACTGACGAGTGGGTCCAGAGGTGATCAGAATTTTTGCCATGCGGCACTCAGACGCTTCTGTTTTTTAGGCAAGCGGATATCGCTTCGAGAATTGTTTCCGCTTCTGACATGCGCCCTTCGCCTTGCTTGCGACAACTCAACCAACCGCTCTCCGGTCCGATCATCTGCACGCCATCTCGTTTCAACTGTTCCACATTGCGAATCACCGCAGGCTTGCTCCACATCGAACTGCTCATCGCCGGAGCCATCAGCACGGGGCACTCGCACGTCAAATACAACGTACTGAGAAGATCATCGGACAAACCCAACGCACAGCTCGCCAAAATCCTCGCCGTGGCAGGTGCGATCAACAGCAAATCCGCTCGCTCTGCCAACTCGATGTGTGCTCCGAGCGGATACCTTGAATCAAAAATGCCCGTGACTGGCGCGCTCCCGCAAAGCGCAGCAAAGGTAGCTGGACCAACAAATTGCTGAGCGTGCTCGGTCAACACGACATCGACCGAGTGCCCAGCCTGAACCAACTTGCTGACCGTAGATGCGACTTTGAACGCAGCTATCCCGCCAGCGATGCCGACCACGATTCGAGCCGCTGTCATAGCTCGAGGCTGTCCATATCCAGCAGATCGCCTTCTTCAGATTCTGTCGACAGCGCCAATTCGCCGGCAGCAGTTAGAAAAATCTTGTCTTGAAGAATCTCTTGCAAAACGATTTCCATCTTGTTGTCAGAAACAAAGTCGACCAACGGACGGCTGCCACGATTGATCTGCACCAGTCGCTTCTGAATCAAAGTTGACAGTTTGAAACGCCCACCAACTTTGTTGACGATTTCTTCTTCTTTTAGCTCTTCAAGCATGCTTTGCTCCGGAAACGTGTAGTTGTAAAAGTTGACATATTTCGACAACCGAATGTTCGACTTCTCGGTTGATTATTTCGTACTGATAGTGCTCGAGTGCTTGCAGCTCCTCTGCCGCAACCTCCAGTCGCCTTCGAATCGCTGATTCACTGTCCGTTCCGCGTCGTCGCAAACGGATCGCCAATTCATCGAGCGAGCCGGGATGGACGAAGAAACTGATCGTGTCCGTTCGCAACTGCATGACCGCCAACGCGCCCTGGACATCGATCTCCAAAATCATCCATTTGCCCGAACTCAATCCGTTATCGACTTCTCTGGCGACCGTTCCATACCAGTCACCGCGACCAAAAACTTCTTTGCATTCAAGGAATTCGCCCGCTTCGCGCATCTGGCAAAACTGTTGATGAGTCACAAAGTGATAATCGCGACCATCCACTTCTCCTTCACGCGGCTGGCGTGTCGTCGCCGAGACACTCAACGCAAGCGGCAAGGAACATTCGGTGAGCAGGTGTCTGACCACAGTTGATTTGCCCGCGCCGGAAGGCCCAGACAGAATAATCAGTTTACCTGCGTCGCCCACATCCTCACTCCACATTTTGGACCAGTTCACGCATTTGTTCGATGATCGACTTCAGGTCCACGACACGCTGAGCAATTTCGGCATCTCCGGCTTTCGATCCGATCGTGTTCACTTCGCGAAAAATCTCCTGAATCAGGAAGTCTAGCTTTCGCCCTTGACTGGCCGGGTCCTCAATCAGCATCTGGAATTGCAAAAAATGACTTCTCAAACGGACGACTTCTTCGCGGATATCTGCTTTGTCCGCCATCAGTAAAATCTCGCGCACCAGATCCATTTCTTGGATGACGCCACCAATCTCCGCTAGCGACTGCGTCAGTCGTGCGTGCAAGCGATGTTTGTACTCCTCGATCACTTTCGGAGCTCGCTGCTCGATCTGCAGCGTAATTTCCCTCAGCTTTGCCAACTGCTGAATCAACTCTGTGGCCATCGATTGGCCTTCAGCCAACCGCATTCTATTCAGGCATCCGATTGCGTCGGCGACAGTTTCAAGGACCGTTGCTACCAGCGTTTCGTCCAGCTCGCTGGATTTCCCGTTCGCATCGCCCACCACGCCGGGCAGGTGCAGTAGTCCTGCGATCGTTACCTCTGCTTCGGCGCCCAAGCGAGTCGCCAGTGCATTGCACTGACGCCAGTACGATTCGATGACTGCTTCCTGCAAAGCAAATTCGCAAGCCGCCGACCTGCCTGACAAGTACACGCCGATTTGCAACGAACCTCGACGCAACGACTGCTTGACCACCGACTCGATCTGCGGTTCGATGCCAGACAGCATATCACTAACTCGCGTTTGGATCTTGAGAAATCGGTTGTTGACCGCGCGCACTTCGACAGAGATTTCCGTTTGGTCGAAGGGGCGTCTCCCCTGACCTTGCCCTGTCATACTTAGCAGCACAGTTTCGATTCCAAATAAGATCTAGCGAACGTTTCCAGCGATCTAACGAAAGTTAATTGGGCTCCGCCGTAGTACTAGGCTCATTGCCAACTGCCGGTGCTGCTGGCGATTCGGTTGCTGGTGCTGGCGATTCGGTTGCTGGTGCTGGCGATTCGTTTGCTGGTGCTGGCGATTCGTTTGCTGGTGCTGGCGATTCGGTTGCTGGAGGCTCAATTGCTGGAGGCTCAGTTGCAGGTGCAGCTTCCGCAGAGCCAGGTAGTGTGGAAGCGGGCAGTTCCAACTTCGGCAACTCCAACTTCGGCAACGCCGACAAATTGTCAGCGGCGCCAGTAACGCCACTGCTCGACGCGCCCGTAGCGTCTGTACCTAGCGCGCCGTCACCCGAAGCACCACCGCCAGGATTCGCACTTCCTTTAACTGTCGGCAAATCGACACCGCCAGTTTGTGGCAGGGCACGACCGCGAAGCATGAATACCGCCGAGGCGCACAACAGAATCCACGCTGCCGCGACACCGATCGTAATTCGGGTGAACAAGTCGCCCGCTTTGGTTCCAAAGGCGCTTTGCCCGCCGGGACCACCCAACGCTCCGGTCAAACCGCCGCCTCTTCCGCGTTGAACTAGTACAAGCAGAACTAGGAAGGATGACAGCACAAAAATGGTGAAACCGAAGAAATACTGCGCAAATGCACCGATCAACATCACAAAATCCTTTGGGACTTACCCCATCTTTAGATCCATAACTTTTCCAACCGCCCGCACGCAGCGCTTTTACAAGTTTTACGCTGCCGCCGCCGCATCCACAATCGCAGCAAAGTCAGCCGCTTTCAACGACGCTCCGCCAACCAACGCTCCGTCAATGTTCGGCTGGCTCAACAATTCCACAGCGTTATCTGGCTTTACGCTGCCACCGTACTGGATTCGGATCGATTCCGCTATCGGTTTTCCGAAGAAATCATTTAGCAAATTGCGAATCTGGCAGTGAACTTCTTCAGCTTGAGCCGGGGTAGCGGTTTTCCCGGTCCCGATCGCCCAAACGGGTTCATAGGCGATTACCAGTTGCTGCCCCTGGTCCGAAGACAGCTTTGCGAGCGAGCCTTTCATCTGAGTCGAGATGACCTGGGTAGTCACTCCGGCTTCCCGCTCTTGAAGCGTCTCGCCGACGCAAACAATCGGTGTCAACTCGCTGCGGAGAGCTGCAAACACTTTTCGGTTGACGATGGCATCGGTTTCGCCAAGCAACTGCCTACGTTCGCTATGGCCAAGGATTACGTAGCGACAGCCCATATCGCGCAACATCGGTCCGCTGATTTCGCCGGTAAATGCGCCTTCCTTTTCATGAAACATGTTTTGCGCACCAAGCCCGATGTGGCTGCCTCGCAAATTCGTTCCGACATCGTGCAAATAAACCAAAGGCGGGCAGACAGCGACGTCGACCTTCTGATTTTTTTGCAGTTTGTGTTGCAGCAGGTGAACCAGAGACAAGCATGAATCCCTGAGGAGATTCATCTTCCAGTTACCCGCGATAAATGGCTTTCTCAACGCATTTCTCCAATCACTATTCTTGTTCCTACATCACTTTCGTCGGACGAGATACTGTCCGAAACCGAACGCGGAACTGTGTCTCGGGAACCACAGCGCCGCGCCCGACTTCTTCACCCGATGCTCACTTCCGCTGGGGTCGAAACCTGCTTATTGAATAGCTTGGCAAGAGCCTTCATTTGGACCATCAATGAATCATATTGCGCTGGCAGCAACGCTTGTGGGCCATCGCTTTTCGCAACTTCGGGGCAATCATGCACTTCTATGTGCACCCCATCCGCTCCCACCGCCAACCCCGCGAGCGCGCAGGCAGGGATCAAATCAGGTCGACCCGTAGCATGGCTTGGGTCGACAATCATCGGCAGATGGCTAAGACGTTTTACGAGTGCAACTGCTGCAACGTCATACAGATTTCGCGTTGCATTGTCGAAGCCTTTCACGCCGCGTTCGCAGAGCACAACTTGCGAATTTCCTTGGGAAAGTACATATTCTGCGCTCATCAGCAAATCTGTCACCGTGGCCGACATGCCGCGTTTCAACAACACAGGACGCCGCGTCTTGCCGACCTCAGTTAGCAATACAAAGTTCTGCATGTTGCGAGCACCGATTTGCAACATGTCAGCGTACTCAGCAACCATTTCAACATTTCTCGGGTCAGTGACTTCAGTCACCACCGGCATCCCATGCTTATGGCCAGCCTCGCGCAGGATGCGCAAGCCTTCTTCGCCAAGTCCCTGAAAGGCGTACGGACTCGTTCGGGGCTTGAACGCTCCGCCCCGGAAGATATTTGCTCCGCTCGCCGCAACCGCAGCCGCGATCCGATCCATACGCTCAGGCTCTTCAACCGAGCATGGACCAGCGATCATTGCCAGGAATCCACCGCCAACTTTCACACCGCTAACGTCCACGATACTGTCGCGCGGATGCGCGTCACGACTCGCCAGTTTATAAGGAGGCAGCACAGGAATTACGTCTGCCACCCCTGGTATGGCGCGCAGCGGGGCTTCCCGAGTCTGATCTTCATCGCCAATGATGCCTACAATCGTGCGATGCGTACCGCGGCTAAGATGAGCTTGGAAGCCCATTTCCTGTACGCGCTTTACCACATGTGCAATCTGTTCTTCAGTCGCATCGCCGCGCAGGATCAGAATCAATGTAACTCTCCAGGCTGAGCCGGTCTCAACGTATCAAACCCATTTCCGACTCGTCAGGGTTCGATTGAAAACTAACATCGCTTTTCCACCCCATAACCCCATTAACACAACGACGCGACCGCGCCACGCGAATGGATTGGATGAGATGCTGCGCTGCATTTCCCAAGCAGAAGGTCGCATAGTTTACCGCTCGCTCGAATTTCCGTCGAGGCGTTTGTGGACTACCGCGAGCTCAAAATCCGCTATTCTGGATGAAGATCGACCTACAGAGTGCCAATTACGACAAAACCCGTGAGAATGGGCAGCGGGTCGCGCGTCATATACAGACGGCGTGGCGGAACACAAACCTCCTATTTTTTCTGAATTCGTTGACAGTCGAATTCATGCGTAACTATATTGATGTTTGTGACCGACAGTTTCCATTCCAATGATGGGAATTGAATTCGCTCACCTTGTCCGTTTCGATGCCGCTCAAAATCGCCTTTTCTTTTCGCGCACATCGCCGGGAATGCAACGGTTTGTGCTCTGATTGAGGATTTTCGCATGACACTGCTGGGAAGAATATTTACCGGATTGATCTTCATCCTCAGCATCCTCTTTTTCGCGTTTGCGATTGCAGTCAATGCTTCGCACGTGAATTACCGAGAACTGGTCAAAAACCCCACCACCGGCTACGAAGCTCGTGTTAAGGCGGCTGAAACGAAGAATCGGCAGCTTACGACGTTGCTTGAAGACACCAAGAGCGATCTCGCGATTGAACAAGCCGCTCGCCGATCTGCGCTCGGAGCACTACAAACTCAAATCGATCAACGCGAAGCCGAGTTGGCGTCTCAGGAAGCTGAATTGACGAAGTTGCTCGCGGCTCACACTAACCTGGTCGCAACGGAACAACAAACGCAACAAGACCTCAGCGCTCGCACGCAGGACAACGAACTGCTTCGCAAGCAAAATGTAGAAGCTTTCGAAGATCGCAATCAATTGTTCGCTCGCATGACCAAGGCGATCGACGACTACAACCGCCTCCAAGGCATGTATCAAGCTCTCGACGAGCGCCGCCAACAACTCGCCTCCGACTACACGTCAGCGAAGGAAAAATTGGATATCCTCGGCATCAAACCGAACGCCGTTTACCCTGGTGCACCTGCAGCGAATGGCAAAGTCGTAGCAGTCAGCACCAACGGTTTGGTCGAAGTTTCGCTCGGCAAAGATGCTGGGATATATGAAGGTGTAACTCTCGAAGTTCACCGCTCGGGCCAATATTTGGGACGTCTCAAAGTAACTCGCGTTGCTCCCGATCGCTCGGTAGCTGAAATACTAACCGGTTTCCAAACTGGTTATATTCGCGAAGGTGATCGCGTCGATACAAAGTTGTTCTAGTCGGTTCATCTCAGCGAACGAATTACTTAAGCAGACCTTTTGAGAGCGGGCGAGAAAAATGAGTAGCGGAAATCAACCCAAGCAACCCTACTCCGTTTATACGGTAATGCTCATAGCGTCCACATTGTTCATGCTGGTCGCGTGCATCCTGATGGGCATCGAATGGTTTCGCTACCCATCCGGCGTCTAGCCACCCCGATCGTTTAGACAATGGTCTTGTTTAGGCGTTGAGTTTACTTAGACATTGGGACAGTCTAGAAACTGGGCTTTTGCAGTTCTAACTCTTCCAAAGCACATCTACGAACACCCGCTCGTTGGCTCGCAACGAAATGGTGCAAGTGTCTTCGGCGACGGTCAGCTTCCCGATGCGTCCGCCAAGGTTGTCTACGCGATACGCTTCCGAAGCATCACGAGAACAGCGAATTCTCGCGTTAGCTATTTTCCCATCGGTTTCCGCCAACCGCAATCGCTGGCCAATCAGTTGCCCATTCGCATCCAGCAGCGGGCATTCGAGATCTAGCCTTGCATTCTTCACATCGACGTTGAACAACCAACTGCTTCGATTCTGAATGGGTTTTGACGAAGCGAGTTCAACTTCGTACGCGCGATCCATGAATTGCGCCGCAGTTTGCTGCGGATAAGGCAGATCGACAGCGATCCCGAAGCGATGCGACACTTCCGTTTGGCCTTGAACAGCGATCAACGTCTCCAGAAAGCGGCCTTCGACGCGGCGATGAAAGGTCAGGCCGCCGTGCAGTAGGTGCGTTCGATATTCGACTTCGTCGATTTCGATCAACTGCGGCGCAACCGCCCGTCCACCTGTCCAAGAGTCCCGCGAGCCAGCTAAAAACGTCCTCACTATCGCCGCTTCTGTCGGCCAAGCGAATCGCAACACATAAGCCGACTTCCACGCGTCATCGTCCAGCGGTTTTAGATCGCTGAGGCGAACGTTGACGTCGAGAATTCGGCTGCCGCGCGTGATTGAATAATCGATATGAAAGGTGCCGACGGAGCTTCCGTTCTCGATCATTTTCCCGGTAGTACTAATCGAACCACAGACGTTTGAGTTGACGACCGTTTCGGTTTTGACAGCCTGCATTTCTGAGTATATCGGCTGTTTGCCCGTCGCGACGCGTTTGGCAACTGAGAAACTGAAGCGATTGCCGCGTCGACCGGGCACGTGCAAACTGAGCAGATGACCGCGCTGCGCATCGACTTGAGCTTCGAGAAACTCGTTTTGCAGCAATCCGCTATTGTCCGCCAAGGCGCGCTGCCGCGACTTCACCGCAGTTGCTCGCGTAATGCTTGCCAGAACGAAACCGAATTGCGGCGCGTCGACGAGTGTCAAGTTGCTATTGTGTGCCGGTCCCGTCGCGAAGGTGCACCCGGGCTCCGGTGCAACAACTTGTTCCGAAGCTGTCTTGGCAACCAAGCGTGTCGCACAGCTGTAGGGATTGATAATCAACCGCGCCGCCACATGACTGGACGAAGCTGGCAGTGTCGTCTCAGGTGCGATTTGCTTGGCGAGCCGTTCCAGCAGCTCTTGCATGAGCGCGTTTAACGACGCTTCGATAGCCGATATTTCGCTGCTTGCCAGTGCTTCGCCGGTCGATGCATTGGTCGAATCGTGAGTGCTCGGCGGAGCGTCCCATAGAGCGTCGATCCGATTCCAGAGCGAGTGCAGTTGTGGCGACCAAGTTGCAAATTCGGCTGCGTTATAGGCAGGTGTCTGCGCTTCGGTGGCGACCGCCGCATTGGGATCAGGCCGAGCAACTTTGTGAAAGTTCTCTAACTGGAAAAGCAGATTCGCCAAGTTCTGAGCTGAATTGGCTTGGGTTTGCAGCCGTTGGTACGCTTGAGTACGCAGGAAAACATCCAGAGTGGACAGCGGCGCTGAGCCGTTCAGCCAATCGTGTTGGAACTGGTTTGCAGCCAACTGCTCTTGATGATACGAAGCATCCGTGTTCTCGAAAAAGTCGTCGACCAGCGTCCATTTGCCGAGAGCTGGAGTGCGCTTAGCGATTCTAACAAGCAGGTGAAAATAGTCGCACAAGCGGTTCGGCCAGTGAGCAAACACCAGCGCTGGCACCTGTTCACGATCAAGTGCTTCACCGGCTTTTAATCCAAGCACCAAGTAGCTGGCTGGATCCGCTGCGTCGATTACCTTTGGCGTTAGGGCGGGAAGAAAGGTCCCGTCTGGAGCTTCCCAAGAGATCTTGGCTTGTGTGCCTTGCGGATAACTTCCGCGATCCCAAGCAACCAATAGAGCTCCTACAAACCCAGAACGTCTCAGATGCAACGGCATGTTAGGGACCGTCCCGAACGTGAACCGAGAGAAGACCTTGGGGCACGCCATTCCGAGCTCCGCGTAAGCGTTTCGGCCGCGCATGAGATCTCGTCGCACCGCATCGAAGCTCATCAGTTGATGAGGTCGCTCGTGGTCCAATCCGCCGACCAGCGAGCTTTTGCGTTCGGCGTTCGATTGACTGAGCGCTTGCATCGATTCTGGAGCGTCGCGCTGCATCGTTCGAACCAACGCAGCGCTGGCAATAAAGGAAGTCGGTGGTTCGGACTGTGCAAGCAGCTTCTTGAGCGAAGTACCAATTGTCGTCGGGGCCAACAGCGTGACATCGATCAAATTCACGTCGAGCGAGTAGTAGTGGTCGCGTTCTTGACCGAGTTGATCGAAACAAGACTGCAACATTCGCTCAGCAGTTTCGCGATCCTCCGCCAGCGCCGCTTGCGCCGCCTGTAACGCTTGATCGCTAAACAGCAATTCGTCCAGATTGCTGGTGTAGCGTAATTGTCGCGTCATCAGTTGAACTTGCAGGAACGCATAACCGAGTGCGGCAAAGTCCGATTTCAAGAGTTCGGCTACGCCAGTCGATTCGCTGAGCCCCACTGCGCTCAGTAATTCGCTTTGGAACTGCATCCAAGGCGATCGGGAGTCTACCAGCAGTCCGCCCGCAGCGCTGACTTCCTCTTGAAATCCACTTCGCAGCGAAGCTTGACTGATACTTGGCAG
This sequence comes from Pirellulaceae bacterium, assembly GCA_041739135.1. Classification (GTDB taxonomy): domain Bacteria; phylum Planctomycetota; class Planctomycetia; order Pirellulales; family Pirellulaceae; genus Aureliella. Next base: position 83,200 of record JBGSOM010000070.1, read on the forward strand.
GACTAACAGCAGACCGTTGAGTTCGGCGGGTGGATAGGTCGCTTGTTGCCAGCGAGGCGTCGTGCGACAGGCGTTGATCAGTTGGGGATGCCAGAGTGCCACCCAACTCGCCAGCAACTCGTCGGCTTGTCGAGAATCCAACGTGCGCGGAAAGTCATCCAAACCATAACCTGGCAACAGCAACATGCACTCGCGGAGATTCATTACGATCCTCAATGAACAAACTCGATCTAATCGGCAAAAGAGCCGTCAGCGATTCCGGCAGTTTACTCAACAACCGAGCGTTGCAGAGATAGGGTAAGCTCTCGAGCAAGCCAATCTGCCCTAATCAACGACCGCCCGTTTGTAAACAGTTCGGTTGGCTGCTCGAGTAAATCGCAGGCGGGTGCAAAGGGGAGTTGGACGGAGCATCGCTGGAAAAATCGGCAAAAAGGTCGCTAGATCCGTGGAGAAATTTGACAGGTGGGGTCTGATCTCGATACAGTTAAGGAGGTAGAAATCTCATCGCACAAACTCTCGTCCACTTACAGATCCTCATTCTACTCTGAAGTCGCACATTTGAGTTGCTAAACTGTGGTACCGAACAGGGTTGCCGAACGGGCGTTCTGAACTTGGATGCACCGCGCGGGACAAGTACTCGGTTGGCTGCTTGAGCGATGTGATTGATCAGTTTCCAAAAGCTAAGGTGATTGTTCAAATGGCGAAAAAATCGTCGGTATGGGGAATTGAAATCGGGCAAAGCGCCATCAAGGCTTTGCGCTGCCGCCTCGACGGTGACTCGGTGGTCGCAGAGGCATTCGACTACATTGAGTATCCGAAGATTCTTAGTCAACCCGAAGCCGAACCGGAAGTTCTGGTTCGAGAAGCGCTGGAAACTTTCGTCAGTCGCAATGACTTGAAGAAATGCCGAGTCGCATTGAGCGTTCCGGGTCAAAGCGGTTTGGCGAAGTTCTTCAAGCCACCGCCTGTTGAACTGAAGAAGATCCCTGACATCGTCAAGTACGAGGCCAAGCAACAGATCCCGTTCGATCTCAAGGACGTGATTTGGGATTACCAGTTGATGTCCGGCGGCGATATCTCGGACGGTTTCGCGCTCGAAAGCGAAGTCGGATTGTTTGCGATGAAACGCGATGCGGTGATGCGGGCGCTGAAACCATTGCAAGCTGCCAACATTGAAATCGATCTGTTGCAGTTGGCGCCGCTGAGCATCTACAACATGGTGACGTTCGATAAAGGGCTTACTAGCGCCGACGTCCCGTACGATTCGGAGAATCCACCCAAGTCGACGGTCGTGCTCGCGATGGGTACGGATGCGACAGATTTGATCGTGACCAACGGCTATCGCGTTTGGCAGCGCAGCATGCCGCTGGGCGGAAATCACTTCACGCGACAGTTAACCAAAGACCTGAAGCTGACGTTTGCGAAAGCTGAACACCTCAAGCGCAACGCAATGGAAGCTGACGATCCGAAGTTGGTTTTCCAAGCGATGCGGCCGGTGTTCAATGATCTGGTTACCGAAGTTCAACGCTCGATGGGCTTCTTCCGCAGCTTGAATAAGAAAGCGGAAATTGGATCGATCCTGATGCTCGGCAATTCGGTCAAACTGCCGGGGCTTTCCCAGTATCTCAGCAAGAACTTGGCAATGGACGTTCAAGTGCTCGACACTTTCGAGCAACTGACGGGCGAAGAAGTTATCGCCGCCCCAGCGTTCAAAGAACATCTGCCTGCCTTTGGACCCGTTTACGGTTTGTGCCTGCAGATGCTTGGCAACGGGCCAACCCAAACGAACTTGGTGCCTTCCGAAATTCTAAAAGAGCGACTGATTCGTTCGAAGAAACCTTGGGCGGTCGCCGCAGCGTCACTGCTGATGCTCGGCTTCGCCGCGAATCTGCTACCGGCCAGTCAGCGTTGGCGTAATGTGCATCCAGACAAATGGAAGCAAGCCATGTCAGCAGCTGAAAATACCAAGAAGACCAGCGACACGAAAATCGCTGACGACAAAGGTCAACAAAACCAAGTTGAACTGCTGACCAAAATCGGACAAGAAGTAAGCGGCAATGCGGATCGCAAGTTACTTGTCCTCGAGATGGTCAAGACACTCTATGATGCAATCGGACGAAAACCCGACGCTGCGCCTGACCCTTCTCCCTTAGAACTTCCCTACAACAAGCGAACCGATCTACACATCACCAAGATCGATTCCAAGTACTTCGAGACGATTTCGACTTACTTGACCGAGGAAGTACTAAAGCTTTACGAAGAAGATAAGATCACCCGCGAAGGACGGCTTGGACTAAACCTACCCGCAGCGACGGAGGAGGGTGAGGCGAGCGCAGAAGGAGCGGAGGCAACCGCATCCACCGAAACTGCTACTACAACTGAAACCAGCAGCGAGGGCGGCGGCGATACTCCAGGCTGGGTCATTCAGATCAATGGCTACCACTATCACAATGGTCGCGAATATGCGGGCACGGGCGACGAACTCGAAGACTTCGTGCTCAAGACCCTCATTCATCGACTCGAAACGGGCTCGGTGAAGCTGCCCGATCCGGACGGTCAACTGCGTGATTTTACTTTCAAGGAGCTTGGATTTAGCCACGCATTTGTTCTGCCCTCCAGTCCCAATGCATCGGAACCGGAATTTAAGATCCTTAATCCCGAGTGGGTTAAGCGCTACGGCAACAATGCGGCTGGCATGAGCGGAGATATGGGCGGCGGAATGTCCGGTAGTAGCAGCGGCATGGGCGGTCGCGGCATGGGTGCCCCCGGCGGCGGCATGGGAATGGGTATGGGTTTAGGCGGCGGCATGGGCGGTTCGCAACCCGGAACGCCTGTTGAAGACCCTGATTGCCCGCGGTTCTTCCCGGCTCCGAAGTTTACCTTCGTTGTGCAGGTGGTTTGGCAAGAAAAGCCGCTCAGCCAACGCATCGCTGCTCAAGAGAAAGCGGCTGAAGAAGCCAAAGCGGCTGCAGAAGCGGCCGCGGGTGAATCGGCTGAAGGACAAGTCGCCGAGGAAGGCTCAGGAGCCGACACGCAGCCAACTGAAGTGCCCGAAACGGATCCTCAACCGGCTGACACAGCACCCGCAGACGGCCAACCTGCAGACGGCCAACCTGCAGATGACCAGCCTGCAGATGGTGCATCGGATACTCCCGCAGAACAACCTGCGGGTGAGAATGCGAACCCAGATCCGTCGGCAAATCCAAACCCATAAGCGGGCATAACCATAAGCGGGCATTGAGCGCATCCACAACTTGCACAATGCCTAACACCACTTTCAATCGCAGCACAACGAAAAAACCCTTCATGGTCGCCACGGAGTAATTAACTATGGATCAGCTAAAGCAAGTCATGGCGCAGTTGGCCAAGCATCAGTTCTGGATTATTTCCGCGCTGGCGGTGATCCTAGCCATCGTTGGTTTTTTCCTCACCAGTTCGACTCTCTCGAAACTTTATACCGATCAAGCTTCGGCGCTAGATCAACGTTACAACGATATCAACACGGTGCGATCGAATCTTTCGACGCATCCTAATGATGTCACCAAAGAGAAAATGGATGCAATCATCGCCGACGTTCGCGACGATGTCGAAGCCGCTTGGAAACTGCAATACGAACGCCAAGCGAAGTTGCTCGTATGGCCAGTCGAAGCATTATCTGGCATGAAGTTGATCGACAAGCTGAAGAAGTACCATCCAATCGAAACCACACTGACCTATCCCGAAGAACCCACGAACATCTTCAAGACAGAGCGTGAAGCCTATGCGATTTATTTCGCTGATCAGGTTCCGAAAATTGTAAGTATTATCGGGACAGAATGGGTCGGCAAAGCGAGCGATAATGCTTCCATGGGTGGCGGCATGATGGGAATGGGCATGGGCATGGAAGGTGGCATGGGGAGCGGCGGAGAAGGCTATGGCGATGGCGCCATGGGCATGGGGATGGGCATGAGCGGATCCGGCATGGGAAACAGCATGACGCTCTCAAAAGATTTGGTCATCTGGCCTAAAGCCAGTCAAGATGAACTGATCAACTCAATTCGCTTGTGGCGCGGCAATGCTCCAACGGTCTACGAGATTCTCTACACGCAAGAGAATATGTGGATTTTGGAAGGCATTATGAGAATCATTGCCAAGACAAATGAGGGAGCGAAGGCGAACTTCCAAGCTCCAATCAAAGAAATTGAGTTTATTCGTATTGGTAAAGCCGCAGTGGGTCGTGCTGGCATGATTGATTCTCCAATGTCGACGGCTGGTATGGGTATGGGAATGGGCATGGGCTCGATGGGTATGGACGGCGGCATGGGCGAAATGGGCATGGGCTCCATGGAAATGTCGATGGGCGACAGCGGTGGCAGTGGCAGCGGAGGCGGTGGGGAGCCGGAGTCAAGCGAAGGTGGGACTGGAATGGTGATGACCATTGATCCTGCGAACGGCCGCTACGTCGATGCGACTTATAATCCGATTACGGGCGACGACTTGCGAACCAAGATGCAGAGTTCTTCACCCGAGGACGCTTACTTTGCGGTAGCTAAACGAATCCCCGTTCGTCTGCGATTTAAGATGGACCAACGCAAACTGCCCCAGTTCCTCGCCGACTGCGGAAACGCAGCTCTGATGTTGGAAATTCGCCAAGTGCGTATCGGCGACACAACCCCTGCATCCGCTTCAGGAAGCATGGGAATGGGCGGTATGGGAATGGGTGGTATGGGCATGAGCAGCATGGGCATGGGCGGTGGTCGCGGCATGGATATGGGAATGGGAATGGATGGCGGAATGGGAATGGGTTCGGAAGGTGACGGTATGGGAAGTATGGGGATGGGTATGGGTATGGGAAGTATGGGAACGGTTCAGACCAAACCAGCTTGGGAGATGCCCGTAGAAGTTTACGGCGTTATTTATCTTTACAACCCAGTCTCCATCGAACGCCTCGGTCTTAGCAAAGTTACCGAAGATACTGAGGTTTCCGATACCGTTGACACACCGGCGGTGGAAGAGCCAGCAGCTCCGATTGAGCAACCCCAATCTGAAGGTGGTGAAGCCAACGGCAATAACGCGAACGGTCAGCCAGCCACCAATGGTGATGCTAACGCTGCAACCGGCAACGGCGCTGCGAATGGCAGTACTCCAGCTGATGGAAATGTGGCTCCGAACTCCGGTAATCCAGCCGATGCAGGGACAACTCAACCCCCTGCGAATCCGCAATAGATGATTTCTTGTTAAACGCTTCGAACACTTTAGATCTCGAGATATCAAGGAGTAACTCATGTTTGGCAAGAAAGACAAAGCTGATAAGCCTGCAGAGGAAAAGCCTGTGAAGGCGCAGAAGCCAGCTAAAGCGGCAAAGCCAGCCAAAGAGCCTAAAGCTCCGGCGAAGCCAAAGAAGGCGAAAGCCGTGGTTTCCGGCAAAAGCGGTCCCAACTTTTTTGCGGCCCACGTCGAGAAAATCATCATGGCGTTGGTTGTGGCCGCGGCGGGTTACTTTGTGTACGACGGGATTAGTCGCCAAGGATACCCCACCGATCGTGAACCGACTGCGTTAAGCCAATCGGCAAGTCAGGTGCTCAACCAGATCTCGGACGATCATTGGCCCGCGATCGCATCTGAACGAGAAATTAAACACGCGTTTGTTCCTGAAGTCGAAAAAGCGCGTACACCAACTGCAGCGGAAGAATACGCGATCGGTGCGCTACAAGAGTCATCAAGCGGACCGCGTGAGTTGCGAGGCGATCCAAAGCTGCTTCCACCAGAGCAACTGGTTGTAAAGTGTGTTACTGGTCCGATCGCAATTGAAGTCCCGAAGGAAACAGTAGATCCTTTTGACGCGTTTCCAGATGCAGATCGCATCACCGGTCGACGAGCTAGACGTAACACGACTACGGAAGAAGAGGATGACGACGAAGACAAGGTTAAACCACCACCTCGCCGTCTGCTTTCCAAATATGACCTCGGTGCTCAAGTCGGCGCGATTCTCGGCATGAGCGGAGAAGGCGGCATGGGGATGGGTATGGGCATGGGTATGGGTATGGGCAGCATGGGAATGGGCGGCGGACGCGGCATGGGCGGGATGGGTGAAACAGCAGGCGCTGGAAACACCGGTGGAGGCTTAGGTAATAATCGTGATCGAGGTCCTAAGACGAAAGTCGCATCCCAGGGCGCGATATTCGTCGCCGCAACCGCTTTAGTGCGTCACAAAGAGATGTTTGAAGATTACGAGCGACAACTCAAGAACTCCGGCGATTACGTGCTGATGCGTGACACACCGGTGTATCTCTCTTTCGAAATTCAACGCGTTGATGTGACTCAGAATCCATCGCGCGAAGTGCAAGAGAAGGAATGGAAGACGGTTTCTGACGGCATCAAACAGTATGCTCTTCGGAAAAATTGGGCGATACGCCGACCGTTAGGCAGCCCAGTTCCAGAAGTCATCGACCGCAATGCGTGGCACCCGGGTTTGACGATGCCAATTCCGCCGATGCTAATCAAAGACTACCGTGAATTTTGCAAGCATCCCGCAATCAATTGGGTCTGGGATACGAAGATGCTGGCCATGCCTACGCAGCCTGATAACAACGAGAAAGATAAGAAGAAGGAAGGTGACGATGACATTCTGCCTGGACAGGCCGGTGGTGCTACCGCTGGCGGTATGGGCGGCATGGGAATGGGCATGGGCATGGGTATGGGCGGCATGGAAGGCGGTATGGGCATGGACGGTGGCATGGGTATGGACGGCATGGGTATGGGCAGCATGGGCATGGAAGGCGGAATGGACGGAGGCATGTACGGTGGCGAAGGCGGCATGGAAGGTGAAATGGGAAGCATGGGCGGCATGGGAATGGGAGGTATGGGCATGGGAATGGGAATGGGAATGACCATGAGCGCTGGCCCGCAACCTGAATTCAAGATGCTACGCTTCTATGACATGCTTTCGCAGCAAGATTTGGGCAAAGTGTATCGCTATCGAGTTCGCTTGATCATGCGAGATCCGAACTACCCCGAACGGATTACCGGACGAGATGGTGTTGCCCGTGATGTCATCCCAGCTCCGCAGCCTAGCAGTCTGCAGAAAACAGTTTTCGATCGCGTTTCCGATTTGCGTAGGACGGATGACGAAGTCATCAAAGCCAACGCGAAAGCCCGACGCACCATGCTACAAACCGATTGGAGTGAACCAAGTCAGCCGGTTCGCATTTCCGCTCGCTATGACGCCTTTGCTGGACTAGGTTTTGATCCATCACCCAATCCACGTCCATCGGCTGTGAACGATTCGGAAGTCAACATTGTTGCGACGACTTCGGATCTCGGAACCGGCGCGATTTATGCGAAGAACTTTGATGATGCCAAACGAGGCAGCGTACTCAATAGCAAGAAGGAATCGCTAGATTTCATTGTGCCTGCTACACGAGTCATCAAGAAGCGAGAGTTGTCGATAACGACTAACAACATCATCATCGATCTCCGTGGTGGTGAAGAACTCGGCGCAAGCAGTAAGCGCGATGGCGATCCGCTTTCCTCTAGCGGCGAAGTTATGTTAATGCTGGGTGATGGCACGCTTCATTTCACCAACGATATCGATGACACCTTCGAATACCGGCTTCACACCTTTGCTGATGAGCATGAGACAGCACGTCGCATGTCGACTTCGGGAGGCATGGGAATGGGAATGGGTGACGGTGGCAGCATGATGGGCAGCGAAGGCGGTTCGGAAGGCGGCTTTGGCAGCGGTCCTGGCGGTGGCCGAGGCGGCCGATAGAAACTGACTGTAGCGACTGACTGCTCTCTGCGCAGTTAGAACTTTTTGCGCAGTGAGAATTGCGAAACCTATTCGGCTCGTTGAAGAAATTCAGCGAGCCGATTTTTTATGGTTGGAACGCTTCGCCGAGCGCTTCCGACAGTGCGCGACTATTCGGAATATCCTCAGGCCAAAGAGTCCAAATCGACGTTCTAGCCATCACTTTATTCTGAAAATCTTCCAGCAACTTACTGCGTTTCTCTTCGGACATGCGCTGGCGGATTTCGACTTGTGCCGCGTCGAACGACTTCTTGTATCCGGGCTCGCGCTCAAGGACTTCGATGATATGAAATCCGATGTCATCTTCGATTACTTGGCTTAAGCGGCGAAGCGGAAGCGAGAAGATGGCTTGGTCGATTGCCTTCGACTTGAGACTTCCTTGTGAAGTCCAATCATAGACTCCACCTTGAGCTGCTGTGAAACCTTCGGACTGCTGCTTGGCAACAGCTTCGAATGGTTTGCCTCCGAGATAGACTTCGTTGCCCATCTGCTTGATTAGAGTTTCCGCTTCTTCACGCGAGTGATTATTCAGACGCACACAGAGCTCCCGCCATTTCGCACGCCCAATCACATTCCAGTCAGATGCGTGATCTTCGTAAAAGGCCAGCAACTCCGCACGACTAAATTCGTACTCATCGGGAACGTACTTCCGTTCAAGTTCCGATGAGAGCACACGTTCGGTGAACTGCGTTTTCAAAGTCGATAGTGACATCGATTTTTCCTGCAGCTTGCGTTCAAGCGAAGCCAAGTCATCAACTTGATACTTTTGCAACATCAGCGGAACTTGCTTGTCGTGGAAAATCTGAGCCGCTTTCATGACCACTTTGCTCTGCATCTCAGAAATTTCTTTGGGAGGCTTGTTGCCTACCATGTCGCGGAAGAACTCCTGATAGAGTGCTTTGATCTGCACGTACTGAGCGAGTGCTTGCCGAACCAGATTGGCGCGCAGCTGTTTTTCTTGATCCGCGTTCAACTTGCTGCGGTTCTTTTCAATAATCGGCTCAACGAACACATGCATATCGCCAGCTAAGATGTGCTCGGTTCCGACAACTGCGATCAGTGTTCCAGCATCGAATTCACGATTCGCGGTGGCATCGTTGGGCGAGGAATTTATTGCACTCACAAGCTGCCCGTCGACGGGATCTTGTCCACGCACAACGCCTTCCGATTCTGGCTTTTTCGGAGTTTCAGCGATACTTGTCGCCAACATTGAGTTCGTCGAAGGCGGGTTGCTTGCAGAATGCGGTGCTGACCACGGACTCTGGGCGCATCCAAGCATGCTAACACTGACGAAGACCAGCAGACCTGCTGCGGTTGCATTCAACCCGCTGTGGTAGCCAGCAAAACGTCGACGAAGGGCGAAATGTGTTGACAAGCGAGTGAATGAGTCGAGTTGGTTCATAAGTGCATTCTTCGCTGTGCAGACCCCAGCCGTGGGAAGTTGAAAACGACTACGTGTACCTCGGTTCTTAGCTAAAAAGCTCCGATTGTCGCAAGAGGAAAACAATCGAGAGAGCTTGCATCCCAAAGCGTTGTTCCAATTGGTCTTTAGCCTTGGTCGATCCTGGTTGGCACGGGTAGCAAGGGTGGCACGCCCTAAATCTCGGGTGGCTTCTCTCGCCTACCAGCGCCTCCGATGAAGTTCCCTTGCCTATAACACCGCTTCGCAAGGCGGGGTAGAATGTTGGTCGACGCAACTAGCGGAATTGGTTGCGTTCGTAAAGCAACTTCAGTGAGACCATTCGAACATCAAACACAGGAGCACTTAGATGCGCTTGAAACTAAACTTATCGGCTTTAATGCTTGCTGCCCTTGCCAGCCTAACGCCAGCTTGTGCCTTCGCTGATGACTCAGCCAAAACAACTGCCGTCGAACTGGCAGATGGCAATATTCAGTTGGTCGCACCAGCGGAATGGGTCAAGGTCCAACCCAAGTCGAACATCGTCCAGTACGAATTCTCCGCCCCAAAGTTGGACGAAACAGAAAAGGCGCAGGCGGCGCGGATTACTTTCACCGCATCGGGTGGAACAATCGAACAGAACATCGAGCGTTGGTACGGCCAATTTGAGCAGGCCGATAAAAGTGCTACAAAAGACAAAGCGAAGGTCGAGAAGTTCGACGTCGATGGCCAAACCGTTCATTGGGTCGACATTCCAGGCACTTTCAAAGATACGATGGGTGCCGGCCCGTTTGCTCCAAGCAAAGCCCCTACGTTGCGTGAGAACTACCGAATGCTGGGTGCCATCATCGAAACCAAAGGCATGGGCAACCACTACGTGAAGATTACCGGGCCAGCCGAAACGGTTGATAAACTGGCGGAAGGCTTCAAAAAGATGCTGAAAGAGCTGAAAGTCAAATCCTAAACCCACTCAGAGGTCGAGTGTAATTTGCACTCGGTTCCGGTGGCATTTCGTCGAGTCGGTGTGCGATTTGCGAAGTGATTTCGGCGGCCGCAGACGAACAGAATTCGGCCCTTTGCTGGCGATTGTTCCATAAAGCAGCACTCGTCAGCTTCCCCTGGGGGCAGAATTATTCGGTTCCCAGCTCTGATAAAACTCAGTTTCAGGCTGGACGATGCAAACTGAAAAGGGAACAATTAGGCGGTCCACCAACGGAATGCAACTGGGACCACACCCTGGGGTGCGATCGTTACACTTGTTGCGAAATAGAGCGAATGAAGAATAAAAAGAAAGATAGACGAGCAATGACTCGTCACTATCGTCAATCGGCTGGCCCGGTTGTCCGTCCGACATCGGAAAAAGATGTCGCAGAACTACTCAGTGGCGGCGCTCCCAGCGAGGCTTCCAAGGAGCTCCGCTGGAACGCGGGAAAAGCGAATGTCGCGTTCAGCAATAATATTAGTTGGACGAATTCGATTTGGCTGGGAATGATTCATGTCGGGGCGCTGGCCGCCCCTTGGACGTTTACCTGGTCGGGTCTGGGTTTGGTTTTTGTACTGCACTGGCTGTGTGGTGGCATCGGAATCTGTCTAGGATTTCATCGGCTGCTAACTCACGGTGGTTTCGGATGCCCAAGATGGGTCAAACGAGGCATCTCGATGATTGGATGCTTGGCAGGCGAGGGGCCTCCATTGATGTGGGTCGCGAACCATCGACTGCACCACGCTCGCAGCGATCAAGATGGCGATCCGCATTCGCCACGCGATGGTGCTTGGTGGAGCCACGTATTCTGGTTGGCTTATCGCGTTGGCGGACGCGACCAGACTGAGTACTACAAGAAATGGGCTCCTGACCTCCAGCGAGATCGTTTCATGCGAGGTTTGGAGTATGCGTTCCTGCCGCTGAACATCGCTTTGACTGCATTGATCGGCGGTGCTGGTTACTTGATCGGTGACACCTCACTAGCAATTTCTTGGCTAGTTTGGGCAGTCTGCGTGCGAATGGTGTTCGTGCTTCACTCCACATGGCTCGTCAACTCGGCGAGTCACCTTTGGGGTTACCGCAATTACGAGACACGTGACGACAGTCGCAACAATTGGTGGGTGGCTCTACTTACTTATGGCGAAGGCTGGCATAACAACCACCACGCGCATCCGCGTATGGCGATGCATGGTCATAAGTGGTGGGAGTTCGACGTCACATACCAAACCATCAAGCTCATGAAGGCGCTTGGCTTGGCGTGGGATGTAGTCGACTACCGAACGCGAAGCGAGAAAGCTGCTTAGTGATCTATTAGTCGATCGCAAGCAATCATTACGATAAGAACTCAGCCCGATGTGCCCCAAGCACATCGGGTTGTTTTATATTGCCAGCTCTCACAACTTTCAGTTTTGCGGTAGGAGCAAGATATGAGCGAGACAATATTTGCGAAGATCATTCGCAAAGAGATTCCAGCCAAGATACTTTTTGAAGACGACAGTTGCTTGGCGTTTCATGATGTTTCTCCGCAAGCACCGGTCCATGTGCTGGTGATCCCCAAAAAGCCGATTAAGTCGCTGGTGGAATTGGAAGCCGCTGATGCTCCGTTGCTCGGTCACCTGTGGACCGTCATTCCAAAATTGGCGGCGCAGTTGGGATTGGAGGAGTCGGGCTACCGTGTTGTTGTTAATTGCGGCCGCGATGGCGGTCAGTCTGTCGATCACCTGCATTTTCACCTTCTCGGCGGGAGAGCTCTAAAGTGGCCACCGGGCTAGTCCTTCACGCCGTTTACGCACTTCGCGGAAATCCACCTTGCCTGATAACGCTCTGCACATGAGTGCAAGACCTGTTTCTTTAGGCTGACTTCACTCAATAGCGACTTTTGCGTTTAGTTCTTTTCGCAGTCGCTATTTCTTCATTCGGATTGGATATGTACTATCCGCTGCGACAAAGTTCGCAGCGCAACCGCTGAAGACTCGCACAACGTATTGCCGACATAAAAGTAATCCAAGCAATGGATTGGAAGTTGCGCGGTCTCGACGCGTACTGTGTACAAACCAATTTGCAACACGCCCCGCTTAACTGAATTGACCGCTGATGCATTCTAAACGCTTCACTTGCTTTGCCTTCAGCCAATCTGCCAACCTGCTTCTGGTTGTTACATTTGTTGCGGGACTCGTCGCTGGGCAAACCGGGTCGCAGAGTGCGTATGGACAAGAAAACTCTGGGGTGAAGATCGACTTGACGTTGTCTCCGCCGAAGCCAGCAGAAGCAGCCAAGAAAACGGATGAAAAACCCGAGGAGAAGCCGGCGGAGGAAAGTGCTGCGAAAGCGGAACCTCTGACGACCACTTCGCCAGCACAGTCGAAGGGACCGTTCGTGCTAAGCGCCTTTCAGGTTACAACGGACAAGACAGACAAAACAGACAAAGCGACCAAGGACGCGCCGGCGACAGTAAAGAATACGACGACCGGAGCGCTGACGCTTGAACAACCACCTGCTCCAACTCCCAAGCAGACGAACAAACCTGAAAGCGACGCAGTTCCAAAGTCGTCGAAAGAAGCTGGACTCGGTGCGCCTAACAAAGTTCCAGATGCAGTCAGCAAATCAAACGATATCAAGCCGCTGAAGATAGACCAACGCAGTGACCCATCGAACAACGAAGACGCAAGTGGTGCAGAGTGTCCCGGTGGAGTTGAAGGTGCGAAACCGCTACCCGCTATGCCTGACGATGTGCCTCTCGAACAGGAAGAACATCCTTACGATGCGCCGGCCGCTGAGTCGACTTCAAACAAACCTGACCGACCGGCAAACAAGCTACTTGAGCAAAAATTGCCGGTCGCGTTGAGCGGCGAACAATTGCGGCTGCGTGCTGAGATTAATCAGCTTCTGCGCTATTACATTCAGCACCCGGAAACGATCGCACGCCGAAGCCCTTGGGCAGTAATGCACGCCATACTGCCTTACGGCGTGGAAGCGGAACTGTTGGCTGGCAATCGTCGCGTAAACGCAATTGGTTGGATGAGTTACAACGGCCTGTGCAAAACACAACGCATCTTTCAACCAACCAAGTACGGATTTCGCACGAACCTGGGCCCTGGCGTCCAAGGTCACGAGGGCCAGTATCTTGCAATTCTAGCTCAGTCGAAAGTTGCACCGACCTATCCGATTAAGGTCGGTAACCGCACTTATACAGTCAACGATCTAGTACGTCTCGAGATGGCAACTTGCCGCGAGAAATCCGAACTGACCTTCAAATTGATTGGGCTGTCCTATTACTTAGACCAAGATCAACGCTGGCGCGACAATCAAGGTGGTAACTGGTCATTGGAAAAACTCGTCGCTGAAGAACTCGAACAACCGATCGTCGGGGCAGCTTGCGGCGGAACACATCGATTGATGGGCCTTACATTTTCGCTGCTGCAACGCAAGCAAGCCGGCCTACCGATTGATGGTCACTGGAGTCGCTCGGAGCAGTTTTTAAGCGAGTTTGTGGCCTATGCATTTACGCTCCAAAACCCCGACGGCAGTTTCAGCACCGATTGGTTCGAAGCCCGCGCGAACGATCCGGATGTCGAGCGCAAAGTCCAAACGACTGGACACATTCTCGAGTGGCTCGTTTACACCTTGCCCGACGAGCAACTTCAATCACCGCAAATTCAAAAAGCGATTCGCTATTTGCTGAACACCATCGGCGCCGAGCCTGGAAGGGATTGGCCGATCGGACCGCGCGGACATTCCCTTCGCGCACTCGCGCTCTACAACCAGCGCGTTTTCGGTGCGCAACCGGGTAAGTTGAAGCAGTACATCGCAACTTTGAACACTGAATCCAAACAGCGGTAATTGTCGCAAAGCGGGTGGTTAGATAACATAGGAGCTTTGGCTCTTTGCGATTTTGCCGGCTCTGCACGCTTTGCTGGGACAATGCGGAGTCGACTTTCTGAAAGCGGCTCTCCGTCTGATGCAAACTCCATTCTTAGGAATGTGATCGGTTGCCGATTGGATGTATTCGCCCGCGGCGTCTTACAGAATTCGAAACAGCAAATGGTTGCGCAGCGACACACAAAACACTTCACCTTGATGCTAGCTTCTGCCGGAGCGCTGGTTAACGACACCAATGCGGATGCGCTGCTCATTTTGCTGGATGGCTCAACCGACTGGCAGAAACTTCGACAGTCAGTTCCCGACAGTGTTAAGAAAGTGATCGTGGCAGCGGATCTCGAAGAAGATCTCGTCGGCGCAGCCCAAGAGGGTCTAATTACTCTCACCCTTCACAAAGAAAAATCGCCGCTTCTCGAACGCTTGCAGCACGCTTTGCTGGAGGCGGTTGCGGACGGGGTTTTGAATAGCAACTGTGATGTGATCGCTGTCTACAGTGGCTTTGAACATCAGAAGATCGATTCGATCAGCCACATCCGACTCGATGATCGCATGCGCCGCCTTACCTCACGTGACTTGCAGCTACTCGAAAGCAGCGTGCCACTCAAGAGTCTGAAGACCGTGATCGATCTAGCCACACAGATTGGTCGCGAAGGCAGAGAAGGCAAGAAGGTCGGAACTCTATTTGTTGTTGGAGACACCCGACGTGTATTACAACATTGCAAAGATAGCGGTTTCGATCCTTTGCGTGGTTACAGCCGCAAGATGCGAAATCTGTTCGATCCCAAAGTACGCGAAGACATCAAAGAGATTGCGCAGATGGATGGAGCTTTCGTAGTTTCACCTGAAGGCGTTGTTGAAAAAAGTCGGCAGATCCTCGAAGTCGCTCATGCCGATCTCACTCTGTCAAAAGGCCTCGGTTCGCGGCATTGGGCTGCGGCCGCGATCTCTCAGTTGACCAAAGCGGTTGGCATCGTCGTCAGTCAGTCGTCAGGCACAGTTCGACTTTTTCAGAACGGCGATTTGGTACTTCGCATCGAACCGATGGATCACGCCGTGAAGTGGCAAGAGTTTAACTACGACCCACCTTCGCCAAGTCCCGACAACTAATTAACAGTTCCTATCACCACTCGGACAACGGTTGCTTCGATTCCCAAATCGGATTGCGAGTTGGCAAAGTAAGTGACTTGTTGGTCACGATTTCCCGACGCCACTGCTGCACAGAAGCCCTGTTCGGCGTGCTCGGTTGAAAGCCCAAATCCTTACCGGATACCCTCCGCAATTGATAAGCGGCAAGTACACGCTCCTCCAGTCGGTCACTACTTAACGAATCAACCCACTCTTGGAGCGTTGCATCAGCCGATGCATTCGCTTGTTCATCGGCCGCCGATCCAACTAACAGCGATAACAACTTGCTACTTGATTCACCGTAGACCGCGTCCAATTCGCGAGTTGCTTCTTCGATGCTTGCCGGATCATCAGCCAAAATCTGAGCAGCCAGGGACAGCGTATTTTCCCATTGCGTTCGCATCGATTCATCGCCTAGCAAGTACTTCGCAAACCCGCTCCAGTCACCAAGCATCAGAGTCGTCTGGATCGCTAATGCGGCTGTCTCAGGTCGATTGTTCTGGCACATCGAATTCAATTGAGCCTGGGTACTGCCAGTTTCACTCAGCAATTTATCCATATCCATTGCGGCCAAAGCGTCCAAGGGGCGAGGGACGTTTGAACGATACCAGGCTGGAATAGTGCCCAACTCGAATTCGACCACTTTACCATCGACGAATGCCATAGCTTCGCCCACGTTTAGGTTTACTGGTTTTGCGGCTTCGTTGGCACCAACTCCTGAATCGAAGGTAGGACCGACAGTAACTGTAACTTCTCCTTCGACTGCAACAACAATCGCAAACGGCTTGAATGCACGTTTGTCAGTGACTGGTCCGAACGCTACCGAACGGTAGGCAGCTTCAATGGATGCCATGCTCGAGGCATCAGCGAACTGAACATTTAAAAGTCCTGCAGGTGTTGCGACTTGGATCGCATTGCCTTGCGAGTACGCTCGTACCAAAGCGCGGCAAAGTGAAGTGCTAACTTTCATGTTGCCCTGGGCGTCCAATTCGTGTGTCAATCTAGTCGGGCCACAAACAGTCCACTTGCAGACATTTCCGAAATCTAAAGTCGGTCGCATCGCTGGTGGAACGATTAACTCAACGTTCTTCGGTATAGCTGCCGAAGGCGTTACCCGTTCGAGCGTACTTCCATCTGCTGTCGCTGTGCGTGTGAGCAAGACAGCGCGTAGATCGCTGTTCGCCGCTGACCAGATTACCTCAGAGCTATCGCGCGCACTCGGCTCACCGTTCTCTGTACTGGGTTTTTCTGTATTGGCTTTTTCCGTATTGGGTTCATCTGCGCCTCCAGATGCGGGATTCGTTGCCGTGTCCTCTGGTGCAAGCATTTGTTTATCTACGTCAGCCTTCGATGTTTTGCCAGATCCAACTTCTGCGGAATTATCACTGCGTAACTTTGACTCCAGTGCCGTAGAATCGCTAGGAACCGAACTGGAATTTTGCGAGTCGCCATTTGAGTCATCGACAATTCGCGGTTCAGATGCCAGCTTGTCGACCGCTCGACTTTCTGAATCGCGACTCTCGGCAACTTCATTCGGGTTCGGACCCGGTGACTTATTGGCGAGTCCTTCAGTCGCGACGAACAAGTTCTTGATGTCTGCTAACGGTCCGAGCGCCTGCACCACTAGCAACAGGAACAAACCAAGTACCGCGATAATGGCTGCTGGAATTCTCCAGCCGCTGCTACTCTGAGCCGCTAAGTACTCTGGAACTTGATGCACCGTTTTTGGTGCGGCGCTTCCTGCATTTGGCGGTTTGGTCGGTGCACTGCCAATGACGTCCAAAGGAGCGCGTACTTGCAAAGCTCCATTTTCGTTTTTAGCAACGATACCTGCAGCGTTTACCGCATCGACTTGACCACTTAAGTTGGTTGCACGCGATTGCTCAACAGTGACTTCCTCTGCCGGAACTTCCACGGCCGTTACCAGCGCGCTCGAGTGAGCATCGTCGACTCGCTGCACTTCGCCATTCGGATTTGCAATTACGGAGTGACCAACTTTGTCCTTGCTACGTTTCACACGCACTGTGCGCAGACGCGCTGCAAGCGCCGCTCGTTGTTCTGGGTCTGCTACGCCGACCGCTATCGCTTTCAAACTCGTCGGCACATGCACCTTCGAACTAAGCGCATCCGCTAGCAACTGATGACAATGTGCCAGTTCAGCGAGCACGAGATCCGACTCAGCGATACAAATCCGCTCGAATTCGGCCACTTGATCGCTGGGCAAGCAATCATCAAGGTACTCGGCAACCGAATTCGCATCGCCACCCAACCCCTCGCCAATCGCTTTCGGTGCAAGCATTTGTTTCTGTTGCACCAAAGCCTCAATCCGTCGCAGCAAGTTACTCGCCACTTCCGTCTGATTGATACGTTGATGCAAATCGCTTGTTTCCGCTGAGCTAAGAACGCCATCGCGGTAAGCCAAAAGAGTTCGCAGAGTAAGACGCACGGTTGGGATTCCTGCTAATTCAGGCCGGAGGATAGAGGGTAGTGAAGCCTAAACACAGCTTCACTACCGCATTAGTGCCTTCCAACCGGCACTTCCGTAGCCTTCTGAGCAGAATTCGCGAAAATTAAAATCCGAGTTCGTCGGCAGTTTGCTCGCCAGGCTACTCCGGCAGTTTAACTTCGAATAGCTGCGGCCAGTTCTTGCCAGTCAGATAGAGCTTATCGGTCGCTTGATCGAATGCGATTCCATTCAAGACGTGTTCACGATCGGGACGTTGCTCCTGCGGGTACAGGTGGCTCGCGTCCAGCCACCCGAGGACTTCGCCCGATTTCGGTGAGATCCGCGCAATGTGATCGGAATACCAGATATTCGCCAGCAACTCGCCCTTAACGAATTCCAACTCGTTCAGTTTCTCGATCCTACGAGCTCCCAAGTGGACTCGAATCGTTCTAACGACGTTGAATTTAGCTGGATCGATGACGCGGATTGTCGGTGTACCATCGCTCAGATAGAGGTACTTGCCATCGTTCGCCAAACCCCAGCCTTCTTGTTTCGGATCCCATCCCCTTCCCGTGCAGCGCAGTGTATCAACCTGCTTCAGCGTTTCCGCATCGTAAACAAAGCAGACTTTCTCGCGCCAGGTGAGCTGATAAATTTTTCCGTTGAGCAATGTAATACCTTCGCCGAAGTAATCCTTCGGGAGCGGAACTTTGGCTAGAACGTTTCCGGTCTCAAAGTCGACTTTGCGCAACGACGAGTTTCCGTATTGCCCTGTTCCTTCGAACATCTGACCGTCGTGAATCGCTAAACCTTGGCTGAAGGCGCCGCTGTCGTGCGCGAACGCTTGCACAAACTTAACTGGCTTCAGCAGCGGAACGCGGTCCTTGGGAAATGCGAACGCTACTAAGCCAAGTAGCATGACGCAGCCCAATAGCCCTAGTCCCATCCAAGTTTTTCTGCTCATCCTCGGCCCCTTGGTCATCTTCGCACGAACTCAAATTTCTCTGGAGGGAATCGATTCGCTTCGTTCGCCTAAGCGATCACTTAAACGCTCACCTAAACATTGTACGCCAGCTTCATGCGGACTTGCCGCGGTTTGTTCAATTATTGTTTGCAGTGCTTCCGCGGTTCGCTTCAGCGCGCCTTGATGTTTTCGAATAATTGCTTGCGAGTTCCTACCGCGGCATCGCCCGGGCTCGGGGTTCTTCAGTTGCTCGCGCGTCCACGGCAATATTTCCGTCAACTGCGAAAGCCGCGTCGCACCGTCGGCTTTGAGTAATATTTCAGCGATGTCACGAAAATTTGAAGTGTTGGGCCCGAACGCAACGTTCGCTCCGTAAGCCGCTGGCTCGAGCATGTTTTGACCACCACGAGCCCCGAAACTTCCGCCTACGAGCGCAATGTCGGCTAATCCCCACCACCATCTAAGCTCTCCGATCGCATCCACAAGACAGACTTGCCAATCGCTAGTCGCCACATTGCCGTGAAGCGTGCTCATGCGCAACGGATCGACACCTAGACACTGTAACTCTTGAAACACGCTCTCAAATCGATCTTGGTGCCGAGGCACTACAACCAGACGCAACTCAGGAAATTCGCTGCGCAGTATTTTGAACGCCTCGACGGCGGCTCGTTCTTCCGGCGCCTGAGTGCTGCCCACGATCCACACCGTTTTAGAACTATCCAGTCCGACTAGACGGCGAAGGTTGTCGACATGTTGATGGTGCCGATCAAAAATCACATTGTCGAACTTAGTTGAACCTGTAACGTAAACTCGATCTTGTTCGACGCCGCAAGCTACAAATCGATCGGCGTAAGTCGTGTCTTGAGCCGCAACCAAACTCAACTTTCTAAACATGCTTCGAGTTAACCAACGGTGCTTGTAGTAGCCTCTGAAACTCCGCTCGCTCAACCGACCATTCACGACACAGACCGGCACATCGCGTTTGCGCGACAAAGCAATTAAGTTCGGCCACAACTCCAACTCACCAAGCACCAAGATCGATGGCTTGATAGTATTGAGTACGCGTGTCACAGACCAGGTGAAGTCAAACGGAAAGTAGAACACCAATTCATCGACGAACAGCTTTTTGGCGAGTTCCATTCCCGTTGGGGTCGTGGTTGAAATAGCGAAAGTTGCATCGGGGTTACGCAAGAGCAATTCGTCGTACAACGGCTTCAGCAACTGCACTTCACCAACGCTTACTCCGTGCATCCAGATGACCGCCTCGCCGTGCGATCGGGAGGAGTGCAAGCCGCTCTTGCTCAAGTTAGCTGAGGCGGGAATGAGGCCGAAAAACTTCTGAGCCGAACTCCCTTTCGGTCGTCCCGTCCTAAATGCGCGGTAAACCAACCAGGGCGACAGCAGGCAGCCCAAAAGCAGGTACAGCGCGTTTAGCAACCAGGGCATCGAACGCCTGCCTCCTGCAGTCAAAAGTTTTTAGTCCTGAGCTCGTGGCAGCGAAAACCTATTTGCGACCGTGACAAGCTTTATACTTCTTACCGCTGCCGCACGGACAAGGATCGTTGCGACCGACTTTTGAGTGATCGTTACGAATCGGTTCCACTCGCACCGGCTCACTAGCACCCGCACGGTCTGCTGTAGCCAAGTCTTCGGTTTGTTGCTGCGTAATTGGGGACGGAGCAGCGTCATGACGTGCATTGGTCTCGACCCACGTACTATTCACAAAATCTTCGTCGAGATGCTCCATCCGGAAAATCAAATCCGTCATGCGCTCGCCGATTGCAAACCACATTTGACTGTACATCCGCATGCCTTCGCGTTTGTACTCAACCTTCGGATCCATCTGCGCGTAGCTCTTCAGGCTGATCGCACTTCGCAAATGGTCCATGGCCAACAAGTGATCCTTCCAAGCCGCATCGACAATACTCAGCAGAACCTGACGCTCCATTCGTCGGATTTCAGGATGGAATCGATCGTCGATCGCTTGCTGGACGTGTTGCTGCAGGGACTTGTGATCCAGCTTGGCCAGCTTATCTGCATCGAGCTTTAACTTGAGGTTTTCGTCGAACCAACTGGCGAGCGAGTTAATTGAACCATTGCCACCAGAAGCTTCCTTCACTGAGACACTGCCATCGTGTCCCTTGTAAAGTTGGTCGACTTTTTCTTTTGCCCTTACCGCAGTTGCTTCAGCCGCTTCGTAACTGCTGATGCTATGTTTGACCAAAAGTTCGCGAACATCGTTCAGTGTACTACCAAGGTCCTCAGCCCCAGTGATATCAGCATCGAATCGAGCTGAAGCCCAATTCGCGAGTGAGTTCTGATCGAGTTGAAACTGGTTGTTGCCGACGACTCGACCGAAGCGAGTCAGCCCGACCAAAACTGGATACTCCGACTCTTTTTGGCGGTAGGCTTTTTCGGCTTGCGAGGTGAGCTTCTTTCGAATTTCTTCGGGCTCTTTCCCTCGCAAGTCTTCGATCGGTACCTCTAAGTTGAATTTGTTTTTCATCCAACCGGTCAACATTTGCAGACCGTGATCTTCATGCAGCAGCGGAGCACCTTCGCTCAGGTCCACTGCGTGCAGTCGTTCGTAAACACGTTCAATCATCTTTTCGTCGATCGATGAACGCGGAATCTTCTTCAGATCATTCGTCGAGTAATTCGTGCCGTAGCGAGTGTTAACCCACTTGGCGAGCGCTTCCCAATTCCACTCGTCCTCCGATTCACTTTCTGGAAGATTCTCTTCGATGGCGTCTAGAACTTGAGTCGATGCAGCTCGCTCAGCCGAATCGAGCGCATACATCGCCGCCG
This sequence comes from Pirellulaceae bacterium, assembly GCA_041739135.1. GTDB lineage: Bacteria > Planctomycetota > Planctomycetia > Pirellulales > Pirellulaceae > Aureliella. The sequence continues at coordinate 104,592 of JBGSOM010000070.1, forward strand.
TACCAGGATCGATGTTCCGGAAATCGCGAGGCTCCAGTTGGCACGATAACTTGCCGCTTGCCCACTTGGTATAGGCTTCCGCATTGAAGATCGGATCCGTATACGTCTTAACGTAATGCTCAATTTGCTGAGTAATCTGTTCAAGCACCAACTCGCGACAAGTGACGCCTTCGAGGATCTGCTGACGATAGGAATAGACACGCTTGCGCTGCTGGTCCATCACTTCGTCGTACTCGAGCAGATTCTTGCGAATCTCAAAGTTCCGCTCTTCGACTTTCTTCTGTGCAGCAGTAATGCGGCGACTTACGAATGAACTTTCAATCGGCTCACCGTCTCCCATACCCAGTTTGCCCATCATCGCGCGAACCCAATCGCCCGCGAAGATACGCATAAGATCGTCTTCAAGCGACAAGTAGAATCGGCTGCTACCGGTGTCCCCTTGGCGACCGCAACGACCGCGCAACTGCAAGTCGATACGCCGCGATTCGTGGCGTTCAGTACCGATCACATACAAACCACCGAGCTGCTTGACCTTCACGCCAGCCGTCTTCATCTGCTCGTGTTCATCGATCTCTTTCACTAGAGATTCCCACTCTTCGCGCGGAACATCGAGACGCGTCGGATACTTATGCTGCAACTGAGCCCAGGCCATCGTTTCAGGGTTACCGCCGAGAATAATGTCCGTACCGCGACCCGCCATGTTTGTCGCAATTGTTACTGCGCCGACACGACCAGCCTGAGCGATAATCTCCGCTTCGCGTTCATGGTGTTTCGCATTCAGAACTTGATGCGGAATGCCCCGCAACTCCAACTGGTGTGACAACTGTTCGCTCTTCTCGATCGAAACCGTACCGATCAAAACCGGGCGGCCCTTCCGCTCCACGCGATCGATTTTGTTCTTTGGAACACTTTCGTTTTCGCGAGTGTCTTTAAGTTTGATTACAACTTCGGAATCATCTTCGCGTTCCAGTTCGCCCCAGACTTGCGAGCCGTCTTTCAAGTACGCGGTGTCCCATTTCACGGTGCGTTCGACGTCGGAAGCGACCGAAGCGAATTTCTCTTTTTCGGTTAGGAAAATCGTGTCAGCGTATTCGATGCGCTGCATTTTTCGATTGGTTGGAATCGCGATCACATCGAGCTTGTAGATCTTCCAAAACTCATTCGCTTCGGTCATGGCGGTACCCGTCATGCCGGAAATCTTCGTATACAGCTTGAAGAAATTCTGCAGCGTAATTGTGGCGAGCGTCTGCGTTTCTTCCTTAATCTTGACGCCTTCTTTTGCTTCCACAGCTTGATGCAAACCGTCACTCCACTGCCGGCCTTCCATCAAACGGCCAGTGAAGTCGTCCACGATAATGATCGCGCCTTCTTTGACCACATAGCTCACATCACGTTTGTAAAGATAATGAGCTTTCAGCGCGTTATCGATTAAGTGTGGCCACTCCATGTTGCCAGCGGTATAGAAGCTCTCAACGCCAGCCAACTTTTCAGCGAAGCGTACGCCGTCGTCAGTCAGATTAACTGTGTGGTCTTTTTCGCTGACCACGAAATGTGTTTCTTTCTTCAGTTGTCGCGCAACGCGATCCGCCTCGGCATACTTGCTAATATCCTGATGTGCAGGGCCCGATATAATCAGCGGCGTTCGGGCTTCGTCGATCAAAATATTGTCGACTTCGTCGATGATCGCAAAAGCCAACGGCCCTTGAACTTGCTGCAAATGCTTTGGAAAACGGTCGTCATTGCGAGCCGCTAGACGCATGTTGTCGCGCAAGTAATCAAAGCCCAGTTCGTTGTTGGTGGCGTAGGTAATGTCGCGCGAGTAAGCGAATTGACGCTCGTCGTTCGACAAACCGCTTTGAATCGCACCAACTGTTAACCCCAAGCCCATGTACAGCGGAGCCATCCACTCCATGTCGCGGCGAGCAAGGTAATCGTTGACCGTTACCACATGACAGCCACGCCCCGCCAACGAATTTAGATACGCGGGCAACGTCGCAACCAGCGTCTTGCCTTCACCCGTTACCATTTCGGCGATCATGCCGTTGTGCAAGACGATTCCACCGATTAGCTGCACATCGTAGTGACGCATATTCAGAAATCGTCGACCACCCTCGCGACAAACTGCGAAGGCATCAACCAGAATATCATCAAACGTCTGTCCATCAGCTAATCGCTTCTGGAATTCGGCTGTTTTGCCGCGCAGTTGGTCGTCGGTAAACGCCTTCAGCGATTCTTCCTGAGCGTTGATGCGCGCGACAATCGACTCAAACCGCTTGATTTGTCGTGCATTCGAAGAGCCAAACAAGCCCGTTAGGCTACGCTCGACGCCTTGCAGGACACCGGAAAAAAACATTCCGGTACCTTCCCAAACACGTTCCAGTAAATCCATGGCTAGCAAACTTAAGGGGTTCAGGGACGATTTGCGTCGCGTCCTGACCAGCAATCGGTAAAGACCGGCACCAAATCAAAAATGTACCGCACAGAGCCAACCACGTACTAGTAGAACCCAGGAAATCAGCAATTCTTCAAATCATTTCCTTTGAATCGAATTGCTTCTCCGACCTTCCCTAGTATTGGAGCGACCCAGCGCATGATGCTAATGCAAGGTAAAAATAGGTGCCGTTGCAGCGGTCTTCGCGCGAGCTTCATTGCTCACAGAGGAAGCCGAATTGGCAGCTCAACCCACGTAAGCAATTTGCAGGCCAACCCACGATGCAACGTTCGAGTCACGAGTTTACTAAGTTCGTAACCTGCGCACAGTTGATAATTTGCGCACGCTAAGGTAAAGATTTTTCAGTGCGCAGTCAACCGCGGAACTGGCAGCGACCGCGTTAAATCAAGGCTTGCAAAACTCGGCCGTGCACATCTGTTAACCGCCGATCGATGCCATTGCTGCGATAAGTTAGTCGAGTGTGATCGATGCCAAGTTGATGCAGGACCGTGGCGTAAATGTCATAAACCTCCGTCGGATTGCTGCGATCAAGCGGCTTAAATCCCCAGGCGTCGCTCTCACCGCAAGTCGCCCCACCCCGGATGCCACCGCCGCACATCCAGTTTGTGAATACGAAGGGATTGTGATCGCGCCCCTTACCGCCCTGCGAAGAAGGCATGCGACCAAACTCAGTGGTCCATAGCACAACCGTGTCTTCCAGCATCCCGCGCTGCTTCAGATCTTGAATGAAGGCAGCGCATCCTCGCGCCATCCCCAATGCCAACGGACCATGATCGCGCTCAACATCCTCATGCGAATCCCAGTTGCGACGCGGAAACCCGTTGTCGTTACCGCTCCAAACCTGAACAAAACGCACGCCACGCTCAAGCAGCCGCCGAGCCGCTAAGCATTTCTGACCAAAATGAAACGTCTCCTCCTCAGCGTTGATCTCTTTGCTCCAACCTTGCTGACCGCGGTCGAGTCCATACAGTCGCAATGCGTGCTCGGGCTCAGAAGAGAAATCGAGCGCTTCCGGCGCAGCCATTTGCATCTTCGCCGCCAATTCATAGCTGCGAATGCGGCCCTCAAGCCGCAAATCGTCCGCACGCGAGGATGCATGGTACCGATTGAGATTGGCCATTAGCTCCTGCGACGAGCGTTCGCCGCGGTCCGTTATGAACGCACCAGCGCGATGCGGATACAAGTCAGCGATCGGATCAGGACGACCCGGATAGATAATGGTGCCAGCATGTTGCGAAGGTAAGAATGCAGCATCCCAGTTCTTAACGCCGTTCGAACCGAAACCGCGATGGTCCGGCAGCACCACAAAGCTTGGCAAATTCTCGTTGATCGACCCCAGCCCGTAACTGACCCAACAACCAGCGCCGGGAAATCCCGGCAACTGAAATCCTGTCGACTGCAACAGCGTCGCCGTGCTGTGTACGCCAGACTTGCTGACCATGTTATGAATGAACGAGATATCGTCGACCACCGTTCCAAGCGGCGCAACGATGTCGCTTAGCATTTTTCCTGACTCGCCATACGGCTTAAAATTCCAAACTGGCTTCATCCATGGACCAAGCCCATTTTGGAACGTCTCAACCGGCTCCCCAAAATCGCTCGCCTGACCATGGCGTTTGATGAGATCCGGTTTGTAATCAAATAGATCGATGTGACTGGCCGCGCCGGACATGAAGAACTGCACCACTCGTTTCGCTTTCGCCGGATGATGCAGACCTTCTGAAATTCCCCCGCGAGCTGCTTCCTCTGCCGGTAAAGCTCCATCAGTCGCTAACATCGAAGCGAGCGCCACGCCTCCCAAACCTTTAACAAGCAGCCCGCTACCCAGCAGGCAACTTCCCAAGCTCCTGCTCGATTCCTGTAGGAATGAACGTCGAGATTGCATGATGTCAACTCAATCTACAAATGTGAATGCGTTCAAGTTCAGTAACACGCGACAGAGATAGGGCAAGCCGTGCTCTTCCGTAAAACGAACCAACGCTTCGCGATCCGCTTTCGACGGCGACGAACCTATTGCGAGTCGATAAGCTCGATCAACTTGTTCACTCAGCGTCTCTTCTTCGCGCGTCACTCGATCCGCGAAGTGCTTCGCTTGACTGAGCATGAATCCGTTATTCAATAACGCTAACGCTTGAATCGCCGACTGACTTTCATTTCGTTTGTCGACTCGCATTGATGGATCGGCGCAATCGAGCGATGTCATCCAAGGCTGTGTCTGAGATCGGACGATAAAGCGATAGATCGACCTCCGCCACGTCGACTTGTCCTCAGGATCCGCCAAGCCATATTCGTAGTGCGGCGAATGCTCCGGATGCTCAATCACAAAATCTTGCCACCCAGGTCCGCCCATCTTCAAATCCAGATTGCCGCTTACAGCAAGCACGGCGTCGCGAATCGATTCAGCCTCTAAGCGTCGCCGATTCTGCCGCCAAAGCAACCGGTTATCAGAGTCGACGCGTTCGCCATCGGCGTGACCATCAGATGACTGACGATACGTCGCACTTTTTACAATCATCCGATGAAGGTCCTTCAGCGATCCGCCGCTATCTCGGAATTCCACTGCCAACCAGTCGAGCAGCTCAGGGTGCGAAGGCAGGCCACCGTTGCGACCCAGGTCATTCGCGGTATCAACGAACCCGCGACCGAAATGATACTGCCAGACTCGATTCACAACGCTGCGCCACGTCAACGGGTTGTTTCGGTCAGTGATCCACTTTGCAAGCGCAACGCGTCGCTGCCCTTCATCGGAGTCGTTTGGCAATACAAATCGCACGGACTGAAACGAAAAAGCTGACAGCGCACCGGGTGATACTTCGCGTCCAGGCTGAGTCACCTGCCCGCGCGCCAACAGGAAAATCGGCCGCGGCTTTCCACCGTTTGCACCCGTCCCAACAAACGTACCACTTCCCTGATGTATCCCAGCCGCATAGACCACATCGGAGGCTGGCAACGCTTTCAACTCTGCGTCGACCAACTCGAGCGACTGAACCAATTGACGACGAAGCGATCGGTCCGCATCACTCGCAAAGGATTCAAGCAGTTGTTCGCGAGCCGCGATTAGTTCAAGTTTACTGTGCTTCATCGCTTCCGCTGGATCGATGCCGTCCGTCAAGTTCGATCGTCGCCATCGCGGAGCCGCTTCAATCGAGTCGAGCGAAGTGACGGGTCGGCCGAGTGCAATGTTCCCGCCAGCCCCATCGACGACTTGCACCTCAGCAAGCGCGAAGATGAAGTCGTTTTGCCGCGGTGCGAGCTTCGTCGCTGTGATGCGAACGAATCGGCCCGCAATCGGTTTATCATCCTCCGCGCGCACCGTGAACGGCTGCAAGCCTGGATTCGCAAAGTCACTTTCAAAAGTCGACTTGGACTTATCCCGAAATGGTCTCACATCGGAATCGAATTCTGCATCATCGCTGGCTTCGATCTTAAAGCGCATTGGAAAACCAAACCCTGCGCCAATCGAATTGAAATCGTCGTAACAAGGCAGCAGAGTTACTTGTTTGATCTCCGTACCTTGGCCGAGGTCAACCTGAACCCACTTTGTTTCATCTTGAACTGCTGAGATCGCGCTGTGATACCCAAACTCGGGTCTTGCATTGACTGATGAGGACGCGTTCGATGCCACGCTTGCAGCCTGCTCCAACTGCGCATTCAACTCTACGTAAGCGTCGCCAGCAGCACCTATCAGTGGTGCTTCGATTTTAGATAACTTGTCGGCAAGTTCGCGCCTCTTGTGATTCAGCTCAATCGACTTACCCTGCAACGCTTCGTCGCGATAGTACTTCACATCCGTGCGATCTAAAGCCGCGAAGACCGACTGCAGACTGTAATAATCTTCCTGCGAAATCGGATCGAATTTGTGTTGATGGCACTGAGCGCAGTGAATCGTGACGCTACAAAAAGTGCCGATCACGTTCGAGATCATGTCGTCGCGATCGAGATGCCTCGCAATCTTTCCATCCGTCTTCGTTTCGGCTACTTCAGCATGGCCAATAAAGTCCCACGGACCAGCGGCGATAAAACCAAGCGCCTCCATTCCATCGCGCGTTTGCGGCCAGAGAACGTCACCGGCGATCTGCTCTTCAACAAAACGCACATAAGGTTTATCGGAATTCAGTGAGCGAATCACATAGTCACGATATGGCCAAGCGTTGGATCGCGGTTTGTCTTTGTCGAACCCGTGCGTATCTCCGTAATGCGCGACATCCAACCAATGACGTGCCCAACGTTCGCCGTAGCGAGGCGAAGCAAGCAACTGATCCACCAACTGATCGATCGCCGATTCTGAGTTCGCTTCGTAAGCTCGCTCAAACTCGTCGAGCGTTTCCGGTGTAGGCGGCAATCCGATCAGGTCAAAGTAAAGTCGGCGCGCTAAAGTTCGCGCATCGGCCGTTCGCGACATCTTCAATCGATGCTCCGTGAGCTTCGAGTTGACGAAGTAATCGATCGCCGCCGATCCCACGACCGGCGCATCCGGTTTTCGCAGCGGCCTAAAACTCCACCAGTCGCGAGGATCCTCCAAAGTGACGTTCGCCGAATCGGGCCACGCAGCACCTTGATCAATCCACTTACTCAGCAACTCGACTTCTGTCGCTGTCAGCGGCTCGATATTGCTGTCGGCTGGCGGCATACGCAAATCAGTGGACTCACTTCGCACGTAGCCGAGCAGTGGACTCTCGGAACTCTTGCCTGCAACGATGGCTGATTCACCAAAGTCGCCACCGGCCATCGCAATTTCTCGCACGTCTAAGCGATAGCTGCTCTTCTGCACTTTCTCGCTGTGACACGCATAGCACTTTGCCGCAAAGATCGGTTGTATTTTGGCTGTGAAAAACTTATTTGCCGCCGCTTTATCCATTTCCTCAGCGGTCGCGACCGCATTGATCTCGATCATGGCCTGTAACGCTATTGCAACTAAACATAGGTGCAAGGTGCAACGAGCGTGCGGTGCAAGCCGGCGCGCAACATCAAGTAGTCGAAGGCGAAGCATGGGAGAGCATTCCGCTGGTGGGAGGCTCGAAGGCGGGGAGGAAGCGAGGCTATCAAGTCGCGTGATTCTGAACGCTGCGTTTCGGTCAGCGTCAATTCGCGGGCGAATCACAACCACTGATATTGTAACTCAAGTCCCACGAGCAGATGGACTGAAGTTCGTAGAAACCGCTGCGGGTTAGTCACTAGACTTGTGTGCTGTCCAGATTGGATTTTGGGGTAGCACGCTCTGAGGCTCTGCGACAAATAGCAGTTTCTGATTTTGCGGCGACATTTTTTGATCGTTTTTTGTTGTTAGTCGCAACGCGACGGCATGCAATAGCCTGGGACGCAAGTCCCAGGAAGGTAGCAAAAGCTAACGCAGTAGTCGCAACGCGACGGCAGGTGAGTGATAGTTAATGCGAAGCAACGCGGCAGCCAATTAAAAGAGATTGTTCGAGTTTATCTCTGATTGCATAAACCACGTCTGCCGTCGCTTCGCGACTACGAAAACAGACAATAACCCCCTCCTGGGACTGGCGTCCCAGGCTATTGCATGCCGTCGCGTTGCGACTGAAGCGGAACATAACTCGAATCAATTTCTTTCAACAAAACTGCTATTTGTCGCACAGCCCACGCAGCGGCTCACAGCGTGCCACTCAAGTTCGATCAACCCTAACGTTAAGCGGTAACAATCCACTAATTCGTCATGACTAAATAGACGCCAATTGCAACGCAAAGAACTCCCGCGATCCGCAGCGGTGAAATTGCGTGCTGAGCGTAACCAGCTCCGAAGTGATCTAGTATCAACGAGAGCGCAAATTGCCCCGCGATTACCAAAGCGATCCATCGAGTAGCGCCAAGCCGCGGAGCGAACAGAAGTGAAACGGTGACCATATACGTCCCGAGCAAACCGCCGGACCACGCCCACAGCGGCAGCAACTGAAGCCGCCCAGGCTCTGGAAAACCGATTCGCATCGCTGCGCCAACCAGCAACAGAGCGACAAAACCGGTTCCAAAACTAATGATGCTAGCCTGCAATGGATGACCGCATTGTCCGGCGAGCCGTGCATTGACAGCAGGTTGTAGCGCTATCGCACAACCAGCAACCAGCGCCAGCAAAATCCCAAGCTTATCCATCGTCTTATTCCGCCATCTGGATCGAACAGAGTCTTATTTTGAGAGCTTAGTTTGATCTGCCTCGAGAATCGCTGATAGCTTCGCGCGCGTTTCTTTCGAGTTGATCTCGAGCTTACCAAAGCCTTCGACTGCGCCCAACTCCACCGCAGCCGCTTGGTGCTCGGCGTAATTCGTGATAATCATCACTGGCAAATCGGCATACTCAGGAATCTCCTTGATCCGCTTGAGTATTTCGACCCCATCGGAGTAGTCTTGATCGAGTTTTCGATTTATGACCACCAAATCGACCGGCTGTTGCTTGAGGACTTCCAAAGTGTCAGCCAAATGATGCGTCTGCAGCAATTCGGCGCCGAAGTTCATCGAAAACATGCGCCGTAGCGCCGCGTGGTCGGGTCCACAATTTCCAACATCCAGCACTCTTCGCTTGCTCATCAACAATCCTAATAAATTAGATTCAGCTCTTAATCAAACCACTCGTCGGTCGGATCGAATTTGGGACAAGCAACAATCAGAACCTTCATGTTACCCACGGCTCGATGTCTTGTGCCTGGAAAAATCGCAAACGCCATATGCGGCGCAACTGGCACGGGATCGCCATCCAGTTCAAGCGTCGCTCCGGCTTCGCATTCCAAGATAAAGTACGTCTCAGTAATTCGTTTGTGGTAATGGGTCCGTGCGGTCGCTTCGATTTCGGTAACATGCAATGAGTACGGAACAGCGCTCACATCCATTAGCCCTCGCCGAGCTGTGCCACACGGACAGGCTATTCCTGGCAACGAATTGTAATCGATGACTTCATAGCCAGACTTTAGCACTGACATTTGTTCTCTCCACTGCTTTTCGCGATGGCAATGAGCGGCTTCAAGAGCCGCGAATCACCACAGAGTGTAAGCGAATCTAGGTAAGCCTTCCAGCGTGTAACGATTTTGAGCCTTTCGAACGCCTTGGACGCCAACCCAAGCGGAAACTTTTCCCGCATTTTTCTTCGTCTCCACTGTACGTTTATCGACCAACCAAGCCAGTTTTGGGTGGGGTTCGTAACGATTGTCTAGGACCTCGCGGGCGGTAAAGTTGCCGCAACTATCCTCCCTAACCGCCGTGGGAAAATAGGCGGTTTGTATTGGGCAAGCACGTTCAGGCAAAAATAGGTTTCGTGCCTCAAGGTGCTCTTAAAGAGCAACCGATATCTCCTATTGTCCAAGACGACGGAGAAATCAATCCGCGACATTGGACGAACCGGAAAACCTGCACGAGCCCATGGAAGGCTCATCCGGAAACTGACGCGGAGACCCAGGCTGTTGGGATGTAGATTGCGAGCTGACTCGTTCATCGTTGATCCAGCGTGAATTGTTCGGCAAGTGGATTTACTTTCAGCACCACGAAGTATCGCAGAACCGCAAGGAACTGCAGTGCTGATCAGGTCGGAGGGCGATTTCGGCGGCGACTTCGTACGTCGAAACCGGTCTCGGCCAGCTACACCCCCGTAAAGGCCAAACCGCGCCAGTAAAATTGGTTCATCGTTTAGGGAGAAGTGTCTCGATGAAAATGTATACGCTAGTTGGATCCCTCGTGCTCGGCGCTAGCCTTTGCACACCAAGCTTTGCTGGGGGATTGTTGGACCGTATGCTCGGTCTGAAAGGCGCTGGCTGTGACAGCACTTGCTGTGACACCGGCTGCTCGGTTGATCCAAGCTGCGGATGTGAATCTGCAAGCGGATGTGGATTGAAAGGTTTGCTGAGCGGACCAAGCTGCGGCTGTGAATCAGCATGCGGTAGCGGTTGTGCAGCAGATCCAAGCTGCGGATGCGAGTCGCCATGTGCGGCTGATCCAAGCTGTGGTTGCGAATCAGGTTGCTCGGCAGCACCAAGCTGCGGTTGCGAAACCGGTTGCAGCAAGCCACGTCGCAAGCCATTGATGGAATTACTGGCTGCTCTCAAGCCATCGAAGTCCTGCTGCGATAGCGGTTGTGCTTCGGACCCAAGCTGTGGTTGCGAATCCCCATGCGGCGACGCATGTGGCGCAGCTCCTAGCTGTGGTTGCGAATCAGCTTGCGGTGCAGGTCCTAGCTGCGGTTGCGAATCCCCATGCGGCGACGCATGTGGTGCTCCAAGCTGCGGTTGCGAATCAGCTTGTGGCGGCTGCGATGCCGGTCCATTTGCTAAGATGCACAGCGCTAAGACTCGCTTGCTGAGCAAACTGTTCAAGAAGCGTGGTGGATGCGATTCGATGGGTTGTGATTCAGGTTGTGCAGCAGCTCCAGCATGCAGCTCATGCAGCAGCTGTGGCTCGGCTCCAGTATCTGCTCCTGCAGTACAAAGCCAAGCAGCACCAATGGCTCCAGCACCCGTTGTTGATCCAAGTGCTTATCTTCAGAGCAATCGACGTGTCGTTCAAGCTACCAGCTACGTTCGATAAGCTCACGCTTACCGACCTTGGTAGTCTACAGACGCGTTAAAAAGTAAGACGGCCCGCAGATGAAATACTCTGCGGGCCGTTTTTGTTTTGATGCTGTGCACGAAACGTCTACACGCCGCCACTAGGGTTTAATCCCAAGGTGACTGAGGAACTCGAATGTTAACCCACCTTGCGCCAGAGCGTTTTGCGATTGATACTGACCTATCGCTGCCTTCGTAGCGTCGGTGAGTTGTCCGTTGAGTTCACCGGGTTCGACGCCTTTTTCTTTCAGCTTCGTCTGGATAGCGGTGATCATTTCCGGCGTCAGTTCGGAAGCACACAGAATCCGCTGCCACACAACCCGCTCGGGCGAAACCAGTCGACTGCGAGTCACAGTCGTATACTCCGCTGGCACTTTGATCTCTTTCTTGGTCGCAGGTCGAATCAGTTCGCGAACCATTATCTTCTTGATCTCCGCAGGGACCTTTACTTCCTTCACTTCCGCAGGCTTGATGAGCACCTGAGTTGCAACCTTCTCAACGGCGCGAGCTACTTTTTCCTGCTGGACCTGCGCTGGCTTGATAAGCAAGTTGCGAGTGTAGGTTTTGACTTCCGCCGGGTCTTGCAGCAAACTCAGCACCTCGCCGTTCGCTGGACCACCAATACTCAACGGGTTCGCATCCAATTTCAGAACCAACCGCGCGGCACGGGTTTCAACCTTGTTTTCTTCAGATTGAAATTGGGGTTCCGTCGCTGTCATCTGAGTGTGCTCCGGAGCAACGACTACCTCAACTTCCTTGCTTTCATACTCGGCGGGAACAACTTCATAGGTGATCGACTCGGGTCGTACAACGACTTCCTTCTCGACCATCTTGAACTCGGCGGGCATGATCTCATAGCGAACTGATTCAGGTTTGACGAGCAAGCGTTCCTCGATCGTTTCGTACTTTGCAGGAACCTTCACCCGTACATAGCATTCGCCCGCTTTCACTTCCGGCGGTAGCTCGGTCATCGCAGCCAACAGAGCGGTGAGCTGCGGATCAGCCGCTTTCGCTTGCGGGTCATCCGCTCCGGCGGTCGTCGCCAAGATGACATTCATCCAAAGAAAACCAACAGCACATAATCCCTTTCCGCCTAGCGTTTGGTTCATGTCTTCTCACTCCTGTGCTGATTGTCTTGAAGAATCGAATACCAATGGAATTTCTGAGAGCGAATCTCCCTAGGACAGCTTAACTAAACACACAAGCGTTCGCCAGAATTTTAAGTTTGCTTTGCTGCGATGCGTGGGGCAATTACAACGGTGTTTTGCTCGGTCGACCGGGCTCTTCGCGCACGAATTTCGGGACCGCATAGCCGGGGAGTTTCGCCCGCAAATGATCGATGATCGCGAGACCCACATCGACCTTCGTTTCAAAATGCAAAGCTCCCGCGGCGCGATCCAACTGATGCAGATAATAAGGCAATACCTGCATGTCCACGAGCGCGCGACACAGCTCCAACTGAACCTCCGGCGAATCGTTCACACCGCGCAACAAGACCGATTGATTCAGCAAAGTTGCACTCGCGGTTCGCAACTGTTTCATCGCCGCTGCAAACGATGCGTCGATCTCTCGCGGATGGTTCACATGTAACACAAAGTAAACCGCCGCGCGACTGCTTTGAACCCAAGCCAGCAAGTCATCGCAGATTCGTTGTGGGATCACTACGGGCGTGCGAGTATGAACTCGTAGGCGCCGGATGTGGTCGATTTGATTCAATTCGTTGACCAACCACTGCAACTGTGAGTCTGCGACGGTCAGTGGATCGCCGCCACTTAGAATCACCTCTTCAACAGAGTCATCAGCGCGGAGCGCGGCGAGTGACTCTTGCCAGCCGCTTCTACCCTTCGGCGCCGACTGATAAGGATAGTGACGACGAAAACAGTAGCGACAATGCACGGCACAGGCTCCTGAAGTAATCAGCAGCGCGCGGCCTTCATATTTTTGCAGCAGACCGGGGATACGCTTCGCAGCTTCATCGCCGACTGGATCTTGAAGCGCTCCCACCGACCACTTTTCATCCAGCTCGTCGGAACTCGCCAGAACCTGCTGCAGCAATGGGTCGAGCGGATCGCCGACTTGCATCTTGGCAACAAATTCCCGAGGAACAAAGACTGGAAAATCCTTCGCTGCAGCTTCAGAATGCTCAGAATCGGACAGATTCAGTAAGCGAAGCAGCTCGCCGCTGCTCCGGACAGCGCTGCGCATCGACTCCTGCCAGCGGATTGGGCTGGTCAAAGTTGTGCTCCCCGAAGTGGCTTCGACACCGCTGGGAATTGAGGCTAAAATCGTCGCCATTTGCTGCCTCGCCGGCCTTGGGAAACACCACCTAAGCCCCGCTGGGGGCCGAAGTCCGAACCGAATTTGGCGGACCACTGCAGTTAGTTTGACTTGAAACAAGAGGATTTGAAGTGGGTAGCTACAAAACGAGCGATTTCAAAAAGGGCCTGAAGGTTCAAATCGACGGCGAACCATATTTGATGGTTGAAATGAACTTCGTAAAACCGGGCAAGGGAAACGCGCTTTACAAATGCAAAATGCG
>JBGSOM010000071.1:0-14058 GCA_041739135.1 Pirellulaceae bacterium
CTCGAAATGCCGCTCGAAATGCCGCTCGAAATGCCGCTCGAAATGCCGCTCGAAATGCCGCTCGAAATGCCGCTCGAAATGCCGCTCGAAATGCCGCTCGAAATGCCGCTCGAAATGCCGCTCGAAATGCCCGTTGGAAATGCCCGTGAAAAGCAGCCCAATCGCTTCCAACTGTCGCGTCAACTGAGCCTGAGAGAATACCGGTTCGGGCGGATCGTCGCTACGGGGCAAACGCCGTCGCAGGCCCCTCCGCAGGCCGAAGCTGAGATTTAATATCAACAAGCATTGATCGAATTGGCATTTTGTGCAAAAATACCTGCGTTAAATATGGCTGAACCACGAAAACCAAGCGTTTAATGACCAACAGCGAAACCCAATCCGATTCGCCACTCAACCCCGCCGAGGAGCACGGAGTCGAGGTTTCGCGGGCTGCGTTAACCGACAGCCACTTTCCGAAGATCATCAAATTCGACACCTTAGCTCGCTGTGGCGATGAAATCTGGATCGAGAACAACGGCCAGATCTACCGCTTGCGACGCACTCGCCAGGGCAAGCTAATACTGACAAAGTGAACTTGCCGTAAACCTGCCAACCCATCTGGCGTGTTGTTTGCTTATCCCGTCGCCTCGCTCGGCGAATCGAACGCTTCGCTGAGTGTGATTGCGTTCAAGCTCTTTTCGATGCACCAGCACGCAGCTTGAGCGACAGACTTCCAACGCGGCGCGATCGCTTGTGCTTTTCCCAGCGAAGTGATGAAAGACGTATGCATATGAGCAGCAAAGTTGCAGTTCGCAGAGTTATCGTAAGTTCCTGGTCATGCCTGGCTGTTATTGTCAGCGCATGCTGGTGCCAGTCGAATTTCGCTCAAGACAATCCTGTGCCTCCCACGGATCCAGTTCCGGCGACGGCGAATGAACTACCGGCGCAGCAACCAGCCACACAAACGGCTGACGAGTCAGAGATTGGTGACACAGAAGTGCCCGAAGACGGTGCCGCTCTGATGCACGGACCTGTTCACGAAGCTTTTGCGGAACAGTTCTCAGCGAATGCAAGCGTCTCCGAAGTCATCGGGAAAGAACCGCCCGAACCGATCAATGAAGAGCCGCCTGAATTTAGACCTGAAGGTGAAAACATTCAGTGGATCCCAGGTTATTGGGGCTGGGATATCGAGTCAGAGGATTTCCTTTGGGTTACTGGAGTTTGGCGGGCACTGCCTCCGGATCAGCAGTGGATTCCTGGATATTGGGCTGAGGCTGAAAGCGGCTGGCAGTGGATCAGTGGCTTTTGGACCGCGGCAGCGAGTGAAGAACTTGTGTACATGCCAACTCCACCTGAATCGATTGAGGCTGGACCAAGCACGGCCGCGCCGGGGGATGATTATTTTTGGATTCCGGGAAGCTGGAACTACGATCAAAGTCAATACAACTGGCAAGCCGGTTTCTGGTCGCAAGCGCACGACGATTGGGTGTGGATCCCCAGCCGCTACATATGGACGCCGAGCGGTTGCATATACCGTGAAGGGTATTGGGATTATGCGGTGCAGTCGCGAGGAACGATGTTTTGCCCGATGGCATTCCGAACGGGTTATCGCCAGACGTTTCGCCCGAGATACGTTGTCGAAACAGGTCCGCTGTGGTTAGCCAATTTGTTTGTGAACCCGCGTTTCAATCACTATTGTTTTGGCAATTATTACGGTTACCGCGGCAATCGCCCAGTTTACCCTTGGGTGAACTACTACCAACGATCTCGCGGTTACGATCCACTGTTCTCGTACTACGCTTATCAAAATCGCAACACGAATCTCATCCGTCAGATCGCTCGGGTCGAACGACAGATCGCTAACAATCCTCAGTACAGAACGCGTGCGACCGTTGCAGCTCAGATGCGTGCACTCGGTAGCGCCCAAGGTCCGCAGGCGAGTTGGGCGTTGCGCGCAGCGCAGTTGAATGCACTTGCCTCAGACGGTGATCTTCAGTTCGATACCCCGTACCGATTCACTTCATTGGAAGCAAGTCGCCGGCAAGAGATTGTCAGCGGCGTCAATCCAGCTCGCGAACTAGCTCAGCAACGTCGAAAGCTCGAGCAAGCTGAGACGCGCGAAGATCGGCAGCGCGCCAGCCGAGCTGAAACGCAAGCGGAGAACCGTGCCGACGCCCGCGCCGAAGTGAGAGCCGACGCGCAAGAGAATCGACGCGATGATGCGCGGGCTGAGAACAAACCCGGTGATAATAAACCCGGTGAGAATCCTAATGCGGGAGCGGCAGGCGACGTGAAACGCTTGACTATTCGCGCCGAGAACGGCGCGAATGGTCAACGCCGCCTCGATACAGCTGACCCCAGTAAAGCTCGTGAAAACCAACCTCGTAAGACTCAGCCAACTGATAATCGCGCGAACGATCAATCGCCGAACTCTCGACCCGATAACAATCAACGTAATAACAATCAGGCAGGCGATGGTCAGCCCAATAACAAGCGTCGCGATACGATTCCCAATCGCAACGATGAAACACGCCCCAATCGCAACGACCCCAATGCACAGCTACCCAATGCACAGCTACCCAATGCGAGAGAGCCCGGCGCGAAAGAACCTGGCGCGAAAGAACCCGGCGCGAAGGAACCCAACCAGGACCGAAGAAACCCGAACTCTGCGAATCCCAATGCAGGAAATCCTAGTCGAGGAAACCCAAGTCCCGGGAACAACCCAAACGTTGCTAATCCGCGAGCCAGTAACCCGAACGAACGGGCTCGTGATTCGGTCAACAGTTCACTCGATCGACTCTATCAAGGCTTGGACGACAAATCCGGCCCCGATGACGCTAGCGCTTTGCGCGACATGATGCGAAGGACTCCGCGTACCAGCCCCAACGCAGGCAATCCCAACGCAGGCAACCCGAGGCCTGGTGGTCGTCGTAACCCAAATGCTAACCCGGGCGCGAACGCTGGACCGAATCGCCGGCCCGCGGGTAATGCACCAGCGATTCGACCACCAAGCGTGCCTCGCGAAAATCCTTCAGCAGGTCGGCGGAATCCAAACGCGGGCGGAGCTGCTGGCACGGGAGCCAAGCCAGGCGGCGGTGCGCGTCAAAAGCAAAATACCCCAGCCGGAGCAGGCAATCGAGGTGGTGGCCGTCCAGCCGGAAACGCCGGCCGCGGCGGTTCTGACAAACCCGGATAACCGTCACAATACAGGCAGCACACTCCAAACCAGTGGCTACCACGGATGACATAGTGGTCCCACGGATGAAAGGGGTGTTCTGGAACAACTGGCGTTACTCCGCGTCCTGACGGATGAGTTCTACGCGTTCCACTTCAGCGGCGAAATCTGAGACAATTGTGGGCCGAGCAATGCCGATGGCTTGTTGCCGGCCTAAATCTACTTTGTGCTTTCGCGCTCTCCTTGTTCGGATCCGCTGATCGAACTGCACAAGGCAACTGCACGCGCTCGATAGTACGAGCTCGACCGCACTAGAGCGCACTCAAGCCATTCAATAGAATGTCGCTCCGACGCAACTTGAAACCTACCATTCAACGCGTCGCTCGCCGCAACATCCTTCCTCTCGCCATCAGGGAAACCATGTCTAGCAATCAAGCGCCGGTGCATTTGGCCATCGATCTCGGAGCGTCGGGTGGTCGAGTTCTCGCGGGTTTCGTCACAGACAAAGGCGTGCAACTCGACGTACTGCATCGCTTCGCTAACGGTGGCGTCTACCAAGGCCAACGCTTCGTGTGGAACCTGCTGGGCTTGTGGCAGGAAGTTCAAGATGGACTCAACGCAGCGGCAGCCAAGTACGGTTCTGCGATTCGCAGCGTCGGGGTCGACACATGGGGCGTCGATTACGTGTTGCTCGATCGCAACGACGACGTCGTCGGACCGTGTTATCACTATCGCGACAAACGCACCAAGGACATCCTTGAAATCGCATTCGCGCGGCTGAGTCGCAATGAGATCTTCGCTGAGACCGGTTTGCAATTCATGGAGATCAACACCGCTTACCAATTGCTCGCGATGCGTTTGGAAGGTTCGCCGATCTTGGACATCGCCGAGCGTTTCTTGATGACGCCCGACTACTTTCATTGGCAATTGAGCGGCGAGAAATGCAACGAGTACACCAACGCATCGACGACCCAATTGCTGCATGCAGATTCTGGCGATTGGAGCCGCACGGTGCTGGACGCGTTCGAGCTACCGACGCACATCTTTTCAACTCCGGTGCAACCAGGTGTTAAGCTCGGCAAAATCAGCAGCGAAGTCGCTCAGCGCACGCAACTTTCAACGGACATCGACGTGATCGTTCCAGCCACGCATGATACCGGTTCTGCCGTCTTAGCCGTTCCAGCCAACTCATTCGCGCAAGAGCAACCGGATTGGTGTTACATCAGTTGCGGGACTTGGTCGTTGATGGGTGTCGAAGTCGCTCGGCCGGTGATCAACGATAGCTGCAAGCTGTTCAACTTTACGAACGAAGGTGGCGTGCAGGGTAGTGTCAGGTTGCTGAAAAATATCTGCGGACTGTGGGTTGTTCAGCAATGCCGCGCTCAATGGAAACGCGAGGGGCACGATTGGAGTTGGGATCGGTTGATTCAGTTGGCTGAGCAGGCGCCGAGCATGATTTCGATTATCGATCCGGACGATCCTGCCTTCGCCGCTCCTGCGGACATGCCGACCGCGATCCGCGATTATTGTCGGCGCACTGGTCAGCCGCTTCCCGAGAACGAAGGCGCCATCATTCGCTGTGCGCTCGAAAGCTTAGCGTTAAAGTATCGCTTGGTGCTCGACTACCTCGAACAACTCGTCGGCAATCAACTGGCTACGATTCACATGGTCGGTGGCGGCGTGCAGAACAGAATGCTATGCCAGTTTGCCGCGGACGCTTGCCAACGCCCCGTCGTGGCTGGTCCAGTGGAAGCGACTGCGTTCGGCAACGTGTTGATGCAAGCGATCGGCTCCGGCGAACTCAGCTCAATCGATGAAGCGCGACGTCTAGTACGTTCCGCCAGCGACATTCGCAGCTACGCGCCGCGTCCGTACGGTCGCTGGGACGAGGGCTTCGGACGCCTGCGGCAACTTGTGATGGCCGGTCAGTAAACTTCAAGAACGATAACTGCGGGACATCTGTCGCGAGCGCTCGCAATGAGCGACGCTCACGACCTCGAATCATCGATGCCTCGTCACTTAACGCTGTACGACTATCGCAATTCGTTCGTCCGAACGCGTGCTACGCGTTGGCTGAACCAATCGTTCATCGCGGACGCAGCGGCACTCAGCCGTCCGCCGGCCCATTGCAATCGAGCGTTCGCGGCATCCACAACTTGCTGGAACTCAGGCGAAACGTTCGGTTTCGGAGCGACTGCGAAATTGCGAGCGTGCGCGATTGGGATAGCGACTTCGTTGCCGCTTGCAGTTCGGTAGATAATGAACTGCGGAGCTGCAGAAACGAGTTGTTGAGCGAGCTGCCGTTTATCGAGCTGCAACTTCGGTGCTTGCCACTGATTCGCTAGACTGACAAGACCATTCGATGCGCTTGGTACGACTGAGGCAAACCAAGATTTTGCAGCTTCACCTGCGAAGTCACCCAACTTGGCGGCCGCCTGCATCTGATGCAACTCGCCACGAATCACACAGTCCCAAGTGGCTAGTTCGGAGAACGCATCGGCCAAGCGAGCTTTGTTTTGCGCTGCAGCCTCGGTGATTTGCTTCGCTGGAACAGCCAACGCAAGTGGTGTTACAAAGTTCGGTGCAGCGGTTTGTTTTGACTGCCAATCTCGCAAAACCAAAGCGGGCTTGCGGTAGACGAGTGATGCGAAGTAATCCGCGATACAGATGCGTTCGAAGACGAAGACGGGCGCATCGACAATCTGAGCCGCTTGACGGTTCTCGAAGTCGCAACTGCAAGTAGCGAAATGAGACTTGTGAAACTGCCAGCTTTCAGCATCGACTTCAGCTTGAACAATGCTCGCTGAAGCGCCAGGGGCTTCGATTGTGTTAGCGGCCAAAGTCGGCAAGTCGGAAGATTTGTATTCGACTAGGTCGGCGGACGGCGGTGTGCGATAGAGCGATTCTAAGTGAGCGCAGTCAACTCCATCGTAAAGCTCGGGTCCAATCAACGCGGTGGAAGCGATGGAAGGTTCTTTGCGCGGTGTCGGCTCGGGCGGGCTGCCCGCATCCGGCTGCGCAACCGGCAGTGTAGCTAGTGAACTGGCGAGCGAGCCTGAAGGAACCCAATACTCAGTCGAATCGCGATGTCCCATACAATCTTGTTGAATCATTCCCCAGTCGGTCGGCGCGAGTGGGAAGTGTTGCGGAAGATCGTGGGCGTTGGCGACTGAGGCGGTGGTAACGAGTGCTATCGCAATGCGACAGGCAAGCGATCGAAAGAACTTTGCCAAATGATTTTTCATGTTTATATCCTCCTAGTTCGACGCTAGCGTCGGCCGCGCTTGCATCGCCGGGAGATTATTGGTCGCTAAACATGACTGGATCCTGCGCAAGTTGGAGTGCGCACTTGGGGCATGTTTGGGGCCGCGAATCTCTCGGAGGTCCGGTTACGGGTGGGTTATTTACGACATCAAAATTGTTGACCGGCGGGGGAGAGCCGCCGATCAACGACTTCGTTTAGGATTGGTCTCAACGTTCCGATGCACGCGACCAGTGGAGCGGGCCAGTTGGAAGCTGGCGAGTGGGCTCGTGCGTTGGTTGCCAAGCAAGCTTGCCTGGGCAGTATTGTTTATCGAGCACACAAGGTCTACGCAGTCGCCAATTTCGGTAATAGGAAACATTGAAGCGGAAGCGGCATGTAGGAAGTGCAGCGTTGACCGCGCGTGACGATGAATCGTTAAGTTCGATCGGTGCGAGTTGTAACAAGGCGCAGTGCACAGAATTGGAAAAAAGTTGCTTCAGCGAGTGCGCACGTTGGCAATTCATCGTTCCAAACTATGACACACTTCCGTTGGCTCTCGTTACAATCGCGATTCATTGACAATTGCATTACAACTGAAAACTGCTGTACACCATGCCCAACACAAACACATCAGACTTCATCGTTGTCGGTGGCGGAATCGTCGGCCTAGCAACCGCTTGGCGTTTGATGCAGCAATTTCCCGGCGCAACGATCACCTTGCTGGAAAAAGAACCGCGCGTTGGGATGCATCAGTCCGGACGTAACTCTGGCGTCCTCCACTCGGGGATCTACTACAAACCCGGTTCACTAAAGGCTGTTACGTGTCGCGCGGGCAAAGCAGCCATCGAACAATTTTGTTGCGAACACGAAGTGCGTTTCGAGACCTGTGGCAAGATCATCGTCGCCATTGACGAAGCTGAGTTGCCAGGTCTCGAGCGAATCCATGAGCGCGGCGTAGAGAACGGTGTCACTTCGCATTGGTTAGATGAAGCTGCGATTCGCGAAGTTGAACCCTATTCTGCTGGCATTCGCGCGTTGCATGTTCCGGAGTCGGGTATTGTCGATTATCCGGCGGTGTGTGAAAAACTGTCCGCATTGTTGTCAGCCAGCGGACATGTTGTGCGGCTCAGTCGTGAAGTGACAGGGATCCGCGCAGAAGCTAAGCAAGTGACGGTCACATGCGGCGATGAACGGCTGACGGCGGGCTTTCTCGTTACGTGCGGTGGACTGTACAGCGACCGGTTAGTCAGGTTGAGCGGATTGAAGCCGCCGGCTCAGATTGTTCCGTTTCGCGGCGAATATTACGAGCTGAAAGCGGATCGACGGCACCTTTGCCGCAATCTGATTTACCCAGTTCCCGATCCGAATTTTCCGTTCCTTGGTGTTCACTTTACGCGCATGATCGGCGGCGAAGTGGAATGCGGCCCGAACGCGGTGTTGGCTTTGGCTCGCGAAGGTTATTCGTGGGGCAAGCTGCGCGTTGGCGATTTGGCAGAGTCGCTTTCATATGGCGGTTTCTTGAAGTTGGCAACGCGTCATTGGCGCATGGGACTCGGCGAGATTCAACGATCTCTCTTCAAGTCAGCTTTCGTCAAAGCGTTGCAACGATTGCTACCGTCGATCCAAGCTGCAGATCTGACACCTTGCCGAGCAGGCGTTCGCGCGCAAGCGCTCGCGCCCGACGGCTCCATGATCGATGACTTCTTGTGGGTCACTGCGCCACGTATGCTGCATGTCTGCAACGCTCCCAGCCCCGCTGCGACCGCGTCGCTTGAGATTGGTCGCATTATCGCTGAGCGCGTTGGAATCACGCTGGCCGAATGAAGTTGAGCAGCCAATGACCTAAAACGCCGAATGAACTTAAGCGGCCCGACGAGTGGATTGCTGGCTCGAGTGCTGCTGCGACTCGAGAATCGAAAGACACTCGACAGCCGATTGAGCGCGGAGGAGTTCTCCGCAAGGACTGAAGAACTTGATCTCATCTTCTTCGATGAACCAAACCACCAGGTGGCCTTCGCATTGAAATTTGCGACCGCAAAACAATCCGTTTCGAATCAGCAATGTTTCGTGCAAGTCGATT
Organism: Pirellulaceae bacterium; assembly: GCA_041739135.1. Taxonomy (GTDB): domain Bacteria; phylum Planctomycetota; class Planctomycetia; order Pirellulales; family Pirellulaceae; genus Aureliella. The sequence goes on from JBGSOM010000071.1 coordinate 8,479, forward strand.
GGCGAAGGAACTCCCAGCACCTGCAATTGAGTCGAGATGGCGGCGCGCATTCGTTCAACTGGACTGGAAGAGCTCATCGTCTTACCATTACCTTGCTAGCTGCGGCGAATCAAATTCGCCAGGGGAACGCTTCTCGGGCGCCGAATGTTAACTCAGCAGCAATAGTTTTCGGCACCTTCCAGTCGTTACATCAGTGCTTTAAGGTTCGTTCGCAACAAGTTTTCTAATTCGCCCAGCTTGTCGTCGGTTTCCTCCACTTTATGTGCATGTATTTGAATGCATAGCCGAGGGGTTGCGAGCCCCAATGCGCGGCGGTAGACTTTTGACGTTCGTGGTGACGAGCGCGCGATAATGCCTCGTGAACAGGGAACTCCGGTGAAATTCCGGGACGGTCCGGCCGCTGTAATCTGCCAACGACTCGCAAGAGTTGGAATTCGATCTCCTTCTAATGAAGTGCCATTGCCGCTGGGCGAGAAGGCGAAGAGATACGAATCGGTAGTAAGTCAGAAGACCTACCTCGAGCTAGACGATATGGGAGCCTTCTTGGGTTGAGGCGATCGTTGAGTGTTGTTCAGTCTCAATGCGTGCTACGCAGTTTCTGAACCTAACGCTATTGCTAGACGGTTACGTTAAGCTGATAAGGCGAATGCGCGTCGATCGGTGCATTCGGTTCGGCAGGAGTTTCAGATGAAAAGTCTTTCAACGCGCTCGGCGTTCACGCTCGTCGAGTTGCTGGTGGTGATTGCGATTATTGGGATCTTGGTGGGATTGCTGTTACCCGCCGTTCAAGCCGCTCGAGGAGCAGCAAGACGTATTCAGTGCGCGAATAATCTGAAGCAGCTTGGTTTGGCACTGCAGATGTATCACGATGTGAACAAAGCGCTGATGCCGGTTAGCACTTACAACTGGATGATCGGTGGCTATCCGCAGCGCTATTGGTTTGGAGATCTAAAGGATCCAGCAACGCTGGCCGCTGGCGAATCGCAAGTCGTACCGAGCAACGGTTTTCTAATGCCCTTCATGGAGCGGAACACCGCTGTGATGACCTGCCCTGACTTTACGAACTTCGTAGCCAAATACGAAGGAGCGACCTCGGGGTATGCATATAACTACAAATACTGCGGCCCGGGAGTAAACCCGAACTGGGCCGGCAGCAACCCGCTCGATTTGCTAACTCCGATTTGCTATCGCCTGCGTGATTTTCCGAGTACCACCAACGCGCTGGCCTTCGGTGACGCGGCCGCAGTCTATGATTTTGGAGTCGCGAAAGGTAAAGTCACCGAGACGTTCTACCTTGAAGCGCCTTCGGGACAATTTCCGTCAGTGCATTTTCGCCACCACGGCGCGGTCGCCAACGCAGTTTTCTTAGACGGTCACGTCGCCACAATCCCGATACAGCGAAATGAGATGGGGCCGTGGACAACTCCTGACATCGAAGCCGCGCGCGAGAAGAATCAGTTGGGGGACATCGGCGAATACATCAGCACTGACCCAATTGAAACCGATAAATGGTTTTCCGGCAAAGGAATTATTTACGACCAATGAGATCAACCGTCTGCTTTATACTAGCCTCGGCGATCTGCTTTTTCGTAAGTTGCACTTCGCCACCGCCTGAGTTGCCCCCCATCGAAGCGCGTGAGGCTGAGAATGTATCACCAGAAATGCTCGATCGAGCGCTTCAGGGTTTGCATTCTCAGGACGCAAAGCTTCAAATGAGCGGCCTGAAGTTTCTGGAGTCCTTTCCGGAGATTAAGGAACAGCACCTGCCGCGAATTGAAGAGTTGGAAAAGAGCGGCAAGGATGCGAAAGTTCGCGCACAAGCTGCAAAATTACTTAAATAGCGGTCGCTAAGGTCGCTTTCACAATTCAAACTTTTGAGAATCTTTTGAGGAAATATTCATGTCCGCTTCCAGCCTCTCCAACCGCAACGAAGGTTCGCTCTCGAAAATTGAACCGCGCTGGTGGTTACTGTTCGCAATCGTAACCGTCGGTGTCTGTTCGCGATTGCTTCCGCACGAACACAATTTTTCACCCATTTTGCCACTCGCATTGTTTGCGGGAGCAAGTTTCGCTGGATGGCGATCCGCGATCGGTGTCACTTTGGTCACGATGTTCGTTAGCGATCTGTTTCTAGGTCTGCACTGGACCATGCCGATCGTTTACGCCAGCATCTGCATCAACATTCTGATCGGTCGCTTGTTCGTAACCTCGCGACAGCCTTGGACGGTTCCATTCGGCGCGCTGCTGGGCAGCGTGCAGTTTTTCGTGATCACCAATGCGGCTTGTTTGACCGACTTCAGCGCAGCCGGCGTGGCTCAGTGCTACACCAGTGCACTTCCATTCTTCAGAACTTCGCTAGCCGCTGATTTGCTGTTCTCAGTTGTGTTGTTCGGAAGCTTCGCAGTCGTTCAGAACCTTGTGCCAGCACTCCGTGACCGCCGCGCTGTTAGCAACTAGTTTTGGCAATTAGTGTTAGCAACATGCGAAGATGTTAATCGCGCTGACGCAGTTGGCTGATAAACTGCTTCGATTGATGTTCGATTTCCAAAAAGCCCGCGTTCTCCCTCGCGGGCTTGTAGACCTTGAAAGTCTGCAAGAGTCCCAACGTAGCTGCACTTTCAAGTGGACCGATGAATGCGCGGCTCGGCTCGCCGAATTGCTCCTGCTTGCTCCAGTGCAACATCTGATCTTGCCGCAAGAAAAAGCACCCCGAGTGCGGGTTGCTGGGACGCACGAAACGCAGCGGCGAATTCAATAGTTCGAACTGCAAATCTGCAGCTTGACTCACATTGCGCCACGGCTCAATACATCGTTCCGGCAAATCGCCATCCACGTAAGCCTTCATCGCCAGCATTCGCTCATCGCGTTCGAACCGATTCGGCTGCAACACACAATCGACTCCACTCGATTCGATGAACCAATTCAACTTCGTGAGCAATAGCGGATCGTTGACTACTAGGTCGTCTTCGAGATATCCAAACCACATTCCTGCGTCAGCTCGCTTCGCTAACTCGCGCTGACACGCGAATCCCAATTCCAAAGCGGGAACGTCGCATACTATGTGCTCAAGACTCTCGCGGGGCAATCGACTTTCTGTGATCAAATGGTGTTCTGCGACAGTGCAAAGAATCACCTGCACTTGCATGCGCATCAGAGTATTCGCGGACTCGGTCGAGCGACGATCGAGTTGCATCACGCATTGGGCCGTTCCAAAGGTTTGATGTAGCGACATCACCGTTCGTCGTAGAGCTCGCGCACGGACTTCCCTCTGCGCAAGCGACGATCCATGCCGCGAGCCTTCGATGGCCGACGGACCAAAGTAATGCGGAATCGCGATCACAAATCGGCTTGGCACCAATCCATCACCTCCTCAGCCTCGCACGCCAAAACAGACACAACCAGCCACAACGGCGCGAACTCACTGGTCGAACAACACGACTATAATAACCGCTCGATTCCCCTCCAATCACCCCTTCCTTACCGAGGTCAAGCGATGAAGCTTTTAATAGTTGCCCTGCTGGTCTTTTCCAGTTTCGCAGTGGCGTGCGGCGCGGACCGCCCCAATGTCCTGTTTATCGCAGTCGATGACTTACGACCTGAAATGGGCTGCTATGGAAACACTGTGGTTCAGACGCCTAACTTAGATCGATTGGCGGCACGCGGAACAGTCTTCAACCGCGTGTACTGCCAGCAAGCTGTGTGCAGCCCTTCGCGGAGCTCATTGATGACTGGTCGACGTCCAGATGCAACACGTGTTTGGGATCTGGAGACACACTTTCGCGTTGCACTTCCCGACTGTGTGACGATTCCAGAACACTTCAAAGCGAACGGTTACCACTGCGCTGCATTGGGCAAGATTTATCACGGCGGTTTTGAAGACGGCCGATCGTGGAGCGAACCGCACTGGTATGCAACCGGCCGCACAGTCGACACCGACCCAGCGGATTGGACAAAGCGCAAAGTCCAGCCGTTCCAATCGTCGGTAAAAGAGTATTCTGCAAACATCGCGAAGGATACGACGAGCAATCAACCAGCGGGTCGCACCGCGAAAAACAATAAGAAGAAAAACGGTCCCGCCTTCGAGATCAGTCCGAAAGAGGACGACCAACTGCCTGACGGCGCAACCGCTGCGGAAGCCGTGCGTCGTTTACAGTCCCTCAAGTCAAGCGGCAAACCGTTCTTTCTCGCAGTTGGTTTTGTGAAACCGCATTTACCGTTCGTGTCACCTAAAAAGTACTGGGACCTTTACGACGCAGAAAAGATACCCTCGCCGGCAACACGTTCCTTACCAACGGGTGCACCAGAGTTCTCCGGTCATACGAACGGTGAATTGCATAATTACAGAGGCGTTCCTTCTGAGAACCCCATCCCGGAGGACTTTGCTGGCGAACTACGGCATGGTTACTACGCAAGCGTTTCCTACATTGATGCTCAAGTCGGGCGACTGCTCGATGCGCTGGATCGCGAAGGACTCGCCGACAACACCGTCGTGGTTCTTTGGGGAGACCATGGTTGGCAATTAGGCGATCACGGATTGTGGCATAAGCATACGAACTTTGAACTCGCCGCACGCGCCCCGCTGATCGTCAGCGCGCCGCGACAGACAACTGCGGGCAAAACTTGTAACGCAACAGTTGAATTTGTCGACGTGTATCCTACACTGGCTGACCTCTGCGGGCTGGAAATCCCAGCAGGACTGGATGGGTTAAGCCTGAAACGCTTCATCGAGGATCCCAGCGCTGAAGCAAGCAAGGTCGCGATCAGCCAGTACCCGCGCGCGGCGGGACGTCCCATTGGACAGTTGATGGGTTACAGCATCCGCGATGCTCGCTACCGATTGACGGTCTGGCGCGAGCGCGCTGGCGAGAAAATTATCGCAACTGAGTTGTATGACTACGAAACGGACCCGCACGAGACAAAGAACGTTGCAGACAAGCCCGAGAGCCAAGCGATCGTAGCTCGTCTTTCACAATACGTGCCGCCTCTCACTCCATCGAACGCCACACCGCGTTAGCAACTGTGCCGAACTTTCCATCTCAAGCGACACTTCGACGGCGACTGACACGCATCGACGCGACGGAGTTTCGTTCCGTCGTGTTCCGCACTGCGAATCCGCGTTACGCAAGTGAAGCGAATATGGTGTCCGGTATCGGTGCTGCAAGAGAGGGCGGGCGATGGAACCCCAAAGGCATCGCCGCGGTCTACTGCTCGCTGACGCCGGAAGCCGCTCTTGCTGAAACTTTCGCTTTGCAACGCTACTACGGATGGCCAGATTTTGGTGCGCTCCCGCGAGTTATTGTTGCCATCAACGTTCAACTTGCCGCAGTGCTCGACCTGACGGACAGTGCAGTGCGCCGTCGACTCTTGTTGTCGGAAAGAAAATTGCTCGCCTGTGATTGGCGAGCCGAAGTCGCCAGTGGGCTCGAGTGTAATGCGCCAATAGAAATGTCCCCTTGAAGCGTTCATTAGAAATGTCCCCGGGGAAAGAGGTTCAGAATAGGCTTTTTGAGCTGTCTTGCGTAGCGGAGGGAGCGTAGCGAGCGGAGCGGAGCAAGACAGCTCAAAAAGTTTCGGCGAGCT
>JBGSOM010000091.1:0-16149 GCA_041739135.1 Pirellulaceae bacterium
ACCTTCTTGAAGATATCAGGCGCCTTGTCATCGGTTTGGCTGTTGTAAGTGAACTCATCTTTATCGCCAACTTTTTGCGCCATATCGACCGACAGAACTCGAAACTCGAACGTCATGTTACCTTTATCATCGACCGACTTAACTTCCCAAACTTTTTCACTAGTCGTGCGCGAGGAACTGGACTCTTCGTGATCCGACATCTTGGTGCGTGTTTCTGCGAAGTGCACAACTCTGCTGTACAGCGATTCGCCCGCGCGCAGTTTGTAACGCAGTAGATACTTTGCGTTGCTCGAAGGAGCGCCTTTAAGTACGGAAGTGGAAGTCGACTGAGCCACAGCCGACTCAGCAACCAGTACCGATCCAATAAAAGCACACAACAATGTGCTGGTAAGTGCTACAGCGGAACGAGCGAACATCTCTGGCCTCCATGCCATGAAAGGTAATTCGAATTGAAGTTAATGTTTGTTCTCGCGTGGGTTTCCGCCCCACCCCAATTTCTCGCGCAGTGCTAAGTATTCGGTTTTGCCCGGTATTGCGATCATCTGAAAGGAAACCGGCGCCTTTTCCAAACGGTAGCAATCGCCTTCTACTAAATTAAAAAGCACTCGACCATCTGCGAGCGCGGAAACGGAATCATGCCCCTGCATCACACACATTTCGAAAACTCGATTGGCAGCATCGACAACAGGCCGCATCGTTAACGTATGCGGACTAATCGGGCTGATTACCACCGCATCCAGTCGCCGATTCAAAATTGGTCCGCCTGCAGAAAGGTTATGCGCGGTCGAACCTACCGGAGTGCTGATGATCAAGCCATCGCAACTGTAAGTAGAAGCCAATTCCTGATCCACGTAAAGATCGATCTGCAGCATCGCATACGGCGGACCACTGAGAATGGCCGCTTCATTCAATGCTAGCACATGGTCGGAGCCGTTTTGAAGCTGCACGCATTTCCCTTGCCGCCAAACTGAGCATTTCAGCATCACATGCGAATCGATACTGCACTCACCACTACAAATGACCGGCCACACTTCCTCGAGTTGCTGCTCCTTGAGCGCCGCCAAAAATCCGAGTTTCCCCAAGTTGACGCCAATCACCGGTCGCTGGTTCAATCCCATCCGTCGTGCCGCAGAGAGTATCGAACCATCGCCGCCCAGCACCACGACTAGATCCGCTGATGAGTCGTCGAACTCATATGTCTGATCTTCATCGATCGCGACAATTTCCGCAGACGAACTGAGTATGCGAACGATGCGACCGAGTTCAGCTCGCACGCGAGGTCGGTTCACTGCCGCCAGCACCACTACGCGCGGCTCGCTTCGTCCCTCAGCGATCCAAGTCATTACACCGGACATTTAGTGCACATTTCTTACTTAAACGATGATGTCGATGCGAAACTGACTTACGCAATTGATCGTGATTGTTGATTTAGACGACTGTTCCAGAACCCATAACCGAAATAGATCACTAAGCCAATCGCTAGCCAAGCGAAGAACCGTATCCAGTTGTGGTGTCCGAGTCCAGCGATCAAATACAGATTCGTGAGCACACCGAGCACAGGGATCAGTGACCAACGCCACACTCCGCAGGCAACTGTCATGCCAGTCAACGCAAAGTAAAAGACGATGTAAGGCAGTTTTTCGTAAGTCCAACTACGGAATACGTCGTGGTTTTCAGGCAGGTAGAACCCGTAGCTCGATTGCAGCCACCCGGCCGCAGCAACCGTATAAATCAACCAAGCCGCCATCACGAACCAGCGGCTATTGATATACGGAATGCGGAATGATGCCGCTTCATTGACATCGCGTTTATTTTCCAGTGTTAGCACACCTGCGGACACCAACATAAAAGCGAACAATGTTCCGATGCTGCACAAGTCCGTCACCAGTTGCTGATTCAAAAACACAATTGGCAAAGCCACGACGAAGCCAGTGACGACTGTCGAGAATGCCGGAGTCTTGTACTTCGGATGAATGCTCGAGAATCGCTTCGGCAGCAATCCGTCGCGCGACATGCTCATCCATATGCGTGGCTGGCCGATCTGGAATACCAAAAACACGCTGGTTATCGCCACGATCGCACTCAAAGAAACCAAGCCCGCTAACCAATCCAGTTGATACTCTTTGAACACAAACGCGAGTGGATCGCCTACCGCCAAATCACGGTATGAAACCATGCCAGTCAGCACCAGCGAAATGGCAACGTACAGCACGGTGCAAATGATCAGTACCAACACGGTCGCGCGCGGCAAATCGCGCTGCGGATTCTTGCACTCTTCAGCGGTCGTTGAAATCGCATCGAAGCCGATAAACGCGAAGAACACCGCTGCAATCCCCTGCAACACTCCCGACACACCATTGGGCGCAAACGGTGACCAATTCATCGGCTTGACATAAAACACGCCGACCGCGATGACGACCAACACCACACCGACTTTCAACATGACCATCGCGTTGGCGGCGGTTCGCGATTCTTTAATGCCGATGTATACCAAGCAGGTCACAAACAGGTTGATCGCCAGCGCGGGAATGTCAACGATCGTTTTCAGTCCGCCGATGCTGGGCGCTGCATCCCAGGTGGCCAGCAACGTTGGACTCAGTCCAGCACCTTTCGCTTGTTGGACCAGTTTGCTCGCTTCGAGCGCCGCTAACTCAGCTTCGGGCATATGCGCTTGAACGGCGGCTTGCAGTTCTCTTTCCCCCGCAAGCAACTGCGTCAAATCGAATTGGTTGGCCACCGCTGCATGCGCCTCGACAGCCCTCGCACAGGAGTAATAGTCGGTCTCGATCCAATCGGGTAGATACAGGTTCAGCCCATCCAGCAGTGTCGTGAAGTAGTCTGACCACGAGAAAGCGATGGTGCTGTTGCCGATCGAATACTCCATGAGCAGATCCCAGCCGATGATCCAAGCAATCAGTTCACCGAACGCAGCGTAAGAATACGTATACGCGCTACCGCTAACGGGAATGCGAGCCGCAAACTCAGCGTAGCAAAGCGCCGAGAACAAGCAGGTAACTGCGGTGATCACAAACAGAACGCTGACCGCTGGCCCACCCGCCGCAGCGGCCGATCCGATCGTCGAAAAAATCCCAGCCCCGATGATGGCCGCGATACCGAAGCAAACCAAATCGAACAACGTCAATGTCTTGGCTAACCGACCGCTCTCGGGGCCTAATTCCGTTTCTCGCAACTCGCGACGAATCGACTCGATATCTTTACGACGAAAGAGCTTGGCCCACATCGATCACCTACTTCTAAGAACGGACTGCTACCGGACAGCTCAGACATCATAACTGAATCAGCGCACAATGTGCTTCGTCCGTAATGTGAACCGAACGTAACTCGCCACCGCGGCAACTAAACTTATGCAATACTGTGACCGAACTGGTCAAGGCGGCAATGTGACGAAAGTAACTGATGATGCATGGCGAAGCGATAACTTACGACCCTTACGCTCTTCCGCCGGAAGATATTCAAGAACCGCCAGCGACCTTGTGGGCAGCGCTTCGCAAAATCGGACCGGGAATTGTCTTAGCCGGAACCATTGTCGGTTCGGGCGAACTTTTGTTGACCACAGGCCTCGGTGCCAAGCACGGATTCGTGTTCTTGTGGTTGATTTTGTTCAGTTGCGTGATTAAAGTCTTCGTTCAAGTCGAGCTGGGACGGTACGCGATTTCGTCCGGCAAACCTACTTTGGGAGCGTTGCAAGGGATTCGAATTTTCGGTGTGCCGGGCACTTGGCTGCTGTGGTGGTGGTTCGTCATGCTGCTTTGCACCGTTCTTCAGCTTGGCGGCATGACAGGCTCAATTGGCCAAGCTCTCAACCTCGCTTTCCCGCAGTTCGCGGACGGCTGGGCCAATATCGCTGGACGCATTTCGCCAGCCGCCGCCGGCTATTTTCAAGAACGACGCGAGTTTCCTTGGGCGATTGTGATCTGCTTAGTCACCGTGGCTCTCATCTATCGCGGCAGCTATCGACGCATCGAATGGTTAACAACAATTATTGTGGTCAGCGTCACGCTCGTTACGGTCGTGGCAGCCGCCTCGCTGGGCGCAACCGACTATCCCGTCCACTGGGATGCGGTCAAAGAAGGATTGGCCTTCCGAATTCCACCCGCCGGGATCGCTGACGCGTTTGCGGTGTTCGGTATCACAGGTGTCGGAGCCACGGAGTTGTTCTACTATCCGTACTGGTGTCTCGAAAAAGGTTACGCCCGCTACGTCGGTTACGCGGACGGTTCCGCCGATTGGGAACGCCGAGCCAAAGGATGGATCCGAGTGCTTTACCTCGATGCTTGGGTCAGTATGGTCGTGTTCACCATCTCGACCGTTGCGTTCTATATGATGGGTGCCGCCGTGTTGCATCCGCAGAATCTCGAACCGAAAGGTTCAGCGTTGATCGATACCCTATCGCAAATGTACGTGGCTCCGTTCGGTCAGTGGGCTCGCGTGGTGTTTCTCATCGGCGCCGGTGCTGTCCTGTTCAAGACGCTTTACCTATCCTGCGCAGGCAACAGTCGACTGACAGTCGATTTCTTGAACTTAGTTGGCTTTACCAAAGTCACTACGCCGGAAGCTCGAGCGCGAATGATTCAGCGTTTTTGTCTGTTCTTCCCAGCTCTAGCTCTCGCGTTTTATATCTTCGCGCGCGACCCTCAGATGATGGTCAAAGTCGGTGGGATTGCCCAAGCCGCTACGTTGCCAATGATCGCGTTTGCAACAGTCTACTTTCGCTATCGCCGAGTCGACACGCGTCTCAAACCACTAGCGATCGTCGACGCACTGCTCTGGATTGCCGTTGTCTCGATCACCATCGTCGCTGTTTATTCGGTAACGACATCCGTTTCGCAGTTGCTCGCGCCAAAGTAGTCCGCTCCGCCGGTTAAACGCCGCGTATGCGTTTTGTTCGTTTAACCGCGTGCCCAACGGGCCGCGTCCGCACAGTTACAAAACGCGGGGCGTAGCCCACGCGGTTAAACAACCTCAGCAAAAGTCCGGTGGCTGCAAGACTCGCGTACGAATTAATAGTTTGTTGTTTGTTTAACCGCGTGCCCAACGGGCCGCGTCCGCACAGTTACAGAACGCGGGGCGTAGCCCACGCGGTTAAACGACTTCAGCAAAAGACCGGTGGCTTTTATTCGTTTAACCGCGTGCCCAGACGACGCGTTTGCTTCTCGGAAGCAAGCACCGTCCGAGCGGGCTCAGCAACAGGGCCGGCAACAGAACCAAATCACCGATGAGCGCGCTACTAAGCATGGCGATCATCAAACAAGCGAATTGTCGTGTGGGCATGAACTCGGCAAGCAAGAACGGTAGCATCGAACAGCAACTGATCAGCATCGTATAAAACATCGCACTCGCACAACTGGTCAACGTATCCGCTATCGCTTGGGCTCGATCGTCGCCCAGCGAAATTCGACGCGCGTACCAGTTCACGAAATGGAGCGTGTCATTCACGGCGATCCCCATCGCCACGCTTGCAGTCAAAATTCCCGCAACATCTAATTGAAAACCGATCCAAGCCATCATGCCGAACACTAGAGTCTCCGGAAGCACGTTGGGGACCATGATCAGCAGGCCAGCCCAGAAGCCGCGGGCGATAAGCATCATGACGGGGGTGATCAGCAAGAAAGCGGTTGAAAAACTCGCTCCGAGGTCCTGCAGCAACATTAACTGTGTTTCATGCATCACCGGCGACAATCCGGTGTACTCGACGCTGTACGGAACGCTCGCTTTACCTTCCGGCATCTGCACTTGATCGACCGCTGATCGAATCCGATCTACCAGCACCCCGTAATTTTCGTCCGCGATCGCCGAGACTTTCGCTGTGACTCGCCAAATCTGCTGCTCACTGGTTTCGCCAACCCAGCCGTTTTCGCGCAGCAGCGGTAAATTCTTCTCAAGCAGCTTGCGCATCGCGCTTCGTCTAACAACATCACGCATCGAACTCGACGTCGGCTGTGGAGGCATGAACGTGAGCGCTGACATCACTCCACCGACATCGCGGCTGCTACGAATCTGCTCAACAACCCGGTTGACCCAAGTTAGTCGTTCAAAGAAGTCGAGCTCGCTTTGCGATTCGAAACCAATAAGAACTTCGACGGAAGCGATAGGTCCCAAGTTGTCCTCGATCCAAGCCATGTCGCGGACGATGGGGCTTTTCTTCGGAAACATGTCTCCAAACTTCGTCGAAGAATTTAAGTTCACAAAGCCCACAAAACTGATCGCCATCAGCAGCAGACCTACACAGGCGATCACATTCGCATACTTCATCAACCACTGCACATACGCGCGCGCCCGAGATGAGACATGCGCTGGATGCAGCGCGGCGTCGACCAGATTCTGAGCGTCCATCGAAGGTAGCATCGGGTCAACTTCGTCGGACACCTTGCCGCTGCCGCGAAACCAGTCCGCGATCTTGGGGAACCCTAGCAACATGAAGAAAGTTGCCACAGATAACGAGATAGCGGAATACAAACCGAACTCGCGAACCGGCGCTAACTGACTCGTTGCCAGCGCTACCATCCCAAGCGACGTGGTGACACTCGCCAACAAACTCGGCTTGAAACCCAGGAGCATGGCGCGACTGCCAAGATGATTCTTGTGCCACCGCGAAACATCGTCGTAGTAGCTCATCAAGTGCACGGCGCCTGACAGCGTCAACATGAAAACCAGCGTCGGCAATACGATTAATACGGCGCTAAAATAGCCACCGCTGTAATACACGATTGCGATCGCGAGCAATTGCCCGGTGCCCGCAATGAACAAGACTGCGAGGGCTGAACGCACGCTTCGCAGGCAGAGCCAAGACAGCAACATGCCCAGCAAACACGAAGGAAGAACCAGCTTCTTCAAACTGCTTTCCGCAGCTTCGTCGACTGCGTAAGTTTCGTAGATCGATCCCGCCATACGCAGCTTTCCACGACCCAAATTTGGAACCTGCTCAGCGGCTTGATAAACATGATTGATCGAGGCTCGTTGATTGGCGACACCGTGCGCAGTGAATCGTATAACCAAAGACGAAGTTCCTTGCGGGCCAATTAGAAAACCCTTCAATCGCTCGGCGGCTTGCTTGATCGGCAAGCTCAAAGGCTCGCTAGTTAGCGTCTTCAGTAGATCGCCAGTGGTCACCACGGATGCGACTAAGCGTGTTTCGTCTGCAGATTCGGCGGTCAACTCATCACGAAATGCGTCGACTCGCGAATCGTTCACACGACAGCCGTCCCACGAAACGATCAAAAAGTGATCATTTCCAAACACTTCAAGAAAACGTTCGTAACGAAGACGCTCGGGTTTTCCTTGAGGCAACCACTTGTGCAACGCCGCTGCACCGACAGGCAGATTCAACACACCGTAAACTGCCCACGGCAATAGAAACAGCATTAGCAAAATTGTCCAACGAGACCATCGCTCTAATTGCTTTAGCATCGTCGAACTTTCATGAAACCGACTACCGAAAAAAACCTCTGCGCTCACGCTCTCCTGCGATCAAACTGAAGGGAATCCTTATTAACGCACTTCACATCAAATTCCTGTCGAAGGTTGTGTGTTCGGCAGTTTAACTTGGGCTGGAAGCGGTTCTCTAGGTGCCTTCGACCGCCGCCAAACCCGCGACCAAAACAGGGTTGCGTCATCCAGCAGCGAATACGCGACCGGCGTTGCTAACAGACTCAGCAACAGCGACAGCGCCTGCCCGCCGATAATCACCTTGGCCATGCTCGCCCGAGCACTCGCGCCGGGACCAGCACCCAGTGCAATGGGGGTCATCGCTGCCATCAACATGACAGTTGTCATCAAGATCGGGCGCAGTCGAGTGTGGTTGGCTTCGATGATCGCCGTCGCCCGGTCGCGACCCGCCCGACGAAGTTCATTCGTTTTATCGATCTGCAGAATACCATTCTTCTTCACGATACCGAACAGCATGAACAATCCAAACATCGCATACAGATCCAGCGGCGTGCGAAAAAGCAGCAGCGACAACAATCCAAATGGAATCGTTACCGGAAGACTCGCCAAGATACTGATCGGATGTATCCAGCTTTCAAACTGCGCTGCGAGGATTAGGTACATGAACGTAATGCTCAAAACCAATGCAACCATGAAGTAGTACGCCGTTTCGGAAAGCATGTCGGCTTGCCCACCAAACACGATTTGATACTCCGGATCAAGCTTCATTTCCTCGACGACTTTGTTCGCATACTGAACCGCTTCATTCAACGAGACTTCGTCGGGATGCGCCATCAGCGTCACGGTGCGTTGGCGGTTCAAGCGATCGATTTGGTTCGGACCTTGACGTTCTTCCAGCTTCGCAATGCTGTTCAACTGCACTAGACCGGCTGTAGGCGATGGCAAAGTCAACGCACCGAGGTCCTTCGAGTCGGCTCGGAAATCCTTGTCCGCTCGCAACCACACGTCGTACTGCTCGGTTCCTTCCTTATAAGTTGAAACGATCTGCCCACCGACGAGAACGCTCAACGCATTGGCGATCATTTGAACAGGTACACCTACATCCATCGCGCGTTCGCGATCAATGTTGACTTGCAGTTCCGGCTTGCGCATCGATAACGTGGAATCGACATCCACCAAGCCAGGCAATTCGAGCAAGCGTGCTTTGAGCGTGTCCGCATAGCCAGCCAACTTATCGATTTCTGGCCCCTGCAAACTAATCTGAAAAATGCGACTGTCGCCATTTGCACCGCCACCAATCGCGGACACGTCCGAAACGGAAGTTCGCAAATCAGGATACTCTCGCAGAATCTCTCGCGCGCGGCGCATCAGTTCGAACTGAGTGAAATTGCGTTCTTCCAGTTCACAAAGACGGATATAAATCGAACCGCGAGTTACATCGCCTTGACCCTTCGCCGTTCCACTTTCACCGATCGATGTAAAACGATGGACCACCCCGGGCAGCTTCGCTAGACGCCCTTCGATTTCCGTGATCACTTCATTCGTCCGCTCTAGCGTGTAACCTTCGGGGGTAATGAAGCCGACCTGAAATTCGCTTTGGTCGTCGCGTGGTACCAAGTTGGCACCGAGGTTCATCGCGATCGGAACAGTCGAAATAACGATCAAAAGGCAGATGCCCATCGTCAACCAGCGATGTCGCAGCGACCATCGCAAGCAACTTCCATAGAACGCGTCGGTCAGTCGGTAGATCCAACCCGACTTCGATTTCGCTTGGCCAGACTCGTGCTTTTCTAACTTGAGAAATCGCGAACACAGCATTGGTGTCAACGTAAATGAAACGAACAAACTCATCAGAATCGCAAACGCCACCGTCAATCCAAAACTGCTGAAGAATCGCCCAACCATGCCACCCATGAACGCGACCGGGACGAAAATCACGACCAGTGACAGACTGGTTGCCAGCACAGCTAAAGCGATCTCACGCGTGCCCAGCATCGATGCGGTCATCGCGTCCAAGCCATCTTCTTCCATGTGCCGAAAAATGTTTTCATGAACCACCACAGCATCATCAATCACAATCCCAATCGCCAAAATCAAACCGAGCATCGTAATGTTGTTGAGCGTAAAGCCCATGTAATGCATGAACAAAAACGTCGGAATGATCGACGTGGGAATGGCCAGCGTGGCGATGATGGTCGTACGCCAGTCGCGGATGAAAAGCAGAATCGTAGCTCCTACTAACACAGCGGCCATCATCAAATGGAACTTTACTTCTTCCATCGAAACCCGAATGAAGCGCGATTGATCTTGAGTTAACTCGACCTGTACATCGCTTGGCAGCGACTTGCGGATGCGTGCTAGTCGCTCTTGCACCGCATCGGAGATTGCAACTGTGTTCGTACCGGATTGCTTTTGCACGAATAGACTGACCGCGTTCTGTCCATCCAAACGACTCAGTCCGCGTGGTTCCTCAATCGAATCGACGGCAACTCCCAGATCTTTGATGCGAATTGGATAACCGTTGCGATTCGCAACAATCAATTCGTTGAACTTCTCGGACGAAGAGATTCGACCGAGCGTGCGCAGCACCATTTCGCGTTGGCCTTGATCGACGATGCCACCGGGCACTTCCAAGTTCTGACTCGCCAGCGCTTGCCGCACTTCTTCGATCGATACACCGTAGGCGCGCAGGCGATCGGTATCGATGCGAACATTGATCGCGCGACTGCGGCCTCCGGTCAAGAACACATTTCCGACTCCAGGTACCGTTTGTAATAGTTCCTGAATCTGACGCTTCGCGATTTCAGTCACTTCACGAATATCGCGACGCCCCGAAACCCCAATCGTGATAATCGGCGCAGCATCGAGGTCGAACTTGTTCACCAGCGGCGTTTCCATGCCTTCAGGTAGTTGCCGAATTACTGAAGTGATTTTATCGCGAGCTTCCTGAGCTCCGACGTCACCATCTTTTTCAAGCACAAAGCGAATAACGAGCGTTGTGTTGCCTTCGCGCGTAATCGATCTCAGTTCATCGATACCAGAGATCGTATTGAGCGCTTCCTCAAGCGGCTTCGTGACGGCCGTTTCCATCTCTTCAGCGCTCGCGCCAGGCAAAGCCGCAGAGACCGAAATCACAGGAAAGTCGACCTTAGGAAACAGATCGACACCCAGCTCGAAATAAGTCACGATGCCCAGTACAACGGGCACTGCAACCAACACCCAAGTGAACACTGGGCGTCGTATACAAATGTCCGACAAACTCATTGCTTGTGTCCGATAGTCGAAAGCGGTTCGCTGGGTAAGTTGGTTGAGGTAGGCGCAGCGATAGGACGCTCCGTTTCATCAGCCTGTTCATCAGTGTGCGTTTCATCCACACGAATTCCAGTCTCGCGCGGTTTCTCAACTGCCTGCGAGTTCTCAACGTCGTCTGGGTTCGTGTCAGTCACTTGTGTGTCGCGAATGGCAACCGCTTTGCCTTCTGAGAGCAACCGCTGTCCACTAGTAATTACGACAGCGCCCTCAGGCAGCGGCGGCGAACTGATCTCGACCCAACTGTCTGATTGTTCACCGAGAGTTACTTGAACCTCGCGCGCTACACCTTCGTCGAATAAAAACAGTTTGTTGATTCCAGCGAACGAATAAAGTCCGGCCATGGGAATCGTCGTAGCGCGGTCGTTCACCGCGACATTGATGCTCGCTTTCGCAAAGCTGCCTGGCTTGAGCGCACCGTCTCGATTCGAAACTTCCACTTCGACCAAGAACGTTCGCGTCGTGCGATCCACGACAGGCGAGATACGAGCCACGGTACCGTAACTTGGTCGCTCGCTGGCAGAAGTCATCACATCGACTTTTTGACCAACCTCGACCTCGTTACCGTAGGATTCCGGGACCGCTAATCTGAGCTTCAGCGTATCGCCCAAAACCAACTTCATCACTTCGGTTCCGACCCGCAGCATTGAACCTTCTGATACCAATCGTTCTGAAACGCGGTAAAACCGATCCGCTTCATTTGCGATCAGCGTCGGCGTTGGCGCGAAGATCTGAGTGTCGTTGAGCCGTTGCTTGGCGATCTGCAAATCAGCGTTTTTCAGTCGAGCCGTAGCGGCCGCGCTTTGCGCCAATAGTAGTTGGTTCTTCCATTCCGATTCAAGCACTAATGTTTCGGATCGCGATTTTTCAAGTTCCTCGAGGGCGATCGAATTGGTTGATTGCAGCGCTTTCATTCGATCGTATTGCGTGCGCGCGAGTTCGTGTCGCAGTCGCGCGGAAACAACCGTCGGCAACTTGGCAAGATCGGTACTTTCATCGGGAACCGACTCAAAGCCCCACTTCGCCAACTCCGCTTGCAAGTTTCGCTCGGCTTGAAGAACAGCCAGTTTGGCATCCGTTGCATCGATCTCAATCAACAACTCGCCCGGCTTCACGCGGCTCGACAGGTCATAAAAGACTTTTGTGACGCGACCTTCAACTTCGGCGCTCAACGAAACCTCTTCGTAACCGTGCAGAGTGCCAACGGCTTGGATAGTTCGTTGAACTGCGCGGAATCCGATCGGTTGCACAGTGACCGGCAGCGCGTCGGCATAATCCTTCGCATTTGAAGGTGGCAATTGAACCAGTTCCTCGTGATTCGCGGTGGTGTTTGCAACCCACCAACCACCACCAAAAGCCAAGGCGAGCATTACCACCCAAACCAGTGCCGAAGTCCAAGAGCGAGTTTCGGTTTTTTGAGTTGCAGAGGGCTGGTCAGAAGTTCGCTCCTCTTCTCGAAGCGATGCATCAGTTGCCAATTCCGATACCGCACCGGATCGCTCAATCGACTTGCTTGTCAACACAGTTTCGAAGTCAACCTTAGTTTAAGTCAGTTTGTCGTCACACGCGGTTTCGATAGCAGCGAACTTCGACAAGAGTTTGAATCACTCCATTATAGTAGAATGGGAGCCCCGCTACGATTGCGAAAGTTCGACCCGCGGTAACTTAGCTGACGGCCGAACTTGGCTGCCGCGGAGACTACTGATCAATTCAAATACTATAGATCAATGGCCGAATCGCTCGGATCGCCTCGACGCTGTCGGCGAATTTGCTCCATCAAGCGAATAATCACCATCGCTTGGTTTTGAACGGCTGTCGAGAAATTGCCAGCATCAGCAGCACTCTTAGCGATGCGGAATAGCTCGTCGATCGGTTCCCAATGGATCTTCCATTGCCGTTCCACTGCGGCTTCACGAAGCGCTTTCATCGTGCCAGCCAAATGTTCGAAAAGCGATTGCGTGGCCACCGCGGGATAACTGCGGTAAGGTCCGTTGCCGTAGCGCGTGTCGGAAGGCGCCGGTTCGCCGCTGCTCCAAAAAACTTGTGCGAAACCGGTCGCTAAAGCGATCAAACCCAGGACACAAGTAACAATCGCGAGCGCCCAAAGATCAGGCAACAACGCTAAAACTAGTGCGGCTAATAAACATACCGCAGCTACGACACCTAGTGCAGTTGAAAATGGCTTTCGCACTCCGCGACGACTGACGGCGATGCTAGCGCCGCTGCTGCTCATGATTTGCGAATTCGTTGGCTCGACCACAATCGCAGTGATGTTGTCCGGTCCGCCTCGCAAGTTTGAAAGATCGACAAACAGTTGAGCCGCGTACTTGGGTTCGAGAGTTCGTAGAATCGCGCCAATTTCTTCGTCGCTAATTTGGCCGCTCAAGCCATCGGAGCAAAGCAGAAAGCGATCGCCTTTTTGTATCGGAAAGGGACCTTCAAGATCGATTTGCACCGCTGCGTTCGGGCCGAGCGAACGCGTGATAACGTTCTTGGGAATCACACCGCTGCGCGCCGTTTCGTCGGTAACTTCACCTGCGGCTTGCATCTCCCAAACCAGCGAATGATCAAACGTCAACTGAAACAGACGATCGTTATGCAACTGATAAACGCGACTATCGCCGACATGACCAACCACCGCTCCCTCGGGCAGCAACGTCAGCACACTGACGGTTGTACCCATGTTCCGAAATTCGATGTTGGCTTGCCCGCGACGAAAAATCTCAGCGTTGGATTCGGTGATCGCTTTGTGAAGAGCTTCGGCGGGCGCGAGTTCCTGGTACTTGCTGTAATGATGCGGAATCAACTCGGATGCTAGCTTTGAAGCCAACTCACCGGCAGCATGTGCCCCCATCCCATCGGCGACTAGGAAAAAGTGACCGTGCGTGTGCCACGCTTGCTTTGATTCCGCCAACATCACCCCCAGCGAATCTTGGTTATTCGCGCGGCGCATGCCGACATCGGAGATCACCGCATAATTTACGGTGTTCTTCCAAGGTTCGCGCGAGTCTGGGTTATTTGAGGAAGTTGCCAATTTTTCGATAGCAATCCATAGTCAGATGGCAGCAGCGTCCGAAAGTGCTGGGGATTATTGTAGTTATCGTCAGTCTGGGTAAGTAGCATGTTACCGTTTTTCGTCATCTATGGCGTCATTTTTGAAAATTAAGCCCTAGTGACGAAACTCAGGCACCATCCGAATGGCTGCCGTGCGGGCGGTTCAGAGCCCAGTTTTCACCTATCCGATTGCCCTAGCCACGAATTCCTTCACAACTCTATACTTCGCGCCGTACAGCCTTTCGGAATGCGATCTCAGTGTAGGGAAGCCAGAGCAATTGCACGTTTCCACCGAAACCTCGAATCGAACTCGGTACAGCTTTGCGGTTGTGGCCCTGATTCTCCTTGTCGTTTCCGAGACCGGATGCGTCCGCCGGCGATTGACCGTGCGAACAAATCCGCCCGGTGCACAAGTCTATGTTGACCGACAACTGATCGGTACCAGCCCCGCGTCTTCTTCGTTCACCTACTACGGCACCCGCCACGTCGAAGTGATCGCTGACGGATACCGAACCGAAAAAGTTCTCCGCGATTTAAACCCGCCTTGGTATCAGTACCCACCACTGGACTTTATCAGCGAGACGCTTTGGCCCGGAGAAATTCGCGACGAGCGAATTATCGACATCACGATGACTCCGGAGCAACCGCTGGCCAGCGAAGAACTCACCGCCCGCGCGAACACCCTTCGACTCCAAGCCGCTCAAGGCATGGCCACAGGTCTACCACCGACAGTGATCGTCAATCCTGGCGTAACCACCGTCCAACCCGGATCAGTCTATCCGACCGCGCCGATTGAACAACCAGCTGCACCGGAGATCACGGAGCCTGTGCTGCCGCCGTGGCGACCTGGACAGTTCTTCCGCAACTTCTTCCAGCCTGGTGGCGAACCTGTCCAACGAATTCCTGAGGCCGGCGTCCTTCCCGGCGGCGGCTATCGACCAACACTCGGTTCGTAACGATAGCGTAGCAGGTTGTTAGGCACTCTTGGCGTTCATGGAAAGCTGTTGCGCTTGCGCTCTCAGCGCCTTCGGTGCTTGAACCACTTTGGTATCGCCAAGCATACCTCTCTCATCGGGATGAATAACAATGACCATGCGATCTGGATACAGAGTGCTGGGACGCACCGTAACTTGACTCCACAGCATGTAACCGCGCGTTGGAGCAACCAGCCCGTTTTCGTAGAACGTGAAACTGTTCGGATAGTGTTGCCAGCACAGGTTACTGAAGACCATACCGCTGTGGATACCTAACTGAAAAAGGTAGAACCAGTACATGAACATCCCAGGATGAATCGGCGCGGACGAAACCAATACGGCTATTCCAAGTTGAAATAGGGTAACGAGCAACGTGAACATCCAGCTCTTCAAGAATGGCCAGTGACGCCATCGCAGCAGTCCGCAGTAACCCGTTCCCAATCGCTTGCCGCATTCTTCTAGCATCTTCTTTCGTCGTCGAAGAGCCGCTTGCAAGTACGTTCCCATCCCGGCCGCTTGAAGCCCCAAGATGAACGCGACGCGCCAGTAAGAAATGTTTTGCGCATCTCGCAAGAAGGGAGCCATCATCGCGGCAACAAACGCTGCCAGCGTGATCATTGAAAACAGCAACGACAAATTGAACTGCAGCAACTGGTCGCGCGCGTCCTCTTGATCGATCGTTTCGAATGATTCGACCATTGAGATCGACTCACTCTCAGGCGACTTGCTGGTTATCGACTCGCTCATCGTCGTGTTTTTCCTACTGAAGGACAGCGCTTCAATCGGCCTTGTCGCCGATCGCGCGCATCACCCGCTACCACTTGAGTATACTATGGCGCCTACCCAAAACTCCTCGCAATATGAACAACGCCATGACTCGCAACGATGGCCCATACGCACCGCCGACTTCAACGTCGCCCGCGCCGCCCGCTGAAAGCAACTTTGCACCAACTGGGATCTGGTTGGTTGTGATTCTGCTGTTCCCGGTCGCCGCGCTCAACTACTTAGATCGACAGATGCTGGCGGCGATGAAAACGTCGGTAATGACCGACATACCCAGTATCGGTCTCGAGGCGAATTGGGGATTCTTGCTCGGTTCGTTCAAGTGGGTTTACGCAGCACTTTCACCGATCGGCGGTTATATTGCGGACCGATTCAGTCGCCGCTGGACGATCATTTCCAGTTTGTTCGTCTGGTCAGCAGTGACCTGGGCGACCGGATACGTTGAAACGTTTGAACAGTTGCTTGCCACTCGCGCGTTGATGGGAATCAGCGAAGCGTTCTATATCCCAGCCGCTCTGGCTCTGGTCGCCGACTTTCATACCAGTCGCACGCGCTCGCGAGCTGTCGGCATTCATCAGATGGCGATCTACGTGGGCGTGATGATCGGCGGCTTCAGCGGCTA
>JBGSOM010000166.1:0-38789 GCA_041739135.1 Pirellulaceae bacterium
CGCTTGCTCGAACTGCTTCGCCTCACTCAACCATTCCACATACGTTAGTCGCTCATGAAGTGCCGGTTTCATAGCGCATGCTTCGGCCATAGTTCGCAGCGACTCAGCA
Source organism: Pirellulaceae bacterium (assembly GCA_041739135.1). Taxonomy (GTDB): domain Bacteria; phylum Planctomycetota; class Planctomycetia; order Pirellulales; family Pirellulaceae; genus Aureliella. The sequence goes on from JBGSOM010000166.1 coordinate 110, forward strand.
GCGTATTGGTTCTGCCACAGTACACGAGCCAATCGGACGACGTTTTCGCGAGTTCTCGGATTTCCTTCTGCCATCGAAAGCCAGACAGCAAGGGCTTCGTCGGGTCGATTGAGCGCGTGCAGATATTCGCCCAACTGTTCCTTGTACTGCGGATCATCACCGCCGAGTTGTATCGCATTGCGGTAGCTTGCGATCGCTTGGTCGGTCAAGCGAGCGGCGCGCAGAAGATCTGCAACTTGGGATTGAGTGGCTGCATCCATCGGCCGCGCGTCCGCCACGCGTTGCCAAACTGCGGCCGCAGCCTCTTGTCGCGTGGCTTCGGGTTGTGTCGTGTCTAACAGAATGGTTTGACCGCAGCGAACCAGGTAATCCACGTTCTTCGGATCCGCTTCCAGCAGCTTTTCATATTGCTTCACCGCTTCGGCAAAACGTTTCTCCATCAGCAGCGTATCGATCATTGCAAGCCGAGGACCGGACTCAGTCGGCGCGCGTTGAATCGCTTTCTCCAACCATTCGAGGCTTTCCAGCGTTCGTCCTTGAACCGAGAGAATCTTCGCCAAGCGGAGGATCGCATCGATGTCATCCGCATGCGTAGTCATCCAGCTTTCGTAGTAGTCAGACAGGCCAGCGTAATTTCCAGTACGAACGAACGAGTTCTCGATGCGCCTTCGCCCCTCGTCGTGCAAGTAGCTGCCGGGCCTCGCTTTCGTCAGCAGCTCTTCGATGGCGCGCGTGGCTTCCTCGGAACGACCTAATTGATAACGCAGATCCGCAGCACGTAATCCAAACTGGATGCGATTGCTGTCGTCCTTTGAAGTTTGGGCAAGTTTCTCGAAACGCTCGAGCGCGCCTTGAATGTCGCCTTCCTCTAGCAGAGTCCTTGCAATTCGGTGTTGCACAGCATCATCGTTTGGAAAGCTGGCTTCGAGGTCATTCCATACTTGCAATGCATCGGCCGCGCGTCCAGCGCGTTGATAGAGCCGTCCGAGTTGCGTTCCGATAGACAGGTAATCCACCTTCGGAGGTTTTCTGCGAACCGCTTTTTCATACGCCTCGGTTGCTGCGGCGGTATCGCCAAGCGCTACTAACGCTTGACCGTGGTAAGCCGCTACCATTGCGTTTGATTTCAGCAAATCGCTTGCGCGTGCCAAGGCCTCTGCCGCTTGCCCGTCTTCGCCGCGTCTCAGTTGCAATAGTCCGATTAACATCCAGTGCCGACCGGTTGCGTCCTCATCCGTCGAAGTTTCCGCCGCATCGCGCAAGCGCCGCATCAGGTCGCCGAGGTCACCTTGCTCGACATGGAATTCGAAAAGCCGGTTTAGGGACGTCCCTGTCGCCGGTCGCTTTAGAAGCATTTCAAGAAATTTGTCTGCCGCATCGCGTTCGGCTTGTTTCCCTGCAAGCTCCGATACAGCTTGCGTCGCTTGCGAGAAGACATTGCTACACAGAGACAGCAGTATGCAACTTGAAGTGAACAGCGAACCTGCGAGCGTGTGCAAAATCAATGATGAAACACTTTTCGCCGTTTGTTTGCACAGCGAGTGTGCAAGTTGTCCTGGGTTGTTCACTTAACAGCCTCCAATTTCGAGCCAACCGGTCGTGCGCTATGGAAGGAAGAACGCTAGTTAAGTTGGCGCATCGGATAGCTAATTGCAATATGCATAGATTCTTGGCCGGGGAAAAAAGTATTAAATGGCATGCACCGGTTAGCAAGTACTTACTCCATCGCTACGGTAGGCCGGCGTTATTAGGGACGTCTGCGAGATGCATCGCGGCTTGACTTGTAAACGATTTACATGTAAAGTAGGTGCATGAGTGAGGGCTCAACCCGACTAGCAAGTGGAGCCTTTGTTAAATCCAAAAATCAAGGTACGGCGTGGAGGTCGATCATGCTACAGATCCGCAAGAGCAACGCGCGTGGGCATTTCAACCACGGTTGGCTAGATACTTATCACACGTTTTCGTTTTCAGAATACTACGATCCGGCGCACATGGGTTTCCGTTCGCTGCGAGTAATGAATGAAGATCGGGTTGCACCGGGGCAAGGTTTCGGTATGCACGGGCATCGCGATATGGAGATCATTACCTATGTGCTTGAAGGCGAATTGGAGCATGCGGATTCGATGGGAAATGGCGAAGTCTTGCGAGCAGGCGAGTTTCAAAGGATGACAGCCGGATCGGGAATTCAACACAGTGAATTCAATCCGTCGGCAGCTTCCGAAGTTCACCTGTACCAGATTTGGTTGGTTCCTTCAGCCAAGGGGCTGACGCCTAGCTACGACCAGCGGCGTTTTGACGATTCGATCTCGACGAACCAATTTGGTTTGGTCGCGTCCGGCGACGCTGCGGATGAGGTGCTGACGATTCAGCAAGACGCGAAACTTTATTTGGCAAAGCTTGACGCAGGAAAGCAAAAATCACATTCTTTTGCAGGTTCACGTTACGGGTGGTTACAAGTGCTGCGAGGCGAAGTTGAAGTTGCAGGTACGCCTCTGACTGCGGGTGATGGCGTCGCATTCAGTGATGAAGCTGCGCTGCAGGTAAACGCCATCGCCAATGCGGAATTGCTTTTGTTCGATCTGGCTTGAAAATCCGATGATTTCCCAGTGCGAATGGAATCGTCCGGCGAGGACTAACAAAACCGCGTCAGGAATCTGCTCGGCAACTCTACGCGTCGCAATGAAGTAGCATTGCGATTCGGGATTGAAGCGGGATAATCAACGCTTCAATCGCCCGAGTACTGTTGAAAAGCGGAGTTTTTTATGGAAATCCTGACACCGAACCAATTGGGTTCAAAGAAATGTAAACCCTGTGAGGGAGGCGTTGAACCTTGCGAGCTCAACCATGCGAAACGTCAAATCCAAGCTCTTGGTTCTGAATGGGAATTGGTCGACGGTGGCAAAAAGATCAGTCGCAAGTTGAAGACGAAGGACTTTGCGGAGGCTTTGAAAATCATCAACGCGGTGGCCGAGTTGGCAGAAGCCGAGCAGCATCATCCCGATCTACATCTCACTAACTATCGCCAACTGCGCATCGATCTGACGACTCATTCAATCGGTGGGCTGAGCGAAAACGACTTCATCGTCGCCGCCAAAATCGATCTCACCATCAAACAACTTGGGTAAGCGCCTTGAAACGAATCGCAGTAATCGGTGGCGGTATCAGTGGCCTGGCGGCAGCATGGCAGTTGTCTCGCGATCCGAACGTTGAAACGACGTTGTTTGAAGCTAGTGATCGCTGCGGCGGCGTGCTCGAGACAATTTATGACCAAGGCTATTTGATCGAACGCAGCGCCGATAACTTTGCGACGTTGATTCCAGACGCGTTGGAATTTTGTCGTGAGACAGGATTCGAACCGCAACTGATTCGGCCCCAAGAGAAAGATCGCCGCGCCTTTGTTCTCAACCGCGGACGCATTTTACCGATCCCGCTGGGGTTTAGTTTGATGCAACCGACGCGAATCGATTCGATGCTGACCACCGGCACGCTTTCGTGGGCTGGCAAGTTGCGTTTAGCGAAAGAGTTTTTCGTACCGCGGCGCGATAGCGATGAAGACGAATCGCTTGAATCGTTTGCGATTCGACGATTGGGACGCGAAGCGTTCGAGAATTTGGTTGAGCCGATTGTCAGTGGCATTTTCACGGCGGATCCGAAAACGTTGAGCATGCAGGCGACGTTGCCTCAGTTTGTAGAGATGGAGCGACGTCATGGCGGTTTGATCCGCGGCCATCTGCGCAGTCGCAAGTCGCAAGCGAAACAGATCGCGGGACGAGCGAGCGGTGCTCGGTACGATCAGTTCATGGCGCCTGCGGCTGGCATGAGTCACTGGGTGCAACATATTGTTCAGTCGTTGCCGCCGGGTTGTGTGCAATTGAATTGTGCAGTTACCGGTTTGAAGCAATTGCCAGGCGAACGGAAGAACTCTGGCAAACAGGCGCTGTGGTTGGTTGAGAGTTCCCGCGGGCCGATGGAGTTTGACGGAATCGTGATTAGCTTGCCGGCAGCTCGGACCGCTGAACTATTGCTTGAAAGCTGCCCTGTGTTAAGCACTGCAGTGGGCGGTATCAAATACGCTTCGAGTGCCGTAGCGGTCATGATTGTCGACAAAGCGGATTTGCGGCGACGCATCGATGGCTTTGGTTTAATCGTGCCGCGCAAAGAGGGTCGAAGATCGTTGGCGATTAGCTACAGTAGCAACAAATACGCGGGCCGTACGCCGGATGATCAAGTCCTACTGCGGTTGTTCCTCGGAGGCGCTCTTGCGCCGGATTTGGTGGACGAGTCGGACTCAAATCTGCTTGAGATTGCCGAAGAGGAACTGCGCGCGATCTTGGGTTGGACAAATCGCAAAGCGCGGTGGCAGGGAATCGTTCGGTGGAAGCATGCGATGCCTCAGTATTTCGTCGGCCATGTCCAGCGGATTGAACAAATCGATCAGATGTTGGTCGAGCTGCCGGGGCTCGAATTGTGTGGAGCTGCGTATCGCGGAGTTGGCATTCCTCAGTGTGTGCGTGACGGACGCCGCGCGGCTCGCAGTGTTTTGGGCGAGTCGCAAGCAACCATCGTTCCGCTAACGTAATTTCTAGTTACTTTCAAACTTCGTAAAGAGCAGCGTACTTGGCGAGTTGCTGTTGCAACTGAAAATGCTCTTCGATGCGGGCTCTATTGTGGGCGACGCATTTAGCTCGCAGCTCACGGACGTTTGTAATTGCAATCGCGCGCGCGATGAAGTCGGCGAAGTCTCCGGGTGTAGCAATTTGTTCAGTACAGTTTGGTACATTGCCGAGCAGTTGCCGAACACCGTCAACGTCAAAGGCGACAAACGGAAGCCCAACCGCCATCGCTTCGAGAATCACATTTGGCATGCCTTCGTAAGCGGCGGGAAGCAAGAGCAATTCAGCGCGATTCATCAATGCAATCGCGTTCGGCTGCCAGCCGGCAAAGTGAATTCGCGTGGCGCATCGCTTCGTCGCTGCGACATCGCGCAACTGTTTTTCGAGCGGCCCGTTACCGACCACTACAAGATGATGTTCGGTCAAAGGCATGAGCAACTCATCAGCGCGTTCAACTAACTCACTAACGCCTTTTTGCGGATGCAAGCGACCGACAAACAGCAGCACCCGCGCATAAGCGGGTAAACCAAACTGTATCCATGGATCGACCGGCGCATTCGCAATCCCATCCCGCACCAACTTCAAATCGATTCCGTTGGGAATCGTCAACACTTTTGAGGCGGGTATGCGTTCGTTTCGAATGCAATGCGCTGCTACATCGTCGCTAACGCAGATTATTTTCTGCATACGCCGGGCTACCCAGCGCTGCACCCACCAGCGCCAACGTTCGGGTTGGCGTACGCGCACGCCGCCGAAGAACTTGACGTGCTTTGATTTTGTGGCGAGCGCCGAAGCTAGATTGCCGTGAAAGAGCATCGATTGCACGACTTGCGGCTGGAACTCAGCGAACTCTCGACGCAACCAACCTACGACTTTGGGAAACGATCGCATTGAACGTCTCTCGCCAGGCGGAATGCAACAAGAGAATGGGACACGATGTGCCTCGAGCAACTTTAGCAAGTTGTCTTGACCGTCGATCGGAGGCGGACCGATTGCGTAAACTCGAACCGAATGACCTTGATCAGCGAAGTAACATGCGAGTTGCGTTAGACAGTTTTCCGCCCCACCTGGATCGAGTTCGGTAATAACTAACGCGATGCGCATGCGAGTCGCTCTGAATTAGGATACGCAAGTTATTTGTCGCGTCGCAGGTATCGAAGTCGCAAACGATTTCCCGGTTCCTGCGGACTCGGTTGATGCGTGAGCGACGTTTCGGCATCCGATTTATGATCGAGTTCGATGTGAGCGCGGGCGAGCAAATAGTGGCTTGCCGCGTGCCATGTTTCAGCGCGGTTGTCAGGCAAGATACGTTTCTCAAGCCAATTCACCGTCGACTCATAATTACCACGATCGTAATGCAGTTGAGCGAGCAGAAAATTCGCGTCCACTTTGGAGAATCCGTACAGCATCTGAGCTTGTCGCACACGCATGTCGAAAACTTCCTTCGGTTCTTCCAAGCCGCGGAACAATCCGAACTCTTTTTGCAAGTCCGGATCGATGGCCATCTGCCCGATGGACTCATCGTCAACTCGACATTTCATATAAAGCGACAGCGCTCCGTCTTCATCCATGGTCGATTCAAAGTTACCGCGTAAATGTTGCATGCGTGCCTTTGATGCCGGAGTTTCCATTAACCAGACACCATAGGAAGTGACATATTGAGCAACCGCTTGGGCGTTCGCTTGCGATGGCGAATCGAGCATTTCACGAATTTGGGCAGCCACATCGCGGGCGATTAGCGGTGTGTGCCAGATGGCGACAGGGTCTCCAGGCGCGATCTTTTCCAGTTTGGCGGAAAGTGCATCGGTATCGATGAACAATTGCATGCGATCCTTACCAAGCAGCGACTTTTCGAGCACTCTCATCCGCGCACTGAGACTGGTTGGCAATGCGTCAACCAAGAGTGCAACCGACTTCAAATCACCTGGATCGATCTTGTAATCGAATTGACCTGGCAAATCGAGTCTTCGAAGTATGCGTTCGTTAGATCGCACCTCTTTGAGCGTTGCGAAAGCCAACGTGTCGGGATCGAGAATCGGCAGCCCCAATTTCGTTTCGAACAAATACAGCTCATCAGCAATCGGAACTCCGATCGCCCACAGATAACCTGGCGCCACATCCGTTCCGTTCACCGAGATCCAGACGCTATCGATACCGCGCTGCTGCGCCAAAGCAGTAAAGACTCGACCGCGTTCAACGAAATCCCCTCGCGAAAACATGGCAGTTTCCCACGGCAACTTGGTGCAACCGACCGCGGGACCACGCAACGGTTCGCGCGGGTCCATCGTCAGGGATGAAACACTGTTCGCGTCACCCTTAGCATTCTGTCCGTCTTCCAATCCCACGTTGCGCATCGTCCAATCGAACAACTTGTACGCCTCTTCGAACTTGGCGGCGTCATTCGGTTGCAATTTTGCTTTCAGCGTATCGAGGCTTTGCTGAAACATTTTGTCGCGCACCGGCGCGGCGACAATCCAGTCCGACATCAACCGCATCAGTCTGCATTGGAACAGGTAATCGACATCCCACGCATCGAAGAACAACTGCGCTGGGTTGCTGACATCTGCGCGATTCCAGTTTGCGGGACCCGGCTGATAGAGCTTTGGAGTCGTGTACTGAAAACGATCTTTGGGAATACCATCGATCCACGTGTTCAGTTGAACCAACACTTCCTTCGTGACTTTATCGCGATTGGCTGGCGTCAACTGATTCAAGTAGCGAAACGCGTCTCGCAAATTGTCGCTTTTCGTCTTCTTCGCTTGAATCGCTTGGTCGATAACCACCGCGCGATCGTTGTTCATCGATTTTCGGCAGCCGACGAATGACGTGAGGCTGACAACTATCAAGCAATGAAGTAGTGGGTAGAAGAGGATTGAGTTCTTAAATGTCATCCGAGGTTTTTCTCAGCGATAGTTCTGCAGGGCGTGCGGGTGGTTATTGCTTGTTAGCTTTCAAGCATTCTTCAGCAGTGTAGCTTTGCAAATTGGTCTACCAACCCTTGGCTAAGTCGGAAATCTGCTTAAGTTGCTTCAGTAACTCTTCTACGCGTGAAAGCGGCACCATGTTCGCTCCATCGCTGGGGGACTTATCCGGATCGGGATGAGTTTCCAGGAAAACGGCGTCGACTCCGACCGCAACAGCCGCTCGAGCCAAGGGCCATACCATCTCGCGATTGCCGCCTGTCGCTCCCCCCAGTCCGCCGGGCTGCTGGACGGAATGCGTTGCATCGAAAACAACTGGAACTCCCAATTGTCGCATCAACGGCAGGGACTGCATGTCGTTTACCAGTCGTCCGTAGCCAAAGAACGTGCCGCGTTCACATAACATGATACCTGCTGCGTTGGCTTTACGCAGTTTTTCGACCACGTACTGCATATCGCCGGGCGCCATAAATTGGCCCTTCTTCACATGCACCGGTTTGCCGGTAGCCGCTGCGGCTAGCAGCAGATCCGTTTGGCGAGCGAGGAAGGCGGGAATCTGCAGCAAGTCGCAAGCTTGCCCGACCTTCTCAGCTTGATCCGGCAGATGTACGTCCGTGACAGTCGGCAGACCAGTCGCTTCACCGACGCTTCGCAAAACCTCCAAACCATCGTCGATACCGACTCCGCGGAAGCTGCCCGCGCTAGTACGATTCGCTTTGTCGAACGACGCTTTGAAGACGAGCGGCAAGCCCAACTTGGCACAGATTGATTGCAACTGTTCAGCAATCGAAAGCGTCAGTTCACGCGACTCGATCACACATGGACCGGCGATAATTGTCAGCGGGGCGTCACCACCACAAGTGACTGATCCAATGCGTACAGGCTCAACCATCGAACGCCTCTTCAGTTACGAAAGCTCATCCAGCTCTGCGAGCCGAGAAATCTGCGAGCCAGCAATATAACGAGTGTCCGCAAACCTGTCCTGAGGGAGCATCTATGGAAAACGCCCGCATTATCCACGCGGCGCGAATTGCCGTTGAAATTCGTCGCGGTACGATTGTTCGGAATTTGGAAACAGACTGCGACTTACTTGATGGGAAAGCGCACCGCGCTGAAAACGAGCCTTCTCGAACAGCGGCATTTCCAAGCCGGTCAGCGAAAGCACGCCCGCGCGCACGACCTCGCCCTTCAGCCCATATAACTTTGCGTGATCCCAATCGGTCAACTCGATAAAGGGAATCCCCTCGGCGACTTCGATCACGTTGGGCAAAGCGTAAGGACTGAAGCCGCGAAAACCAAATTTCGCAGCCGGAGCGCTGGTGCGTATGTGACCACGACTTTGCCCGCCGCTGTAAACCAACGAGTGCTTGATCGCATTCACGCCCCAGCCCTCTTGATACAGCATCTGGTTGTTCAAAACGCTGCGAATGGTCAGTTCAGGGTTTTCTTCGATCGGATAGTCTTTGAGGTTCTCGTCGCCGCCATCGCCATCAACCAACCAAGTCCAATCGGCATAACGCTCGCGAATCGCTTGGCATAAAGCGATCGCCATCGTCGCTGATTGCACGTCGAGCGCCTTGTAATCCTCCAGCACGCCAATCGCCGCTTTCCAATCAATACGACTTTCGGGAACTGACATGACTTCCAGGAACATCGGCAACTTGACAGCATCCAAGAACTCTCGCGCTTGGTTCGCGTCACAACCATCGTCGCCCCCGACGGAAAGCGTAAACGCTTTGAGTCGCGCGGGGTTCTCACCGCGTGCGAGCAACAGGTGATAGAGCACAAGCAAAACGGAACCGCTATCGATACCGCCCGAGAACAGCACACCGACCGGTTCGCGCGAATCAATCGAATCGAGCCATCGTGTGCATTCATTTGCAAGGGTCTCGATGTAGCGACGGCCGATCGCTTCCACGTTCGCGGGCAACTGATTCGGCTGAGGATCAAAGAACCGTTTGGTTACCGGATTGGGGTCTGGGCAACCGACCAACTGCAATTCGAGCAGGTGATGGGCTGGCACCATTCGCGTGTAGGAGGGATGGAATTGGTCGCCCAGCCCCTCGTTAACGAGTGCATCACGGATCTCGTCTATTCGCTCAGCGACGAACAAACACGGCCCCTCAGCTCGCTTTGCTAAAAAGTAGCGAATCGGTCGACCAATTGAGCGCGCGAATCGAACTAGTTTTCCATCGCGAGCCACAATTGCGAACTGACCATCGATTGTGGCAACCTCTGCCGGGTTCCCGGATGCGACTTTCGCGAGTGCTTCTGCGTAAGTCGTATTGAGCAAGATATTCTTCGCAGGGTCGATAAGATCAACGACGCGTTCGATCGTGCTTACTTTATGCATTGTTTTTATCGTCAGTTTTAGAGCTTAACGTGCGGTTCCGAATGTCAGAGCTTGAAGAAGGGAGCTCAAGAAATTGCCGCCACAGACTTGATCAGCATAACGGGCGGCGGATCGCTGGGCTAGCGGAACAGTAAGTTAGCGGATCGAGCCTGACGCACAAGCTTCGAGGCTGGGCTTACTTACCTAGTTGATTGCCGGCGGGAGATAAGCTTCAGCGGATGATGCTACAGGTGAAGCGGAACCATGAAACGGCTTTCGCATTGTTCAGGTTCGATAGGCGGCGCGATCCAAGGCACTTGCGCGTCGCGCGACAAGCACTCGCCGATTAACTCTCTCGCGCTGCGAACCAAGCTGGAAAGTGCTTCGCGGACAGTCTCAGTGCGAACTTCAGCAAGCGGCAAGTTGGCGGCTCGCGCCGACGTGGTACCGTCTTTCCACTGACGAACGAGCACCATCAGGTTGTAAACGCCGACCGCTTCCGCTCGAGGAAGCGCCGTGTTTTCGCCGGGTGAGGATTCCATTGGCAGAGATTCTTTGAGGGATGTGCTCATGATCTTTAGCCGATGCCTGTGCAACGAGTTCAATTCGAAAACCAGTACTTTACGCAATGCAGCCAACTCTAACGACATCGCCGCGTGCCAAATGATGATACCGACATGACGAGCGATTTGGGAAGTCTTTCGAAAGATTGAGCCCAATTATCGACTGGAGAGGGGATTTCATTCGTCAAAGTCCCGTCATTTTCCCAGCTCGCACTTTAAGAAGGCTGAGGAAAACGTGTCAGCAACGGGTAAGTTTGGCGAACCCTTGCCCGAGCGTCCAGCGAGTTACGACCGCTTGTATTTCGCGAAACATAGCTGCTAACGCGCGAACTCTTGAAAGCACATCGCCCGTTCATGAGTTGAGTTCGCATGCTGAGTCGCTGCGTAACGAGTACTTTGCAAGCGAATCGCGGCGAGTGGCTTCGACCTTCTTTGCGACAGCGCGCTTCCCAAGCTGTGCCGATTGCGCAAACGTTGCGAACTGTAGAACTTGAACTACTAGCAACTGACGAGGCTACCATGCAAAGCACAACTTTAATCAATTGATGCCTTGCCTCTAAAGTTCCGTGACCTAGTATTCACACACACCAACTTGTGGAATTCTTCGAAGAACGTGCGCGCCGTCACAATTGTCATAACCGTTACGTCACCGCATCGCTTCGAAGAATTCTTACACAATTAGTCAAGTTGATTGATGCTCGCATTGACGAATGGTGGGGCGCGGGCATCAAACATAGGCATGCATCGATTTTAGGCGCCGACTGCGACTTGAAATTGTTTGCAAGCACCATTCACCATGTTCGTTGCCGCTGGAGTTTAGCGCATGTCAATTCGACGACCGATCACCTGCTTGGCTCTGTTCGCAGCGACATTTGCGTCCTTCACTCCCGAGGCAGCACACGCTGGTCCGTTGCTGGATTGGTTGTTCGGGCATCATCGCGCATCGGGTCCGGCTTATCCAGTTGGACAGCCAGTTCCCGTTGGCACAACAGCGAATATGCCCGTGACGAGCGTACCGATGGCTGGCGCGCCTGCGGTCGGCTACGGAGCTGCGATGCCTGTGACGCAAGTTCCGCTAAGCGGTTATCCAGCGAGCGGTTATGCAGCGAACTATGGGAACTACTACGGATCGCGGATGCCAGTTGTTGGACCAAGCGGTTACGGTTATCCAGCCATGCAGCCGAACGGCATCACCGCCGCAACAGCTCCCACGATTATGTCCTACGTGCCAGACTATCGGACAACTCAGTATCGCGCACCGGTGACTTACTATCGCCCACTGATGACAACGGACCCGAATACCGGCGCACAAGTGGTCGCACTCGCTCCATGCACTTCCTATGAATACCAGACTCAGCGTGTTCCTACGTTTGGTTACAACGGCGTACTCGGTTCCTACAGCACGCCGCCGGTTGTACCCGCTCCGCCATCAATGCCAACTTACACATTACCGTCCGGCGGAGTTCCGCTAGCTGCTGGAGGCGCTCCGGCCGTACTCGCTCCGAATACGAATTCGTACGCCATGGGATACGGTGGCTATTCGACAGTTGCACCAAGTTATTCGCAAAGCTACTCGCAAAATTACGCACCGAGCTACTCTCAAAGTTACTCGAGTAACTACGGCAGCTACATGCCGCAGCAATCAGGCTTGACCGCGCCGCCGATGGGAACTTATCCAACCCAGCCGATGACCAGCAATCCAGGTTATTACGGTTCGGTTAGTGGCGGTTCAACGGGATCGTACGCCGCACCGACCTACAACCCGAGCTTAGTCACACCTGGTCTCGTCACACCTGGATTAGTCGCTCCGCAAGGTCCAGCGATGTCGACGACGCCTTATCCTTCGAACGCGTATCCAGCACCAAGCACATCGCCAAGTACTTCGCCGAGTTACCAACCAACGACTCCCTCGTATCCGATCAATCCACCCAGCGGTTCGCCGGGCGGGTTTAGCGACCCATCAGGCGACATGCAACCCGTATTGCCGCCGAACCTCGGAGCAAGCAACGAGCGCTCGCAACTGCGAGCCATCGTTCGTCAGCCTATGACCGCCAACAGTTCATTGAATGCTAACTCCGGCAGCTCGAATCCGCTCGACAGCGCTCGGTCGAGTCAACAAGTGCAACAACCAACCGCGCCGCGCCGCGAATCAAGCTCACCTGCGCTTGAACCGATTCCAGTTCCAGAGAATATGGAGCAACAGCCGCGTTGGAACCCAGGACTTTTGAAAGCTGAGGACCGAACCGCCTTACGACCAAGTGCACCGAACAACGCGCAGCCGACATACGGTTATGCTGGCCAAGCAAAAACAATCCAGTGGGCAAGTTTCAACAGCGATGCGAAAGCGACGGACACTGGAACCACATCGCATAATCAGCAACACTTCAACCAACTGGATTTTTCGCAGTCTGTCGAGCCCGCGAAAACTGTCCAGCCTCCGCAGGTGTCTGGTCTTCGCGCTATCGCTGCACCGACTCCTGCAGCCAGTTCACGCCAACCTGCAGCTCAACCGCAACCTGCTCAACCGCGTCCAGCGCGACAGACCGGCGGCTGGAACGTCGTCAAGTAAACTGCAAGTTAGAAACGGGCGAAGAACAAGTTATGGCGACTTTCAGTCGCCTATCTAACTCCCCATCCTCAATGCCATCATTCCTTCGCAATCGAGTTTGTGATTGCTGCGGGTGACTGAATCTGATACTGGAGAATTTGAACGGATTTTATGCGGCCATTTGGTCGCTGGGCGAGGATGCGATTCAGTCGAGGGAGTTGCTGTGAAATCTTGGAATGGAATTGCTTGCGCGATGACAGTTGTCGTTTGCGTTGGTCTCACGGCTTGCGATCGCACCGAAGAACTGATTCACCAATCGGGCGAAGGCAAAACTCGCTTGACCGGTTCGGCCCTTTCGGCTCGGCAGGTCATCGACGAGTGTCGCGCAGCCTATAAGAAACTCAGCAGCTACCAAGACGAAGGTTATGTGCGGTTGGCATATCGCATGAACGGCGAAATGCTGGAGGACCGAGCGCCGCTGTCGATCGCATTCGAACGCCCTGGAAAAATCGGCATTCGTGCATACAGCGTTGAAGCGGGTCCAACGGGCAATCGCTGGCATTTGCAACTTCGCGATTCCGGCGCATCCGCGGTGGCTGGTCAAGTAATCAGTCGGGCGGTTCCGACGCAAGCTGATTTTGCTTGGCTGCTAGCGGATCCAGCGATCGCGGAAGAGCTTGCTGCGGGCCTGGCTGGATTTCCGCCGCAGCTCGATATGCTGCTTGGCCCGAACCCGATGGCTGGCTTGGTCAACGATTCCGCCTTATTACAACTCGATGCACCGGAGACTGTGAACGGGGAACTGTGTTACACGTTACAAGTTGTCCGAGGCCAGGCAGTTTACAAATTGTGGATCCACCAAGAGTCGCTATTGCTGCGACGTCTGCAATTGCCAAGCTCGAATTTGTCGCCTGAAATGTTGGCCGACAAGAGCATCACAAACGTGCAGCTTACGATCGAGCTGCCAGGAATTCGCACGAATGAGCTGATTGAATGGCCGAAGTTTGCAGTTACTTATCCGGTGGACGCGAAGCTGGTAAGTCGCTTTGTGCCTGCGCCGCAACCTCTTCCGCTCGAACGACTCGGCGTGAAAGTGCCTGCGTTTCAACTGCGCAATCCCAGCGGTGCGGTCGCTTACAATTCAGCCGATTCGAAGAACAAGGTCACTGTTTTAACGTGGCTCGCTGATCATCCTGCATGCAGAGAGACGGCCGCGCAAATGGCGGCAGTCGCTGCGTCTGTCGGCGCATCGCTGGCTGCGGACCAAGTGCAATTTGTTACCGTTTGGGCAGAACCTGATCCTGCGACTGGAACGACCTTTGAAACTCTTGCTAAGCAGTGGAACCTCAGTGGCAAACTAGTGATCGATAGTGAAGCGGTGGGACTCGACCTTTTCGGAATTCGTGAAGCGCCAACAGTCGTCGTGCTAGACAGTGCAAATCGATTGCAGATTTTTGAAGAGCGATCCAATCCGATTTTGCCACAGCTGCTGCCGGAACTGCTTGTTCGGCTTTCGACCGGCGAGGACCTGGCTGCTGAAGTGATCGCGCACGCTGAACTCGAACAAAAGCGTCACACCGCGGAACTGGCCATGGCAGCATCGGTTGATGCAAACCGTGATCTGTTCGAACGACCAACGGATTATTCGACGAAAACGATTGAACTGACCGCGACTGGAAAAGACATAACCTATGGCGATGCCGAGGTTATCGCGTTGACAGTTGATGAATCGCAGATGGTTTGGACATTGACCAATGACGGAGTCTTGCGCCGCGAAGATCCGAGTTCTCAAGCGAAGCGCGAGTTTCGCACGCGTTGGTCGATCGTTCCAAACGTGCCCGCGCGATTGGAAGTCTCAGCCGACGGCAACTTCCTCGCTTTCAGTCAATTGAACGGACGCACGGTTGAATTGTTTGACACTTCGATTGAGCAGAATCGATCGGTGCAATTAGAAGCGAGCGAAGGTGTCGTCGACTTGCATTGGATGACGCTGGCCAGCGCCAAGTCATCGCGGCTGGCCGTGTTGACCACTAACAACCAGACGAAATTGCTCGACCCAAACAATCGCGAGCAGCTCAGCGGCAAATGTCCAGCTCCACCGTTAGCGCTCGTACCGCAGACCGCAGTCGACTCGCTGATTGGTGGCTATGTTGTGATGGAAGATCGCGCAGTCGAGCAGCTACTGCTCTCCAGCGACTCGTCGATTGCAACGGCACTTGGTCGACCAGCGGCTTTTGTCGACAAGAAATCGGCCGTGGCGGATCTGCCGCAAAAACAAACTGCAAAGCTGAGTAAACTGGCATTTCAACCAGCGGCTGGTCCTTGGAAATCGATTCAAACCACTTCAGGTTCCACAACACTTGCACGCGGCTGGATTGCGCAAGACGAGCCCGGTGTGTTTCTGCTGAACGAGCAACTGCAACAGCAGTGGCATTATCGATTGCCAATTGTTACTGAAGGCCAAAACACTTTGATTGCGACCGTTAACGTTGATCCTGCAACGGGCCAAGCGCTGTGGGCGATAACGCAGGCGAACGAAGTCGTGCATTTGCTGCGCGGCGATGGAATTGTTACCGATCACTTGCGGCTGAACGATCCGGTCCGTGGTTTGGGCTTGGTCCCGGTCGGCAACCGATTGATGTTGTACGTCGCTCATCCCAAGCGGATCGCGATCTACAACATCGGACGCTAATCGCCAGTTCGTATTCCGCTTTACTCAGTGCAAGTAGAGTCGCGAGACTCGCGCGTCAGGTGCAAAACGATGGCGGTTCCCAAACGAAGTTCGCAATTAATCGATCGTTCGCACAGTTTGTTGCTGATCGTAGACTTGCAGGAAAAGCTGCTGCCCACAATCGAGTCGCGAGCGCGAATCGTCTGGAACGCACGCAGGCTGTTGTCTGGTGCGAATGCGCTGCGCGTTCCGTATCAAATTACGGAGCAATATCCCGAGCGACTCGGCGCGACGGTTCCGCTGAGCGAGCCGGGGGAACCTTTTGCCGAAGCGCTTAGCAAGCGGATGTTCAGTTGCCGAGAATGTGCCGCCGCACTCGAACCCCTTCGCGCGAACGCGAATCAAGTTGTGCTGTGCGGGATCGAATCGCATGTGTGTGTGATGCAAACCGCGCTCGATCTATTGGCGGACGCGTGGCAAGTCTATGTCGTTGCAGACGCGATCGGCAGCCGTTCTGATTTGGATCATTCCGTCGCGATTGAACGCATGATGCGCAGTGGCGCCGTGCTTACGACTACCGAGTCGGTTTTGTTCGAATGGTGCGAGAGCTCGACCGCACCCGAATTCAAGGCGATCAGTGCACTAGTAAGACAGGGTCCGCCGCAATAATCGGTTCGAATCGAGCGCCGTGTCTAGTGTCAGCCTCACAACGCACAATTGAAAATGGTCGGCCTGTTTTCAGGCCGACCATTTTTTACGCTCAGTTTGTTATAGGCTCAGTATGTTAATTACTGCGGAAAGGCGGCTTAGAGTAAGCCCTTTCGGACAGCCCAAACGGCAGCTTGAGTGCGATCGGAGACGCCGATCTTGCGAAGAATGTGCTGCACATGCTCCTTCACAGTCTCGTAGCTAATGTTGAGCGTGCTGGCGATCTCTTTGTTGGTCAGACCGTTCGCAAGTTGACGCAAGACTTCGCTTTCGCGCTGAGTCAGCGGTACTTCGACATCTGAAATAACGCGCGGCGTTGCAAGAGCTCCGGTAACTCGGCGAAGTTCTTCACGCGTCCAAAGCGACTCGCCCTTCACCGCCAACTCGATGCATTCAACCAAGCGTGCTCGCGTGTCGCTCTTCAGTACGTAAGCCGAAGCGCCAAGCGCCACTGCGCGAGCCACGTAAGTCGGATTGTCATAGGTCGAAAAGATAAGTATCGGCAGTTCGGGATAATCCAGCTTCAGACGTCCCAGGATGTGCAAGCCATCACCGCCAGGCATCCGCACATCAAGTAGCACTGCGTTGGGTTTGTGACTGGCAACCTTGCTAAGCACTTCATCGCCGCTGGTCGCTTCTGCCACAACAGTAATGCTGGTTCCATCTAAAAGGTTCTTCAAGCCCAGTCGAACCACCTGATGGTCATCAGCAATTAGCAAGGAGATACCTGCCATAAACTTACCTCTTAAAAATTGATCCTAGAGTATCGGATGTACGGCGCACTTCGGTTTACACGATCAAAAAGCTAGCGATTGCAGGGGCAAGCGATCGCGGTTCAAGGCTGGTAAAAAGAATGAACTGGGCAAAATTCAATCTTTGAAAGCAGCAGATTTGTAAACGGCACCAAGTTTCGCCAAAACCATTTACAGCACTTGCCGCGATCTCTGCAGAGGGAGTGTCGCGGACCCTCAGTGTGTAGGTTTCTGACGAAAAGCCCTCCTATTGTACATACGATTTGTTGTCTTTGTAAGCCTCCTCGCGCGAAATGAAACCGTCGTTGTCGCTATCGTACGCTTGAAAATCCTCAATTGACCCCAGAAATTCAACGTTTCCGATGAATCCGTCGCTGTTGCTGTCGGTCGCGGCAAACCAGCCGCCATCCGATGGCGTCGGTACGCCAGAGGAAGGCAGATTGAGGTTGAGTCGATTGTCGGTTCGAGCGATTTCCAGCCGGATGGCGAGGGGCAATTCGTTGGGCGAAAGAAGGCCGTCTTTGTCTCGGTCAAGTTCCGCGAGGCGGCCCGGCAATTTCTGGAGCTCGATTTCCGTGAGCCGATTGTCGCCATCGCTGTCGCCGACTTGGAACCAGGCTTTATCGGCAAGCATCCAACGAGCCAGAATTCGATTGCCGCGGATCGCCATTAACCACTGCCAAGCATCATTGAATTCAGCATCGCTCAATTGACCATCGGAGTCCGCGTCGAGCGTCTTAAATGCTTCGTCGCCTAATTGAAGTTGTGCGAGAATAGCGGCAGCGATCTGAGGGTTGACGAGCGCTGCAGCGAGCTGATTGCGAATGATGCTTCGACTAGCACTGCTGAAGCTATCGTTAACTGTCGCCATCAGTAAAAAGTCTCGGCCATTAATCTTGCCAGATGTTTCCAAACGTGAGTTCCACTCGAATTCGTTCTGTCCAACGGTGGCTTGAATCGCGCTGGCCGATCCGTCTTGATGAAACTGAAACTTTAACGCCAGAGCAGGCGGGGTCGTTACGATCCGCTCAACCTCTTCAGTAACTAAGATCCCGTCCGAGTTCATATCGAACGCGCTCCACAGTTTATCTTCCCATCGGGACCAGACCTCGCGCGTCAGCGAGTCGAATGAAGTGTACTTTCTGATAAGACCCAGCGCGACCTTTTCGTTTTTTTGCTTCGAGTCGATGGCAAACGAACTTTTGTAATCGAGCATCGCCATACCTGATGACGACATCCCACGATCGCCAGCCGAGCGATCGGATTGAAGCTCTTGGAGTGTCAAGATTCGGTCAGCGTTGAGGTCGTAACGCGAAAGTGTTGTCGATGCAGCGGCCAGCTCCGTTTCGTCAAGCTGCGAATCTTGGTTAAGGTCAAGCTGGTGCCAAGGCGATTCACTAGCGACAAAATCGGGAGCGTTTCCAATGTCGGTGAAACGCAGCGGGCTCGATCGCGCGAGGCCCCGAGTTAGAAACTCTGCGAGCTCGGCATCTTCAACTTCATCGTTGCTGTCCTTGTCGTACATGGCGATCAATTGAGCGCGTTGATCTTCTTTCGGAACGAGGTTTCCGAGCCAGCCCGATTGAGTCAGGGGATGGTCGAGCAGTTGTTCCCAAGTCCATGGTCGCTGCAGATCGCGTTCGATTCGTGCAATGGTAGCTCGCGTCGCGTTGTCGGTTGCTTCTTCAAGCGACTGGCCATCAATGTTCACTGAGATATCGATAACGATTGGCCTATTTTGAGGCAACGCCACGACTCGCTGAGTCGACCAAGTTTGCTGGACTTCTGCACTTGGCTCAGCGCTCACTATATTTTTTTCCGCGCTCGCAACATCAAATTCTTCTGATTCCGCTGCGAGGTCAGCTGCGACGTCTGTTGCGTCTGCCGTTGGTGGCTCAGACTTCGGTGGCGTTGCAGTGTCCGCCGCTGGCGGTTTCTCCATGGCGGTCGGCTTGCGCGAGTTGCAGCCCGCGCTCGACAGCAAACAACAGCTGACAATCACGGTCGCAAATGCGATCGACCGATTGCTTCGATGTTGACGTCGTATCTCTCTCGACAAGCCGTTCAGCAGACATTTTGAATGAGACATTGTGAGTTCCACGAGTTGCATTGGTGAGGATCCGCTATGATCATCGTCCAACATTCCGCCGCTTCGCTCAAGTGATTCCTTGCGTTTACACGGATAAAAGTGCTTTCGTTTAGGCTTTGAGTTGCGTTTGGGGTGCTGCGTACAAGCAAGCCGAACGAGTTGTCGGCTGAACTTTTTCCGAAACAGATAACCAGATTTAGCGAGTTGCAGTGATGCAGTGGATTGATCGCACGCGATTAAATTCGCAATTGTTGACGGGAACTTTTCTGAATCTCGGCTCGCCGGCGGCAGTCGAAGTCGCTGCATCGCTGGGATTCGATTGGTTACTTATCGATCTTGAGCATGGAAACGGGTCGCTTGCCGACCTGCGGAACATGCTCCTCGCATGCCGCGGTTCAAGCTCGGCGCCGATCGTACGCATCCGCAGTGTGGAACCCGACGGCGTAAAGTTCGTGATGGACAGCGGGGCGGCTGGAATCATGTTTCCGTTTGTCAACTCCGCAGATGAGGCTCGTCGCGCGGTTGCGAGTATGAAGTATCCGCCGGTCGGCAAACGTGGCGTCGCAGGTATCATTCGCGCGACGAACTATGGAGCGGAATGGAAACAGTACTTTGAAGAAGCGAATGCGCGGAGCTTAGTCGTTGTGCAAATCGAAACGCCCGAAGCAGTCGCTTGTGCGGAAGAGATTGCAGCGGTCGAAGGCGTCGATGTGCTCTTCGTCGGGCCACTGGACCTTTCCGTGAATCTTGATTGCCCCAACGACTTTACGACTGAGCCATTCGTGGCTGCCTTGAAGCATGTCATTAACGTTTGCGAATCGGCGGGCAAGACCGCTGGAATTCTCTCGCGACCACAACTCGTCCAACAGCATAAGCAGCTCGGTTTCAAGTTTCTCGCACTTGGTTCCGACACCGGCTCCATTGCGACTGGATTGCAACAGAGCTTGGACGCAATGCGAAAGTAGCGCGACGCACCAGCGTGCGCGTTCAATCAAAGACCTTCGCCAAGGATCCCTTGTGATTCGAGAACGATTTTTCCGAGCTGCACTTCGACGACGCGATCTTTCGCTTGACGTCGGCGGACGATTTCGCTCTCAACATTTTTCAGTCGTTCTTGCAATCGCTTTAATTCCAGTTGCTGTCTCGAAAGTTGTCCGTCGTACTCCTCGCTGAGCAGTTCGCGGAGTAGTTCCTCCGTTGCAGCATTTTGTTCTGCCGAGCTGTCGCTCGATTTCAAGTCGCGGATGGCATCGTGCTTCCAAATGTGTAAGCGAACGGAATCGCCAACGAGCTTCGCCGTCTCTTTGTTCCAGAATGGGACCGCTTTGCTGTTCGTTTTCGTCGCGATTTTCAGTGCTTCGGAGACGCTTTCGAGCGACACTAAACGTCCGATTCGGAAACTCGAACTCATTCCGCCCATTCCGCCGCCCATAGCCCCTTCCATTCCCGATCCCATCATGCTGCCCATATCGCCGTAGCCCTCCGCACCCATTTCCATATACATGCCGCCGGGCGCCTTATCTTTTATCGGAGTTAGAACTTCAATCTTGCTTCGTCCATCGACCACTTCACCGTCGAAGACAAATGCATAGACCGTTTCCGTAGGCGGGGCACCTGCACCGGGCCCTCCCATTCCCCCACCGCCCATACTACCCATGCCCATGCCACCCATACTGCCCATGCCCATGCCGCCCATTCCGTCGTAGCCCCCTTCGCCCATGCCCATGCCACCATCCATTCCCATACCCATACCACGCATAGGTCGATGATCTTCGACATTGGTGATCTGGAGTGTGTTGCGATCGATACTGAATTTCTTCAGACGTTTCGCGGGATAGGGTTCGCCATCCTTAGTAAAGGGCTGCGCGGGATCCGTCGTCATCTCGTAAATAGCGGTAGGAGCTTCCTCGGGCTTTTCCTGCGACCAAGTGCTACTTTGATAAGACACCCAGGCGAGTGCACTTGCAGCGAGCGAAATTCGGAGCAATGGGCTGTTGGCTAGCATCGTGGAGTTTCCAATCGAAGAGAGTTTGAAGAGTCTTTAGAGGCCTTAGTTCAGTTCGCTGGAATTGTTTCCAGCGCCCGCTCAAAGTTCGAAATTGCGGAATCGATCTCATGTAAGGTTGCATCGATCGTTTTGAAGGGTTCGATCGTCGTAACGGATTTTTGCAGCAGTGAATTCTGTTCAATCGCATCGAATTCATGCTGTAAGTTGTTTAACAAGTCATCGATCTGATTCAGCACTGCGAAGTTGCTCGATACGGTCGGCTCAGCGGCTTCCGCGGCAACTGTGGCGGGCATGTTGGAAGGTTCCTCAGTTGGCTGAATCAGCGTTGCTGAACGCGATTCTGCAAGCGCTGCAGAACGCGGAACAGTCGGTATCGAATGCGGCTGGAACCAGTCGCTGAGCGCTGGTGTCAGCGAGCGAATTGCGATCGCTAGTCCGAAGACCACCGCAGTGAACAAAGTCAGTCGTCGTGCTCGCTGCATCATCGACGGTTCTCCTGAAACGAGGCGGCGGGGAGCTCGCGCGAGCTCACGCAAGCGGTCACGGACGACTTCTGCACTCGCGATGCGCCGATTTGGGTCTTTCGTCAACAAGCGATCTACCAACTGCGAGACTTCAAGCGGTATGCGCGGGTCAGCGACCGACGCGGCGCGATGCGGTTGATGGCAAATACGATTCAGCACCGCCATCGGCTCCGGCGCTCGAAACGGCGGATGTCCTGTCAGCATCGTGTAAAGCACACTGCCCAGTGAAAACAGATCACTGCGAGCGTCAACGGAATGTCCGTTCGCTTGTTCCGGCGACATGAAATCGGGCGTGCCCGCTAGCAAGCCACTGTGAGTCAAAGTTGCGTCGTCGAGTGCACGCACTAATCCGAAATCCGAGAGCAAAGCGCGAGAACCGTCCGCTTCCAGCAGCACGTTGCCGGGCTTGATGTCGCGATGCACGAGCCCTCGACCATGAGCCATGGCGAGCGCGTCCGCCAATTGAATGCCGATTTGCAGCACGTCGTCAACTTGCATCGGTCCGCGTCGCGAAATGCGTTGTTGCAACGTTTCACCTGCGATAAATTGCATCACTAACGCTGGTACCGCGCCATCCGTGACGACGTCATAGATGGGCACGATGTGCGGGTGCGAAAGCGACGCCACCGCACGCGCTTCGCGAATGAATCGTTCGCGAGCCGATCCGATCGCTATGAGATGGAGCGCGAGTATCTTTACCGCCACGGTTCGATTGAGTTCTGTGTCATAGGCTCGGAACACCAACCCCATGCCGCCGCGACCGACCAATTGCTCCAGTTCGTAGCGATTGATGCTGCCGATTAGTTCGGGGTGACTTGGTGGCGCTAGCAGCCGCTTGAGTTGCTCAGCCTCTTGTACGGCCAACTGATCGATAGGCCCCGAAGCTTGGTATCCGGTCAAAGCGCAAACACGCTGGCTGACTCGCGATTCTGCGACCGCTGAATCAGTGCCAGCGACAATACTCGAAAGAAACGATTCCGCATCTTGCCACCACTGCGGATCGCCAGCGATCGATGTCAGCTTTTCGCGGCACGTATCGCAATGCTCTAAATGCAGCGTCACAGAGGTCTCTGCATCGCCAACTGGGTCGAGGCAATCGGCAAGCTGCTCCACGGTTGGGCATCTTTGTGCGTTGCTAGACTTCATAATGTACTCGCTCCGCGCACCGATTTGTTATCTGGATGATCGGTAAGGTCGGCATCAATGTCGAATTTCAACTCAAGCTGCTCAACCTCAGATCGCAGCAACTTCAGGACTCGGCAGCGCGCGACGTAGATACTGCCAATAGCCATCGCGGTTTGGGAAGCAACGAACTCCGGACTATGATGCTGGATCGCGGTCATCTCAAAGGCCGACCAAGTGCTAGCTGAGACACGTTCGCGCACGCGCTCGGCCGCTAACTGAAAAACAGCTGTTCGATACTCCAAGTCAAAATCATCGCCATCGTCGGAGTTCACAGAAAGATCGGCGGCTCGCAGCCAGCTATCGCTAACCAACTGCGTCAGCGGACGCTTGGCGCGACCCGCGCAGAAGTCGGCTAGCAGATTGCGGGCAATGCGGCTGAGCCAGGTGCGGAACTTTGCTTGAGCTGGATCTGGGGTGAAGCGTTCGATCGCTCGAGCGACGGCAAACAGAATCTCCTGCGCAACGTCCTCCGCGTCCGCAGCTTGTAAACCACGACGTAGCGCCAAACGATAGAGCGCGGGTCCGTAGATGCCCGCGAACTCTTGCCAAGCTCGCACGTCATCCGGTTCCGCCAATCGCAGAATCAAACTGACTCGTGTTTCTGGAAAATTTGCCATGTGTCGGTCTCCACTAGTTACTCTCCCAAAAATGCCTGCGTTCTTACAGTCACGGAAAAAGAATTTCGATTTGAATCGTCACAATCGCGTGAATCGTCAAATTGGGAGCGATCGTTGAAGTGACGTCGGTCGGATTAGGCATCGCGGAGGGCATGCGCACGAAGGGAGATATAGAGTTGCGAGTCCTAAAAAGCTATTCAGCCACCCTTGCGAGCTTGCAATTCAATGACCGCCCCAAATTGTGATTCGAAGCGTGAAGATTTTGCCACGGCAACTGGACCGGAGAAGTGTTCGCCATGGACGCTGCTGGCGATGCCGGTCGGTGTTGGATTGGTGCTGGGCGTTATCGTAACTGTGATTCGTTCCTTGTCCGAAGTCGATTCGCGCTCGATCTATCTTGGATTGGACGGCATGCGTTTGCCACTGGCGTTGATCGGCCTAACGCTGTTCGGCGGAGTGCTTGCGAGCATTTGGTTCAGGCCGAAGTTTAAAGTAATGGTCGCTGTCGGGCTAATTTTGCTGGTCACGGGCTTTGGATTTTATCGCACCGTTCGGATCGACAGTTTCTATGGCAACATGATCCCGCGTTTGGTGTGGCGATGGTCACCAACTGCGGAGCAAGAGATTGAGAGTTATCTGACATCGTCGTCAGCAAAGAAAAACAAACTTGAATCGATCGACTTGTTCACTGCAACGAGCCACGATTTTCCAGGTTTTCTCGGCCCGAATCGTGATGCTCACATTCGCGGCGTTGAGCTTGCAAGCGATTGGGAACAGCGACCGCCAAAGTTGTTGTGGCGGCATCCAGTCGGCCTGGGCTGGTCCAGTTTCGCAGTTGTCGGCGGCGCGGCAATTAATCTTGAACAACGCGGTGCATCAGAGTGTGTCGTGTGTTATCAAGTGGCAACGGGCGAAGAACTGTGGTGTCATATCGAACCGGTACGCTTCGAAGATGAACATGGTGACGGACCACGATCGACGCCGACGATCTACAATGATCGGGTGCTATCGATGGGAGCTAACGGAACGCTTACTTGTCTTAAGCTGCGGACCGGCGAATTGGTTTGGAAGCGCGAGACGCTTACAAATCCCGAGGATCAAAACTTGCTGTGGGGTATGTCCGGTTCTCCGCTGATCTATGACGGCCAAGTCGTCGTGACGCCTGGAGCGGGCGAGGGTTGCGCGGCAATTTCTTACTCGTTGGCAACTGGCAACGAGGTTTGGCGCAGCGGCGATGATCGAGCTGGGTATGCTTCGCCGATCGAAACGACACTTTGCGGTGAACGCCAATTGCTCAGTTTCAATGGAGCGGGCTTGCGATCGTATGCGATTGATGGCACACCGCTGTGGTTGCACGAGTGGTTAACTCAGGGCGAATCGCAGCGAGTCAACGTGGCTCAGCCGGTCGTCGTCTCTGGAAATCGAGTCTTGATTTCCTCGGGCTACGATAACGGAACAGCTTTGTTAGAAATTCAGCGCAGCGGCGACGAGTACTCTTCGAAAGTTGTTTGGCACTCGAAACAACTGAAGTCCAAGATGTCGAACTTTGTTGCTTACGGCGAGCATCTGTATGGGCTCGATAACGGGATTCTAACTTGCATTGATCTTGTCGACGGTCAACGGCGTTGGAAGCGTGGTCGTTATGGCCCTGGCCAAATGTTGCTGGTCGGAGACAAGTTGTTGATTCAAGCGGAATCGGGTGAAGTGGTTCTGGTCGCTGCCACATCGGACGAACATCGAGAGTTGGCAAAGTTCAACGCGCTGTTTAGCAAGACGTGGAATAATCTCGCGCTAGCGGGCAATGTACTGATCGTCCGCAACGATCGCGAAGCGGCTGCGTTTGAGTTGCCGACTGCAGAGTGAGCGCGTGGCTGGTCTATTTCGACTTTGTGAGGTTGCTGATACGGCGAGATTCTTCCTCGACGATCCGCTGCAACCGCTGCTGCACTCGCGACTCGAGCTCACCGACTGCTTTGGCTTCGACTTCATTGCTGGGCGCGAGCAACCCGCCACCGGCGGCTTTGGTGACCAGCACACACGCTTGGCCGTCGTGAAGGTAAACGCGGTTGCGACCGCCCATTTTCGACGCGTAAAGCGCTTCGTCTGAACGGCGCACGAGTTTGCCGATTTTCTCTTCCGGTAAAATCTGGGATGCGCCCGCGCTGAGAGTTACGGAGATACGTTTGCCTTCGTGCAGCACTTCGACTTTTGCGATTTTGGCTCGCAGACTATCCAGCGCCGCAGCGGCATCTTCAACTGACGACAACATCAGCACACCGAACTCTTCGCCGCCGTAACGAGCAACACAGGCCGCGTCGCGCATCTCGTTCTGGATCGTTTGTGCAACGTGCTTTAGAACTGCGTCGCCAGCCGGATGTCCGTCTGTGTCGTTGATTTGCTTGAAGTGATCGATGTCGATCAAACCCAACGTAAAACGCTGCTTTTTGGCGGTCCAAGCGGCGAAGAGCTCGTCGGTCGCTTTGTCGAACGCGCGGCGATTGAGCAGTCCCGTAAGACCGTCGGTTCGCGCTTCCGTAAGGTAGCTGGAGATCTGAATCGTTTGAGATTCGAGCCGTTTTTCGGTATCATCCAAACGCTGTTGCAGTTGCTGGTTAGCGTTCATGATTTGCGACAGCAGGCCGAGCACCTCTTCGCGTGGCGCTTCGCCTTTGCCGCGCGCTTGTTTGCTGATCGAATCCAATTGGCTTTGATACTTTGAAACATCGCCCGCGAACTCCGACGTCCATAAGGACAGATTGCGGATGAAGGCGAGAAACTGAGTTTGATCGATTTGGGGCGGCGCAGCTTTTCTACCGAACCAGTACCCGAGCAACATCCCGAACACCAGCAAGCCGGTTCCTACGGCAAGCCCTAGTAAAAAGATGGTTGTGTTCGGCGGCAAATTTTATCTCCCAGTTTCACTTATCTGGTTTCAGTCGGTTGAATGCCGCGAGCAGTTGCGGCGACTCAACGCCATACCGAAGGCGAGTCGTCGGGAAGTATCGATACGTCGGCCATTTCCGGTGAATCGTTCTTGGCAATCACTACCACACCGTTTGGACTGATCGCAAAGCCACGTTTTCGATCGACCTCCAAGTCATATCCAATCGACATTCCCGGTGGAATCGTCACGCCTTTGTCGATGATCGCCCGTCGAACTTTGGCGTGGCGACCGATCTCAACTCCATGAAACAGAATGCTGTCTTCAACTTGTGCATAGCTGTTCACGCGCACATCGGAGCTGATCACACTGCGCACAACTTTTCCACCGCTGATGATCGTACCCGGACATACGATACTATCGATGGCTTGACCGCAACGATCCCCGTCACCGCGACTGCCGAACACGAACTTAGGCGGTGGCGAATTTGGTTGATGCGTGCGAATCGGCCACTCGCTGTCGTACAGATTCAGCAGCGGATCGATCTCGATCAAATCCATGTTGGCTTCGAAATACGCATCCAACGTACCCACGTCGCGCCAGTAGGCTTGGCGTTTGCGATTCTCGTCGCGGAATGGAAAAGCGAACACGTTATGTTCGTCGATGATCGAGGGAATAATGTTTTTACCAAAGTCGTGATGGCTGTTGGATTCGGTTGCATCGCGGCATAGCTGCTCAAACAGAAAACGAGCGGTAAAGACGTAGATTCCCATCGAGGCAAAACAATGTTCATCGTCACCGGGCATCGTTTGCGGATTCGCGGGTTTTTCTTGGAAGCCCTTGATGCGACTTTGTTCATCAATTTGAATGACGCCGAACTCTTTCGCTTCCTCGCGACTGACGCGCAGCGCGCCGACAGTCAGATCGGCGCCCATCTCGCGATGGAACTCGATCATGCGCAAATAATTCATCTTGTAGATATGATCACCTGCAAGGATCAGAACGTACTCAGGTCGATCTTTTTCGATCACAAAGATGTTTTGATAAACCGCGTCCGCTGTCCCTTGATACCACTGTTCATCGATTCGCTGTTGTGGCGGGACGATGTCGAGAAACTCGCCAAGCTCAGCGCAAAAGTAAGGTCGCCAGCCGGTATTTATATGGCGATCCAAACTGAGCGATTTGTATTGAGTGAAAATCAGCAGGCGGCGCAAGCCGGAGTTGATCGCGTTGGACAGCACGAAGTCGATAATGCGATAGTTTCCGCCAAATGGAACCGCAGGTTTCGCACGCTCCAAAGTCAGCGGTTCGAGTCGCGTTCCCTTTCCGCCAGCGAGCACTACAGCGGTTGTCTTTCGGAGCATGATCTTGTCCAGTGTGTTTCTAGGTCAGCGACCGCTAAATCCGGTTTCGTGTCAAATTCTCGCAAGTAGGTTGTCGCCATCTCTTCGGGTGGCGCAGCGTTTAATGTGCTCTGCTTTGGATCGAAAGGCGACTGTCACAAACGTTACAACCTATTTGGCTAAGCCACGCAGCATAGCAAATCTTGCAGAGTGTTTAAATCGCAGGTCTGCCAAGCGTGTGGCTTACGCCGCGCGACGATCTTCCGCTTCGTAATCACCATCGTCTTGCATGCGTCGCAGTCGTTTTCGTTCTGCTTTCGATAGTGGTCGACCGCCATTCTCCAGAGCTTGTTGCGCTGGACCATTTGTCGAGGGAAGCGGTTTGCTGGTGGGCAGAGGTCTAATGTCAGGTTTCTTGTCGGGTTTCTTTTGATCTTGAGTGTCTCCGCTGGACGACGATTCCGGCGGTGGCAATCGCAAAGACGGCAGTTTAAGTTTCGGCAGCCCAAATTTTGGCATGCTCAGCTTCGGCATCTTGGGTTTTGGCACCGACGGCATTTTCACCTTCGGCATGCTCATCTTGGGAAGCCATCCGGATCGTTTCGTTCCATCGTTCTCATCGGCGTTGTTGGCCTTCATCGTCGCTTTGTTTTGACGTTTCTCTTCAGCAAGGCGCATTTTCTCATTCTTCGCCGCGAGGCGATCGGCGGCTAACTGTGCAGCCTTCTCCGCTTTCTCGACTTTGCGATACTCTGGAGCGTCATCGCTCTTGTTCGATCGGCCGACAAGTCGCCCGAGCCACGACGGACGTGCGGCTGGATCGGTGTTTTCTCCGTCCGCACGATTGCTGTTTGCTGAACTGGTTACCGTGGAGCTAGTAGCAGTTGCATTGCCAGTTGACGCATTCGTCGCCGTTCGCTGTGAATTCGTGGTGGAAGGATCGGCGCGGCGAGCTTGAGAGAGTGGACCACCGCTTGCTGAGCTCGATGCACGCGTTTGTTCTCGCTGATCCGCCCTTTGGTCAGCTCGATTCTCAGATCGTTGTTCTGATTTTGATTCTCCGCGAAGTGGTTGTTCGCGATCTTGAGCCGCAGCCGACGCTGGATCGATTTGAGCCGATTTGCGTTGCATGAAGCTGGGCAATCCGAAACGTCGCCGCGCAGGTTGCTCGATCGCAGCATCGCTTTGCACAGGTAACTTGCTCTTTTTAGATCGGGTCTGCTTGGTTGCTTCGGATGGTTCATCCTCTTCAGTGGGGCGACGCAATCGAAATTGAGGAATTGATGGCATCGCTGGCATTGCGGGCATCGAATGAGCGATGCGTTCGCGCCAGTTCGACGATACACTGGCGGCAAGTCGACCGCGCAATAGGAATCTGCGTTGGGCTTCGATATAGACGACTCGCAGGTAGGATAACGAGGCTAACCAAATCGCTGTCAGCCCGCCGAGCCACAGAGCGGACCGCAACCAGATTCGGAACTGTATGCTGATTTCTAACTTCAATAGTTCCTGGCCAAGCGCTGCGCTGCCGGCCCAAGCTACTAGACCCACCAACCAGAAAACGAGGCTTGTCGGAACAGATTTCAATTCACTGCACAAGCGCACTCCTAACATGCCGATCAGAGTCGCTAGTGTTGCTTGGACAACCGCGGGTCCGGTCCAACCGAGGTTAAGAAGACTCCAGCGATTGAGGGCATCGCCAAAGATATCGATGACTCGCGTGGTCGAATCTAAACTACCCACCACGCAGGTTGAGACTAGCCAAAACCATAAGCGATAGTCGCCGGTGTAATCGTCCAGTTTATGCCTGCGCAGTTGGAAGGTTAGCAAAGTTGACGCCAAGCACAGCAACCAGACTTGACCGCTCAACCAAGCGGCGATGCCGCGCGGATGGCTGGCATCCAACAGCACTGCCAAGGGTTGGCCGTACCAAGGCAAGTAACCGTTGACATAAATCCAATAGTGAGTCAGCAACAACACCGCGGGTATCAGACAGCTCGCGATGATTGTGGTAAGGTACGCGCGTCGTCGCACCGGAATCAACTGCACCAAGCGATGTTGGCAAGCGCGTCGCACATCTTGACTGTAGCCCGCGCTTCGTCGACGCGTCGGTTCGTCGTCTTCGTCGCTTACTTCGACGTTCCGGCGCGAGCGTGCGCGAACGGAAGTGTTTGAAGCACCTTCATCTTCGACTGGCAAGTTCTCGCGGAGGATACGTTTACGACGATCCATCCGCGGATCTCGTGAAAGAGGCATGGCCGACGAGTCCGCTCAAAAAGATTTTTTTGCTCGATTGCAACGACTGAATCGCAACCACTTTAGGTCGCAGGTTTTTCTGTTTTTCTAATCGCAGAATTTGAGAGTTGCCGTCAAGCTTAGAAACCGAATTGCGATGCGTTCAAGTGGCAATTGCTTTGTTCCATTTGAAATAGATCGCTAGCAATCGCACGGCAGCACCGCTTTAGAAATTCCGCTGGGTAAGGTAAGTTGATCGCCAAAGTTATGCTGTTAAATCGCTGGCGATTCAGTCAGCTTATCGACTCTTTATTTTCGATGGTCACCCATGCGCCTTCAACGAACTGAAATCGAAGCTCTGATTCCGCATCGCTCGCCTATGTTGCTGGTCGATGAAGTTGTGGAGCAGTCGGAAGACAAAATCGTGTGCATCAAGCGATTTTCAGGCGAAGAGTTTTTCTTGCAGGGGCATTTCCCAAACTTCCCGTTGGTTCCTGGCGTGATTCTGTGCGAATGCGCTTTGCAGTCTGGCGCGATTCTGCTCGCTAGCAAAACGCCACAGGATGGAGCCGTGCCCGTAGCAACTCGCTTGGACGGGGTGAAGTTCAAGCAGATGGTTCGACCCGGTGACGAAATCCGAATCGAAGTCACCTTGAACGAAGTTGTTTCGACCGCTTACTTCATGACTGGAAAAATCACCGTTGAAGGCAAGTTGGCCGCACGACTCGACTTTGCGTGCAGTGTTGCTCAGCCGAGTTGAAGTGGCAGGCGTGGTAGTTCCTTCAGTGAAATGCTCAGCAATTCACTTGGGGCTCGGCGGTCGAGAGTCCGATAACAAGCCAAACTGCGCCTCCATTCAAGTCACCCATGCAACCTTCGCAGCCATGTTTAATAGCATCACATTGATTTGGTTCGGTTGCGGGCTTTGGGCCGTCTACATGCTCGTTGGTATGATGCGTCGCCGACAATTGTACTTGATCGATTTGCTGAAGCAGCATGTTGAAATACAATCTGCTTGGGCGCGTCGACGTGATCTTGCGCTGAAACTCGCCGAATCAGCCAAGGCTGAAACAGAGGAAAAGAAAGCCAAAGTAGTCAAGCTGGCTAACGAAATCACTTCGCAGGCGAGCGAAGCGGCGTAGCTCGGCGAGTTGTTGGGCGATTGCGATTTCGTGAGGATGAAACATGGGGCTTTTCGATGGAACCGCGCTCGAACGTCCAGTGATTTGTGAGCATTGCGGAGGCGATTCGAAACTTTGCAAATGCCCGCCACTGGAGAAGCCGACGGTCGACATGCTTCCTGAGAAGCAGTCGCTGAAAGTTCGCTTGGACAAACGCAAACGCGGAAAACTGGTCACTGTGATCAGTGGTTTCAGTTGCTCGGTCGCTCAGATGCAGCAGACGCTAAGTCACTTGCAAAGCCAATGTGGTGCTGGCGGCTCGTTAGACGAGCAGAACATCGAACTGCAAGGTGACCACACCGCGCGCGTTCCAAATCTTTTGGTTGCGCGAGGTTATCGCGTTCAAGGCTTGAAGTCGAAATAGCCCGCCAGCGGCGGTTGGCATCGCAGCGATACAACTTTGAGCAGTTCCGTTATGATGGAGCGCTTGCTGTTCAAATGGATCGTCAACCGAGTTGGTTGGAAAACACGTAGAGAGAAACTGGAAAGCAACTGCCAATGCAACGCTGGATGGCTCGCAGCCTTTTTTGGCCGACTCTGATGCACAACTTTGTTATGGGGCGAGTTCTCCGTGTGCGTCGCTGGTGGGATCGAGTTGATCCGAATGTGATTCTTGGCGCGCTGCCTTTTCGACGCGATGCCGCGAAACTTCAGCGCGAAGGAGTGACCGGTGTCATCAACATGTGCGAAGAGTACCCTGGACCGAAAGCGACTTACGAGCGACTGGGTATCGAGCAGCTTTGGTTGCCGACCGTCGACTTCAACCATCCTTCGGAGGCATTCGTCGAGAGCGGAGCGGCGTTCATTGAGCGTCATGCAAAGTCCGGTGGCACTGTGTATGTGCATTGCAAAGCGGGTCGAGCGCGAAGCGCAACGATTGTGCTGTGGTGGTTAGTAAAGTTTCGTGGGATGACGCCCGAAGCGGCGCAGCAGAAACTGCTGGCGGCTCGTCCGCACATCAATCCGCGCGTTTACTTGCGGCCTGTCATTCAAGGACTGCACCGCAAGCTGGATTCAGAACAAGTCGATGCACGGACCAAATGATAGAATGCTTTGCAGAATCTTCTGTAGGCTCACGAGTTGAAATGGAAAGTGCGCGAGTGATTGAGCAATCCGTTTGGCGAATCTTGGATATGAACGCGAATCGCGCGGCCGAGGGTTTACGAACTCTTGAGGACATCGCGAGGGTCGTTCGTGAAGATTCCGTGGCAGCATTGTGGATTAAGACGCTGCGGCATGATCTTGCTGAGGCGCTTGAAAAGTTGAGTCGATCGAGTCGTTTAGCAGCCCGAAGTACAGAGAATGATGCGGGCACGAATTACACCTCACAACGTGAGAGTTCGCGAGCGGATTGGCGGGAGATTGTAAGTGCAGCGTGCGAACGCGTGGCGCAGTCGCTGCGCTGCTTGGAAGAGTTTTCGAAGGTCGTGGATGCGAGCATTGGTCAGAAATTTAAATCGCTTCGTTATCGTGCTTATGACACGCTCGCTCAACTTGAGTTGCGGTGGATGCGCGGTAGCGAACTGCGCCAGTCGCATCTGTATTTGCTGATCGATTGCAAGCAGCCGATTGAAGACTTCACGGCCTCTGTTCAACGGTTTGCAGAGGCTGGAGTCGATTTGTTTCAATTGCGAGCCAAGGAGTGCGACGGTGGGAAACTGGTTCAGTAC
The DNA here is from genome assembly GCA_041739135.1 of Pirellulaceae bacterium. Lineage (GTDB taxonomy): Bacteria > Planctomycetota > Planctomycetia > Pirellulales > Pirellulaceae > Aureliella. The sequence goes on from JBGSOM010000166.1 coordinate 32,951, forward strand.
GCGCGAGCTGCCGTGAGTTCGCTTGCCGAAACTTCTTCCAGGCTGATCATCAATGATCGCGTTGACATTGCGATGGCCAGTCGCGCTGCTGGAGTGCACCTTGGCCAAGACGATATGTCGCTGAGTGATGCGCGACGCATTGCAGGCCCCGACTTGTGGATTGGAATTTCGACGCATAGTCTTGAACAAGCGGTTGCAGCGGAGAACGCCGGCGCTGACTACATCGGTTGTGGTCCGACTTTTCCATCGAACACCAAATCGTTTACAGAATTTCCCGGGCTGAAGTTTCTCTCCGAAATTGCGCAGCAAATTTCAATCCCTGCTTTCGCTATCGGTGGCATCGATGGGACGAACGTTGCCGATGTGATTCTCACGGGCGTGCGTCGTGTTGCACTGAGTTCTGCGATCTATAGCAGTGACCGCCCCTACGCAGCGGCGATGGGCATCAAGCGCAAACTGGTTAAAAAGTGAACGAGCGCTCGCCAAATTTAACTTGTCGCGGTTTGCTAGACTGGCGCGCCGTTGCTGTTAAACTGATGCAAGCGAAAACGCATTAATCCGAGTGACTCTGAAGTCGACTCGCATTTCCCGCCGCAATCCTGCAGATCCCGTAGCTCCCGCCGAGATTCCCACCGCAACTTTCCGCAATCCGGAGGCTTCTTGATGTTCGTACGCGCCTTTGCGTTTGCTTGTTGGCTCGCGTTCAACGCGATTTGTGCTGCGCAGCAAAAACAGGATCAACCCGATGGTCCGGCGCTGCCACCCGGCGAATCCTTGGAGCAGTTTGTAACCAGTGAAGGTTTGAGCATTTCAGAAGTGTTGGCAGAGCCAGTAGTGCGGCAACCGTTGTTTGCTACGTTCGACGTTGAAGGTCGATTATGGGTCGTGCAGTACTTGCAATACCCCGAGCCCGCGGGCATCAAGCCGCTGAGTCGCGATAACTTTTGGCGCATCGTCTACGACCGACTTCCAAAGCCGCCGGGCCAGGATGTGCAGGGAGCTGACCGCATTACCGTATTTAAGCGGACTGATCATGCGGCGGATGCAGCAGAGCGACACACCCCGCAGTTCACGCAGGTGGGCGACTTCGTGGCAGGATTGAACATTGCGACCTCCGTTGTGCCGACAACGCGTGGAGCTTGGGTACTGCAACCGCCCTATCTACTGTTTTATCCAGATGCGAATGGCGATCTGAAAGCGGATGGAGATCCAGAAGTTCACCTGCAAGGATTCGGACTGGAAGACACCCACTCCGTCGTCAACTGTTTATGCATGGGGCCGGACGGTTGGTTGTATGCGGCTCAGGGAAGCACCGTCTCTGGTGCAGTGAGTCGTTATGGTTCGAATGAGCCGCCGATGAAGAGCATGGGGCAGTTGATTTGGCGTTACCATCCCGAACTGCGCAAGTATGAGATCTTTGCTGAAGGTGGCGGCAACGCCTTCGGAGTTGCATTCGATGATTCGGGGAGAATCTTTTCGGGTCACAATGGCGGTGACACACGCGGCTTTCATTACGTTCAGGGCGGTTACTTTCGCAAAGGTTTTTCAAAGCATGGAAGTTTGTCGAATCCGTACGCGTTCGGTTACTTGATGCCGATGGAACACGATCCGATCCAACGGTTCACCCACACGATGCTGGCGGCGAAGGGGACGAGCCTCGAAGCGGAGATGCCTGAGTCGTTGCTGTGTGTTGATCCGTTGCACGGGACGCTTGTGAATACAAAGCTGATTCAACGCGGATCAACTTATCGCACGGAAGACCTCACCATCGCGCTGAAGACTTCGGACAAATGGTTTCGTCCCGTTGCAATTGCCGACGGACCCGATGGCGCCGCTTACATCTGCGATTGGTATGACTTTCAAGTAGCGCATATTTACGCGCATGTGGGCAAGCTCGATAAAGATCACGGTCGTGTTTATCGATTGGCTGGAAGTAAGCAGGCGACGGATTGGGATCCAAAGTTAGCGCGCGGCAGCGATGCGACATCACTGGCGTGGCTGATTGAACGCTTGCAGCATCCGTATCGTTGGCAACGCCAGCACGCTCGGCAATTAATTGCGGAACATCCGTTGCGTGAATCCGCTCGCGGAACGTTGAACAAATTGCTGCACACGAGTGACCCGGTGGCGCTTGAAGCACTGTGGACGATGCATCTCTGCGGTTGGGTGGCGGATACGATACCCTTCGAAGCGGCGACGAAAGACGCTGTCGATTTCCGTCCACTGGCAACTCATGATTCAGCCGACGTGCGAGCTTGGTCTGTACGGTTGGTTTGCGATGATGGAGAGGTCGAGCCTGCGACACTCGATGCATTGATTGAAATTGCGGGTCGCGAGTCGGACGCGCACGTGCTCAGTCAACTAGCTAGTTCTGCAAAGCGTTTGCCGTCATCGGCGAGTATGAAGTTAGTTGCGGCGCTGGTGAATCGCGAGCTACCGCTGGACGATTTGCATCTGCCTCATTTGATCTGGTGGTCCGTCGAAAAGCACGCGGACGATTATGATGCGATCGAACAAGAGTTACTCAGTCGCGATGAAGTGTGGGATAGCGATTTATTCGCGACGCAGCTTGGTCCCAAGCTGATCAAGCGTTGGGCATTGCAGGGCGGCGTCAAGCCGATGGCGAATATCGCTCGACTGCTGCAAAAAGTGAAGACACTTTCGAAGGAGCGGCGCGATCGATCGGTCGGACCTCTGACTGCAGGATTCGAAGAGGCTTTCGCAGGGAGGACTCTAGCATCGGTAACTGAGTCGGTGCTCGCGAGCCTGATCGAGTTGGGGCAACCTTCGCTGGCTTTGCGAGTGCGACATGGTGAACGAGCAGCGTTTGATGAAGCGATCGCCTTTGTCGGTGAGTCGAAGAATGCTTCCACAGATCGTGTGCAACTGTTGCAGATCTTGGGGCAAGTTGGAACGAAGGATACGAAGACAGCTGAGAACTTAACGGCCAGTTTAATGCAGCTGATCACGAACGATAAACGTCAAGAAATTAAGACCGCAGCCGTAGCAGCTTTAGCAATTGGTAACGGCGATATCGCAGAACCGTTGTTAGGGCACTGGAGCGATTATTCTCGCGAAACTCGATTAGCCATCGGAGCTTTGTTAGCTTCACGACCCGCTTGGACGCGGCACTGGATTGCAGCGGTTGAAGGTAAACGTGTCGCTGCCACCGACTTGCCGTTAGAAGTGATTCGCAGCATGCGATTGCATGATGACGCTGCGCTGCTTGAATCGCTCGCCAAGATCTATCCTGCGGGCGGCACCATCGACTTGGCGAAAGCCAAACAATTGGTGGCGAAGACTACTGCGATTATCGCTGAGGGAAACGGCGACCCGTATGCGGGCAAGAAATTGTATATGCAATCCTGCGGTCGCTGTCACGCGCTGTTCGATTCGGGCGGGCAGATTGGTCCCAGTTTGACGGGTTATCAACGCGATCAATTGTCGACTTTACTGTTGAACATTGTTGCCCCGAATCTCGAAGTGCGCGAAGGTTATCAGAGCTTCGCGTTGCTGAACGATTCGGGTCAGTTGCTCACAGGCTTTATCGAGCAGGAGTCGCCGAACCAAGTGACTTTGCGAGCCGTCGATGGTCAGTCCTATACGATTGAACGAGACAGGATCGAATCGCTCAAGCCGCAACCGCAATCGCTGATGCCTGAAGGGCTGCTAGACGCGTTGAGTGAGCAGCAGGTTCGTGACCTGTTCGCGTACTTACGCAGTTCCCAACCGCTGAGTGATGGCACTTGATGCGCTGGCGAACGATGATTGACAGAGAGTGATATAGTTGAAACTTCGCGAGCGGTCGACCGAGAGCAGCCCTCCCCGGCACTCTCGCTGGAAGCTCGATTGCCGACCCTCCCGGACGCTTCGCTGGGAGGGTGAAACATGCGGACGCTTCGCTGGAAAGGGTGAAGCATGCGGAGTGGATCGCGAGAAGTGTCATTAAGGTTTGGATTTTGGACAAGCAGAGATTTACTCAAAAGCGAGATATGAAATTGAATTCACTTAAAGTACTTTCCGTTACCTGTGCATTACTAGGTGCATTGAGTTGTTCCCAGGCGGTCAGTCTGCGAGGGCAGGAGGTCAAGCAACTGCGGATTGGCATGATTGGTTTAGATACATCGCACTCGCCCGCATTCACCAAACTGATCAATGACCCGAAGGGCGAAGGCAAACTGGCTGAGATGCAGGTTGTGGCCGCGTTTCCGGGTGGTAGTGAGGATATTGCGAGCAGCCGTGACCGGGTCGCTGGGTTCACGAAGCAGTTGCAAGACATGGGCGTCGAAATTGTCGACTCGATCGATGAGTTGCTGACCAAAGTCGATGCAGTGCTATTAGAAAGCGTCGACGGGCGCAAGCACTTGGAGCAAGTGTTGCCGGTGTTTCGCGCGGGCAAGCCGGTGTTTATCGACAAGCCACTGGCTGGAAATCTGGCGAATGCGCTGGCTATCGATATGCTGGCAAAGAAATACAAAGGGAAGTGGTTCAGCAGTTCTTCATTGCGTTTCAGCGCGGGGACGATTCGTTGGCGCGAAGACCCGAACTTGAAGAGTCAGGTGCGAGGCGCGGCGAGCTGGGGACCTTGTTCTTTGGAACCTTCGCATACGGATCTCTATTGGTACGGGGTGCACGGCGTTGAAACGTTGTACACCGCTATGGGGACTGGATGCCAGTCGGTAACGCGGATGCATACCGAGGGAACCGATTTTGTCGCGGGACAATGGGCGGATGGTCGCATCGGTACCTTTCGTGGCATTCGCGATGGGAAAGCGGATTACGGGCTGGTAGTGTTCGGAAAAAATGCTGTGGAAGTGGGCGGTAAATATGATGGCTACGCGCCGTTGGTAATGCGTATTTTGGATTTCTTCGCTGGCGCGGAGGCTCCTGTTTCGCCCGAAGAAACGATCGAGATGTTCACATTCATGGAAGCGGCTGATACGAGTTTGGAACGCGGCGGCGGACCAGTCACTTTGGAATCGGTCAAAGCTGCCGCACTGTTGGAAGCTCAGGCGATCGTCGAAAAAGTCGACGTGAAGTAAGCCACGCGCGTTTAATGCGAACGCAAAGTGCGTGGGAAGGCTTGATCAGATCAGTTGAGCGTTACAATGGCAGTTGAGAGATAGCTGTCGAAAGACCTTGGCGCTCACATCGAGCCCAACGGTGGCGCCGCTGACTTATTGAAGCTTTCCATGCAATTACCAATCCTATCGCCCGAGCAAGAATCTGAGAAATCGTCGACGTCAGTTGTCGCAGGTCGAAACAAGTCGGCAACTGTCGGTGGATCGGGTGCAGTGCGATTGCGGGTTTCGGGTATGACGTGTACTGGATGCGCGGCGGGCATACAGCGCGCTCTTGAATCGCGAGCCGACGTGAGTGCCGCTAGTGTAAGTTTCGCTGGCGGTGTTGCTGAAGTGGAAGGCGAGAGCTTACATGCTGAATCGTTGATCGAAGAGATCAAGCGCCGTGGCTTCACCGCTGAGCAGATACAAGACTTAGACGACCGCTTTGATCAAAGCGAAATCGAACGTCAGCAGCAGGCGAATGAACGCACTTGGCGCTATCGAGCACTGGTTGGGATGAGTCTGTGGTTGCCGCTGGAAGCGACTCACTGGATCTCGACTGCGATGCACTGGCACGGCCCCTGGATGAATTGGATGATGTTCATCGGGGCGTTGGTGATCATCGTGTTCGCGGGCTCCGAGTTCTACAAATCGGCTTGGCGGGCGGCGGTTCGTGGGACGACGAATATGGATACGTTGATCGCGCTAGGAGCAACGACTGCGTTCGTTTATTCGACGATCGTGTGGGTGACTAGACTCGACCATCCCATGTACTT
>JBGSOM010000168.1:0-5948 GCA_041739135.1 Pirellulaceae bacterium
AACTTCGCCCGTGATGTAGACGAAATGCTGAGCCTCAGCGTTGATTCCAGGTTCGATTTCAAGCCCCGAGACGATTCGTTCGTAACGCAAGTTGACTTCGCGTTTGAGTTCATCGACGGTCATGCCTTGCGCCGGGATCGCTCCGATTTTTGGCAAGCGAACGGTGCCGTCGGGATGGATGGTATCGATGTAGTTCGTACCGCCCGAGCCTGCTCGCGCATCGACGGAGCTGAGGATCGCCGTCTTCAGTGAGTTCGTCTTAATCGGAGTGACGTCGATCGACGGCTCGCGAATGAAGGCTTTGTATTTGATCTCAAGGTTATGACGCAGTTGCGGGATGGTAAGCCCGGCTGCTTCAACTTCGCCGATCAAACTAACGGTTAATTTGCCATCAGGTTGGATGACAAGGCCTCGCCCTTGCTGCAAATCCCCGCGTCGAATCTTATCGTCCGTCGCCGATTCAATGGCAACTTCGTCACCAACCATTAAGCGGTAGCTGTTCTGCAACTGCGAGGGTGCATCGATGAATATAAAGCGAATACTATCGCCAACTCGCAATCGATAATCGAGCGTTGAAGGCAAGCGAATCGGACCCAAGTACTCACCGTGTCCAAGTGGTTGAAATGGATACGGGTGCAAGTCCTTGAAGCTCTGGCGATTACCGTTGCAGTTGTCCGCGCAGTCGATTGCTACCGTGCAAGGTTGGCAGCGTCCGAGAGCGACTTGCGGCTGTGGCGGAGGATTGCATGCCGAGAAACCAGTACGATCAACGGTGCCTGCAAGCGGCGCGAATTCGTTGTTCTGAGCATACGGCGCCGGTGTGTACAGCGTCTTCGGCGCCGTCGACTTGCCAGTGTCAGACCTGGCAGTATCGGACTTGGGTTGCGTGATCGTCTGCTGAGCTGGACCGCGCGGCGCTGGTATGGTGTTCTGCGCCGCAAGTTCACCGGCACTAACGAACGCAAAGCAAGCCACAAGAGCTGGCAAACTTGATCGAGTTGTTAGCATGAATGGCATAGTTGACTCTTCGGCAAAATCGTCAGTTGTGTTCACTGTAGTTTGTTGGTCGCTTATCGCAGACTTTTAGCGAAATTGACTCGCTCTGGGTGCTGCGGCGGATTTGTGCACAGGAGCTGTCTGACCGCTGTTCATAGATTCAGTTTCAGGTTTCGGGCCGATCGATCGCGGACTGATCGCCATGAACTCTTCTGCAGTCAAATCAACGTACGGCGGAACCTGAGCCTGCTGGGGCGTGCGACTTCGAATCGCGGCAACACTCTGTGCTGCCCATGCAACTGTCTGCGTATCACCCAACCGTCGACTCGCTTCCGCAAGATTGCTGAGCGACGCGACATCGTTGGTCAGCGTGACAGCCGCTGCAAGTACTTCGCGAGCTTCATCGTTGCGGTCCATCTGCAACAGCAAGTGACCAAGCTGATTGCAAGCCACCGAATTCGTTGGCAACGTAGTGCGAGCCGCTCGATAGTAAGCCAGCGCTTTCATGCGCATCGCGTCAACTTGGCTGCGGTCGGCGTCCGCTTCAGATTGATACGTCCTGCCCACTGCGTAAAGCAATTCGCTCGCCCAAGGATGTCCCTGCGTGGCTTCGACCAATTGCAATTCAGCGTAGAGTCGATAGTGCTGGGCAGCGGTCAGCGGCGACATCTCGGCTAAGTTCTTGCCTTTAAGTATCGGTGTATGATGCGAGTCGATCAAACGCTGCAGTCCGTCGCTGTCCGAAGCGCGTTGCACAGCCAAGAAATCCTCGGCTTCACTCAGCGACTGCTTTGCAGCCAGCCAAGCGGGTTCACAGCGATAGAGGTTGTCGATCAAGTCGATGTGCCGGATCAAAAGCACGCAAGCATTCTCAGCTTCTTCGCGAGCAGAGCAGAACGCGCCGCGACGCAGCAAGCTCTCGCAAGTCTTGACATGATTCGTCAGACGCTGACCGATCGCTTGCCAGCCTTGCGGTGATTCAAGTCGCGATACATTAAGCTCGGATGCATCTTCGGTGGCGAATCGAGGATCGTTGGTAATTCGCGATGACACGAGTGCGGCGCGAGTGCGAGCACGCTCCTCTGGTTCTTCATTCTTGATAATCTTAGACTCAATCGCTTCGACACGATCAGCGATCTTGGTGAGCAATTGGTTGTTCGCTACGGCTTGTTCTTGCGCCGCTTGCAATGCCCTCGCATCGTCGTTGCGCATGTTGAACGAATGCGTGTCGTTTGCCAGGGAATTTGCCTGGAAACTGTTAAATGCATTTTGATTGTTTGTCGCGGGCGTGTAACGCGAAGACAAATGTTGGCTCGCCGCCGAGTCCTCGTGGCTGCGCGTTGTCATTGGCGGAATACGACTGCCGCTGGGACGTGCTGTCCATTGCAACTGCGACGATGGCGAAGTTCGATGACCAGACACCATCGGGCGTTCTTGCGCTGTGCGTGTGTTCGTTTCGTGCTCTACAGGCGATGCTTGGTCGGGCGAGTTTAACTTGGGCAATTCTGGCTGGGGAGCTGCTCGCTCGAACGTCGCTGCAAACTTAGCCACCTCAGCTTCGAACTCTTTGCTATCAACCGTCGCGAGCGATTCCAGTGAATCAAAGCTGAGTTCCGCTTTAGTCGCGGGTTTCAAGGATGGAAAAGCATCGAGCGAGTCAACCTTGATGTCGATGGCACCCGTTGTCGCTGTGCTCGCGTTGATTGGCAGCGGCGCGATGGGTTGACTTAATTCGATCGATTCAAGCTGCGTTGTGGCGGGCGCTGTGGTGGGCACTGGCGACTGGACAGGCAACGCTGCTGATTGCACCGGCGTCTCTACTGTGCCCGTCTGCGGTACGATCGGCGTTGCAGCCGGCTCCGGTGCAACGACTTGTTTCGGTCGTTGCGGCTGCACGATGAAGCGACTTGGCGACTGCCCTTGAGCGTGCTCACACGAATTCGCAGCAACAACAACTCCGATGAAGGCAGAAGCGACGAATTTTGCTCGGTTCATGGCGATCCCTGCCGGAGTTAAAACGAACGGCACTTTATCCCTTCTGCGTGCAACTTCGTGCCATCGAGATAGGCTCCGGGAGGCTCGATATCGCGATACGCAGAGGTGATTCGGTTAGGAGAATCGGACAACTCGATACGATCGATTCAGGTAATCGACCTGCGTGGCGATTGCAGCAAAACATCCCCCACCTACAGCCGTTACAACCCGTTCGGTTTAACAGTCGCAATTGCTATCAACGTGCGTCGAGCAAGATTTGCTCAAGTTCTAAGAATCTGACCGCGCAGTATTTGGGGAAACGCGTAAATGAACCAAGCCCGCGGCAATGCTGCCACGGGCTTGATCACGAGCTGCTGGATGGAGCTGCGGGATGGAGCTGTTGGATGTAGCTGTTGAATATTGCGACTGGATCTAGCGGCTACTTGTCGTCCAGCAATTCGACCGCTTGGAACTTCTGACCTTCCAGCATGGAGAGGCTAGCACCGCCACCGGTGCTAACGTGCGTGACTTGATCGGCGAAGCCTAGTTGCTCAATCGCCGCCGCGCTATCACCGCCACCGATAATACTTGTCGCATCGCTATCGGCAATCGCTTTGGCAACCGCTTTTGTACCTTCGTCGAAAGGTGGCATTTCGAAAACGCCCATCGGGCCATTCCAAACGACAGTCTTCGCACCTTTAAGCAATTCAGCGTATTTTTTAGCTGTGTCAGGGCCAATGTCGAAACCGTCCCAACCATCGGGAATCTCACCAGCTTTAACAACTTGTTTGTTGCAGTCGGGCGAAAAGGCATCGCCGCAATGAGTATCCACGGGCAGCAGCAATTTCGAGCCACCCTTTGCGATCAATTCCTTGGCGAGTTCGACTTTGTCGAGTTCCACGCGGCTGCCACCGGTCTTACCACCTTTCGCTAACGAGAACGTGTACGCCATCGCTCCACCGATCAAAACGTAATCGCAAATACCAAGCAGATTGTTAATGACGTTAATTTTGTCGCTGACTTTCGCGCCACCCAGTATCGCCACAAACGGACGTTGAGGATTCGCGATCGTGTCGCTGAGGTACTGCACTTCTTTGGAGACCAAGAATCCAACTACCTTCGGCTTCGTTCCCATCGCTTGCGGGACTGCGACCATCGAAGCGTCGGGGCGATGACAAGTTCCAAATGCGTCGTTGCAATAAATGTCCGCGCCGCTGGCCAGCTTACTTGCGTACTCCGGGTCACCCGCTTTCTCACCCGCATTGAAACGCACGTTCTCAAGCACGACAACTTCGCCATCCTTGAGCGCCCTGATCTTGGCCGCAGCGTCTTCGCCAACTGTGTCAGTTGCGAACGCGACAGGTTTGCCGATTAGCTCTGATAGCCGCTCCGCAGTTGGCTTTAGCGTCAACTTTGCATCAGGACCTTTGGGCTGCCCAAGGTGGCTCATCAGCACCAATCGACCGCCACGACTTAGTACCGATTCAATCGACGGAATTGCCATTCGAATGCGTCGATCGTCGGTGATCGAACCTGCTTCGTCTTGAGGGACGTTGAAATCGACACGCATCAGCACTACTTTGCCTTTGGGGTCGACGTCTGCGATTGTCTTTTTGGCCATGTCAAATTTTCACTTCGATTGAGGTGCGTGTTTAGTCCGGTTTCCGTTTAGCGTTGATTATCGAGACGTTTGGGGCTCTGTCGAGGGCTGGAGTGCTGGGAACGGGAAGCGAGTTCATGCTAAACTGTGTACCTCGTGGGTTTGCGAGATCGAAGCGTGAATCGACTAGCGACTAGAGAGCTCACTAAGGCGGAAACGAAGATGAAAAAAGACCTCGCTCAGCGCGTTGGCGAAACCATCAATGAACTCGATATCGACTTCAGTCGATTTACGCCGCTGGGTTGGCTGATCAGTCTACTTTCGCTTGGAATGGGCGGCGTCTCGGGTTGGTTCGCGTCGCAGATCACTTCAAGCAAACCGACCGCGGGGCCGGCACTGGCGTTCGGACTCACTATGATTGCGGTCGCAGTAATCGCCTTCATCGCACTCCGCTGGCTAGGTGATCGAGCCGGAATAGCTTCGATCAAACCGCAATCCATTTCAAAAGGCCCGCAATGATAAAGCGGTACCATCGATCCAAGCCGGCGTGATAAGACACGATCAGAAATGTGTTGCCATATATCGCGCTACCATCAACCAGCCCGCCCCGCCCCACCACGGAACAGCATTCTCAATCTACCAAGGACACGCCCTCCTGTGCGCCTTGGCGAAAAGTGATTGTTTTCAAATTGACTCCCAACTGTGTGAATTTCCTTGGTACCGAGGCATGAGTTAAACTCGCGTCGATTTGTCTAACCTCAACAACTTATCTTGGAAACACATCCCCGCAACTTTCCTCGGAGGCCAAATCGCACCGGTAGAGGTTGACCAGTGCGAGTTTAGAACGACAGTACCTGTTGGTTCCGTCGCTGCCATTACTTGATCCATCAAGTCTGTTCGAACAGGCTCGAGCCAAATCGGCGAAATTCTTTTGTAGGTACCGATGGCGCAAACTTTTGTTAAAGCTACCTTCGCACGTGCATGCGAATGAGTTGTCAAGTTTAGTTGAGGCCGACCCACGCATGCCAAATTTCGATTGAAAATCTTTCGCCCCGACTATGGATTGATCTACATTGGCAGGTGCGACTTTCAACGTTTTGTGATTGAAGTGAAAGTTTGTCATCGGCAGACCAATCGCTGCCTTGTTGATTTGTCAACTCGTGTATCCAGCCGTTTATCATCTTGAGCCAACTCTCGAATCCGGTAGAATCCTGAACGTATCCAATCATTCCAGCGAAATCGTGGGCACCACCATGATTGCCTTCTTTGAACCGTTGGATTCCTCCGGTTGTTCCGTCTGCGTTTACGACGTATTCGCGTACGTCACGTTTTTTGTCGCCGGGATCAGGCATCGGAAGTCTTTTGCATTCGATGGGAA
>JBGSOM010000184.1:0-23532 GCA_041739135.1 Pirellulaceae bacterium
TTTGACGCCGTTGCATCCAGACCAACGCATTGTGATGGAGACAACCGCTGACGTGCTCGAAACGCGCGTCGTGGATCTCATTGCACCGATCGGGTTTGGACAGCGTGGTTTGATTGTCAGTCCGCCGCGAGCGGGGAAGACAATCTTAATGCAGAAGATGGCTCGCGCAGTTCTGAAGAATTATCCCAGCGCTTATGTGATGATCCTCTTGATCGACGAACGTCCCGAGGAAGTCACCGATATGGCTCGCGAAGTTCGCGGTCCAAACTGCGAAGTTGTCAGCAGCACTTTCGATGAACCGACCGCTCGACATATTCAAGTCGCGCATATGGTCCTCGAAAAGGCCAAGCGAATGGTCGAATATGGAGTGGATGTTGTCATCTTCCTTGACAGCATCACGCGCTTCGCGCGAGCTTGGAACAGCGAATGCCCACAGAGCGGCAAACTGCTTACCGGCGGCTTAGATGCTAACGCTTTGCAGCGTCCGAAATCGTTTTTCGGATCGGCGCGAAAAGTCGAAGAGGGCGGTTCGCTGACAATCATCGCAACTGCTCTGGTCGACACGGGCAGTCGTATGGACGATGTCATTTTCGAAGAGTTCAAAGGCACTGGGAACCTCGAGATAGTGCTCGACCGATCGATGCTCGAACGTCGCATTTGGCCCGCAATCGATATCAATCGCAGTGGCACGCGTCGCGAAGAAGTCTTGATGGACCCAGACGAACACAAACGCGTTTCAGCCCTGCGCCGCGCGATCGGCGAATTAAGCGCACCAGATGCGATGGAAAAGATATTACAGCGTATGGAAAAAACACGAAACAACGCTGAGTTTCTATTGAGCTTGAGACCGACGGCTTAGAACATCAACATCCACGCACCGCAGTTAAACATCTATGACTATTGAGATGCAAACGGAAGATCAAGATTGCACTGGTCGCTATGCAATCGTTGTTTCAACTTACAATTCAAATATCACCAACAAACTGCTAGCTGGTGCCATCGCGACGCTTGAGACTGCTGGCGTTGCGACGGACGACATAATCATTGCACGCGTACCCGGCGCATGGGAACTGCCTCTAGCGGCGACTGCGTTCGCGAAGCAAGCGTCCATCTGCGCCGTCATTACACTGGGCGCGGTGATCCGAGGTGAAACAACTCACGATCAGCATCTCAATCGCGCCGTCAGCAACTCGTTGATGGAATTGATGACAACGACCGGCAAGCCGATTGCGTTCGGTGTATTGACTTGTAATACACTTGAGCAAGCGATTCATCGTGCAGGCGGGAATGTGGGCAACAAAGGTTGCGAAGCCGCTGAGGCTGCTGTGGCTATGGTCAAACTAATGAGAGTGGTGGCGAAACCGTAAACCGTTTTGCCAAGCGACGAAGGTCGACACCATGGGAATGCTCGATATTTGGCAACTGCTCGCGAACGTTGTAACTGTGTTTGGTTTACCGCTAGCCATCTATACGTTCGTATTGGAGCAGCGCAAAGAGCGCGACAATGAAGATGAAGAAGTCTACCAGTTGCTTTCGGACGCCTACACCGATTTCCTCAAGCTGGTGCTTGAACATTCAGATCTGAAACTGCGAACACAGAAGAACTCGCTGGAACTGAGCGAGGAGCAACGCGAGCGAACGCAGGTGCTGTTCGAAATCCTCATCTCGCTTTTTGAACGCGCATACTTGACCGCTTACAACGACGCAATGACTCCGCAACAGCGTCGACGTTGGCACTCGTGGGACGACTTTATGCGCGAGTGGTGTCGGCGGGAAGATTTTGAAAGCGCGTTGCCTACGTTGCTGCAAGGCGAAGACATCGACTTTGCAAGGTACATTCGTCGAATCGCGAGCGAAGAAAATGCAAGTCGCAGCAAAAATTAACCAGGCTTTTTTTCGGTGATACGGCGAAAGACAGCCAACCAGGAATCGGCTAGTGGCATTTAAAGCTCCTTTAAGCCCGACGATTGGCGAACGGTCGCACGGCACATCCGCTTCAGGTAATACTGCCACCGTCGATGTGGGAAACCGGTCCTTTTAGGTTGGATGCAAAATCTAGCTAAAGCTCGCTACGTAGCTATACTAGCCACTCACCTGGTTGTGCTTCGCATCTGCAAAAGCCCGATTTGCCCTCGTTGATTCGCAGCAGAGTTATGAATTTAAAAACCCAGTCTGCATCTTCCAATACAAATTTGCTAGATGGCGTTGTCTCTTATGAAGTCGTACGAGAGCTTCCGGCGCCGCGCGTAACGCGACCGGTGCCTGTTCTCATTTGGTCGCCAACGCCCAAGTGGAAACGTGCGATTGATATTGTCGGCTCCTGTGTGGCACTGGTCATTCTCTCGCCGCTAATGTTCGTAATCGCCCTTTATATTCGCTGCGTTTCGCGTGGACCGGCAATTTTTAAGCAGACGCGATTAGGGGAAATGGGCCGCCCATTCACAATCTATAAATTTCGAACCATGGATTCGGTCGACCCGGACCTAGCCACTTCAGAACATCGGGTTTATGTGTCGAGTCGCGCGGAATTGGATGAGGTTGTCGCCAAGCCAGATCACAAACATCGATTGATTCCTGGCGGTAGTTTTTTGCGTGCGCGTTCGTTAGACGAGTTGCCGCAGTTGTTTAACGTGCTGATCGGTAATATGAGCTTAATCGGTCCGCGGCCGGATGTGCTTGACTGGGAAGACTACACCGGAGCACAGCAGAAGCGTTTTGCCGTTAGACCGGGTATCTCTGGTCTGTGGCAAGTTAGCGGTAAGAACCGCCTCAGCTTCTCCAAAATGATGGAGCTGGATATCGAATACGTAGAACGACGTTCGATGCGTTTCGATCTTTGGATCGCTTTCAAGACGATTCAACTGATTCTATCGAAGGACAACTGCTAAGGATCAGACGAAGAATAAATGGTAGCCACGTTTAGTCGCCAATCGCGAACGTCGACAACTCGACCTCTTACCTAACTATCACTTGCTGCATTCGGGCGGATGCCTGGAAGCGTCTCAGCGGTAAAAGTCTCTGATCGCGGGATGACACTCAATTTGCCGTTCGTCTCCAACACCACTGCGTCGGCTTCGGAAATGTCGTGCAGTTGTGCTGCGCGAAGTGCCGCTTGAATTTCGTCGATCGTTAAGCGTTCCTTTTTCAATGCCGCGTGCAGAGCTTTGCCATTGTGAACAACCAAGCACGGTTCGCTCTTCACGAGATCACGTACCCACTTCGAACGAACGCTGAGCCAACTAACGCAATACTGAAGTCCGCAGAGCAGCAGCAGGGCCAGAACGCCTTCAACTAGAACCGTGTCCTTGCTGAGCAGCGCAGTTGCCAGAGTTGAACCAAGCGCTACCGTCACGATCAAGTCGAACGCGTTAAGTTTCGCCAGAGTTCGTTTGCCCGTAATACGCAGTGTTACCAAAAGCGCGATGTAAGCGAGGACGCCTACCACGACGGAGCGAATCAACGATTCAAAGCCGTTGAAGAAAAGCTGATCTAGTTGCACGTTCTTTAACCCTACATCAATGTCGCTACTCGCAGCGCTACTACTCAGCACTACTATTCAGAAAAGCTACGTTCCGCCCGCCATGCTCGTAATTTACGCTGCAGAGTCCGCACTGAGATTCCCAGCGACTGCGCGGCGCGCTCTCGGACGCCGCTGTAACGCGCGAGCGCCTGCTTGATCGCTAACTTCTCAAGTTCAGCAAGCGTTAGTTCGTCTGGAACTCGCACATGGCGATCGGGTCGATTAAAGCGATCGGTGCGGCAAGGCAGATCGGCAGTCGTTAACTCGCGCGTTGAGTTCATGACTAACATGCTCTCAATGCAGTTGCGGAGTTGACGAACATTCCCCCGCCATTCTTGCGCGATCAAGTGCTCCATTAACGCGCCGTGCAAGCGAGGTACAACGCGATTCATCCGTGCGCAGATGTTACGTAAAAAGTGTTCAACCAGAACTGGAATATCCGATCTGCGGTCACAAAGCGGCGGCAAGTAGATCGCTACAACGTTCAAGCGGAAGTAAAGATCCTCGCGAAAAGTCCCTTCCTCGATCATCTCTTCAAGCTGTCGGTTCGTAGCGGCAACCACGCGCGTGTCCACCAGCGAGTCGCTACAGGATCCCACGCGGCGCACTCGACGAGTCTCCAGCGTCCGCAGTAATTTAGCCTGCGACGCCAACTCGAGCTCTCCGATCTCATCGATGAAAATTGTTCCGCCATGAGCCGCTTCGAAGCATCCCATGCGATCTGCAATAGCGCCAGTGAACGCGCCTCGCACGTGACCGAACAACTCGCTCTCAATCAACGCTTGCGGAATCGCTGCAGTGTTGACGTCAACGAACGGTCCAGACGCGCGAGGGCTAAGACTGTGCAGGGCCGATGCGACGAGCTCCTTGCCGGTGCCCGATTCGCCGCACACAACTACGCTGCTCTCCGTCAACGCCGCTTGCCGCACCTGCTCGTAAACTCGCAGCATCGGAACTGAATTGCCAATCATTCCTGGCAAGTTCAACGTTTTGGTCGTCGGCACGCAGTTCGCCGGAACACTGTGTTGCCCTAAGCTGATTTGCGTTGCGTCCTCGAGCGGCTTGGTGTCGCGAAACTTAACTTCGGACTGCGATCGCTGGCGACCTAGAGTTCCTGCGGCCGCTTCGGACCTAGTATCTAACATGAGCGGCTCCTCGATTAGCTAGCGAGTTTTGTGCATCACGATCCATTCCGCGCCGAACTCCTTAGCCGACATCAATCACGTGGTAATGTTCCGCCAACGCAGCTTGCGTACCATCGCCGCCCAATACTCAAGTCATCACTCGAGTCATCCTCGCACCTCGATCAACTTTTCCGAAAGCTACACAACGGACTAAGCGAACTTCACTGAGCATACGAAGTAAAAGCGGCGATCCGCACGCACTCTCATGCCGGATCGCCGCTGCGAAAAAAAGTTGTCAATCGAATCGCCGAAGCGTGTATCGGCTGATTGTGATTGAATCGAGCGTACCCTTATCGCGCACAACGACGTTCGATGAACCGGTCGCTCGCGCTGTCCTCGACGCGGCCGCACGAACTTTCTGGTTCCTGTAACTCCATGCAATTTCACGCAACCGACGCTCAGCGACGTGGTTGAGGAAGAGCTGAGATCTGCATGTTGCTTTCTGACTGCTGCATCGCGCGCAGCACTCGCACGATTCGTCGCTCAACCTGTTCTTTGGCTGAAAGTGTATCGGGCGATCCAGCCAATCGATCGAGTTTCGCGTTGAGATCGTCCAAGTTCTTGACCGCCAACTTCGCTTGACGCTGAAGGTCGACTCCGAGCTGCTTCTCGATACTCGCCTCGGTTTCCAGCACCAATTGGTGAGCTTCTTCCGGCGCGTCTTCGATCGCATTGAAGACTTTTACGAACTGAGCACGGTTTTCTTTCAGCAAGTCGCGAAACTGTTCGGCACTCAGTTCCGTTGCGTTGTCGAGTCCGATGGCCAGTTGCCGCGCGACCATACGCTCCAAATCGACTCGCGCATCGGGAACCGCCGCGATAACGGTCTCACTGACCTGCTTCGCAAGCTCAGGAGCGTTTTCTTGAGCTTGCGTCACCAGCGTCGCGCGAAACTCGGGGTAGTTCTCGCGAACGGTCTCTTCCACGCGATCCGCCAAGTTCTCCGGCTTCAACGCCTGCTGAACTCGATAGTAACCATAGATCGCAATCCCAGCGATTTCCAAAGTTAGTAAGACTGCTAAAGTCGCCGCAATGTAGGAACTCGTGCGAACTTTCTCAGGCAGGACTTGGTGTTCTTCGTTATACCCCGGTGGTGTCGGCGAGGTAGGATTTGGTGAATTCGGTGTTGATGACATAATGCTTTTTTCCTCTGCGTCTTGAATGATCGAAACTATTGAATGTTCATGGGCTTTGCTTGGAACGGGCAACGACTGACAACTACGGGACTGCGGCTACTGCGGCGGTTGAGCACTTGCAGAGCTGGCGTTGCCCGGTTCGTTCAAGGCGAGCATCGTCCAGTCGGACGAGTAATCGGCCAACTGCTCTTCGAGTGAAGGTTCACCCGGCGCTGGGGTCGGCAGCGGTTCAATGGCTGCCCAAAGCGTTCCAGTTTCATTTGCCTCGCGACGCAACTCTTCTAAGTAATAACGTTCGACGATGCGATTAAACGTCTCTTCGAATTCGCTCAGTACGCGATCAACGTTCTTGTCGCTTGCGTATTCTGGGAATTCTTGCCGCAGAACATCGCGATGCACGGCAAGATAGTCATGATATTGAGCCTTGACCTGAGTTACGAAAATCTGCTCGACGTTCTTCATCAGGACCGCTCCTTGACGCTCCAATACGTTGACGTATTTCGGAAAGTCACGTCGCGTCTGAGCGTATACCGCGTCACTGATCGGCGGCACCGTTTCGGAAACCAAGGCCATCAGCTCTTGCTCGACGACATCCGAATGTTCCGCTAGTCGCTCGCGGGCTTCAGCGACGTACTTCTCCGTCATCTGTGGATCTGGCGACGGTGCTTCAGCGAGTTCAATGTAGATGAAAATTCCTGCGAAAGTCGCGATCAACAGTCCCATGAGTATGTTGGCGACAGTTAACGCAGTCATCGTCTCTTGTTTGCCAGTTGCGTTTGAATTCGACATTTCGACCTCGGTTTCCCAATAGAGTCTGTGTTTTTAGGCATATCAAAATTGATGCTTTAGTTCTGCAGCACGGGTTGCAAACAACATGCCTTACAACGCTGATTGAAGGCGCTCAGCGGTGAGATTCACCAACGATCATTAATTCGCTGACAACGATTGAAAAGATGCTTCTGTCAGATCTATGCACATGACAAGTTGTCGTAGTCAGACGACAACTTGACACGCTTATGCAACGAATAGGATTGGCGCAACGCATTGGATTGGCGACGAACTGAATTACTGTGCTACTGCAAAAAGCTAAATGGGATTTCCTACTGGAAAGCAGTTGCGTAAAGCATTGGATCTTCAATGCATCATCCATGTCGCGAACCCTTGATCGATGGCTGATATGGATGTGAATGTTCAGCAAAGAAACGACATCGATTCAATTTCTGAGATTACGCCAAGACGGCGCGCGCTTCGCAGCCTTTGCTCATATCGACGGGCGTTGGCGTCCGTTGTTTACGGTACTCACTTACAGGGAGAAATTGGTATGAGACGGTTTTGGATTTGGGAAACGCTGGGGACAACAACCTTCGGGACGATCGTGGCATTGTCCGGCTCCGTTGCAATCCTCAATGCGCAGGAAAACCAACGCAGCAATAGTCAACAATCAGGACAACAAAGCCAGCAGGGGCAAAGTAACCAACAGGGAAAGGACCAACAGGGAAAGGACAAACAGGGGCAAAGCGGTGACAACGAAATTCGATTGAAATACGATGACGACAAGAGTCGCTTGTCGATTGACGTCGATGAGGAAATCGACTTCGAAGAAGGTTCAAAACGTCGCGAAGTACTTCGTGATGGTGAATTTGATTTGCGTTACGACACCGATAAGAACTATCTACGGACCTCGGGTGAGGGAACCGTTGATATGAATCGTGCAGCGAGCCAAATGGGTCGCTGGTGGCAATCATGGTGGGACGACGAACGCCAAGTTCGACGGGGCCGCGTTGAAGGCGCTGTCGTGGGAGCTGGAGAGTTCATTCGTCAGTATGATGATAACGACGATCAGAGTTTGACACGCCGCGAATTGCCACCGCACATGCGTAATGACTTTGACGAGCTTGATCAGGATGGCAACAACTATCTGACGCGGCTTGAGCTGAGCAAGTATGGCGAAATCTATTTCAATCAGCGAAACAGCACTACCGGCAATGCGAGCACTCGCAACTTCGCAAGCAACAACAGCGACAGTAGTGACGATCGCAATTGGTCGGAATGGTGGTCATCGTGGTGGACCGACGATCAGTCTGGTGGTTCACAGCAAGAAGTGGCTACGGGCGGCTCGCGTCAACTGATTCGAACCTACGATAAAAATGACGATGGCTACTTGGCCAAAACGGAACTTCCCGTTCGTATGCGAGAAGACTTCGAATACGTCGATCGCAACAATGACGGTTACATCAGTCGTAAAGAAGTGCAACAGTACGGTTATGCGTTGCGCAATCAACGCTCGAGTTACGGCAGCACCAACTCCAATCGCTCGAACAGTTACTCAAGCACGCAGTCAAGCTCGCAATCAAGCAATGACGACGATCAGACTTGGTCGCAGTGGTGGTCCTCTTGGTGGTCGGACGATAGCGATGGTCAGTCGAACCAGGAGATTGCGTCCAGCGGAACTAGTCGCTTCATCCGTCAAAATGACGACAATGATGACGGAGTGATTGTTCGCAGTGAAATGCCTCGCGGCATGTACGACGAATTTCAACGTATTGATACGAATGACGATCGTCGTTTGACCCGCCAAGAGATTGCCAGCTACGCTTCGCAAACAGGCGAGCGACTCGCCAATCGAAGTCGCCAGCAAAATGGAAGCCAGCAAAGCCGAAGTCAGCAAAGTGGAAGTCAGCAAAGCTCGATGTCGCAAAGCGACTCGACTCGTCAAAGCGGCCAACAGGAATCGGATCCGATGAGCACCGCGTACGTGTGGGTCATCGATGCGAACCACGGTCATATGGATCGCAAAGATCTGCAGAAAGCGTACAGCGTGCTGAGTAAACTTGACACCAACTCAGATGGAGAAATCTCACAAAACGAGTTGGAGCAAGGTCGCGAAGAGGTTATGTCGGAATGGTGTGACACGTGTTTCGATGCACTTGATAATGACAATGATAATCGTTTGACGCGCAGCGAAGCAGAGGATTCGATGTTCGCAAACAGCTTTGATCAGTACGATCGAAACGACGATAACCAGTTGACGAGGTCTGAAGCGAAGCAGGGCGTTCAAAGGCAACTTGAGTCGCAAAGCGCATCGCGCGTTCAGGCTGGCGAAAGCAATCGCCGCTAATGAAGCACCTCAAGTTCAACTGGCACTTCAAGTTCAGATGAGGGTCATTTGAAACACCAACCCGAGTTCGACTACGAAAGTAGCAACTCAGTTGGCTCCCTGGAGGAGGCGGGCAGGTGTCAAGCTTGTTCGCCTCTTTCTCTTTTTACCGAGCACCCAACCAAACAGGCATGCGAAGTGCTTTGCGAGACCCACTCTACAAATTCTCGAATGCAAGACTCGCTCATTGGGTGCACGAAGTGAAGGACCGAGTAACTAACGATCGAAACGCGGACTTGCACGGAAATGCTCCAGATAAATCGGAGTTCGCGATGCTGCTGATCGATGTAATCAATGATCTGGAATTTCCCGGCGGCCACGAACTGCTTGAACACGCGTTACCGATGGCGCGACAGATTCAGCGACTGAAGCAAAAAGCGCGAGAAGCGCACGTACCAATCATCTACGTCAACGACAACTTTGGAAAATGGCGCTCGGACTTCAATGCCCAAGTCACGCACTGCTTGGAGCAAGATGTGATCGGCAAGCCAATCGTAGAATTGCTCAAACCGAACAGTGAAGATTACTTCGTATTGAAACCCAAGCATTCAGGTTTCTTTTCTACGACGCTCGACATCTTGCTGGAGTACTTAGGTTGTCGCAAATTAGTGCTGACCGGCATGGCAGCGGAAGTCTGTGTGCTTTTCACCGCCAACGACGCTTACATGCGCGACTTCCATCTGGTTGTCCCGAGTGATTGCGTCGCTTCCATCGAAACCCTCCACACCCAACGAGCCCTAGAGCAGATGCGCACGGTCTTGAAAGCCGACATCAGCAACGCGGGCGATGTGACTTTCGCTTAGGATCGTGCGATTAGTAAGCGTCGTCTGGCTTCGCGTGGCGTCGACTTTCAGTCGAGGTTTTTTAGATTGGCGACTGAAAGTCGCCACCACTTTGAAAGTCGCCACCACTTAAGGTTGAGAAAAATCTGCTAGAGAAACCGCCCGCATTGCTGCAGTATCGACTGCAGGACAGCGACGTCGGAATCGGGTCGCGATGGGCTGCGAGGATGTGTCAGGTTGCTCGCAATC
This sequence comes from Pirellulaceae bacterium, assembly GCA_041739135.1. GTDB lineage: Bacteria > Planctomycetota > Planctomycetia > Pirellulales > Pirellulaceae > Aureliella. Next base: position 10,029 of record JBGSOM010000184.1, read on the forward strand.
CAACCGCGGCGATGCAACCACTGAGCCGCAGTGTGCTTGTAAGCCGGAACGGGATCGCGAAACGCAAAGAATCCCAAGTATTGCAAAACATCGTTCAGATGAAAGAACTCCGCGTCGCCTGTCTCCCACATCCGATCACGCTTGGCGAACAAGTCCGGCGCCATCGTGCTCAGGCCCAGCAGATAATCGCTGCCGTAGATCACCATATCAATCGCCAAGTCGTTGCCGGTGAACACATGAAACTCGGGCCGAACTTCATCGCGCACGGCCAGTCTCTGCCATTCGAGCACTCGATCCAGCGAACTGTGTTTAGCCCCCATGCACTGCGGCACTTTGATCAACTCGCGATAAGTATCTAACGAATAGATACGACCGAACGGCGCAAACATGGTTCCTAACTCGAACGCAATGAACTGCTGTGTCGCCGTTCCCAACTTCTCGTAAGCCCCGATCAACTCAGTATCCGGCAAGCGGGTCAATCCGAACGATTGAAAAATCACGGGAGTTCCAGCGTGCCGTTGAATCGAATCGATCTGATTCTGATAAGCATCAAAGTCGAATTGCGCAGCCGGGTGGTCGCCGACAAAAGCGCCAGCCACAAACATGCGACCAGCGGCGATAGCTTGCGTCTGCTCGAGCACCGCGATGCGAGTCTTCTCGTCGATCAGATTCGCGTAACCGGTGTCCATGTTCACCGCGGGAACCAATCCCGCATCGAACGTCCGCGTGACGTGGTTTCGCAATCCGGTCCAGTCAACATCGCCGTTGGATTCAAATGGCAACAAGATTGCAGACATGCCCAAGATCTTCCGGCGCGGCTTCCACGCAGGTATCAATTCCAGTGACGACATTCTCACCTCTCAGTTACGACACATTTACTATTTGAAGTTGCAATCGTGACAAACCTGCGGTGCTTGGCAAGTCCCCGTAGTCAACAGGCTCACTGTAGTTTCCGAAATGCGTCGCTCACCAACCAACTCCAGATTACATCCGTTGCGATTCGCTCGGCGCTTACTGTCGGCGGAGCAGATTGCATGAACTGTTGCCAGTTCCTGATTGTTGCCGCATCGGGCGGCTTGCCAAACAACCGCTCAAAGGTTGCGGTCAGCGCCAAGTCGATTGAGTTCGTCGATCGTAGCGATGTATTAAATGAGTTCGCGGGATGGTCGAGCATAGCGTTGAGTTCTAAACCCGCGACAAGTTCTAAACTGGCCGCAAACGGATCGCGACAACTGGCGGCGCGCGAACAACCGCTTGGCTCAATCGCTTCAACCATCATCGTGGCACCATTCGAACTGTTCTTCTTCGAATCCACTTGTTCACGCAAGCTCAGACCCTGTCGAACCAATTCGGCGAACGCGATCGAGTCGATCGACTTTGCACTTCGCACACCGGCCATTTTCACTCGCAGTAAATCTTCGTCACTCGGCGCGTCTTGCAACTCAAGGCTCGCCCGCGCGTACGTTTCGCTGAACAAAATCTCGCGAAGCGTTGGCCGCAAGCGAAAGTCATTGCCTTGCAACTTTTTCGAAACGTAACGCAGCAGCTCTCGATTGCTGGGTGGATTGGTTTCGCGTTGGTCATCAATCGCGACGACCAAACCTTGTCCGAACGTCCATTGCCACAGTCGGTTGGCTAAGCTGTTCGCGATGTAATCATTCTGCGAATCGCACAACCAATCCGCAAAAGCGACATCCGGCGTGACTCCGCTTGCAATCTCAACTCCAGTTGGCAGCGCAGCGACAGCCGCATTGCCGCTCCGCAAATCGGTTGTCGTTCGACCAGTGATGCGTCGCACTGAATTGTTTCCACCGCCACTTCCAGATTCAATCTCCGCCCAACACGCCGCGAGTGCAAAGTAATCGTCCTGCGTCCAGTGATCGAGCGGATGATCATGGCACTGCGCGCAACCAATACGAACTCCCATAAACGTCGATGCGATCAACTCCGCACGCTGTCGAGCCTCTCGCGCGTAGCGATGAAAGCCAGCCAATTCACCAGACGAATCATTGGGGCTCAGCATGTCGCGAATAATCGGAAGCAGTCGGTCGTCGCGCGCTAGTCGTTCTGCGATCGCGCGAGATAACTGCCCGTCCAACTCCGGAGATTCCGTCAAAGTGCTGCTCGTTCGAACCCACCGCATAAGTTGCTGCCCAGCGTGTTCAGCGAACGCTTCTGATTCCAACAAGCGATCAATCAACGCAGCTTTACCGCCTTCTTCGATCAACTTACTTGCATCCGTCCACTCGGCATAAGTTGGATGGCGGCCGATGAGATCGATCCACAGCCGACGTGCGAGCAAGTGCGACGCGGCAGGGGCGGCCACTTGTAAACCAAGTCGCTCGTTGGCGTGTTGAACAATCGTGTCGATCGAACCGTCATGCGAGGTCCTCTGCGATGTCGGCAACGCTTCACGCGGCTGAGCCACAATTTGCACAGTACGAGCCACTGAAGCGATGCGGAAGGTTACGTTCCAAACTCCAACTCGATTCGCTCGCAACCGCGGACGACCGCTTTCCCACTGCACGCTCACCGCTTCGCGATCTGCTTCGCGATCCGACTCGGCCGAAGCTCCTTCGATTGTCATCCACTGAGTCGCGTCCGTTACCGTGTGATCGCTCCAAAATGCTCGCGCTCCGATTGCAATCGACTCGCCGATCGGCAACAACAACTCTGACGTTACATCAACTTCGGCAGGAACGAACTCGATGCGATTCAACTTTGCCATCGAACCGCGTGGTCCACCGGCCTGAATCCATGACTTCAATAACTTGTATTCATCGCCATCCAAAGGCAAGCGCTCGCCGCCTCCATGCGCCAACAACTCAGCAGGTTTCTGCAGCAGCAAACTCGAATCGGCTGAGATGCAATCGGCGAAGCGTTGGCCCGGCGCATGCCTAATCGCTTCGTAGTCCGAAGCGGGGCGGCTACCGAAGAGGCTCAGTTGCAAGTAGCCGCGACCAGCCGCAGCGCCGTGGCAAGCGCCTGTGTTACAGCCAGCTTTCGTCAGCAGCGGAACGATCTGCTTCGAAAAATCCGGCAGGGCCAAGTCATCAGGTTCGTTCGCGCGGATACACGCTGTGTTCACGCTCAGCAAGCTGATCAGTACAAACGCTGAGTAGGCCGCGAGAGCGTTGAAGTGAAATACACTTCGCATCAGTTCGTCCTATTCGGTCTCGGACGCAATTCAGTGATGGATGGAATCTCGCCACCACCACATGCTTCGTTCATCGCTTTCAATACCGCTGGTCCGTCCGTTGGTTCTGAGACCTGCGTAAGCGCGAAATTGGCTGTCACCTTCCCTTCTTTCGCAACAAGAATGGTCAGCGCTGCCAAACGATTTAGTCCCAATGTCCCGGGACCTTCGATGCCGCCATCTGCGATCGCCAACTGTGTTGGGTCGGGGAAGTAGCGCCGCACCAGTCCCAACCACTGTTCGCTACTTGAACGATCATCCGTCAAGATCACGACCACCAACTGCAACTTCTCAGTCTTGCGTCGCGCCGCGAATTCGCTCATCAGACGAGTTAAACCGAAACCGGGTCGCGATTTTTCATGCATGAACGCAACCGCCAGCGGGCCTTTGCGGCTGAGTTCGGCCAAGTCTGCTTTCTCGCTCGGCTTGTCCTCGGCGGAAGTGATCCATACGAGCGATTCCGGTACCGGTTCATCAACTTGGGGACCAGACACAATTTTCTCATCGGCCGCATCGGTCGACTTAGCAACTTCGCTCGCTCGCGTCGCTGCACCCGCTACTCGCTCTTGCGCCCGAAGTGAAATCGGAGTGAAGACCACTCCGCACAGCAACATGGACTTGAGCAGCTTGCCAGCAACAAGTTTGCGATACACCAGAGGCAACATGGACCGGTCCCTCAAATTTTCGGTTCTACACAACTTCGGAAACACGACCTTAGCATCTTAGCATGGGAGGACCACGGATGCTTGCATCGCTCATCCGCACGTGTCCGCCGCAAGCCGGTCGCGAGACAAATTGTCGAACCGGCGATTGTCTGCTAGATTCAACGCAGACGCATCACGAAATCGAACCATTTCTTGGTTGCTGGCTTCAGCTCAAACGAATCGTCAAGATAGCAATGAAAAAAGGGATCGCAGTTTCGCCTGGCGTGACAATCGGCACAGCCTATTGCATCCATGATGTATATGTTGATCCGAAACAGACCCACGTACAGCCCAACGAAGTCAACGCGGAGCTCGCGCGGTTCGAAGATGCTCGGCGGCGTTCGATCGCGGACTTGCGAACCCTGCAAGAAAAAGTGCAAGTGCAAGTCGGTAAAGAAGCGGCTGCGATATTTGCAGTTCACGAAACGATTCTGCAAGATGTCGCTCTGCTGAACAAAGTCCGGGCATTCATCCAGACGGAACACCTGTCGGCGCCTGCTGCATTGGCGAAAACGATGGATTACTACCGCATGTTGATGTCGCGGTCCAGCGACGATTACATGCGCGAACGCGTTGCGGACATTCGCGACGTCGTCGAACGTTTGACCAGCTTTCTCAGCGACGCGCTGCGCAAAGATTCAAAGTCGCTGGAAGGTCCGGTTATCGTAGTCGCTGATGAGTTGCTGCCTAGCCAAGTTGTCATGCTGGGCGATAAGCCCGTTCATGGTATCGTCACTCAGGCGGGCAGTCAGACCAGTCACGCAGCGATCATCGCGCGCAGTCGCGGCATCCCGGCGGTCAGCGGAGTAGCGGGAATCCTGCGTCAAACCAAAACCGGCGATTGTGTTGTCGTCGATGGTCGCGACGGTTTGGTGATCATCAATCCTGACAGTGAAACACTAACCGCGTATCGCAAGCTGGAACGTGAGTTCTTCGACCTCCGCGACAAACTAGCTCACAATCGTGACCTGCCCGCGCAAACGAAAGATAACGAGCCGCTCGAGCTGCTGGCCAACATCAACAATGTCAGCGATGCCAAAAGTGCGGTGGCGATGGGAGCCTGCGGTATCGGGCTGTATCGAACTGAGTATCTCTACCTGACGCACACCAAGGTTCCGGATGAAGAAGAACAATTGCAGATCTACTGCGAAGTGATCGCCGCCAGTCCCAACAACCGCGTGACCATCCGCACTCTGGATATCGGCGGAGATAAAACCAGTCCATTTTTGGGCCGCGCGCAACACGAAGCCAATCCGTTCATGGGCTGGCGAAGCATCCGTGTATCGTTCGAGCACCCACAGTTCTTCCTCGCTCAGATTCGCGCGATCCTGCGAGCTGCAGCCACGAAGGACTGCCGCGTTGAAATTCTCTTTCCCATGGTCACGAACTTGGAAGAGCTGCGTCGGCTGCGGACACTTGTCCGACGCGCCGAAGACCAACTGACCGCCGAAAAGAAACCGTTCGGAAAAGTCGACTTTGGAATGATGCTCGAAGTCCCCGCCGCCGCCGTCATGATCGATCAGTTGCTGGAGGCGGTCGATTTCGTGTCCGTCGGCTCAAATGATTTGGTGCAGTATCTGATGGCCGCCGATCGGGACAATCCCAAAGTCAGCCATCTGTGCCAACCGCTCGCGCCCGCCGTTCTGCGGGTGCTCCAAGCGGTCGTTGCCGCGTGCGATAAAGCCCGCCGCCCGATCACGCTATGCGGTGAAATGGCCGGCCAACCCCAAGCTTTCGTGCTGCTGCTCGGCATGGGACTGCGACGCTTCAGCATGAGCCCTGCGTTTGTTCCAACGATCAAGGAGCTGGCCAGTCACGTCAGTATCCCGATGGCGCAAACGATTCTGGCAAAAGCACTTAAGCAGAAGACCACGCGTCAGGTTCAGAAGCTGCTGATTCAAGAGTTGATCAAGGTAGCCCCCAATCTTGAGCCGATATTTATGCAATAGGTGTAGGTCTTCCGTTGCAGTTTGTTCAACGTAGCGCTGGCAAAAATCACGCCCGCAGTCGACTGAAAACCCGGTACAGCCAGTCGTCTAGGGTTGACGATCCCGCGAATCGCTGATAAAACCCTTGCTCGCACTGCACTTTCGTTTGAAAGCAGCAAACGCGGCCCCTTCGTCTAGTGGCCTAGGACACCGCCCTTTCACGGCGGCAACATGGGTTCGACTCCCATAGGGGTCATTGCAAGCAAAATCCCTGAGAATCTGGAACCCGCCCGGGCAGTATTCTCAGGGATTTTTTCGTTTCGTTACTCGGCAGATGCCAATCGGTTCGCTGGGGCTAACGCACTCTCGCCGCCGTCACCCTGCCACAAACAGCACAGGCGCCCGGCCCTCCACCCACAGACTAGGCTTGCTGACCGTTTGTTTTCAGCAATTTTGGTTTTGTGAGGAAGATCTTGCAACTGCCTGCGTTGTACTGGGAGAAAGGGAGGCATTTCAGCCTGACCTAGTCGGTTCAACGTGAGTTTGGGAGTAACAAAATGAAAAAAGCTCTTGTAATTGGTGCGCTCGTTCTGGGGCTAGGTGTCTCGGGCGTGCTTGGTACCGTTTGGGAATTTGCCACGATTGGATCAGGCTATGTAACTTCAATAGGCAAGAAAGCCATTCCCATTGCAGTCGATATTGAACGACTGGAATTGGCGATTAGCCAGCTGGATGGCGAAATCGCCAAGAACGGACGTAGCGTTGTAGAAGAATCCGTCGCCCTCGATCGATACCAGGCGCAGGTTGATGAAAAGGCACGCAGTGTCGCTCAACTGAAAAGTGATCTGACAGGTCTTCGCGATCGGTACGTCAGTGTGTCCTGCGAAGCATCGCGATGCAACATGGAAGCCGCCATAAGCAAACGTTTGGCACGGGCTAAGGCCCAAACAGAGTCATTGGTGTCGATGCGCACCGCAGCTGAGAACCGTAGGCTTGGATATGAAAAAATGGTTGCGGCATTTGAAAAACAGAAGCTTGACCGGGACGTCCTTCGTGAGAAACTTGAAGCATTTCGCGCTGAGCATGCGACGATGCGAATGCGAGGTGAATTGGATCATTCCCCATTTGCGACGTCCGCCAGCCGAAAGGCAACTGACTTGGCAATCGAAATTGGGGACCGGTTGGAAGTGAGTCGACGAATGGCTAAACAACTTTCCGACGAAATTGACATCGGCTTGGCAAATACGTCCAATCCGGCGCGTTTTGATATTTCGGAATTGGACGAGGTTCTCGGCACGGAAGCGCGACTCGTGGTTAATGAATAGCTGAGGAAGAATCCATTCGCTCTAAGCACCTGCCCAGATGGAACCGGGCAGGAAAGCTCTGCTATAATTTCCACTTTAACACGTGAGAGGCGGGCTCACGATAAGCACAATAGATCTTGAAGGTTCAAGATCCAAGCGGCTTGGGAGAGTTCCACAGTGGTAGCAAGCAGCGAACCCGATAACATCCTCAAAGCCGCGGCGAGAGGCTCGTTCGACGCATTCGAGCAACTCGTACGAATTTTTGACCAGCGATTAAAGGCGGCGTGCAAACGCGTTTGCTGGCCGCCCGTGGACTACGAAGACGTCGCCCAGATCGTATGGACGGAAGCCTACACCAAAATCGCTTCTTTCGACAGCGCTGATGGGCTTCGCAAGTGGTTGATTAGCACAGCAAGGTTGAGGGCTATCGACGAATCACGCAGGCTAAAGAATCTCACTGCTGGTTCGGAAGCGGTTATCGATATTGGCGACGTACGTTCCAATGACGGACTAGAAATAATGATAAATCGTGAACGCTCGCTGGCTTTGCAAGATTGCATGAATAGTGAGAACCCAGCAGTTCGGGCTTTCGTGCTCAAGCATATCGATGGACTCAGCTACGATGAAATTTCATGCTTGCTCAGTATACCTAGTGGAACAATCGCCTCGCGGATTTCACGCGGTGGGGCCGCGATTGCAAAGTGCATGGAAGGCAAACTGTCATGAGCATCATTATGTTTGCAATTCCCCAGGATAGTGCGCAGTGGCCGGCTTGGCTCGAGCAGCGTATGGTCGGTCTTCACCTGACAGACTTGGTTGCTGAACTGAACTGTGCGTTGCAGGATGAGTCGAGAGAGTACACATCGCTCGACGAAATATGCGGACAGCAAATCAACGAAGTCTTGAAACATGGCCTTAGTAGGCTAAGCACCAGTCAAATCCGTAGCCTTTTTAAGAATCCAAGCCTTTTGCTTGATCTTCAAGAACGCATACTGACTGAAGGCGGCATTTATTGGGACAATGTAGAGACGTTCGACAGTGAGCAAGCCGCGATTGAAGCCAGTACGCAGCGCACAGTGGATTTCCTAAGAAGGAAACTAATTGGCGGTGTGTCCAAGCCCAAGAGCGACCTCTCTGCGAGTATTTGGGGCGCACTAGCGGTCGCCGCGGTGTTGCTTCTAGCCGTCGGAGTTTGGCGAAACCTACCCGGCAATTCCAATAAAGGCTGGGGATTTGAGCAGGCTGGCTTGCTGACCGCCGATGTCTCCGCCGCCAAGTACCTTGCCAATCTTGCCGACGCAGCGGGGCAGTGGTCGAACAAGCGACCGACGTCGAAGGGTGAATTAGTGTCGCGTCTGACTGAGTTTCGTCGAGGATGCGGCTTAATTATTGAAGCTCCGCACGAACAACTGTCTCAGGCCGATCGGCAGTGGTTGGTCCAAAAGTGCAAAGAATGGGCGGTCAAGTTGGAGGGCATCATCGTGGCGATTGAAACTGAAGTCGGTACGTTGGAGACACTGCAAGACCAAGCTGACCAAACGATCGACCGCATGCAGCAAGCACTGCGAGACCGCGCACTGCAAAGCGTTTGAAAACCAATACGAAGTTGGCAAATCCGAGCTTGCTAATTACCGCGAAAAAGCGAAAGCGGATCAACTCGCTGTGCGGCACTCGTTGGACACGAGCGAACGCATGCTGGCCCAGACTTGTAACCTACGCAAAGGTCACACTTGCTAGCCACTAAGTCGCTCGCCATTTCAGACTCTCCGCCACGAATCCACTCAATAAGGTCGAATACTGGACGCGGGAGCAATTTCCTCACCAGCGGTTGCTTTTTCGAATTACGAGGAATGATCTGGATATTATCGAACGGACAACGTTCCGCGCACGCGCCACAACCGATGCAGTTCTCGTCGATGATGCGAATTTCTCCAGATGGTTCGCGCTGGATGCCATCGACGCTACATAACAAGCAGACGGGGTCTTCGCAGTGATAGCAGGATGCGGGTACCTGCCAATACCCAATCTGCGCGCCCGGGTTGGAACGATTCAATCGCGACGCGCCGTGCCTTCTTTCACATGCATCGACACAATTGTTACAGTCAACGCACAAACGGGTATCGATAACCATTAACTGTGATGCTTGCAGGAGGCCTTTGTCCGCCGCTTGGTGAAAGATCTCCGTATGCCCTTCTCGAACTTGCGATGCGGTTGTCTGGGTAAGTTTCAAGAACGGTGCAAGATCCCCATGCTGCCTTACTAATGCCTGAAGAGAACTCAGTTGGATCGTATAAATTTCTGCTTGCGTTGCCGCTTCATACCGCAAAAGCACTCCGCGACGTGGACTCGCAATGCCTCCGAAGGCCTCGCCTTCTTTCAGATAGTTAGTTGTAACTTCGCGGCCATCAACCTGTCGTATCTCTTTGATAAAACCGCGTCTCACAAAAGCAATGGTTGAAAGCGATTCTTGCTCGGTCATGATTGCCTTGCCTTGATCGTATCTTTCAACTTCAAGGCAATCTACCAGTGCTGTGATGGCACTGTCAGGCGCCTTCGTGAGTTGGGGATGACGTTTCAAGAACACATCTACGGAACGTGAGACATAAAGGCTTTCCAGCGTTCGTGCGAAAGTGGAGTTGTGACTTGCACGTTCTTGAATCACATACTTTGGTATACCAAGCAGTGTACTTGGCGCGGTCGCAACCGAAGTCGTTTCGCAGGGCTGATCCGCCAACACTGATAGCTCGCCAATCGTCTGCCCAGCCTCAAGCAAGATGAGCGTCAGCTCAGGTTTCCACGTTGTGTCAATCGTAACTCCAATTGTGCCGCTCAGCACCAACCAGAGCGCTCGCGCGTACTGCCCTTGTTGCTCAAGACGTTCTCCCGGCATAATTCGTCGGAATTGGCTTGCAGATAGTAAATGGATCCTTTCGGCCTCATTCAGTACGCCGAAGATTTTATGCTTAGCAAGCATGTTCGAGACATCACCAATCGTGAAATCCGCTATGCAGAAATTTCCAGCCAACTCGATAGTTGGCTTATGCTTTGGATCTGCGGTCTGCTTCAACTTATTCCATAGCACAATGCGACTGCGGTGAATGTCAGCGGGGCAAACCGGCACGCAAGCTTGGCATTGAGTACAGCTCTCAATGAATTTCTTTGCTACGCTTGACGGCGTACCGTAACCAGCAGCGTAACTATTGAGAGCCGCAATACTGACAATGGAGGCTTCAGGCAGCGGGCAACTCCGCATGCAATCATGACATCCAATGCAGGAATCCAACTCCTCTTGCACCACCTTTTGCAGATCTTTACTAAGCGGATCGCCAACCTTGCCCCAGTCGATCTTAAAGCCAGGCAGTCGCTCTTGCTGGCGCGTTTCCTGGTTCGCTGCAGCAGGGTTCAGATCCGATGAAGGTCTCCTGGAAGCACGTGAGTCACCCGCACGATAAATGATCTGCGCCGTACCGATTCCAATGGTCGCGCCATCTGAAATCCTGACCGGTTTATTCGATGGCAGCTTCTGTCCATTTACCAAAGTGCCTCCGCTGCTGCCAACATCTTCTATAAACCACTTGCCTCCGCTTTGTAGAAAGCGGCAATGCTGTCTAGATGCTCCGGGATCGCGAATTACGATGTCGTTGTCTTCGGCTCGTCCGCATATCAGCCTATCCAACTGCAAGGGAAAGTCCCATGATTTTTGGTCACAGGTAATTTCCAATCTTGACTCAACGCTCTCTTCCACTCTTGGCTGTGCGCTCTTGGCATTTGAATCAGCCTCAATCTGACGCTCAAAGCGACATCGCCCCGCAGTGATGACACCACCGTTCTTTAATTCCAATCTGCCTGCGGCAGGAACTGGTTCGCCATCTACAAGCGTTGCGTTAAGGGATCCTACGTTCACGACGTAGATACGGTTGTTCTCGTATTCCAGCCGCATCTGAATACCGGAAAGTAAAAGGTCCGTGAGTCTCAAGTCAGCCTTGGAACTTCTTCCGATCGTTCCCGGGATTACTAGTTCGGCATTCGTAATCACGCCTCGTTCATCCGTGACCGCTAGCAAAACCCTCCGCCTGTTTTGATGATCCGCATGAGAATCTACTGCAGGGGTTTCCTGCACTACCTTTTCCGGTTGATCAATTGCGGCGATAAATCTCCCACTGATACCACCGAACTGAATTAGGTCATCGTTGTTCAAGATGACTGGGGAGTTTACTCGATTTCCATTTAGAAAAGTGCCTGTCGCACTTTCTGCATCTACAAGGTGATATTCAATTCGTCCAGAAGCTTTCGAACGGTTGATTTGTGCGTGAAAGTTGCTGACTAATGGTCCTTCGACCCGGATGTCGTTGTCGACCCCACTGCCAATGGTGCTATGCGTTTTTGATAAGGTGTACGCTTGCTTGCCGATTTCCAAGCGCCCCAAAGCCTCAGTAACTTTTGATTTAGCCTCCGCAGCAGGAATCGACACGATAGCTCGCCAATTCCCAATATTAATTAAATCGCCCCGGCGTAGATGCATTGGCCGAACAAGTGGTAGGCCGTTCAGTTTCGCAGCGATATTGCGTCGCAAATTTGAATATGCAATCCAGGCATTTCCTTCGAACGCGAAATACACCTTCTCGCCTTCACCGAGCGCTACATCCAGGACCACGAGGTCTGCCGTTCGATCCCTTGATAAGACCCCTAGTCTCCGCTCAAGCTTATAAACTTCGTCTCCCGATCGTAGAACAAGAGGAAAGGGTGCCGTACGAGTCGCGATCATCGTAGGCATCGGACTGACCGCTGCAATCTGTAATTGAGTTGTTCGCTCGACCTTGGACGCAAGACTGGGAGGTAGAGTCGCTATAGGTCCAAAAATTGTTTTAGCTCGACGTTCATTCTTTGAAATAGCCATCCGACTTGCTACCCAAGCGGCGAGGTCAAACGTCGGATCGAGCAACTTCTTCTCAATGCCTTCAACCGAAGCCGCATTGCTGGCGAGGTTCATTAAATTCTTGAATGCATGCCCCTCGCGTCGATCACCGAGTAACAAAGCTCCAACTAAGAAACCGTTTCTAATCAAAACGCACTTGTAGATCGGTTTGTCGCCACGCATGTCCTCGTAATAGTACTTTTCACCGGGGCTGCTTACAGTGTCGCCGAGAGTCCCGATATCAAGATCCCAAGCTCTAGTAGCGCTATAAATGACTCCAGGGTAATATTCCGCCAATCGCTGACCTCTTGGGGACGACATTCCCAATCCAGCAACCTGACCTTGCTTACCGGCCGGTTGCCAAAGTCCCTGTGGGTTAGCAAAGGGTAAAGAATCGTCTTTGAAATGGACCACATCACCCGCTGCCCAAACATCGTCAACTCCGGGGATTCTCATTTCACGATCCACGTGAATGTAGCCTCCATTGAGTTGTACGCTGCTATTCGAAAGCCACTCGGTGTTAGGGGTGTTTCCGATTGTTGTCACCAAAAGCGGACAAGATACTCTCGCACCGTCTGAAAATTCAACGGCAGATACTTCGCCAGCGGTGCCTGCGATGGCCGTAACGCCGGCGCTCAACTTTACCTGGACTCCTTGCCGTTGCATTCGCAAAGCAATCAACTCACCGGCGCGCTGATCAACGACCTTTTCTAGTAGCCACTGACCCCGATGAACTAAGGTGACTTTCTTTCCTCGCAGGTTTAAACCAAAAGCCGCTTCAATGCCGAGAATTCCGCCTCCTAACACTACTGCAGAGCGAATAGACCCTGATCTGCTTAAAACATACTGCGCATCGCGAATAGTTCGTAGCGCCGTAACTCCGCGAAGTGACGCTCCCTTAATTCCTCGCTTTGGGTCTTCTTCAGGAGTCTGAAGTTTCGTGCCTCTTGCGCCCGTTGCGATTAACAACCGATCGTACCCAAGCGGTTCTCCGGAAGCCAACATCACCTTCCGGCGGACAAAATCCACACCGGTAATCTGAGCATGAATTCGTTCGAACGAGAGCATCTGCCAATGATCGGGAGGCATGCCCCACAATTCGTCGTCACTCAACTCACCCGCGATGTAGTTCGTTAGCGATGCTCGGTAGTAGAATGGTTGAGGATCGTTGGAAACAAAGATCACTCGATCATTGGGCCTCCGATTGCGGATAACGCGCGCAGCGCTCATCCCGGCAATTCCATCGCCTAGGATTACATGTGTCAGCCTTTCAGTTGGCATTGGTGGATTCCAGTAGTGCGACCCGATCTCCAGCGGTAAGGAACGGCCAATAAATTAGTAGCGCGTTGTATCGACGGAACTGCTATGCTACTTTTTTGATGATCGATACACGCAAATAATCAGGAGGTGCCAAGGATGGCAACCAACAGCAGTTTAACTGAGTCTTTCAGCGAGAT
>JBGSOM010000146.1:0-7703 GCA_041739135.1 Pirellulaceae bacterium
ATAAACGGCCGGCCCTTTGGGCCTCTGAAAAACATTAAGGAATCAAAAACCTGGGCCGATGGCCCAGGCTATGCAAACCGCTGGGCCTTTGGCCCGCACTCGCAGGAAAAACCTCTGAAAAATGCTTCACAGCGTTGCCCGGTGGGGTAAAAATGCGTTATCGCCCAGCACTCCCAGGGTAGCTCGCTTACGCTCGCAACCCCGGGCTATAAAGCGGAGCCCCGTTGGGGCACACCGAAAACCTGCCGACGGAAACCGGGAAGAACGCATCAAGTTCGGTCAGCATGCGTTCAATCCACCAGCCTACGTTCGCTCCACAGCTCAGGGTCGCTGATACCCGAGCAACTCTCAAGGCGGCACCATCGGCCACAGTCGATTAACGTTCATTTAGGCAGGCATCAATTACATTGCCTGTCCTTGTGTGTGTTCGGATCTCCTTACTTGACCCGAAAAAATCAACACTCCAGAAGGCAAGCGTCAATTACATTGCCTGCCCACGCAATTTCTTAGTTAAGGGTCCTCGCGGTTCTAACTTGGGCTACAAAATACTGCTAAGTCAGGTGTTGCCCCCCAACAGAAATCGATTTGGCTTCTCAACTTGCGAGCTTGATCGGACTGGATGTGGGTTCTTTTCAATCCAGGCTGCCCATTTTCCAATGTCCTCACCGAAGTCCTGCCCTGTAAGTTTCCGGAGTGATGCAAATGCTTCTTTGGCCGGGCGGTACTCACGTGTTGCTGCGGCAATCTCGCCTTTAACGTTAGCGAGCATCAATTGCAGTGGTCCTAGTCGGGTCATCGATTATTTACTCCCCAAAGCGGAAAATGTTTGTCCAATCACGAAGTGATTTCAGAATGGCTGCAGGATGACGGAAGAGTTAACACTTGACCGAGAGCTAACCCGCGAGTCAGCTGGCGAGAGCTTTGACTTGGGCACAGCGAATGGGCAACCTCGGCGTCATACCCCGTAGCTATGTTAGCGAATACCGCTGTATACGATCCCAATGCGGCGGAGAGTCGCACAATCTAGTTGACTCGTGATTCTGCAGCCTCCAGCATACGTCTTTTAGGCTTTCTTCTGAATCGTTTCGTTAAGGAAAGGGTGAATTCATGGCTTACTTAAAAGTAAGGACGAGAGGCTTCACGTTGGTGGAGCTGCTTGTAGTTATTGCGATCATTGGGATTTTGGTGGGCTTGTTATTGCCTGCAGTTCAAGCGGCCCGCGAGGCGGCTCGTCGTATGCAGTGCAGCAACAATCTCAAGCAGATTGGATTGGCGATCCACAACTATGAAGGCACGACGAAGCGGATTCCGCCTGGTTCGGCTTTTTACGGGGGTGCGTACGTCGCAGCGGCGCCCGCACCGTTTCAACGGTTTGCAGGATCACTCGGCGATCGAACGCACTTGCTCGCACGCATTCTGCCCTATGTTGAGCAAACGGCTTTGTACAATTTGCTTGAGGGCGACAAGTTCCCGACCAATGACGCGCGAACACCACCGTCCCCTGGACTACCCAACGGTGAGCTGATTCGAGGGCTTGTCATTCCGGCTTACATTTGCCCATCGGATTCCAACCCTGGTTTTACGGGAACCGTCAACGGCATTGCGAACTCGCGGGTGCAGCCAGCGAACTATCATTTCAGCATGGGACCAACCAATGCGATCTCGAATAACTCAGGTTGCTCTTGCCCGATATCAGCCACGTTTGCAGCGCGAAGTTTGGCTGGCACAAACGTATCCAATCCCGCTGGTCCGTTCACTCGTCAAGGCGCAGTGCGTCCAACGGAGTCTGGCGCGAACGTTGGATACTGTGGTAAGTTCGGTGACGTGACTGACGGTTTGTCGAATACGATTTTCATGGGCGAAGCGATCGCTGATTGGTCGGGACACGTTCGCAACGGATGGAGTCACGCGAACCAATGGGGCAAATTCACTCAGATTCCAATCAACTGGGATACTCGCTACGTCGATGCTGCATCCGCCATTGCCGCTGGCAAGACCGGCTGCGAAGCTCGCTGCAATTGGAACACAGCGGAAGGCTTCAAGTCGCGTCACACTGGTGGTGCACAGATGTTGATGGGTGACGGTTCAGTGAACTTCATGTCACAGACTATCGATTTGATTCTTTACAATCGTCTCGGTTCAAAATCTGAAGGCACTGTCGCTAGTTTGGAGAATTAGGACTTATGAATTTATTGAAGTTCGTCGTCGTGCTCGTTCCATTGCTGTTGATCTCAGGGTGTGGCGAGAGCGACCAGAAGGTCAGAATAAAAGGCATCGTCTTCAGTGACGACAAGCCTCTGGAGGGAGCGAGCATCGCTTTCGTCGGCAATGGGGGAGGCACGATCAGTTCGGCCACTAGTAACGACAAAGGTGAGTTTTCGATGCGTGCATCACCTGGGAAGAACAAAGTGGCGGTCAGCAAAATTGACATGTCGAGTGCTCCGCCACCGGATCCGAATGCTGATCAGTCGATGCCCACTGAAGCTGAGTACGCGAAGATGATGAAAAGCGCGCCGAAACCATTGGTCGCGGAGCGCTTCACCGACCCAGACAAGTCTGGGATTGTTATTGATGTTTCGGAGGGAATGGACGTTATCGATATCAATGTCACTTCGAAGTAACGAAATGATCTAGTCCTCTTCAAGAACCTTGGTTTGCCTCGAGCAGATCAAGGTTTTTTGTGAACTTAACTTAGATGAGTAGTGAATCAATATGGAAGTGGAACACGTCGCAAACAGTGTAGAATCAAGCGGTCTCGAACGAACGGAAACCGCCGTCAACGAGCCTTCCAAGGCGTGGTCGCCGGCGCTTCCGTTGAGCGTCTTGGCTTGTGTTGTGGGCAGTCTGATTGGGATGGTGATCGTGCACGGCATCGAGCCATTGTTTGCGTATGCCGATTTGCCGGAACTGGGCATCGCGCCAAAGCCGGAATTGGTGCAGCAGCATTTGGCGGCGACTTACGATTTTTGGTCGAAGAATTTTGCGGTTGATTTTGCGATCATCGGATTGTGTTTGGGGGCAGCGCTCGGCTGCGTTGCTGATCGGGCCCGGCGAGCAAATTCGATGGTGTTGGGAGCGATCTTGGGGGCTATTGGTGGCGCGGTTGCGAGTTATATCGTTGGCAGGTTCATCGCCGAAGCGATTATTCAGAGCGCGGATCAGTCGTTGGTGCAGAGTACGATTTTTCACTTTGCCGTGTGGAGCGCGATGCTTGCTCCCGCCCTTGGCGTGATCGGTTACTTACATCGCGGCATTGCGGCTGCACCCAGTTTTGCGCTCGGTGGCGTCGGGCTTGGCGTGTTGGTGGCTGTGGTACACAACTTGGTGTTCTCAGTCGCTTTTTCGAAGGCAAATTTGTTGATGATCATGCCTGCTTCGCTTACCGAGAGGATCGTTTGGGCCGTAGTTTGTGGTTCGGTTGTCGGGCTCGGGTTAAGTCTCGGTTCGCGGCCACGGAACGCGGTCCGTGCTTAGTGGTGAATGGATTTGGGTTGCAATTCGCGGACTCGATCTTTGTATAGAGCTGATACTGCAACCGCTTCGAAACATGTTGATGCACAGTGCTCGGTGCCGCGTTCACAAAATGGACTCCGTCAATGATTTCATGCCGTAGCCCGTCGGCCGGTATCGTTGCATAGTCCGCATAGGTCAGCTTCGAAGTGCTGTGCACAATGGTGCTCATGATTCGAAAATCCTAAAAACTGTCGCCAAGTCGGCTGCCACCCAAACTCTCAGCCGTCATTTTCGATGAACAATTAGCGGGCCTCGGAGTGATGTTTAGTGCTCCGGTCGATGTTCAGTTTTCGGAGTTCGATGTTGTTCAGCCGGATTTGGTCGTTGTGTTGAATGAGAACGTTAGGAAAATCACGCCAACGAAGATCAAGGTAGCGCCGAATTTGGTGGTCGAAATTTTGTCGCCACCGACGAGCGACTATGACCGTACACACAAGAAAAATCTGTATGAGAAGTTTGGTGTGCAAGAGTATTGGTTGGTTGATGCGTTTGAGCAAAGCGTCGAGCAGTGGGTGTTAGCAGATTGCAAGCTTGAGCTCGCGCCGGTAGCGGACCCGTTGGTGCTGTCGATCGCGCCGGAGGCGCGGATCGCGAAGGATTCGATTTGGTGAGGGCAAGTGGCGGAAAACTCGCATCGGAAGCGCTGAAGAAGTGGATTCCGCGTTCCGTTCACATTGCCTGCAGTATTATCGAATCGCCATTTTCGACTAGGGCTGCATTTTTGCTATCTGCCGAGGGGATTTAGTATGTTTCATTTGCTAATGCCATTCTAAATCACCCGTGGGTCATCATCACCAGGTCGCGACAATTATGCGTTTGCATTTTTGCGAGTGCTTCCGGGATGGAAAGCTTGTGCAAACGACTAGTGTATATGAGGAGTCTAAGGTTCGGCGAGTCAAGCACTTCGGTCACACGGACGATGCGAGTGGCGCACCGGCAAGTTTGGCGAGCGCTGCCAATTGTTCAGCTAGCTTGGGGGCCGTTGTCGCCGGCGTACTGCACTACAATAGACTGAGCTTACGACGCCAAGTTACTTTGGAATCGTACTTGGACGTTACAACAAGCGCACCGTCAATGATCTCAAGATCACGGAAGCGATGTTGAAACGCAATCTCATCGGGGTCAGTGCGAAGTACTTCTTCATCGAGAACCAAATCTTGCTTTCGCCAGACTTGAATGCGCAGTGAGAATTCAGACGGTGTCAATGAACAATGTAGGCTGGATCTCAATCCATGCTCTTTGAAAGCTCGGTTCTTGAAGAGCCACCGGTTTTCCATGCCACCTGACACAAAGTCGGCAATTCCTTGCTTCAAAGCATCGAGGGGTATTGGGATGGAGCGAGCGCATTTTTGCAAGCCTCTCTGCAAGCAATCGATGTAGTAATGCATCAGCGCTTCACCATCCTTGGATTCATAATCGCTTGGCACGAACGGCAGTTCGACACAGGCGACCTGTGAACTGTTTACATACACTCCTTTCTCCGGATTTGTTCGCATAGCGATCACAATGCGGTTGAAGCCCTCGGTTTTAAACCTGACCTTTCGCAAAACCTCGCGTTCGAGGAAGTTACAAAGGCACCGAGACTTTTTAAGAAATCCGTAGGTGTAGTCGACCGTGAGTCTGGAATCGTCGGGGTGTATTGGGTCTGTAGGAGACTTGCTTGCATCAATGCGAAGATAGAGCGTGGTCAAAATCATGCTGGGAAGTCGCTCTTTATTTTGGCCCTTTAGACAACGAGCGTAAGGTGTCTGCGCGACGAATTCAAGTGTCGAAGGCGAGCGGATTTAGAGAGAAGATGGGTTTGCGGGTAAAGCATTGAGAACAATTGTACTAAAGACTAGAAAACTGTCTCCGTAGCCGGAGTCGCCAGACTTCGGGGCGAAAGCCCTGAACTCTGGCGAGTCCAGCTACGACGCCCTGCTGAATGCCTGAACTCTGGCGAGTCCAGCTACGAAGTTGCAAAACTGTCTCCGTAGCCGGAGTCGCCAGACTTCGGGGCGAGATACCTGAACTCTGGCGAGTCCAGCTACGAAGTTGCAAAACTGTCTCCGTAGCCGGAGTCGCCAGACTTCGGGAGCGAAATTCCTGAACTCTGGCGAGTCTAGCTACGAAGTTGGTTGTTGAGAACGCAAAAAAGGCGGTCAGTTGTGCCTCCCTGGCAAACTGACCGCCCTTTGCTTAACTCCACCAGATCATCCCGTCGGGCGGAAGGTTCGACTTTGTTTTTCGAGTTCTAAACTGGCACCTGGGATCGACTTTCATATCTACCGCAGGTGCCAGAGTCGATTAGGACCCGTGACTTCGCTGGCCGCGAGTTGACTAGCAACCGCAACCGCTTGTGCAACCGCTGGTGCAACCACAATCGTTGCTTGCACCGATGCTGCCGATTCGGCTGAAGATGCGGCGGAGCAGGCCAGAGCGTGGAGCTGCTGATTCGCAGCAATCGTTGCATACTGGAGCTGGGCAGCAAACTTCAACTGGAACTTGTTCGCAGACAACGGTTGGGACGCAGACGGTTACTTCGTATGGAACACATACTGGAACTCGCTTGCAAACCTTGATTGTCTTTTGTTCGCATACTGGAACGCAAACTGTGTAAGGAACTTGCTTGCATACGTTTTCGCAGGTGTAGCTGCAAACTGTGTATGTCTGTGTCTTGCACTCAGGAACCATTGTGCAAGTTGTGTAGCAAACGTCCTTAGTACGTTGTTCGCAGACCATGTTGCAAACTTTGTAGCAAACAGTCTTCGTGCGGCACTCTGGAACCATCTTGCAGGTTGTGTAAGTGCAGGTCTTGCTGCGTGGCTCGCAAACCATTGTGCAAGTTGTGTAGTTAACAGTCTTGCTACGGCATTCTGGAACCATCTTGCAAGTTGTGTGCTGTACAGTCTTTGTACGGCATTCTGGAACCATTTTGCAAACGGTGTAAGGAACGCACTCAGTTACACAGCTCTTTTCGTAACGAACGCAGTTGATGGTCTTGGTTTCGCAGGTTGGAACCCAAACCTTCTTGCAGATCGTCTTTGGTGGGCATTGTACGCACTCGACGCGGCATTCGCCTGGTGTGTAGACGCACTTGCATGTGCAAGGATCATACGACCAAGTGCCTGGCTCGCGTACAGTCTTGCGAACAACTGGACCAGCAACTTCTTCGGTAACTGTCTGCCAGCTTCCGCCGTTGACAGTGATTTCCTTGGTGTAGTTAACTGGAGTTGTGATTGTCTTCGTAACGTTACGTGTGCGTTGTTCTTGAACTGGGACCATGACCGTGTAGTTAACTACATGCTCATGAGTTTCTTGAACTGGCTTCATAACGGTGTAGTTGACAACTTTGGTGCGGTCTTCCCACACTTGTCGTTTTACCGTGTAGTTGATGACCTTTTCATGGGTCTCGTGTACAGGTGTCATGACGGTGTAGTTAACAACTTTCGAGTGTGTTTCGTACACTGGACGACGAACGGTGTAGTTGATGACCTTTTCATGGGTCTCGTACACAGGACGCATTACAGTGTAGCTGATCTCTTTGGTACGAGTCTCATACACAGGACGTTGTACGTTGTACGTAATCGTCTTGGTGTGAGTCTGGTGTACTGGACGCATTACCGTGTAGTTACGAGTCTTGGTCTCGTAAACTGGTTTGCGTACGACTTGGTTGACAGTGCGATAACGTGTCTCGGGAACCATCCGAGTTACGTTGATCACTTTGTCTTCCGAAACCGTTTGGTATTCGGTGCGTGTACGCTGTTCGGTACGTTGTTCGTAAACCGTTTTGCGTACAGTCTTCATGACTGTGTGAGTTGCAGCTACTTCGCCGCAGCCTTCAGCACAGCCGCCACAGTTGTCGTAGCTGACAGCGCCGCAGTAAGCAGCGTTGGCTACGCGTCCGGACATTGCAGCTAGTAGAGCAACAAGTACCGGAACAATGAACAGCCTTCTCATTCCCGTTCTCCTTGGAAAACACATTTCACGAGCTGGATGGAGCCTGGTGGACACCGTTGTGCCCCCCTAAAGTTAAGCTGGCATTCTTTACGCGTTCCTACCTACCTGCACATACAAACGTGCTCAAACCAACCCACCATCACTGATTCATCCCGAAAGGTGATGGTCGGCTAGGAGCAACTGGCTAGATAAGCTGGGCCAGACACGTAAAGTTTGCTCTAAGCAAAAGGTTCATCGTCAACTCTGCATTA
>JBGSOM010000153.1:0-3222 GCA_041739135.1 Pirellulaceae bacterium
CGGTTGCGAGGCGTCGTCCATTGCTATGGTTCTCTTTTGGCAGTGAAAGAAAACCAGAATTCATAGCGCAAATCTCGTACCATTAATTCGAATTGGTCGCAAGAAAGTTAACCGAATGCTAAAGTGAGTGCCATTTGGCTAGCGCCGTGCGGCTAATCGGGTACCGGGATCATTTTCGTAAAGCACAACTCACTGCAGTTACCGAGGTGTTGCGATGAGTTTGAGG
This sequence comes from Pirellulaceae bacterium, assembly GCA_041739135.1. GTDB lineage: Bacteria > Planctomycetota > Planctomycetia > Pirellulales > Pirellulaceae > Aureliella. The sequence goes on from JBGSOM010000153.1 coordinate 227, forward strand.
CTAAAGAATCTGCCAGACCGCGTGAACCTGGACTGGTGCTTGCGTTGTCACTTGTGTTCATGAAGCACAAAAAACAGAACATCAGACATAATCCTGAACTGGCTGGGTCACTTCAACCGGATGACGGTGTGGACCCTCGATTCGATGTCAGTTCGACGGATCCGTCGCGGGGCAAGATTGATCGAAAGGCCGCGCAGCTTTGTGCGCAAGTGCATCGAGCGTTGGACTTCATTGTGCCTGAGGTGCTTCAAGACTCTGAATGGGACGCACTGGTGTTCGATGTGCAGCCGGCGCCTAACACTGGACATTTGCTGGTTTTGCTTCAAGCTGTCGAGAAGTTCGATGATGAAAAACTGCGGCAACTCGAGTTGGCGGTCGTCCAAAGAGCTGGAGCGATTCGAACTGCGGTCGCTGGTTCTATTCAGCGACGGAAAACACCTACCTTCACTTTTCGAGTTGTGCCATCGTGAGTCAATCAACTGAGCAAGATACACTTGGCGTCCCAGATGCATTCGGCATCACGGTGACCGGTGAAGCGACAGGTATCGTCGATCTGGGTGATTCGGTGTCACCGATACAAGTTGTGGGGACGAAGGCGATTCGCGAGAGTTTTGGAGCCAGTTGCATTCAGCAAGCGATCGCAGCGCGGTTGGCTCCCGGCGTTTCGCAATTGGTGCTTAATCCCGACGCTCATTGGGGGCACGGCGTTCCCGTTGGCAGCGTGCTTGTTTCGCCGACCCATATTTATCCTGGACCGGTGGGGGTTGATATCAAGTGCTCGATGAGTTTGTTGCAGATGGATGTTCCAGCAGAAGCGATTCAAGATCGACGCGTTCGCCGCAGCATAATTCAGGAGATCGAATCGAAACTGGCTCGCGGACGTCGCGCTGCTCCGGGTAGACCGATCAATGAAGCGACTGGTTTCGAGGCTGCGGTTCATGGCGGAACCAAGAAGCTGCTAAACACGTTTGGTATCCCTCCGCAGTGGTCAGATCGTTGTGAAGATGCACAGCACTTTGCCACCGATGGACGCAGCGAACCTTTGGCAGCACGCTTGGAAAAGCACATTCGCGAAAAGAGTGTGAAGGACTTCAGCAGCAAGTGCAAGCAGTTGGGATCGTATGGCGGCGGCAATCACTTTGGTGAATGCGAGATCGTTCGTGTCCGCGACGATGAAGAATCCGTTGCGGTCGCTAAGCACTTTGGAATGCGTGATAACTGCGTTGCGTTCTTGTCGCATTGCGGTTCGCGTGGGCTGGGGCATGCGTTGGCGACTCATCAGTTCCGATCACTTCAGCAGGGTTTTCGCAAACGTGCTCGCGCTTTTCCAAGTGGAGAACCGGAGTTGGTTTACACGGAGTTTGGATCGCCCGACGCGGAGGCTTATCTGAACGACATGGCGCTGGGTGCGAACTTCGCCACTGTCAATCACTTATTAATCAACTCGATTGTTCTTAGTGCTTTTCAGAAAGTTCTGCCCGGTGCGCGCGGCGATCTGGTGTACTTCATCAGTCACAACATTGCGCGGCGCGAATGGGTCGATGACCAATTGCAATGGGTGCACCGCAAGGGAGCGACACGCGCGTTGCCGGCTGGTCACATGGAGTTGCAGGGCACGCCGTTTGAACAGACGGGGCATCCGATTCTGCTGCCTGGAAATCCACGCGACGGCTCGTCAGTGATGGTTGCCAAACCGGGTGCGTCGCTGACAGCGTATAGCGTCAACCACGGGGCGGGGCGTCGGCTCAGTCGAACTCAGGCCAAGGCGACGCTCGTTCGCTCAGAAGTTGAGCGGTCTTTGGTCGACTCGGATATTCTCAGCAACTGTCGCAACTACCCGATCGACGAGGCTCCCGACGCCTACAAGGACTTCCAAGAAGTTCTTGCCAGCGTTGAAAAGGCTGGGCTCGCCACCGAAGTGGCGAAGCTGCAGGCGACGTTCGTCATTAAGGATGCCAGCCCCTAGCGGTGCGCATTTTCGCTCACTGAAGTACCCAACTTCACAGTTGAGATTAATTCTCAATAGCACCTTGCGGATAAGTGGTTTCGAGATAGGATTAAATGATCAACCCTGCTGAAAAGTGGTTGTTGGTTGACCGGAGCGTCGAAAACCTATCGCGAGAACAGCTCTGAAATGAGTGCAATTCAAGAAACGGTTCTATCCATTGTCTCGACCTGTCCCGACCGGCGAGTTGTCGTGGCGTTGCGGAGTTGTGCGGAGCGTCCAATCGTATTTCGCACAGAATCGTTCAGCAGCGATGTAGGATGGTTCGCCCAGCAGTCGATGCATCTTACGCGGGGAGAACTGCAGGGTTTGAAAGAGGTGCTTGGCGTTCAATTGCATCGCGCATGTAGCGTCGCTATCAAGGCGCTCGAGAGCAGCGAAGTTGGCAGCGATTCGCCGCACCTATTGTCCTTTGAGGCCGCGCGTGCGCGCAGGGCCTAACCGATTGATTTCGACGCTGCAGAATGGTGCTGAGGCGTCGAAGTTGCCGGGAATTCCGCTTGTGCTTGCTTAGGCTAATTCATACTGTCGCGGCGTGCTTTGGTGGGTGTAACTTGGTTACTTCGAGTCTTTGGGCGATCAACCGTTTCGTTCCGATCATTGACTTCGTTCGCACTGGCAAAGCACAGTGGCACACGATGAACCGGGAGCTCAATTGAGCATCGCCCCAAACACTCGCAACTACCCGCTTACTAAAAGCTTAGCCGAGCTTTCGAGCGGTATCGAGGTTGGAAGCGCCTTCTGATTGACGCAATATCTTCGTGTACTCTTCGACACCTTCTTGTTCATCGATCAAGATGTCTTCAAGGAACACGACCAAAGCTCGATTGCCTTCTGCCAATTCAAGCGCCTTGCTATACATTTCGACCGCTTTGCTTTCGAACGCCAAGCTGTACTCGAGAATCTCTTTCAGGTTGCGAGACTGCTTGATTTCATTGCGCTGCGCAACCGGAACTCCGCCGAGTGCGACGATTTTGCTGCCGACAAGTTT
>JBGSOM010000165.1:0-57227 GCA_041739135.1 Pirellulaceae bacterium
CCTCTGTTAGAATCTCTCTCTGTTCATCGGTGAGACCGACAACGTATTCTTTTTTCATCGCACCCTCCATGGTTGCGATGAGTATGCATAAAACACGACTTCAAGTGAATCCCAAAATTAAACTTGGATGAAGCACTAGTCTCGAAATTGCCGTGCGCGTTACTTATTTCAGTGCGGCTTCGACTGCGGGAATGATATCCGATTCGTAGCTGAGTCCATCTTCACCGCTGTTTGCTTCGGTGAACTTCTTAATCAGTTTGCCTTCGCGATCGAAGAGCATTATCACTGGAATCGAAGCGATTTCCAGCTTCTCAAACACATCGGAATCGGCTTCGGAGCTGATCAGGTTAACGACGTTGAATGATTTTTGCTTTGCGAGGAAACCGCCGACTTTGGGCAGGTAACTTTCAACTGGTTTCGACTTTAGGCCGATGTAGTCGACGTTGTAGGAGATGCAAACAACTTGGTCGGCGAATCGCGAACTGAGCGCTACCAAGTTCGGATACTCTCGCATGCAGGGTGGGCAACCAGTGCTCCACACGTCGACGACGACTAGTTTTCCATTTTGTTTCTTGATCTGTTCCTCGAAGCCTGCGTAATCGACTTGGATCGTTTTCACATCGTTCGTCGCTGGCGCAGGAGCGTCGGAGCTTTGAGCACTGAATTCCGAAGTGCTTGTTGGCGAAGTGCTTGTTGGCGAAGTGTTGCTGAGAGAAGTGTCAGATGTCGGTTCCGGCGAATCGCATCCAGCGACCGCTATGCCTATCACTGGAAGCATGAGAAGGATTGAAAGATTGCGGATAAAATTGGACATCGCGAGACTCGGTTCAACTTGAGTAAGGGGGTGGTTTAGTGTCGAGTAGTGTAGGCTACAATTCTCGCGGGAATAAAGCAAATGCCGAAGGGCGATTGCCTAGCAATAGGTCTCTCGATTCGGAATGAAATTGATGATTGTCGACTAAAGGTCGCCACCACTTATTGGTTTGTTTGTGTCGCTCTTGTTTGAAAGCTTCGATGATTGAATCTGTGACCAGTGAAACCTTGATTCAAGATGGAGCTATCTTGACTGTGGATTCAATGCATGATCGGATCCTTCGAGCGTGGGCTAAGACTGCGGAGTGTTTGAACGGTCAAATGCGCAACGGTCATTGGACGGGTGAACTGTCCACGTCGGCGCTGTCGACAGCAACTGCGGTGAGTGCACTGAGTCTTTGTCGAACGCATAACTGCTTGGCTGAAGAGGTGCGTGCGAGTGTCGATCAGGCGATCGAAGTCGGCTGTCGTTGGTTGGCGGAACATCAGCATGCAGACGGAGGTTTCGGCGATACGGACCGTAGTCACTCAAACATTGCAACGTCGTTATTGGTTCGCGCCGCGTGGGAACTTGCAGGTTTCAATCAGCGATCGATCGCTCAGATGGAAGCGGCGGAGCGGTACATTGATTCCATTGGCAAGTGGGATGCGTTGAAGCGTCGCTATGGTAAAGACAAGACTTTTGTAGTGCCGATTCTTACCAACTGTGCGTTGGCTGGTTTGGCGAATTGGAAGCAAGTTCCAGCTCTTCCATTCGAAGCGGCTTGGTTACCGCAATCGTGGTATCGGCTTGCGCGCATGCCGGTGGTGAGCTACGCGGTGCCGGCTTTGGTGGCGATGGGGCAAGCGAAGTACTTCTTCCAACCGCCGCTTAATCCAGCGCTTCGTTTCTTGCGTAGGCAGGCGATCGAGCCCACGCTGCGTGTGCTCTCGAAGATGCAGCCCGATAGCGGTGGGTATTTGGAGGCGGTTCCGCTCACCAGTTTTGTTCTGATGAGTTTGGCGGCAGTGGATAACGGGCACTTGCCTGTGGCTCAGCATTGCATTCGATTTGTGCTCGATTCGCGACTGGAAGATGGCAGTTGGCCGATCGATACGAACCTTGCAACTTGGCTGACGAGTTCGGCGGTCGTCGCGCTGGGGCGGCGAAGTGAGACTCCGATGAAGGTGGTGGTCGAGTCGGCGGATGCTGGCGCTGCAGCGTGCGAACAAGTTCCGGCGATCACGTCGCGAACAGTGCGTTGGTTATTAGGTTGCCAGCATCGGCGGCGACATCCTTTTACTGGTGCAATGCCCGGCGGTTGGGGTTGGACGGATCTCAGCGGCGCGGTGCCTGATGCGGACGATACGCCAGCGGCGTTGTTAGCGCTCGCATCGCTCGATTTGACTGAACCCCAATTGATGCGGCTGGAGCGGCAATCGTTTGCGGCTGCTGGCGAGGGTTTACGTTGGTTGACCGAGCTACAGAATCGGGATGGTGGCTGGCCAACTTTTTGTCGCGGCTGGGGGAAGTTGCCTTTCGATCGGAGCGGCACTGATTTGACTGCGCATGCGCTCCGCGCTTTTCACAGCTGGTTACCAAGACTTGAGCAGTTGCGTCGCGAGCATTCGGCAACTCCGTCGACCAACGAAATCGAAGCCGCCATGCGTCGTGGGCGCAAGTATCTGGCGCGTCGACAGCAACCGGACGGAAGTTGGTTGCCGTTATGGTTTGGTAATCAGGATCAAGTCGCGGAAGAGAATCCAACGTATGGGACTGCCAAAGTCTTGCTCGCCTACGCTGACTTGGCTTTGGTTGATGAATCCCCGGCGAAGGCTGGAATTGAATTCTTGCTAAAAAGTCAGAATTGTGACGGCGGATGGGGAGGAGGTCCCAGCGTTAAGTACAAAGGTGGGGCTCCGGATGCTACCTCGAGCAGCTCGATTGAAGAGACGGCTCTCGCTTTGGAGGCGTTAGTTCAGTGTGGTGGCGTGACGATGTGCACACCAACTATAATACGAGGCCTTGAGTGGCTCGCGAATACTATAGAGCGAGGCAACTTGGATTGTAGCTGGCCGATCGGCTTCTACTTTGCAAAACTTTGGTACCACGAACGACTGTATCCAGCGATCTTTAGCCTGGGTGCGCTCGGCGCTGTTTTGCAACGAATTGAACTGACGAAACTGCGAACGCAATGTCGGGTTAGTGAGTAGCTGGTCGACATCGATTTGCGAACAAAAAACACGATCTCCCTCTTAGGAGTGGCGCTTTGTCAACTGTATCTATTGGTCGAACCGATGTCCCCGAAGCTGTACAGCAGCCAAGCGTCGATTCGTCGAAATCGCGTCGCCGGAAAACCAGCCATCTGAAGTTGGTACCAGAGACGAAGGAGCTGAGGGAACGACTGAAAGCGACTTGTGAAGATATTGCTGCGAAGTTAGACAAGTCGCGTCCGCTGAGTAAGGATGAAATGGAGACGCTCGCCCGTCAGTTGCTTGAGCGTGAAGGTCTTGGCGAAGGTTACGTTGGTTGGATCATGGTGATGCTCAGCGGAGCGTTCTGGAAGGACCAGGTTGCCGCAACGGACCCGAGCCGTCGATTATTCTTGCTGCCGCATTGTTTGAAGCATGCGGAAGGGTGCCCAGCCGACTACGACGAATTCGGTATGAATTGCAAGAAGTGCGGCGCTTGCAGCATCGCGGACTTCCGTACGATTGCTGAGGAGATGGGTTACAAAGTCCTTGTTGCGGAAGGATCGCCAGTCGTACTGAAGATTATTGTCAGTGGTTATGTTGATGCGATCGTTGGCGTTGCCTGTTTGAATGTGCTTGAGAAAGCGATCGACAAGATTCTGCTTTCAGGGATTCCGTGCATGGCAGTGCCGCTGCTGTCGAGCGATTGTCGCAACACAAGTGTTGATGAAGATTGGGTTCTGGAGATGATCCAGGCTCGGCAAGCGGCGCCGGAACAACAAACTCGCAGTTACGTGCATTTACTGCGAGCGGCGAATGATATGTTTCAGACTGATCGCTTTGATGAATTGGTTTTGCGGTCACGCCAGAGTCGACCGCTTGAAGAGGACTCGCAAGATCCGCTTGCCGGAATCGATCCTGTCGCCTGTACCGAAACGCTTGCGCTCGACTTCGTTCGTCGAGGTGGCAAGTACTCACGACCTTTCATAACGCTCGCCGCTTACGATGCGCTCACAGGTGGCAAAGGATCTTTGCCTGACGGAGCGGATGCGATTTCGCAGTACCCAACATCGGTATTGCGGGCGGCGATGAGCATTGAGATGTTTCACAAAGCCAGTTTAGTGCATGACGATATCGAAGATGACGACAACTACCGGTATGGGCAAGTCACGATGCATCGCCGTTTCGGATTGCCAACAGCTATAAACGTAGGTGATTACTTGATCGGTTTGGGGTATCGTCTGGTAAGCCGAGAAGCTGCTGCGTTGGGGCCTGACAAGGCGGCTGACATCGTCGATTGTTTGGCGGGAGCGCACACGCGACTTGCAGAGGGGCAAGGCGCTGAACTGTTGTGGCGCGATGCGAAAGATAAGCGGCTCACGCCGTTGGATGCACTCAAAGTTTACGCGCTCAAAACATCGCCAGCATTCGAAGCTGCGTTGTACACTGGCGCGCGATTGGCAGGTTCAGCCTCTGAGCTGGCGGAACCGATCCGACAGTTTTCTCGCAACATCGGAGTTGCATTCCAGATATTGAACGACCTCAATGACTGGGAAGGTGACGAGCACAACAAATTACTCGCTGGCGGCGACGTGCTTGGTGGACGTCCCACGTTGCTTTGGGCGTTGGCCTTAGCTAGTTTGAATGAAGCGGATCAAACTGAGTTGCTGTCGTTGGTTGGTGATGATAGCCAGCGAACTGATTCAGAACGAATTCATCGTGTCGAGCAACTGTATCGCAAGGCACGCGTGTTTGAGCAAGCCAATCGTTTGATCGACAAGCACGAACAGCGAGCGCTGGAAGTCATCGGATCGCTTTCTTCCGAGCCTTTGCAACGCATGCTGCTATACCTTGTTGATACAGTGCTGCATCGTTCTGAACCGACTTCGCCGACGGTCGTTTCGCTAACCCCGGTTAGTGCTTTGCCCATTGTTGCACCCAGTTGAAAAGCGATGTCAACTGATCCACTCCATAGGTCAACGGAGCGTCTCGTGGCGAAAACTATGCAACCGGCTGCCGAGCTCGGCGAGCTGATTCGTTTGTTCTATGCAGACGCTGGTGAGTTGGGAATGTTTGGTCAGTGTGCAGGGGATGACATTCCAGATGATTATCGCGCGTTGCTGGCACACGATGCTCATATGACTGTTACGGTGGAAGAGCGACATCGTTGTGCTGTGAACGTGGAGGTGCTTCGAAGTCAGGAAAGTGCGTCGCACTATGTCCGCGAGATTTTGTTGCGACGGTCCAGCGACAACCGTGTCGTGCAATATGGGATCGTGCGGTTGAAGTTGAATGCGATTGAGGCTGGCGCACGAGCGGAGATTCTGGCGAAGCAGATTCCGCTTGGTCGCGTGCTAATTAATCACAACGTGCTTCGCCAAGTGCAATTGTTGGCGGTTTGGAAAGTGATTTGCGGTCCTGCGCTAGCTGAGCTTCTAGATGCATCGGCAGGCGATGTAACGTATGGAAGGACCGCGCTGATTCACTGCAACGAAGAACCCGCGATCGAGCTACTAGAAATCGTCACGCCTGAAGCTAAATTTCAGTCGTAAACTATTTCTTACGAGACGCGACGAACTCTTCTAGGCTGATCTTTCCGTCGCCGTTGGTGTCAGCAGCGTCCGGTGGAACTAGCATCACTTCCCATTCGTCGACGGTTAGAAAACCATCGCGATTCTTATCGTACTTCGCAATTTGCTTCTTCGCCCACTCGTTCATCGCCGGGTCGCCTGAACCACCACTGCTTGCGGTACTAGTACTTGAACTGGTTGATGCGGTAGAGCTTACGCTGGAAGATGAGGGAGCGCTTGACGCTGCACCATTCTTCACTGCTGCCAAGCACTCTTTAGCGGTGATGATAAAATCATCATTTAGGTCGAACTTCTGAAATTCAGCGATGGTCTCAGCCGTAAGTGAGCTGCTGTATTCGCTTAATAGTACTTGTCCGTCTCCGTCGGCATCGCTTCGAGCGAACCAGTCTGGCAGGCCTTTCGTGCCATTCGTTTTCTCCTTAACCGTCTTTAGTCGGTAGGACTTTGCTTCACCGAATCGATCTTCGAGTACGGAAGTTTCCTTCTTCGCGTTCGCGGCTTCGGGTCGCGACCAACCGCCACTACCTGGTGGCATCATCGATTGACCGCTACCGCCCCACATAAAACCACCGCGGCTTCGGTCATTGCCTTGGGTGCTTGCCTGGGCTTGCTCATCGACCCGACGCTTGGCGTAACGCACTGCCATTTCGGATTTTGAAATCTTTCCATCGCCATTGCGGTCGAATTGCATGGGATCGTCATCACCCCAGCGACCACTGCCGAGTTCTTCTTTGCTGAGAATTCCATCTCGGTTGCGGTCGTATCGACGAATTCGCTCTTCGGCTTCTTTCAGGTCGCGTTCTTCAACTTTGACATTGAAAAGGGCGCTTGAGGTGCCAAAGCCCTCAACGGCTGCTGGTTCGGAATCCAGACTGAAATCGGGTACGAGCAACGTTGGTTTATTCGACTGACTGCTGTCGGCGCTGGAGTCTCCGCCCCCGCGCATCTTCTCGACTTCTTTGGTCAGCAAGTCCAAGGGTACGGGACGCTTGAGGTCAATCTTTGGATTGCTAGCTGCAAGACGCTCTAAGAAGAAGCGGGCCGGACCTTCAGCTTCTTCGGGATCGATCATTTTATTGTTGTTGCGGTCAAATCGTCCGAGCATATCTGCGGGATTGAATCCGCCGCCAGGGGCACCGCCTCGACTGCCTCGGTCTCCGCCACCGGGAAATCCGCCACTGGGAAATCCACCGCCGGGAAACCCGCCTCCTGGGGGTCCGCCTGAAAACCCGCCTCCGGGAAAACCTCCGCCAGAGAAGCCGCCTCGGCCTCTATCGCCTCGGTCTCCACCTCCGGGGGGCTGGGCAATCGTCGTGTGTGCTAGGAACACTCCGAAGACAACAATCGATAGAAGCCGTAGGTTCAACATTTTCAAAGCCTCTCGCAAATCGTCGCTCTGGACGTTTCAGCCAATTGGTTGTCGCTAGCCACAGTTAGCGATGCTACATCATAATCCCAACCTCAAGAAACCCCACCCTCGCCGCTTAGTTTCGCAGTCTCGCCGGTTGCATTTCCGCGGTTCCAGCGTTCACCTTGCCGATCGTTCCACAAGGTCGTCCTTGATTAGTATAGTAACCCGCAAGAGTCTTCCCTCGCACTACCACCCCGCCTTCGAGTCAAGAACCGTATGAACATCCTGAATGGGCATGTGTTTGCCGTGTGTGTCTGTCTCGTTTTCGTTCTGAAATCAACATTCTGTGGATCAATGCCCGCACAAGAATTTGACGCGACGCGCTTTGAGAAGTCGGTAGTTAGCACAGGATTGATTCAGCCGATGGAGATGGCGATCGCGCCTGATGGCAGAATCTTCCTGATCGAACTGGCGGGCTTGGTAAAAACGATCGATCCCGGCAGTGGTCAAGCTGAATTAGTGGGAAGGTTACAAGTCACCACGGCTCAGGAAAACGGGCTGATCGGACTTGAACTCGACCCGAACTTTGCGACAACCGGTTGGATTTATTTGCAGTATTCCCCGCCCGATTTTTCCGGGCAACGCATCAGTCGCTTTGATTTTCGCGACAACGCAATCGACCTGTCGAGTGAGAAGATCCTATTCAGCTATGAAGAACAGCGCCGCGAATGCTGTCACCATGCAGGCTCGATGGAGTTTGGTCCCGACGGAAATCTTTATATCGGAACCGGCGATAACACGAACCCCTTCAACGATTCTGAAGGTTTCGCCCCGCTTGACGAACGTGAAGATCGCGCACCCTGGGATGCGCAGCGTTCCGCTGGTAACTCAAAGAGCTACAACGGAAAGATCCTGCGAATACGACCGGAACCGGACGGAACCTATTCAATACCGGATGGCAATCTGTTTCCGAAGGATGGCTCGATTGGCCATCCAGAGATTTATGTAATGGGTTGCCGGAATCCCTGGCGTTTGAATATCGATCAGCGCACTGGGATTCTGTACTGGGGTGACGTTGGCCCGGATGCTGGTAGCGATGGCCCTCGCGGCCCACGCGGCTACGATGAAGTCAACCAAGCTCGGACGGCTGGCAATTATGGTTGGCCTTACTTCATCGGAAACAATCGCGCGTACTCGGGGTTCGACTTTAAGACTAAGGAGATTGGCGCGCCGCAAGATCCGATGCATCCCGTTAACAACTCGGTGAATAACACCGGCGCGCGCGAGTTGCCACCTGCGCGACCAGCGATGCTCTACTATCCCGCAGGCAATTCGGAGGAGTTCCCCGAAGTTGGCAGTGGAGGTCGTACCGCTTGCGCGGGACCCGTCTATTATTTCGATTCAAAGGCAAAGTCGGAAAACAAATTTCCTTCACACTTCGACGCGACGCTATTCGCCTTCGAGTGGTCGCGGAATGCCATCTATGCGGTGCACTTGGATGAAGCTTCGAATTTGAAGTCGGTTGAACGCTTCTTGCCTGAGATGACTTTCGTTCGTCCGATTGATCTCCAGTTTGATTCGAGCGGATCGCTTTATGTAATCGAGTACGGCGAAACTTGGGGCGTGAACAAGGACTCACAACTTGTTCGTATCGATTACGTCCGTGGCAATCGCGCGCCGACGGCAGTGGCGAAGGCTTTTGGAAACATCGGTCGTGAGCCGCTTTCCGTTAAACTCTCTGCGGAGGGTTCCAGCGATAAGCATGGTGACTCGTTGAGCTATCAGTGGAAAGCGATTCGTACCGGCAGCACACAGCAGACGCAGCGTCTGTTGGCGAAGACGGAATACGCGGAAGCTGAATTCACAGAGCCGGGTACGTATGCGGTTGAGTTGGAGGTTAGCGACTCCGCGGGTGCTCGCAGTGTTTTATCGCTGCCAGTGATCGTCGGCAATGCTCGGCCAATCGTTGAGTTTGTCACTCCACGCAACGGTGACTTTTACAATCCTCATGAACCTATCAAATATCAAGTTGTGGTGCGCGATCAAGAAGATGGAATCAGTGATTTCGAAGAGGCTGAGTCAAAGGGGCTTGAACCGATCGAGTCCACGGCGCCGAGTCGATTATTTGTAGAAGCAACTGCAGCCAAGCCAAGCAACGATCCAGCGAACGAACCAACGGGGCTGGCACTCATTCGCAAAAGTGATTGTTTCAACTGTCATGCCGTGAATCGCGCGTTAGTTGGTCCGACTTTCGTCGATATTGCGAACAAGTATCGCGATCAACCGCATCAGCTTGACCAATCGGTTGCACGCGTTCTTCAAGGTTCAACAGGCGTTTGGGGCAAGGTGGCAATGTTGCCGCATTCTCAGCACACCCGTGAACAAGTTTTGCAGATGGTCGAATACGTCTTCTCCGTTCGAGCCGACACGAGCAATCCCAGCGCTCGCGGCTTTCGAAATGTACTGGAGGTAAAGCAACCGATGGACTTGGTTCGTATTGAAGCAACCTACACGGACCTTGGTCGCGATGAGATCCCCCCATTGTCGGCAGCGTCCGCAATTGTTTTGCGCAGTCGTCGCATTCAAGCTGAGTCGGCTGACGAATACAAAGGCGCGAGACCGTTGGGCGCTGATCAGGCTGAAGGAAAGAAATTCATGGGCGCGATCGAGCATGACGGATATTTGTGCTTCAAACAGATCTCGCTCGATCAGTGCAGGCAGATTGTCATCCGCGCAGCCAGCGCTGGGGCGGGTGGTATGGTTGAAGCGCGCCGTGGAAGTACCACAGGACCGTTACTTGGTCGTGTCGCCGTCGAAGTTAACGGTGACTGGCATGCGTTCAGCGAGAAGGCTATCGAGTTGGAAAATGCCAACGGTCGCGAAGATGTCTACCTCGTCTTTCGAAACGAAAAGAACCGTGGTGGGTTGATGAATATTGATTCTGTTGAGTTCAAGCAGTAGTTTGGTAATGTCGGCTTCGACACACACACAAGGCACTGAATGACATAGCGAGCACGCGATGACGGAGTATGACAGTCCTTGGAAGGAGTTTTTAGATGCCTTCCTGAAGTCATTTGTCGAGTTTTGCTTCAGTGAGCTTCATGACGCGATCGACTGGACGAAGCCCGTTGTAACGCTCGATAAAGAGCTGCAGCAGATCGCGCCTGCGAGTGAGTTGGGAACGCGAACGGTCGACAAACTCGTCGAAGTGAGCTTACTCAACGGCGAGCTAAAATGGTTATTGATTCACATCGAGGTACAGTCGCAAGCGGTGGACGCGTTTGCAGAGCGAATGTTCACTTATTTCTATCGCATTCGAGACAAGTACAACAAGCCGCTAGTGAGTATTGCGGTTTTGGGTGATGACAATCGTAAGTGGCGGCCCGATTGTTATGCAGAGGATTTGTTTGGCTGCAGCATCGAGTTCCGTTTTCCGTTGATCAAGTTGCTTGACTACGCCGATGACATCGCTAGCTTGGAGAGTTCTCAGAATGTATTTGCAACGATGGTCTTAGCGCACGTGATGACGACGCGAACCGCTGGAGTGCCTGTCGATAGGCAACAATGGAAGCTGCGACTGATGCGATCTCTGTACGAGCGAGGGAAGTCGAGCGACGAGATACGTCAAATGTTTCGCGTCTTGGACTGGATGATGGATCTGCCCCCCGAGCTTGAGTTACAATTCAAGGTAGCTTTGGAGCAAATTGAAGAGGAGAAAAAGATGCCATATGTAACTTCCGTCGAGCGCTTGGCGAAAGAAGAGGGCCGCGAAGAAGGAATTCAGATTGGCCAGATTTTGATTTTGCAACGACAGCTTGGCGAATTGCCAGCAGCCATAGAAGAACTGAATCAAAAGTCACGTAGCGAGCTGGCGGCTCTTTTAGATCAATTGCTGGTACGAGCTGGACTGCGCCAAGCAGAATAATCCGAAACGCAGGTCCATGATGAAGCGCTCTACCTTGCAGGCTCGCTCATGATTTCGCACATTTGCTGAGTTACAACGGGTAGGAAAACAATACCGGAGTAATGGTTCGCAAGCATCTCAACATGATGCGAGGCGTCTATGCGGGTTGCCTCGGCGAACAGTTGTGCGCTGCGAGGCGGCACGACATCATCGTACTTGCCGGAGAACAGCCAGGTTCGTTTCGGGTCAACGCGATGCGCGAGTCGCAGCGGTTCGATACTATCGAGCATGTGACGCACTTCGTCGTCACTTAGTCCGTTCTTCGTTAGCTCGGCGCGCACTTTGGCTGCATCCTTTTTGCCTGACATTAACGTTCCATACAAGTCGCCGCCAGCCAGCAAAACGAACGTTCGATGATAAGCTTGATCTAGCCCAGCGGTGGTCGCCGTAACAAATCCACCAAGACTTGTCCCTTGTAATGAAATCCTGGAAGTATCTACCAGCGGCATCGCTGCGACTGCATCTCTAGCGCGACGGGCATCAGCGATTCCTTGTCGTAACGCATCCACCAAGCTGCTGCCGTTTGGGCGACCATTTGGTCCGCGACGCTCGCCGTAGTAGGGCAATTGCATCATAAACGTGTGAATCCCTTTGGAGCGGAGCGCTCGAGCCACGAGACGACCGACTGTCATACCACTTCCCGATTCGTGAATGATGACGGCGGCGGGCGCGGAGATGGGGCATCGGTCTTGATCTTTAGCCTGATACCATTCCATCGCTACACTGTCGTTTACTTGATCGCCGCTCGGTTTGGCCGACGGAAAACGAACTAACCAATCGCCGTACTTCTCGCGAGAGGCTTCGATGTGAACTGAAAATTCGGTCGGTGTCCATTTCAGTCCATCTAAGCAGCGACGGGCATCTTCGCTCGCCTCTTCGCCTAAATTCAGGGAGTCCTTCGCAGCGAACTGAGCGTCGACGGTGATAGGAGCTTGGTTGGTTACTTTCTTATTCGTGTCTTTCCCTGCGATCGCTTGAAGCGGCATCGTCTTCAGCAACTCGTTCAAGTCCAGTTTGACGTAGGGTCGTTCAGCGGCGGGGTGCTTGTGATCAGCGTTGGCGATATAGAGTACGCCGTCTTCGGGAACGAATAGAACATTGTGCAAGTTGGATTGCATTGCGACGGGGCGGCGCATCAAAGCCTGTGCCGCTTCAGCGTCGATTGAGCCATAGCCAGCCTTCACGCGTTTGCGAAGCTCTTCAAGTCGCGAACCGGCGGAGAGCACAACGGCGTCTTCAATACCATCTCCCAACAACTCGTGACCTTCTCCGGGTGCAACGAATTGTAATTTTTCTGGAGTGGCCGATACGCCAACTGCAGAACGATCCTCTCCATCAGCGAATACGTAGTAGTACTCACACGTTCGAGGATTGTTCTGCCACAGCGCTTTCACCTCAGCTAACGAAGAGCACTCTTCCAAGCCGCGACGCATCAGTGTGGCCATTGGCACGCCGTCCCAAGCACCCTCACCGCGACCACCCATTTCACCCAACGAGATCATCTCTGCGTTCATTCCGCTGACGCTTCCGATGAAGCCTGCGTAACCAACATTGGCAAACGATATCATGCCCTCCGGAGCTACGATGAAAGTGGTCGCTGCATCTTGCAATCCGATCGTTGTCATGTAGTCGAGTACGCGACCGTGGTAGAGTTTTCCGTCTTTGGTTGCTTTTCCGAAGAGCGCGAAACCTGAGCAGTGAAACATTTCAGGGAATACATTCACAGCCTGAACGAGATCGGGATCCAACTCAAGACTGACCGCCATCGCGCGCGTTTCCGCTTTGTGACGTTCAGGGATGAACTTCTCCAACCGAGCGTAAGCTGAATTCAAGTCATCGCGAAACCAGCGGCCCGTGGCAATTGTTTGAGCAGTTCCAAATGCGTACATCACCGAATCGATGCAGCGGTTCGCTTCTTGTCGCAGTAGTTTGCCATGCGCGGTACCGATTTGTTCCGGCGTTCCGTGCAGCAAGACGACGCGCCCGCCATCCACCCAACGCAGTTCGCCGTGATCGACTTTCTTGTCACGTTGATTAGGTTTGGTCAGTAAAGGTGAGGGTGCGAGCACTTCGAGCGCGCGTCGAAAACCTCGCGCAAGTTGCTTTTCTAGCTCCGCGCGTTCAATCTGCTTTGCCGTCATGTCGGGCCATTCATCGAAGGCGAGCGGCGCTGCTGCGGTCGCCTCATATTTCAATTCGAACGGTTCATCGTCAACCTTCACCGTTGCTAGACGTCCGTCGGCTGAGAACTTAACACTCGTATTATCGATGAGCCACGTTTGTTCGTTCTCGCGATAACTGACTTTTGCCAACGCTTGAATCGCGCCAGCCAAGTCTTCTGCGTTTGAGCCGGTGAGCAATTGGGTTACTGTTCGCAGCGTCGTGCCTGTACTTACCAAGCGATTTAGAATTCCGGTGGGCCGAAGATGATCTGCTGTGTCGGTTGCACCTTCGCCTAAGTAAACGACGTTATGTTTGGGAACGCAAAACGCGATGCCCCCTGCTCTTCTTCGAATGGCGACGGCGTACTCGGCGTGATTAACTTCCAAGTCGAATGAATCCGCGTCGAAACGTGTTAGCTTCAGTGTGATGCTCTGCGGCTTGCCATCAATGGTCGGCGAACCGCTACCCGACAGCGTGAACTGTTCGAACTTACCAGACACCAACTCCAGCCATGGAGACAACTGCTTGGCAAGTCGGCTTGTATCATCAGCTCGAGTGGTTTGTGCACCGAGCAAGCTCAGGCAGCTCAACAAAAACATGCAGACGAAACGCGGACGGAGTTTCATTTTTCCAGCCTTGCAATGGGTTACTGAGAGTTGCCCTTGGAGAGACCCTCCATTCTAACTCGTTGGGATCGCGAGCTTCAACGTCAGCAGCAGTGACGAGATGACTTTGTGCCGAACTTATCCTTGCCGTCGCTCGACAGCAATACTGCTCGAATCGCGGTCGCGGTGACTAAAAAACAGTCTAAGTCTACTGGAAACGAACGCATGCATTCGCTGGGAAATTGGGTTCGTAACACGCGACTCGGGAGAACGCTTTCGTTAAACGATGTCAAGCACTGTCGGCAGAATTCTAACTCAATTCATTGACACGTTTTCTTCACCACTTGACGCAGCTTGGTAGAGGCTCATACTCGCACCATTGACTGATTAAGAACGCTGGCAGTAACGATTGCAATCGATAGCAACATCGTTCTGTTCATCCGAGTTTTTGTAACTTCCGTTGAGGTTTAGATAGATGCGACGAGCGAAAATTACGATTGTTGGCGCCGGCAATGTCGGTGCAACCTGTGCTCACTGGTGTGCTGCAGGCGAACTGGGCGACGTAATTTTGCTGGATATTCCAGCGACCGAAAACATGCCGAAAGGCAAAGCTCTCGATCTGATGCAAGCGTCGCCCATCATGGGATTCGACAGTCGAATTACTGGAACGACCAGCTACGAAGACACCAAAGACAGCGATGTTGTAGTAGTAACCGCCGGTATCGCTCGCAAACCAGGCATGAGCCGTGACGATTTGCTGAGTACCAATGCGAAAATCGTCAGCGCCGTCGCAGAGGAAATCAAAAAGAGCTCGCCGAATGCAGTTGTCATCGTCGTCAGCAATCCGCTGGATGCGATGGTTCAGCAGGTATTGAAAGTGACTGGGTTTCCGGCGAATCGTGTCGTTGGTCAAGCGGGTGTGCTCGATACGGCACGCTATCGCGCATTTTTGGCAATGGAATTGGGCGTCAGCGTTGAAGATATTTCCGCGCTGCTGATGGGTGGCCACGGTGACACGATGGTCCCAATGCCAAGTTGCACTTCGGTAGGAGGAATTCCGGTTCAGCAACTGTTGAGTGCTGAGCGACTAGCAGAGATCGTCGAGCGAACTCGCACGGGTGGAGCTGAGATTGTCTCACTCTTGAAGACAGGTAGCGCTTACTATGCGCCGGCCGCTGCCACCGCACAGATGGTTGAAGCCATTGTGCGCGACAAGAAGCGTTTGATTCCCTGCGCTGCTTACTGCGACAAGGAATACGGCGTCGGTGGTTACTATGTCGGCGTTCCCGTTGTCCTCGGTAGTGGCGGCGTGGAGAAGATTGTCGAGCTCAAGTTGACCGAGCAAGAACAAGCTGACTTTCAGAAGAGCGTTGATGCAGTGAAGCAGTTGGTTGCTTCAATGCAGCAGTTACTTTCGGCATGATTATAGCTAGCATCCGTTAGCGATTTGATCACCTTCTTGCGTCGTTTTCTGAGTTGACGTTGACGAACGCGGCGCAAGTACATAAAAACGCTTTCAGTTGTTGGCCATGTCCAAAACATGTCTGGCGACGGCCGAATGGAAACGGTGTTGAAGCACGTTCGCTGAAGTTCCTAGCGTTGGATTCGAGCTTACAAACGAGCCACGCAGATTCCTTTTCTCCAAAGCGATTGGCGACTAAATGCGCAACCGTCTTGATTGCTCGACCTCTGATCTTTCGACTCGGCTTGAAAAACTTCACACGACTCTGACTACAACCGCAGAATACTCGCGTGCAACTTCCCATGGATCATCGATCTGCCTGTTTGGACCTGAGCGTTACGAACCACGGTATCAATATCCACTGATTGTTTGGTTGCATAGCTGTAATAGCAATGAACAAGAGCTCGGGCAATTGATGCCCAATCTCAGCATGCAGAACTACGTCGCCTGTGCCCCGCGCGGAACTCGCGCAACCGATCCTTGCGGCAAACAATTTCAATGGGGAACGTCGGCCACTTCAACTGCTGTTGCAGAGGAATCGGTATTCGAAGCTATCGATACGGCTCGCTCTCAATTTTCGATCGCCACGAACAAGATTTTCATTGCAGGCTTCGGTGGGGGAGCGAGCATGGCGTGGCGCATTGGTCTTCGCTATCCGGATTACTTCGCGGGCGTCGTTAACATCTGCGGTCAATTCCCGGCTCAACATCAACCGCTGGCGAAACTCGCTGCGGCGCGACATCTACCAAGTTTATGGATGTACGGCGAGCAATCTGAGAGCAGTGGAGTGGATCACATTTGCGAAACGCTTCCTGTCCTACACGCAGCGCGGCTTTCAGTTCACATGCGCCAATATCCGTGCCGAAACGAACTCCTCAGCAACATGCTTTCTGACATGAACAACTGGCTGATGGAACGCGTCACCAATCAACCCGCTCGTTTCGAAGAGATTCACGAAGAGAGTTTTTCTCGAAACTAGGGCAGCCTTGACTTTTGCTGATCAAGTAATCGCGATTGTGTTTTAGTAGTCAGCACAATCGCGTTCTTCTGAACAACCGTTAAATTCGGTTTCTTCTGCCCTCGAAGACAACTCGTACGTGCTCGTGATCGTGTTGTTTCTTTTGCAACGGTCAAGTTACTAACGCACAATTCAGCTGCCGATGTCTTCTGGTGGCGATGCGAGTAGCAGCGTCGATTCGGCAACTGGGCAATTTCTTCGACGACTGATTGCGGTCTGACTATGCTCCCCAAGAAAATCATGATTATGGCAGGCGCTGGAGGCGCGGTCGTAATTTTGTTCGGAGCGATCTTTACGTACGTCGTTACGAGCAGCCCTGGACCGAAGAAAGATATCAACTTTGCGCTCGCGTTGCTCGAAGAAGATCGCTGGGATGTGGCTGGTCGTATAGCGCGGGATTTGGATGAAGACGGAGATATCGACAAAGAGACTGATTCAGGTTGGCACTTTGTACAAGGTGTTTCAACCGCCAAGTCGGTCGAAGATAAACTGGAGTCGTCCAAGAATCGACAAGAACTTTGGAAGGCGACCGAGTATTTGGAGAAGTCGCAAGAACTCGGGTTCCCATTGGGATACAAAGGCGTCGGGCAGTACTACTTGGGTTTCAGCTACTTCAATACTTTTAAGTGGCCCGAGGCGGTCGAAGTGCTCACTGAGGCGGCGGCGAATTGGCCGCAGCGCCGCAGTGATGCGCTCAGCATGGCAGTGATCGCAGCGCTCCGGCAGCGGCCGGTCGATGTGAGCTCAGCGAAAGCGAGCTTGGCGACGTGGAAGAAAATTCCGGGCCTGCACGAGGGCGAGTGGGCGCGAATCCGATTGTGTGAAGCTGAGTTAGCGCTGGTAGCTGGTAACACCGACAAGTGCGAAGAAGAGTTGGCCAAGATACCGTCGCAATCGCAAGCCTTCGCGGAAGCGAACGTTGTGCGCGGTCGCTGGCGACTCGAGGCTGCTATGGAAACGACAGATGTCGCAACCAGAGCGCAATTGTTAGATGAAGCGGAAGAGCTGTTTCGGCGATGCGCTCACGCTTCGAGAACTCCAACTGAACAACGCCGACAAGCTACTTACTTATTGGGTCGCGCATTGCGAGCTCAGAAGAAGTTTGATGAAGCTCTTAGTACGCTAAGCGGTACGCGGCAACGCAATCCAGGTTCTTCGGAAGCGGTCGCATCGGGGATCGAAGAGTCTGAGATCTTGATGGAACTCGAGAGACCGGAATCCAGCGTTGAAACGGTGCGTCATATTCTTCGTGACCTCGGCGACGTGAAGCTTTACAACCAGCAATGGGTTACTGTCGAACAACTGCGCAGCCGCTTGCTTGAGCTTGGTCGCGATTTGCGAATGCATGGCGATTATCAACGCGCGATCGATTTGTCAGGTTACTTCCCGCCAGTTTTCCCACGAGCGGACGCGGTGAAATTGCAGGCCGAGACGCTGTTCCAATGGGCCGAAGAGTTTGAGCAGGAACCGGTTGCGAAGGCCGAGGCTGCCGCGCATCGCGATGAGCTGCACAAAAAATTCATGTTGGCCGGACAGTACTTTGAAGAGCTCTCGCGGATCGAAATGCGGTCCATCGATTATCCAAGTCTTGTATGGCAAGCCGGTCAGTGTTTTCAGCGGGCGAACGATTTGGAGTCCGCAAATCGATTGTTGTTGGAATATCTGAAGTTCGAAGAACGAACGAAGCAGCCTCGTGGATACTTGGCGCTTGGACAAAATCAGTTGAATGCCGGTGAATGGCGCAAAGCCATCAAACCGCTCGAGCATTGTCTGAAAGAGTATCCACAGCATCCGGTCAGTTACGATGCGCGACTGTTGGCAGCCCGGGCGTATACGGAACTCGAAGAACTCGACGCAGCTGTCGAGCTGCTGAAGGAGAACTTGTACGACGGCAAGCTAGAGCCCTCGAGCGAAACGTGGCGCAATTCGTTATTCGAACTTGGATCAACCGTTTTCAAGCAGGCGGACAAACTGATGCTTGAAACGCAATTGAGCCCACAAACTGACTGGCCGGCGCTGTCGAAGAAGCTGGAAGAAAGTCATCGCACCTTTTTGGACGCCGTTCAACAGCTTAGCGAGGCTTCCGAGCGTTGGAAGGACGACCCTCGGTTCTTTGAAACGCGCTACCTAATCGGCAAATCGAATCGAATGGCTGCCGAGTATCCAGATCGTTTGATCACTAGTAACAAGGTAACCATCGATACAGTTCGTCGTCAGTTGTTGCAACAGCGCCGCGAACTGCTCGAAGGCGCGCTGGGCGACTTTCGAACGTTGTACGCCGACATGAATGCTATGCAAGAAGTAGGTGGCCTTTCTGATCAACACAAAGCGATTTTACGTAACAGTTACTTCGGTGAAGCCGACGCGCTGTTCGCTTTAGCACGCTACGACGAAGCGATCCTAGCCTATCGCAATGTTGGCAATCGATTTCTGAATCAGCCTGAATCTCTCGAGGCATTTGTGCAGATTGCGCAGTGCCAACGCAAGCTGGGGCAAACTGAGCAAGCCAAGCGCACACTACTTCAAGCTGAGCAGGTGCTGCGCAGAATTCCGGCTGAATACGATGCTCAGTTTCCGTTAGTCACGCGTTCGTCACGCGCCGATTGGGCACAGCTTATCGGTTGGATGAAAAACTGGTAAAGCCGGCGGAGGTTTAGTTTCGAGCACTCAGCTACAAACACTCAGCGGCTACTTCGCGCGGATGTGGCTTCAGTGCTTGTCCGGGCAGGGATGTCAGTACAACGCAGCGGACGTCGCGCTTAACATCAACAAATCCAACTGTGCCTGTCGAGCCGGTATGACCGAAAGCGGTGGGGGTGCAGTTCTTGCAAAGCGATGGTCCAAGGGCGAAACCAAGTCCACGCGGAACCAATTGGATCGCGTTGTAGTTTCGAATCATCAGCTTTGAAGTTGCGGCTGACAAGAACTGCTCTTCAATGTTCACGAACGCATCGAGAAATTTTGCCACATCGCCCCCGGACGCGTGAGCACCGCCCCAAGGCGCACCGAGTTCGCGCCAATAAGGACTGTTCCAGTCCCACAGCTTTGCCGTTGGGTCTCCTCCGCCCGCTTCCGGCGCGGCGTGTTCAATTTGCACTGGAACCGTTGCTTCGATTCCCAAAGCCCCAATTCCCAGCGCAGACTGCTGCATTCCCAGTGGCTTGAAAACGGCATCGTTAACCAATTGGTCGATAGCCTTACCGGAAATACGCTGTGCGATCTCAGTAGCGAGCAAGATAGCCATGCTCGAGTACTCGTACTGCGAGCCCGGTGTGAAGTTCAATGGAATTCGCATGGTCGATTCTACGAATGCAGAAAGTGGCGCGTGGTTCTTTCGAAGCTCTGCGTTATTAGGCAACTGATCGGGTAGCCCCGAAGTGTGTGTGAGCAAATGCTGAATCGTAACTCGCTCACGATTATCGCCTTTGAACTCTGGCAAGTACTTGTGTGCCGCATCGGTCAGTTTAAAAGTATGCTGGTCATACAACGACATCAGTGCAGCGACGCAGATCGGCTTTGATATCGAGCCTAGTAAGAATGCGCTGGCGAGAGTCGCCGAGCCGAACGCCTGCTGGAGACGGTGTTCGCCAACGCGTGCCACTATCACCGCCGATTCTACTTGTCCCAAATTAACCGCTTGCTCAAGGGACTTTGCGGCAAGTTTGAGCCGCGTGTTACCATCGGGCGCGTTGTTCGCTGATGTTTGACTCATAAGTAATCCAATGAGTGAACTTAAAATGAAAGGTCGGCGTTGCATTGTTATTCCCCTGCTTTCACTGCTTTTTGCGCATACCGTTGAAATGCTAGCGTAGATGAATTCGTTTGCTTCACCAGAATGCTGCAATTGGGTTAGGGACGAGCTTCGGAGGCGTTGTAATCACCGTTTTCAATGAATAGTCGCTTAGAACCCGCTCGATTCATCTCGCAGTAGGTCCCAGAACTTGCTAATAAAATACTGAACGTCCGCGAACTTTAGTCGAAATGTCGCGAATGTTCTTGATAGATCCAGTGATTGGCTCTCTGACGTGTTTCACTACTTTCACAACTTGCAGGACGACACGTCATGCAGACGAAAACTGACACTCAGCAACACACACTACAGCTCAGTTTACTGATTGAGCGGCAGTGGAATATACTCTCTGCTCTAAAATTGTTGGCCGTCCAGCAGCATGATTGCTTAGGATCGGATGATGGTGAATTGTTGCTCTCGATGATTGCACGAAAGCAACCTTTGATCGAGGAGTTGCTGCAGGTTCAGTTGCAACTCGTTCCTTACCGCGATGAAGACCCTGATCAGCGAGTATGGTGCGACTCGGCGTCGCGTGAGCGCTGCAAAGCTATGGTTGTTAGTTGCGAGCAATTGCATCAGGAAGTTCTTCGCTTGGAATCACAGTCGCTAAGCGAATTGGAAACAAGCCGCAATGCAGTGGCTGCGCAATTGCAGGACTGTCGCGATGCAACACTTGCAAGCTCGGCGTACACAGCGGACGCGATACTAAATGAAAGTTCCTTTGACCTAACCAATCTATAAGTCGACAACTATGGGACATCTGAAAATCAAATCAACGCAACTGGACACAACCGATTTTGATCAAATCGCACGCGAATGCGTCCACGAGTCGGCTCGCAATCTTCTAGACAAACAGTTGGAAGTCGTGATCGAATCAAGTTCGAATTTGCCCAACAACATTGATCGCTATTGGTTCGTTCAAGCGATACGCAACATGCTCAAGTTGGCGATCGAGCGTAGTCCGTATCACAGCGAGATCCAGCTGACGGCTTGCCAAGTAGGTGATGCTGTTGAGATCGAAGTGGCCGATAACGGCGAGTTGCCTACCGAGAGTGCAGCTGCATTTCGCCACACGCGCTCGCTGAACTTTGGTCCGATCGCACGCGAAATAATGGCAACAGTACAGGCTCGCGGAGCTGAATTCTGGGGAACGAGCTGTCCGCAAGGCGGCATGGCGTGGACGTTGCGACTGCCGCTTCGTCGCGCGCTGGCAAAAGCAGCCTGATGTTCAGCAACTTGCAAATGCTTTGAGCAATGGAGTGCTCTTGAATGTTTGACTCGTGGCTAAGTAATTCGACCTTGCCTGCTTTGGAGCAGACGGCAGCATTCGCGCAGCGGCGACATCAGCTGCTGGCGGGCAACCTCGCAAACTTGGATACACCTGACTATCAAACGCGTGACTTGTCACTTTCCGATTTCCAATCGCAACTGAAAGCAGTCACTGATCCGTCACAATCTTTAGCGACAACATACGTGCCGGGCAAAGGCCAGCAATTGGTAACGCGTCAGGAAGCGATCGACAAAGTTCGCGATGTCAGCAAGCAAGTCTTGTATCACGATGGGAGTGATGTGAGCCTTGAACAGCAAGTGACCGAAATCTCCAAGAACCAAAGCATGCACAACACTGCCATCGCTTTGATGCGTTCGCAGTTTCAAACTTTGCAGGTCGCGATCCGTGAATCCGCTTCCGCGTAATCGAGCGCGCGGCCGAAAATTGCGACAGCCAGCGTTGGCAATCTTTAGAGATCCACTGAACTGTAAAACATATTGCCGTTGACGCGACAGCCTTGCTGTTTCTAGCATCGCAGTACTATTAAACAAGATTTAGCGATTGAATTAATTTTATGGCCAAGGAAGACCGAATGAAGATCTAGGCTACAAAGGCTTGCGCTGGGCGAAGCGTACCACGTAGCCGTTGATTCTGTCTAAATTTTTGAGTTTTTCGTCAGCCGAGTGGAGTTAGCATCCGGTTGACGTTGGTGAGCCGAATGCTGATGCGTTCCGGCCGATTGAGAAAAGTAACAGTGAGCCTGCTGTACGATATTACTGCACAGTTCAAAGTCGAAGGATCGATTGTCATGACCAACAGCTGCTACAAGCAACTCCAGTTTATCTGCATTTTGAGCATGGCGGCGAGCGTTGGCTTAACTGGCTGCAAAGGCTTCAGCGGCTTGAAGATGCCGAAGATGTCTTGGAATCGCGAACCTTCAGCGACGACACTCGCGGGCAGCGAGACTCCGAAATTACCGGAGAGCCCTGCTAACAAATACTCACCATCCACGATAGCATCTGTAGGCGCTGGGACCTCCCCCGGAACATCTCCTGGAAATAAGGCTAAGACTTATGGGTACGCCGGACAATCTCCATCAGCAACCTCGGCCGCTTCCCCTGGATTGGCTGCGACCGCAAACGGTTTCCAAAGCCAGCCTTACACCTTCGGACAAAAAGCAAGCAGCCCCCAATCCAACACTAGCCCCGCAGGTGCTGTGGCCAATAGCCTCCCGAACCCGTACGGCGGATCGTACAACGGGCTAAACGCTGCTGGGGACACTGGAACGAAGAGTTCGTTTGCAGGTTACACCGCTGGGCCCTCAGCCCCAAGCATTCCAGGCAGTACTCAATCTCCTTACGGCTCTGCTCCGTACGGGGTTACACCTCAAGGCTCGGCTTCGGCCTACTCAAGTGGAGTAAGTGCTTTGCCCCCGTTGCCTAACGCCCTTCAATCCTCAGTTGCGGCGCCGAGCAATACCTACCAGAGCTTGCCGCCGCTTCCCGGAGCCATGCCATCTGCACCTTCGAACTCATTGCCAACGCTTGGCGCGAACTCTGGAACGGTTGGAGCTCAAGGCTACGGGCTGACTGCACCTGGGATTTCACAAACTACTCAGTCTGTAGCTGCACCGACGACAACGGCCCCGAATTCGTATGGAATGGACGCTCCATCCGCGAACCGTTACTCGGGCGTGTATCAACCCGGAACGACGGGGCGAAACACTTCGTACAATTTCGGCGGCGCGCAACCTACGACCGCTTCCGCCACAGGGCCAGCTACTTCACTGCCACCGAACACAGCTTCCGGTGCAGGGCCTGGTCTCCCGTACGGCTCGACGCTTCGCTAAGCGATTCGTCTGCGTAGTCTAAAAAACAAGTGGTCTACCAAACAATCTGAGCTGCGTCGAAGATCGGTCCTTCGACGCAAGTTCGTTTGTAGTCCCAATCGTTTTCACAGCCGACTTTGGCAACGCATGTGAAACAGATTCCAATGCCACATGCCATTGGAGTCTCAAGCGAAACTTCGCAGGCCAAGTTCCGAGATGAAGCGATGGCTGCAACCGCTTGCATCATCGGCTCCGGCCCACAGCAGACTACGCGCGCTGACGTCGGGAGCAGTTGATCTAAGAATTCGACTAATGCGTCCGTAACACGCTTGGCAGGTCCTACGCTTCCGTCGTCAGTGGTAATGGAAAGGCTCACTCCGAGAGCTTCGAATTCGTCTGCGCTAGCCAAGTACTCTCGGCCGCGTACGCCGTAACAAAAATGAACTCGCTCCGCATATTTTCGCGCGCGATTGGGGGCGGTTCCGAAATGTTGTAGGCCAAGTGCTTCGCGAGCGAGTGCCAAGAAAGGTGTCATCCCGATACCGCCGGCTACCATTACAAGTTGCTGCACCGGTGCGACTGAAAAAGCGTTGCCCAGCGGTCCACAAAACGCAACTGAATCACCTTCGCGTTTTTCAGCTAGCCGAGTCGTCAACTTGCCTTTGACCAGATAAACGATCTCGATCCAGCCTTGATTCGGATCGCAATCGTAGATCGCGAACGCGCGACCGATCAGCGGGTCGTTGACCAGCGGATCGCGTACCATAAAGAACTGCCCAGGAAGCACCGCGGCAGCCAGCTCCGGTGCGTGCACTCGCAAGCGTCGTGTGTCTTTGGCCAGTTCATCATTCTTCAGCAATGGCACTACACAGTAGATTGCGTGGTCAGCGAAGTGTGTCATCGAGCGGCTCCTGAACCTCCGCGTGGTTTCTTGCTTCGGGGACGTTCAGCGCTAGCAACTGGTTTCGATTTGCCGCCACGTGGCGGTCGAGGTCCTTCGCTTGTGGATTTCTTGGTGCTTCGCGTCTGGCTCTTAGTCGAATTGCCTTGATTCGTTCCCTGGCTAGTTTTTCCTTGGCCAGTTTTACCTTGACTCGCATTGCTGCTGGACGCTGTGCTGCTTCGCGCTGCATTGCGTTGAGCGGTCTTTTCGCTGCGTTTCATGCGAGGTCGGATAGGTGGTTCTTTAGCAGTAGGTACGCGTGCCGTCGGTTCGTCATAGGACAAAACGCTACCGGTCTTCTGAGCTGAGCCGAATCCTGCTGAAGCGAATTCGTTACCTTCAGGCTTTACGCGTGGAGCGCGGCCTGAGGCGGCTGCACTTCCGCGGGTCGTGGTTGCACGACTAATCGAACCAGTTCGGTTGCTGGTTGTCGCGAGTGTGCCAGTGCTGCGGGCTGAGCCCCTCGCCGTGCCACTGGAAGCAGCAGTGCTGCGGGACACCGAGCCGCGCGAATTGCGGGGAGAAGCTGGCTTACCGTTGGACT
This sequence comes from Pirellulaceae bacterium, assembly GCA_041739135.1. Taxonomy (GTDB): domain Bacteria; phylum Planctomycetota; class Planctomycetia; order Pirellulales; family Pirellulaceae; genus Aureliella. Next base: position 24,515 of record JBGSOM010000165.1, read on the forward strand.
CGTTTGAACTCTTTTCGGCTTGACGTTTGGCTGCGATCGCTGCATCCGAAGTTGCCGCATAGAGTGCTTCGACTTCGTTATTCGACAGCATGCGAACTTGACCAACCGGCAACTGGGCTAAACGCAATGGACCGATCGCCAACCGCCTGAGGACGACAACCTTATGTCCAACGCGAGCCAAAATACGTCGAATCTCCCGGTTTTTGCCTTCGGACAGCAAGATCTCAATTTCAGTGCATGTCTTTCGTTGACGCCGGATCTTCGCTCCGTCGATCCTCGCGACACCATCCGCCAAGTAAACGCCTTTTCGCAACTTTGCGAGGTCCTCGTGAGTAATCACACCTTGGACAACGACGAAATAGGCTTTCTGAATTCCATAGCGTGGATGCGCAAGTCGCTGCGCGAGCTCACCGTCGTTCGTTAGCAGCATCAACCCTTCGCTGCTGCGATCGAGACGTCCCACGGGGAAGATGCGATCGTTACTGGGAACTAGATCCACGACGCGCGTCCGGCCGCTGGGGTCGTGGTTGGTCGACAGCACGCCGGACGGCTTGTTAAGTGCGTAGTAGACCGGTCGATGCTTTTTCAGCGACACGCCGTCCACTTCAATGGTCGAGTCCTTAGGATCGACTTTGCAAGCCAAATCGGTGACAGTCTTTCCATCAACTTCAACACGACCTTCGACGATCAGTTGCTCCACGTCGCGCCGGCTTCCCAGCCCGGAAGCGGCGAGCACGCGATTCAGTCGTTGTGCACCACTAATCAATTCCGTCGGGCGGTTCGTTTTCTTTACTTGCTTCTTTGCCATTGTTCTGCCAAGTTCTTATCAGCGATTCAGCCGAGGAGTTTCATCGATCTGCAACCTCGACCGAGCCACAGTCACGCGAGCCATGCCGTACTTGAGGCAAGCGGTTGCGTAGACCGCTTAGTTTAACTGTCAACATCAACCATCGATAGGACCGCCGCTCGAACTCACCTAAAGTAAGTGTCGAGCTCACGCGTTTCAGGTAACTGGGCGACGTGAATCGTCGATTTTTGAATCCAGACGGGGCGTTTTCCGCGGCCTTGCGTTGGTATTCACACGCCACAGAAAACCATGGCACGGTAAAATGATTTTCCAAGTAAAACAGCCTCAGTTTGCACTCAACGGGAACTCTGGAGGATCATCCGAGAATCATGAGCGAAGAAAAGAAACTACATATTGATGAAGACTGGAAAGCGCAAGTGGACCGCGAGAAAGAGCAAATTCGCCATCAGAATTCCGTGAGCGACACGACGGAAAGCGAGGAGCAGTCGGTTCAAGCCGTTTCCCAAGAATCGATGATGCGCGACGAACCCGCGCAGCCGACTGAGGGCGATCTTCCGCCTGCTTCACTGGTCATCCTGATTTCGTCGTTAGCGTCACAAGCGATGGCGTCTATGGGGCAACTCCCCGGTGAAGACGGCAAACCCCTGCCCGTCAGCCTTCCATTTGCAAGGCATTTTATTGATCTGATCGGCGTGATCGAGGACAAGACTCGAAATAACCTCACCAACGATGAAGCCGGTTTTTTGAACAACACGTTGCATCATCTGCGCTTGATGTTCGTTGAGTGCAGTCGTCATAAATGAGCAACCTACCTGAATCGACGAAGAACTTTATGGAGCATGGACGTACGGGAGTAACATGGAAGTAGTTGCTGCTGAGGTGACTGGCCATTCTTTGTTCCGCCTGAAAGCGTTTCGCAATTATTGGACAGCGAGAGTTTGTTCAAGCGGCGCTTACCAGATGCAAGTTGTCGCAACAGGTTGGTCCGTATATGAACTAACGGGCAGTGCGTTCGATTTGGGCTTAGTTGGTCTCGCGCAGTTTCTACCAAAGATCTTGCTGACCTTGTGGGCGGGAGCCGTAGCCGATCGACTTGACCGGCGTCACATTGCGAGGATCTGCACTTTCGTACAGTTGATTACTTGCGGTGTGTTGGCTTGGGGCAGCGGACTTGGTTGGCTCACACGCGAATCGATCTTTGGACTGATCGCAATTATCGGAGCGGCGCGAGCGTTTGAGATGCCGACCATCCAGTCGATGTTGCCTAACATTGTCGACGCAACTTCGTATCCGCGCGCGCTGGCGATGTCGACGGCGGCTACGCAAATCGCCATCATTGGCGGTCCCGCGCTGGCAGGCTTGGTGTTTCTCGCGAACGTTACGTCGGTCTATGTTGTAGCATCGATGCTATTTGCAATCGCATGCACGATGATGTTCTTAATGCCACCGTTGCCGCCGCGCGTGTCGAGCAAATCGAGTGAATCGCTTTGGGCCGGGCTTCAGTTTATTTTCGCCAAGCCCGTCATCTTGGGCGCGGTTTCGTTAGATCTGTTCGCTGTGCTGCTTGGCGGAGCGACGGCGATGCTGCCCATCTTCGCGAAGGATATTTTGCGAGTTGGTCCAACTGGGTTGGGCCTATTGCAAGCGTCACCCGCGATCGGAGCGCTGGCGATGACTTGGTACTTATCTCGCAATCCGCTTCAGCGACGCGTGGGTCGCAGCCTATTCGTATCGGTGGCTGTGTTCGGCGTTGGAACGATTTTGTTTGCGCTATCGACGTCGTTTTGGTTCTCGCTAGCCATGCTCGTGACGCTGGGAGCGGCGGATTGCATCAGCGTCATCATTCGACAATCGCTGGTTCAACTGGAGACACCGGACGATATGCGTGGACGCGTGAGCGCGGTGAATTCAGTATTCATCGGAGCTTCGAATCAACTAGGTGAATTCGAGTCTGGAACCGCAGCAGCTATCTTTGGAGTGGTGCCAAGTGTTGCCGCTGGTGGCGTAGGCACTTTGATAATCGTGGCCATGTGGTTGCGTCTGTTTCCAACTCTCGCAGCGCGCGACCGGTTGGTTGGATTGGACGAATAAGTTCACTCAGGCAGCGCGGCGAATCGAGATGGTGGCAGGCGATTCGTCTTGTCGATTTGAGCAGACGATACGACGGATCGTAAATGGCCGCCGTTCGTCACGCCGATAGTATAAGCGTGTGTTGGCTTCGCCAAGTAAGCCTACGCTGAACATCTGCACACTGACAACGCAGAGCATCGCGCCGAGTAACAACAACGGATTGCCGGTCATGTCGATGCCACCGAACGCTTTCATGGCAACCGTACCAGCCAGCATCAGCGTACCGAGGCTCATAAAGGCGATTGCGATTCGGCCGAACAGCTTCATCGGGCTCGAATAGTAATCGAGCATATACTTTACGGTTAACAGATCGAGCACCACGCGCATGGTTCTCGACAGGCCATATTTAGTTTTCCCGAAAAGTCTTGGATGGTGCGTTGTAACCATTTCCAAACAACGTGCACCGCGCCAGTGTGCAAGTATCGGGATGAAACGATGCATCTCGCCGTACAGTTCAAGTTCTTCAGCGATCTCACGGCGCATCGCTTTCAAGGTGCAACCAAGATCATGAATCGGGAACTTGGTAGCGCGTGAGATTAACCAGTTCGCGATGCGGCTGGGGATTTTTCGAGTGACCAGAGTGTCGTGGCGATCTTTGCGCCAACCGTGCACGAGATCGTAACCCTGCTCAAGTTGTTCGAGCATCTTGGGAATGTCTTTGGGATCGTTTTGAAGATCGCCATCGAGCGTAACGAGGAACTCACCTCGGGCCGCTTCCAGGCCAGCCTGCATGGCGGCGGTTTGGCCATAGTTTTTTCGAAAATGCACGACGACCAGTCGGGGTTCGGCAATAGCCAGTTCGTCAAGCAACTCCGTCGAGCCGTCCTGTGAGCCGTCGTTGACCAACACCAACTCGCTCTCACCCTCCAACTGATCCATCACGGCGGTGACTTGAGCGATGAGGGGGCGAATGTTCTCAACTTCGTTGTAGATCGGGACAATTAGGCTGGTACGCATGTTGATTCCAAGCTGGAAATGCTGAATTACAGCCGGAAAACGCAAGTTTTGGCTGAGTTGTCGGCTGGATATTAGACAAGCCTGCGACTGCCGACAATGGAGAAAACGTGATGTGAAGATTGGGCGAGAGGCTAACGCACGCCAACGTTTCGCCTTGTCACAATCGGGCGAGCCTATCACAATTACGTGCATCCGACATTAGGGCGCGGAATCGAATGCTGTCATTGGGTTACATGTTATGGCTTCCAGCGATTTAGATATTGAACAGTTGGCTTCCTACCTTCACTTGACACCGCAGCAGGTGATTAAGTTGGCCGAGCGCGAGCAGTTGCCCGGACGCAAGATTTCGGGACAGTGGCGTTTTTCGGAAGCTGAAGTTCACGTATGGCTTGAGAAACGAATTGGCGCGAGCGGTGACCAAGACGAATTGGCTCAGGTCCAGCGCGTTGTCGACCGCTGGAGCGATGGCCACAGTGATCACGTTCGTCTAGCGGACATGTTGCAAACGAGTGCTATCGAAATTCCGCTGCTCGCACGAACCAATGGAAGCGTAATTCGCCGCATTGTTGGTCTGGCTGAGCAGACCGGATTGTTGTGGGATGCAGCGCGAATGATTGAAGCGGTTCAGGCGCGTGAAGAATTGCATCCGACGGCGCTCGACTGCGGTGTCGCTTTGTTGCACCCTCGACGTCCGCAAAGTTCGATACTCGCAGAGCCCCTGCTGGCTCTCGGTGTCACTTCGCAACCACTGCCGTTCGGAAATCAAAATGGATTGATGACTGATATCTTCTTTTTGATCTGTTCAACAGATGACAAAGTGCACTTGCAAGTGCTCGCGAAGTTGTCGCGGTTGATTACTGCAACAAAGTTTCTCGACGAGTTGCGTTCGGCAGTGAACGCCCCTGAAGCTCATGCATTGCTGGCTCAGTTCGAAGACGAACTCGACAATGCGGGTGAAGCAGCGATGCCAGGCAAGGCGAATCGATGATCGACTCCATCGTCGCTTGGTGTGGCCCGCGTTCGGACGGACTTGGGTGGTTGAGCGACCGGTGTGTTGCGGTTGGAACTTTGAAAGTCGCTGAAACTCTATCGACCGACGCACTTGATGAATTGTGCACTCAGAATCCGCGACGGTTGATTCTGTCTGTTGAAAATCGATTGTGGTATCCGCTCGACGAAGTGCAATATTTGCAGCGGGCTTGGCCAGAGATTCCGCTTGCCGTCGCGCTGGGTTCGTGGTTCGACGGCTCGCGTCGCACGGGAATAGGCTCAACTGCTCAACTCTGTTTGCCGTGGTATCGCTGGTGGGATGGCTGGCACCCATGGCTAAGCGGTTCGAATTCGGGTTTGCTCGACGCTTGGCCGCACGCCAAATTTCAACATCCTGGAAGTTGCTCGACCTCGCCTTCATTCGGTCATGTTGTATGCAACTGTCTGCAGACAGCCGCGGGTTGGATAGCGTCTTTCAAGACCCAGAGCGCGGACGCTACCGTTTTCACGCTTGGTGATTATCAAGCAATGCTCAACGAGACTTGGTCCACTGATTCCGCATATCCCGATTGGATTTTGTGGGATGACAGTTGCTTGAACACTGCTGGTACAGAAGGTAATGCAGCCCAGGTCGGTGACCTGCTGTCGGCAGCACGCAACAAGTTTCCGAACGCCATGGTTATTGCGGCGACTTGCATGCCGCGTTGGCATGATTGGCAGCGGTGGCAGGACTGGGGCGCCGACGAATTGCTGGGAAAGCCGAGTCAGGGTTTTTCGCTTCAGCAACTGTTGTCTTCGAAATGTCTGCGTGACTGAGTTGACTGCGAAGGTGTTTGCCGCAAATCTCGCGAAATTTCTGCTATCGATCGCGAGATGGTTCCAAAGATTTTGCAGGCGGTGCAGAATACGGACTCGTTACACGAAATCGTTGAGTATTGGCTCACTGTTAGATGTCCGCAAAAACTGCGTTTTGAAAGTGCACCACCATGTTTGAAGTTGCCCTTCAGTTACCGACTGGTGTGGATGCAGGAACGCTAGCGGCGAGCGAGAAGATTGCTGAGCAACTCGGAGCGAGCGAGTGGTTGGGGCCGCTTGCACCGGTGGCGCTTTCGCCTTTCTTTGGGCTGGCAACGCTGTCGGGCATCGCGACTTACGGACCCGACTGGTTGCAGCAACGCAGTTCGCTGTTCGGCGAGTCGAGCCCGATGAATAGTCCTGCGCTGTTTTGGACGATGGCTGCGCTAGCCATCGTCACCAGTCTTCCACGCCTGTCGAAAGTCAGTAAGCCGATTGCGCTGGCCGCGGAGAAGCTTGAGACTTATTCGGCCGTCATAATTTTGTTCGTCGTACGAATGCTTGGAAGTTCGGCGACGGGTGATGGTGCGGTCGCTGAGCATGCGATGCTGTCAGCCGGGTTTACAACGATGCCTATCGATTTGGTGATGTCGATCGTCGCTGGACTGAACGTCATCGTGATCAATGCGGTGAAGTTGTTTTTTGAGTTTCTCGTGTGGCTGATCCCGATTCCGCTGGTCGATGCCGCGATCGAAGTTGTTAACAAGTCTGTCTGCGTGGGCTTGATGAGTCTCTATTGTTTTAGTCCTGCACTGGCAGCAGGCGTCGACTTAGTTCTGTTGATTGCGTGTGCGTTGGTGTTCGGATGGATTTATCGGCGACTGAGGTTCTATCGAGAGTTAATCGCCGGTCCACTACTGGCTTGGTTGTTACCGAATTGGTTTGCGCAGCGAGGCAACGAGTTTGTCGCTTTCGTGGATGAGCCAACGAACGGTTTAGCGCAGTGTGCGCAAGTGACCGTTCGAGCGCTATCGGAAGGCGAATTCGAAGTGATTGGACGGCGCTGGTGGCGGCGCTATGCTCAACGGTTGAGTTCTTGCAAGGTGACTCGTGACGAGGGCTTGGTCATTCAGCGGCTGATATTGCAAGACGCGAACGGAGCGACGATGAAGCTGTCGCATCGCCGCTGGGTTGCCAGCGACGCGCTTTATGGAAATGTAGATCTTAACTTAGCGGCCAGTTAGCGAATCTCGCTCCCCTGCCCTACATGACTGGACCGACGAGCCAGGGGACGAATTCTTCATCGCCGATGTCGAGTTGTTCGCTGCACGTTTTAGTGCCACTAGCAGTCGCGAGTAATTGCAAGAACATCTCGTAGCCAACTTCCTGGATGCTTTTCCCTTCCAGCACTTCGCCCGCATTAAAGTCCATGTCCTCGCGCATGCGATGATAGAGTTGCGAGTTCGAAGCGATCTTGAAACTCGGAACCGGCTTGAATCCGAAGCAACTTCCACGACCGGTCGTGAAAGCGATCATATTCGCTCCGCTTGCCGCAAGCCCCGTGACGCTAGCGGGATCGAACCCGGGGCTGTCCATGACAACAAACCCTCGACGGTCGATCGGCTCCGCGTACTCGTAGACCGCTTCGAGCGCTGTAGTGCCACCTTTCGCAACTGCACCAAGCGACTTTTCGGCGATCGTGGTCAGACCGCCAGCTTTGTTTCCGACCGACGGGTTGCTGTCCATCTCTTCACCATAGTTGCCGCAATACCATTTCCACCACTCGATGCGTTCAAGCAACTTTTCCGCGACCGCGCGCGTTCGAGCGCGGCGCGTTAGCAAGTGTTCAGCCCCATAGATCTCAGGCGTCTCGGAGAGGATTGCCGTGCCGCCACAGGCGACTAACAGATCGGCTGCTGCGCCCAAAGCAGGGTTCGCTGTGATACCTGAATAACCATCCGAACCACCACATTCAAGGCCCAGTATCAGTTCACTCGCCGGTACCGTTGATCGCTTGGCTGCGTTCACTTGCGGAAGCAACTTGGCAACAATTTCGACTCCGCGCTCAACAGTTTGACGCGTACCGCCTACGGATTGAATAGAAAGTACAGGTATATCGTTGGCTGATGTGTCGTCTGAATTCGGGCTGCTGAGTTGATGCAATTTTTGCGACTTGACTAAGTGGTCGAGCGTCCCTTGTTCGCACCCAAGACCGACGAGCAAGTAACCGCCAATGTTCGGATGTCTAGCGATGCCGCCGAGGACTTGGGACAGCATCCGATGTCGGATCCCATCCCAGGCCATCGCGCAACCGCCTTCGTGACGAAACGAAATCACACCATCGACGTTGGGGTAAGCCTCCAACAGCTTTTCGTCGAACCGCTTGGCAATCATCCTAGCGACGGAAGCGGAGCAGTTCACGTTGCTGATGACCGCGAGATAGTTCCGCGTTCCAACTTTGCCTGACGGTCTCCGAAAACCATCGAAGGTGAAATCGTTGATCGGCTGAGGATCGGGTGGAATCTCTGTCGCGATCGCTTCGAGGTCGATTGAATGGTTGCAGCGAACGTTATGAGTGTGAACGTGGTGGCCAGGTGAGATAGCGGCGGTAGCAGTGCCAATCGACCAGCCGAATTTGACAACGGGTGCATCCCGTTCGATGGTGCGAATTGCGATCTTGTGACCCGCCGGGACCGCATCGCGGATTCTTAGGGTTTGATCGCCGACCGTTATCGATTCGCCAGCAGCGAAATTCTTGAGAGCCACGACAACGGAGTCGCGAGAGTGCAGGTGAATGATTTCCGAAACGCGGGTTGCTTGCAAAATAGAATCCTATCGACCTAGTTAAGTTGGGTTGACCTAAATATAACGGTTGAAACGCCGAAGAAGCGGCCGAATTAGGAAATGGTACTCGCGGATACGAAACGCTTGAGTGCAAGGGCTTTCGGAACCACATCTAAAAAGCAGCGTCTATAATAGAAACTCAACGCGTTTTGTTGGAACCATTCGCCGGATTCGATTTACCATGAGTTCATCGCCTACTCAAGTCGCTGGTGGAAGCACTCGCATTTCAAACGAGGAAGTGCGTAAGATCCTTCACACGCATATACGCAAAACGGCGACCTTCATCAAGTTTCTCGACCTGTGCGTGCAGGTTTTTGCGTGGATGGCTGCGATGTTCGGGTTGTGGTTGACAGCGTGTGTTGTCGACCACTGGCTCGCCCCGCTGTCCAGCACCGGAAGATGGCTGTTTTGGACAGTGGCTGTTGCTGGGACGACTTGGTGGATAGCGACCAAGCTGTTCCCATTGCTGATTCATCGGATCAATCCAGCTTATGCCGCCAAGCGTATTGAACACCTGCTGCCCGAATTCAAAAATGGTCTGATCTCTTGGCTGGAGCTGGACGAAATCCCCGAGAATGGTGTTCCACGTGGAGTGATGTCTGCGCTTACTTACCGCGCCGCTCGATTTATTGGCGGCCAAGACCCTTCGACAACTGTAGATACCAGTCGATTGATCAAGTTAGTGGCTGTGGTCTTGCTGCTGTTTACAAGTCTAGTTTTGTACACGATGGTCTCGCCCAAGAGCGTGCTGGAAACTGGCAAGCGAATTGCGATGCCTTGGCGGTCCATCGCGGCGCCGTCGCGGGTTCAAATTCTAAGTGTCAAGCCAGGTGCGATCGAATTGACGCAAGGCAAGCCGCTGCAGGTGGATGTTGAAGTGCGCGGTATTCGTTCCAATGACGTGATTCGCGTCCGTTACTCGACCATAGACGGGCAACTTCGCGATCAGAAGGTTGAATTAGCGCCGGTCACTGAAGGGTTTACGTACAGCGGCGTTGTACGCACGGAATCGAACGGCGTGGAGCACGAGTTGGATTATTGGATTGAAGCGGGCGACGCGGTTAGCGGTCCGTTTCGTGTTTCGCTCAGCCCCCTGCCCTCGGTGATTTTGGAACACGTGGAGCTGAAGTTTCCTGCGTACACCAAGTTGGCTGACCGTAAGACGAGTAGCGGTGACTTCGAGGCGATCGAAGGCACGCGGGCAACGATGCACGCAGTCGCTAATCAAGTGATGAAGCGCGGACGATTGGAGGTGAACCCCGAGATCGACGCAGCAGGTGAATTGACACGCGCCGAATCGGCGCACGAATTAAGCATCGACGGACAACGACTCAGCGGCACTCTGCTGCTGGGATTGAACGATGAGAAAGAGAATCCAACCAAGTTGACTTATCGCTTGCGAGGCTACAACGAACGCGGCGACGGCAATCGGGAGCCTATCTTGCATGCGATTAAAGTGATCGCCGACGTCGCGCCTGAAATCACTTTGGTTGGTCCAGAAAACCGTCGCGTTAAAGTTCGCCCGACTTCGAGGCTGAATTTAGAAGTGCGGGCAAATGATCCCGACTTTGGACTGAGCCAGATCGATATCGAAATACGTCGAGCTGGGATTGTGGTCAAACGCGAAACGTTGCTCAAAAGTGAAGGTGAAATCGGACGTCAAGTCAAGAAGTTGCCATTGAACATGGCAGACCTCAAAGTCCCCGAAGGCGGAACGCTGGAGGTCCGCGCGACCGCTTTTGATAACCGTCACGATGCTACAGGTCGTCTCGCACCGAATTCTAAAGAAGCCGAACCCCTGACGTTAGAGGTTGTTGGAGCCGACCAAGCGGACGAAGTGCAAGAACAAATGGATACACCTGAGGGGTCTGAGGAACCCGGTGCCTCTGGCCAACAGAACGCAGCTGACAACCAATCTGCGAATGCAAATGGAAACGGCCCTTCCAATCCGAATCGCAGCGCCAGCAAAGACAACAGCAGCAACGCTGATGCAAGGTCCCAACCTCAGCAACCCTCGGCTCAAGATCAGCAAGATCCATCGCAGCAATCGCAATCCGATCAAACAAAGCAACCCGCAGAAGGCCGGTCAAGCTCCAATAAACAGGAGCAGAGCAAACAAGAGCAGAACAAACAGCAACCTGGCCAGCAAGGCAACCAAGCCGGCGGTTCGCAGTCAGCCAGTGACGCTCAGCAGTCTCAGTCGAAAGACGAATCCGGTTCCGGCGGTCAGCAGAGTCAACAAGGCGGTCAGCAAGACAAGCAGAGCCAACAAGGCGGTCAACAAGGTGGTCAACAAGGTGGTCAACAAGGATCCGATTCCCGTGCTGCAGATGGTTCCGGCACAAGCAGCACGCAGAGCCAATCAAAAGGCTCACGCTCGGAGAATTCTCCGCAGAACTCGATCGGTCAGAACTCGGGTGCGCCGAGTAACAATGCTCAACAGAATAACTCCGGTGCAAGCGGTCGTTCTGGAAGTCAGGCTGGCGAGAACGCGGACAGTGCAAACCGAAGCAATGACGGCGGCAAGCCGAGCGACGGAGAAGTCGTCAAACGTGTTCGTGAGTTTATGAACGATAAACAGCAAGCTTCGAATCCAACCAGCGCTGAGGATGGCGGCCCCCAGGAAGGCGCTCCACAACAAAATACCGGCAGCAATTCAGACGGCCAGTCAAATAGCAAGCCTGCGAACAACAGCCAATCCGCAAAAGCTGAGGCCAGCCCACAGAGTTCCGACCAACGCAACGGTGCGAAGTCCGACAATGCGGCAAGTAACAACGCGGATGGTGGAAAATCAGACGGTACAAAATCGAAACCTGAAACTGGTGGCAACCAGAGCGGTGCGAAGTCAGACGAGAATAACGCGGGAACGAACCCTGAAAACTCGAACCCTGGAGCAACGAACTCGGGAAAAACGAACGCGGAAAATCCCCCAGACGCCTCCAAACCAGACCTATCAAAGTCGGAAAGCGACGCATCAAAGCTAGGTCAGCAAAGGCAACCCGATTCAAGTGCGTCTCAGCAATCAGGCTCTGAGCGTCCCAAGTCCGACAGCGGTCAAGGCAATTCGCAGAGCAATTCGAACAACTCCACAGGTAACAAAGCCGGCGATCAAAGTGCTGATGGCAACCAACAATCTCCCCCGCAAAATCAAAGTGGTCAGGATTCAAAGGGGCAGCCAGGAAATCAGTCCCAAAGTGGTTCGCAGAATCAACAGGGACAACAGGGACAACAGGGACAGCAAGGACAACAAGGACAACAAGGACAACAAGGACAACAGGGTCAACAGGGACAGCAAGGTCAACAAGGACAACAGGGTCAACAGGGACAGCAAGGTCAACAAGGAAACGACTCGGCAGGTAACAAAGCTGGCGATCAAAGTGCTGACGGCAAGCAACAACCTTCCCAGCAAAATCAAAGTGGTCAGGATTCAAAGGGGCAGCCAGGAAATCAGTCCCAAAGTGGTTCGCAGAATCAACAAGGACAACAGAATCAACAAGGACAACAGGGTCAACAGGGTCAACAGGGTCAACGAGGGAATCAGTCCCAGCAGGGGCAACAAGGACAGCAGGGGCAACAAGGACAGTCGGGACAGCAGGGACAGCAAGGAGAACAAGGACAGCAGGGGCAAGATTCACAGGGATCAAAAGCTCAGCAAGGAAGTCAGTCCCAGCAAGGGCAACAGGGTCAGCAGGGGCAACAGGGTCAACAAGGACAACAAGGTCAACAGGGACAACAGGGACAACAGGGACAACAGGGACAACAAGGTCAAAGCGGAGCTCAAGGCAAGCCAAGCGGGTCATCTACTGGAGGCGGCGCGGCGAACGGTTCGAAAACTGGAAAAACCGGCAACTCGGGCAGCGGTACTGGCAATGGCGAAGGAGGAGGCGACGGAGCTTCTGACGAAGCCAATCAGGACTTTGCAAATCGCACCACGCAGATGGTACTCGACTACCTCAACCGACAAAAAGATCAGCCGGATCCTCAACTGCTGCGAGAACTTAATTGGACTGACGAAGATCTTCGCAAATTCACGGACCGCTGGAACAAAGCGAGAAACTTGGCAGCTTCGCCAAATCCAGATGATCAACGAAAGTGGCGCGAAATGCTCGACGATCTGGGGCTCAACCCTCAGCAAATTAGCCCGAGTGCGGCAAGCAGCGTGGATGACAACTTCCAACAGATGCGCGACAGCGGGAGCCGAGTTCGTCCGCCAGAAAACATGCGCAAGCAATATGATGCATTCAGGCGAGCGTTCGAAAAGGCGAACAAGTAGCGCTAGAAGGCGTCACTCAACGCCCAATTTCGCCAGCAGCAGCGACAGATAACTGCGAGGCTGGACATTCGTTAATCCGAGCAGGTTCGCCATCGCTTCGATGCGTGCGCGGGCTGCTTCAAGTTGTTGCTGGTCATCCACGAGCAGCTCGACTTCTGCAAACGCCCCAAGTTCAACCACTTCATCCAGCGCTACAGTGAATGGACTTTGCTCTGCAATTGGAGGTTGTTCGGACACAGAGAAGACGCGCCGGGTCTTACGGACCGTTGGCTTGGATTGAAAGCCTAACAGTCGCATCATTTCGAGCCACTGATCGATTTCGCCAGGTTCGATGTGCAATTCGATTTCGGGCCGCGTCTTTACGTTCCCAGGCAATCGTTTACCCTTATAAGTAACGCAGGCTTGTGAATTGTATTTTCTCAATCGAAATGCTTCATCGGTTGCTTTGAAGTCGCGGCAGGGATGAGCCAAATAGATGTCAACATGCGATTCGGTTGCCAATTCCGCGGCTCCGAGATGCTCAAGCCGCTCGAGTAAACTACCGACGTTTGACACAATGAATTTTTGTTCAACTTCCCACGGACCGGCCATCAAGTAACCTCAGTTTTAAGTTCAACATGGCACCACAAAATAATGATGCTGTTTCGTCGCTCAAGACACTCTTGCTTTTCGGCGGACTCATGCTGCTTGGTACGCTCGCGCTGGTTTGGCTTGGAACTCCGCGCGGCATGCCAGCGGTTGGCCAATCGCTTCCCATTCTCGACTTGCAACCGCTGGTGAATGCGGAGAGCGCACCCACGGTGGACAATCTTAGTGGACGAGTGGTATTGCTGCACTTTTGGGGAACTTGGTGTCCACCTTGTCGCCGCGAGTTTCCTGAGTTCGTTGAGCTCGCCAAAAAGTTCGAGGACGAATCGCAAGTCGCTATTGTATCGGTTTCCTGTTCAGCCGGACCTGAGTACAAATTAGATGAGCTGAAGAGCGAAACCGAAGCGTACCTTAGCGATGTTGCACCTGGCATGCCGACTTATAGCGATTCAGCAGCCATGACGCGGACTCAAATAGCGCTGCTCTTGTCGGGCGGTACGTTCGGATATCCCACGACGGTGCTTGCGGATGCGAATGGCAAAATCACTAAAGTGCTAGAAGGTTATCGCGAGGGTGCGATGGCGAAGCTCGAGTCGGAAATAGAATCGCTACTGAAGCGATGATTCGCGGCTGAGTAACTCTAAGAAATAACGCGGGATTTGATGACGACTTATCGATGTTCAGATTTAGTGGATCTGTTTGCGGATGATAATCAGGAAATACGCACAGCCGCTCTAACCGTATTGTGCGACAGCTATGCCAACGATGAGTCGATCTTGCCGGCGATTTTGCAAGCCTGGGATCGCTTTGGTCCGGACAAAGCCTTTGCAGATTTTGCGATGCTTTCATTTATTCCAGCCCAAGTGGCCTTGTTGCCCGAGGTGTGTGGACGAGCCGCGAAGATGGTAGCGGGCCGACAATTGACCGATCCGATTACGCGGGCGGCTGGAAAGTTGATCGAACAGCAGATGCAGTTGCCTGCTGCTGAGTTGCAGCCGCACATGCAACTTTTGCGTGAAACAGTCGCCACGTCGAAGATCTTTTTTCGAGTCGACTTAGATGTACAAGCTCAGCGCATCGCCTTGCTCGGCTTGGCCGCTGATCAAATCGCCGCTCATTTAGAAACCGCCATCGCGGCTTGCGTGGCGAATGACAAAGATGATGCAGCGCGGATGAAAGCCATTGTTAGTCTCGAGGCGTTGCGTCGGCAGCATCCGCAGTACATCGATCTGGCCGTCGCGTTAGCTGGGCCTCCAAAAGAAGGCGGTGCTGCATGGATCAGCTTTAGCGTTACGCTTCAGAGTCTGATTCAATTCTCGCAGCCAGGACTTGAGGAGCACATTGGCCGCCACTTGCTAGATCATCGAGAGTATGTGTACTCGATGGCTGTTGAAGCGATTGTTCGCTGCGGTACTTCGATGGCTGCCGATCAACTGCTCACGCAATTCGAAGACGCTAACACCCGAGCTCAGCACTGGATCGCGCGCGGTTTGCAACGAGTCCGCCACGAACATGTCGCTACTCGAATCGCTGAACTGGCCACTGCGGACTCGCATTTGAAGTCATCATTAGTTGTTGCGCAGCTTCGTCAGCTTGATCCCGGCCATCAGGGGCTCGCCAAGCAGCTTGAATCGCAAACAAGTCTTCCAGTCGGCACCGCTCCGCTTCTGTTGCTCAATCAACGCCTGCTACCTAGCGACTCTGCGGTTCAAGCGGCTTTGGAGCGCGTGCGCGCGAACGCGAGCAGCGCCGGCGACTCGGCGGAAAAATCAGCTGCTGCTCAAAAGCGTGAAGCGATTCGTGATGCGTTGCGTCGACAGATGCGTAACGCAGAATAGTTGTCAAATGACCTGCAACTTTTGAAGGATGAAGCTGTGTGTGTAACTATGCTGCGAATCATGGCGATCGCGCCTTTGATTTTCTCGACACCGCTGGCTTCTACGCAGGCTCAAACGAGTTTCGAAGGTAAGTACGCGGATTGGAACGGATTTACCAGCGTAGAATTTTCCGTTAATGAGAAAAGCGTGATCGTTGTCATTCCCGAGAAACCTGCACGCGAAACGTTGTTACCTTGGGTTTGGCATGGAGAATTTTTCGGTCATCGACCGCAACCCGACATCGAACTACTGCAACGCGGGTTTCACATTGTTTACACGAAAGTCCCCGATTTACTGGGATGTCCCGACGCAGTTGCACATTGGAATAGAGTTTATGAGGAACTGACGACCAAGCACAACTTTGCTCCGAAGGTTGCACTGGTTGGCCTCAGTCGCGGAGGGTTGTACTGCTACAACTGGGCTGCGGCGAATCCATCGCGTGTAGCGTGCATCTATGCTGACGCACCAGTTTGTGATCTCAAAAGTTGGCCGGGTGGCAAAGGTAAGGGCAAGGGCAGCGCTCGCGATTGGGAACTCGCTAAGAAGGTCTACGGGTTTGCAAACGATGTCGAAGCAGAGGCTTACAAACGGAATCCGATCGATACTTTAGAAGGCTTGGCGAAGAACGAAGTTGCATTGCTGCACGTGTATGGCGATGCAGATGACGTCGTGCCATGGGATGAGAATACCGGCATCATTGCCAGCCGCTACCGTACGCTGGGCGGAGACATCCAGTTAATAGCCAAGCCCGGTGTTGGTCATCACCCGCACGGCCTCGAAGATTCAACGCCGATTGTCGAGTTTATCGAACTTCATGCGTTGAAGCAGTTCGCAAAGTAAGGAAGTCGGTTACAGGTCCAGCGAATCGAGTTGATCTATCAAATCGTCAAGTTCATCGTGTTTCTTCGATGCATCGGATTGTTTTGCAAGTCGATTGCTGATTCCTTCAGTAAGTCCAACTGCTTGTCGACCTGCCAAAATCAATTGCTCGTCGCGTTCGCGTGCGGCTACGACCGCCGCATCTTCACCTTCATCGGGTGCTCCAAACAGTTTTGACAGATCGATCTTCAATCCGCCAGCATCGACCGGTGCGCCCGCGATGGCGGGCGTTTTATGTTGCGGAAAAATGATTGCATTTTGCGGGCACACTCGGCTGCATGCAGGACATCCCTTGCGGCAATTGTCAGGCTGTTCGACAACAATCGTCTCGATGCTATCGACGCCGTAGACTCCAAACAGACAAAAGTCGATGCACTCCATGCAATTCGTTCAGCGGCTGAAGTCGATCACGGGATACCAACGTCGACCAGGGTGTTCATCGATGGTGGCGACGGAGCTGGTACCGAACAGCATTTCCACTGACGAACTGCTCGCTGATTCGCTCAGCGACGTTACAGGCGAAGTTTGCGCACCTACGAACGTGTTGTTTGTTGGCTGATTGAAGCGCGCGAGCTGTTCGTCGGTAGCGCTGCCGCTGAGCCACTGAGATTGTCGCGCGGCCAGAATACGTTCAAATTCATCAGCAAAATCACTAGCACGCTGACTGGCCCGAAAGTCGATGCAGTAGATCGTTCGATTGGTTCGTGGTTGGCTAGCGATAACGCGGTCCAATTCGTCAGACTCTGCGACAACTTCTTCATCTTCATCGTCGTCTTGTTCTAGCTTTAGAAGTACCTCACCGACTTGACCTCGCACTCCATGGCGGTCAAGCGTCCAATGTGTTGCACGGTCGAATAACCAAGACAACACGATCATGTCGCCTTCCAGCGCTCGCAGCGTTTTGTAGGTCTCGCTATCTTTTGGCAAGTCGTAAAGGTGTGGCACTTTGAGAACTCGAACACCTGCCAGCCCCGCGGCAGCGCCGGCAATTGCCTGCTCCAGTTCGCGTTTCTCAGGGCTTCGACTTTGACCTTGGGAGATCACAATTGTCAATTCACTATTCGGCATTCGCTTGTCCCTTAATCGTCCGTTGAGCAACTTCCCAAGCGGCATTCAGATGATCGATGTAATCTGTCGGAGTCAGTAATGCGGCTTCTTCGCACTTGATTTCGAAGAACCAACCTGCTCCGTATTTGTCGAGATTGATGGCAGTTGGATCTTGAAGTAGTTGATCATTGATGACAGTCACTTGACCCGCCAGCGGGCTATAGAGACTGCTTTCAGCTTTCTTACTTTCGATCGAACCGATCTCTTGCCGGAGCTTTACTGACATGTCGGATTCAATTGAGAGATCGAGAAAATAAACGTCCTGCAATAATCGCACGGCGTACGCTGTCAACCCGCAACGATACACGAAGGGCTCGCGCAATTCAGCCCACATATGATTCTTTGCGTATAACCGATCGGTTGGAAATCGAGCTTCAAAGCTGCCCATCATGAACACGAGCTCTGGGGTCATGTGTATCGAACCCCGCGATGCTCCGGTTCAAAAAATGGAGGCAGCAGCCCGTCGGCGCGCAGCAAACCTTGCATCGTCAACTCGATGCGGTTGCCATCGCGTGACGCGTAGCCCTCTTCGACATATTGCTGCCAAGTGTCTTGGTATTCGTCCCACACATCAACGCCGAACTTATTTTGGAAGTAATCGATTTCCAAGTAACCGCGCTTGAGCAAGAGAATTAATTCGCGAATCATCGATTGATGTTGCGTTGGTGTGAATGCGCGACCAAGCGGCAACTTGCCTGACTCGAGCGCACCGAGGTACTGCGGCCACTCCGGCAAATTCTGATAGTGCACGCCACTGACATGACCAAACGAAGCGATGCCTGTCGCAAGCAGATCTGATCCTTTCCACAGGTTATCACGATAACTGAAACTGACCTTCTTCGGATCCTTGATCATCGTGTAAGCGCTGCTTTGAACATAACCCGCGGCAGCAAACGACTCAAAAGCGAACTGCACCCAATCGCGTTTAGTTTGCCAATCCGCAACAGGCGACTCCTGCTGCTCAGTCAAAATGCCCTTTGAGTAAACCGTATTAAACGGCAATTCCATTTGATAGATTGTGATACTTTCCGGCGACAATTCTAGCGTCTTCGTAACGTTCTCTTTCCAGTTGTCCCAAGTCTCACCAACCATACCGGAGATTAAGTCGATGTTGACGTTATGAAAATCGGCTTCAACAATCCATTGCCAAGCGCGGTGAACTTCCTTCGACAAGTGAGCGCGTCCGTTTTCTTCCAGAATCGCATCGCTGAAGTTCTCAACGCCAAGGCTCAGTCGCGTCACTCCGAGTTCGCGCAGAGTCTTTACCTTCGTTTCGCTCAGCGTTCCGGGTTCGCATTCGAAAGTAACTTCTTCCGCTTTGTCCCAACTGATATTGGCTCGCAAGCGATCGACCAGGCTGGTCAACTGTTTGGGCGACAAGAAACTCGGTGTGCCGCCTCCAAAGTAAACGAACCGAAACGGCCGCTCTCTCATCACGGGCAATTCGCTGACCAGTTCGATCTCCCGGCAAAGCGCTTGCACGTAGCGTTCAATCTCATCCGCATTCACATTGGTGAAGACTTTGAAATAACAGAACTTGCAACGTTTGCGACAGAACGGAATATGCAGGTACAGGCCGAGCGGAGTTGGAGCACCGTCGGCTTGAATGCGAGGCGGCACGTGCAAAGCCGCTTCGATTGCGGGCAGATTCTCCGCTTTCCACTGCGAGAACGGCGGATAGTTCGAAATGAAGTAACTACCAACTTCGGTCTTGGTTGCTTCGGCCATTGATTTTTGCTTATTAGCGGCTGGGCTATCGCCCGCGGATTTAATTAGTTTCTGACGCTTCAGTCTAACGCAAAGCGGCTCCGAAGCAAAACACAGCGCCTTTGCTCGACGCGACCACGACTTTGCCATCGGCGACCGCCGGCGATCCAATGAATTCACCTTTGACTTCGTACAGCCATTTTTCGTCACCGGTCTTGAGGTCAAGCAGCACGACCCGACCGTCCGCTGCAGCCACGACGACTTTGTCCCCAGCGATCACCGGCGAGCTGTCCGCGCGCTTGCGAAGCACGACGTCCCAAACCATCTTGCCGCTAGCTGCATCGAGTGCAAAGACATGTTTATTGCGGCTGGTTCCAACGATCAAGTTGCCTGCTGTGGCCAAATTGTTTTGAAACTCTTGCGCGATCTTCGGATCAAAGAACTGCCAAACTTCCGCGTTGGACTCAGCATCGAAAGCGAAGATCTTCCCGCCATGCGTAGGCAAGAAGACTCGATTGCCGAACACGCTCGGCGTGCTTCCGGTGGGACCATCCAGCGGAATCGGTTCGCCCATCGCCTTGCCTTGGGTAACGTCGACGACATGCAATTTGCCATCGCACCCGCCGAGGTAGGTGCGATTACCAGCCAACGATGCGCCACACCGCAATTGATCACCGGTTTCGTATTTCCATACCAGTTCGCCGGTCGCACGCGTTAAACAGTAGAGCACTCCGTCTTCAGACGTCACAAGTAAGTTGTCGCCGATCGCAGTTGGACTCGCGTCGATCTGCATCTCCGTTTTAAATTCCCACAGAGCCTTACCAGTCGCTGCATCCAGAGCTCGCAGCACGCCGTCATAGTCACCGATGTAGACCACTTTGTCATAGTAGGCGGCTGAAGCGACGTAGCCGGTCTCGTGCTCTGTCCGCCATTTTTCTTTGCCAGTCTTGAAGTCGATAGCGAAGAAACGACCGTCGGGGTCGCCGATAAACACGGTGTCTTCCGCGATAATTGGCGCAGCTTCAAAGCCGATACCGCCGAGCTCCAATTCCCACAATACTTGTAAACTGTCGGGCAATTGAGTTTGCGAAGCTGCAGTTCCAGCAACATCGCCTCGTCCCAACGGCCAATCGAAAGCGGCAACCAGTTCGACGCAAAAAAGGGATGTTATCAAACTGAGAAGCACGAGCGTTCGCAACTTATGCATGATTTTTCTCCGGGCAATTAGGCGTTACCGAGCGCTTCGATATAAATCTGCCGAAAATCGACTTCTTGCAGCGGGCAAGGGTTGAAATTTCCGGTCCATTGCTTCGTGGCATCAATGGCCAACTTCGGAACGTCATTTTCTGTTACTCCGCAACTTGCAAGTTCTGTATGCAACCCCGCGCTCGCGGCCAGGTGTTGCACAAAACTTGCCAGCGCGTCAAATGGCAAGAGGTCGGCGCCTAACGCTCTTCCCAGCGACGTGTGCGCGACATCGCGCCACAGCTCCGCATACCAAGCATTAACATCCGATGAACGCGATGCGTTAAATCGCACAACATGCGGCAGCATTAAACCAACGGCTTGCCCGTGAGTCACATTAAATTGCGCCGTCAAAGGATTCGCCAGCGCGTGCGCAGCGCCGAGCATGCTAGTTTCAATCGCCAGTCCGGCGAAGAAAGCACCGAGCTGAACTTGGCCACGCGCCTCAACGTTCGTCGGTTCGGTGAGCACGGCGGGAAAACCATGGCTGAGCAGTTGCCATGCTTGCCGGCTGTAACAGATACTCAGCGGATTGCGGCGGCGCGTCACATAAGATTCGAGCGCATGAGAGACCGCATCAATGCCCGTCAAAGCGGTGACTCTTGGCGGCTGAGTCACTGTCAATTCCGGATCGAGTAAGGCGATGCGGCAAGCGGCGCGACGATCACCACAAGCCATCTTCGCGTGCGTCTCCGCTTGACTGATCAAAGCAAACGACTGCGCTTCGCTGCCCGTGCCAGCCGTGGTTGGTACAGCTATCATCGGCAGCATCTCACCGGTCGCTTTGCCAACGCCCCAATAGTCTTCCATGCGACCGCCGCAACTGTACAGAAAATTTATTCCCTTTGCGCAGTCCATCGAGCTGCCGCCACCGAGCCCGATAAGCAGATCGGGTTTGAACTGCTGAGCCACAGCCAGTCCTGCGTCAACTTCTATAGTCGATGGGTTTTCTTTTACGCCGTGAAACGCAGCGATTTGTACTCCGCTTAGTTCAAGAGACGCCACGCCTCGCGCGAAATGCCCAGCCGAAACAACACCCATGTCACTGACAACCAAAGCCCGCCGCGCCCCGAGCTCCCTCGCAAGCTCACCCAGTCTCGCAATCTCGCCTTCGCCAAAGACGAGCCGAGTACGGTGCTCAAAATCCACTTTTTCCATGGCGTGCTTTCGCTAGCAGCAGGTGTTAGTTCAAATTCATCGATGGGCGACGCATAACCACTCGAATTATATCTGAAGCAGTCCACTTATCCCACCGCACGCCGCGTCTGCCACAGTGGGTACTTTGTTCCTTAACATCCGTTGCTTGCGAAGCGAGCGGTAACTTAGTCAACCGCAGCAGCCGCGAGCATCGAAAGCGACTGAAACCCAATCGCGAGCTATTTCGACTGGTCGACCTTCAACAGCATTAAGTAACAGCTCCGTTAACCCACCACCAAAGGCATGATTCAAACCGACGAACGAAGTTGTGAGTCGTGGATTCGCCTCAATCACCATCCATTCCCCGGTATCGCTACATCGCAGCACATCCAAACTCACCCATCCCAACGCCCCTACGCCCAGCGAACGCAACGCGCAATCGAACCAATCGGAAGCTTGCTCATCCATTAGAACTCTGCCGCCAAGATATCGAATTGAATCGCTGACGCTTAGCTGCTGAGTCACCAACGGCAACCAATGCGTTCGCCCTGTGGCATCGACAATCGCTGATCGACTATACGCTTCGCCTCTATGAAACGGCTGCGCAATGTACCGTAGTGTCGATTCATGTAGGTTCGCGTTCACGGATGCATCGAGTAGTTCTTTGCTTCCGACGACTTGGATCCCCTCGCACCCCGCACCGTCACGGGGCTTAATAATCCACAGTTCGCCGGGGGCTTGATTTGCAGCAATCCAAGTCATATCCACATCGCAAAGCAACCGTGTTGCTGGATGCAAAACACCAGCCGCTTGCCACCGCTGCGCTGCGAGCCACTTGTCGCGGCTCACCTCTAAGAACTCGCCGCAGCAGTTCAACAGTCGCTTGGAAACCGCAGCCAACTTTGTGATAGCGGTCTTTAGTACCTGTGAAAATTCAGGTGCAATGATCAAAACTACATCGGCGTTATGCGCAACTTCCCACCAGCTCGTCGGCAGTCCATCCTTGGCGGAAACATTATTGAACACTCGATATTTTGCTGCAGCCTCCCGGCGTTCATCTTGCGTAAAAACGCGTTTATCTAAACTCAAAAGCACTTCGTGATCGCCCCGCGCCAAATCCTCGGCGACAGCAGACAACATCGCCATTCCTTCAGCTTGCAACGAAGCCGAGACGCCTCCCACTTCAGCGTCCTGTAACCCGCCACCACAGATCCACTCCAGCACTCCCACTCGCACTTTTCCCTCCCTATTTGATTTTGAAATCGCGATGCACTATTCTTTCGGCGTCGCTTCGCCGTTTAAATCTCACTCGCATTATCGTTGCAGGAAATACCATGAGCCAAGGTAATCAGTTCGAACAGCAGCCTTACCCGCCCGTTCAGCAATACCCCGCACCGCGCCAATCGGGGTCCAGCACGGGCGTTACCATCGCCATCGTTGCTGCAGTGGTCGCAATACCGATGCTCTTGCTTTGCGTGGGAATCCTAGTCGGGTTGTTACTGCCCGCTGTGCAGGCAGCCCGAGAAGCGGCTCGACGGATGCAGTGCAGCAACAACATGAAACAGATCGCGCTCGCAATGCATAACTACGAATCCGTTTACAAAGCATTTCCCCCTGCCTACACCGTGGATGCAAATGGGCAACCGCTGCATAGCTGGAGAACTCTGCTGCTACCTTACATGGAACAGAACGCGCTCTACTCGCAGATCGATTTAAACAAGCCTTGGGATGACCCAGTCAACCTGCCGTTTAGCCAAGTTGTCATTCCGAGTTATGCTTGCCCGTCAGGTCACACTGACTCCCCTGAAAAAACTTGCTACCAAGTTGTCGTCGATCCAGCCGGGATCTTTACCGGGCCAACTCCCTGCCAAATTAGGACAATAACCGACGGCACCAGCAGCACAATACTTGTCATCGAAACCGAGTCCGAGAATGCTGTACCTTGGATGGCGCCCAACGACGCGGACATGTCTCTGTTCCTAACACTCGGCAGCACTTTTCGCCCGAATCACACAGGCGGTGCCAATGTTGCGCTAGGCGACGGTTCAGTTCGATTCTTCTCCAGTAACCTGGATCCGAATACTGCCCAAGCAATGGTGACCAAAGCGGGAGGCGAATCCGTCGGCGCCCTGGATTAGGCAACCATCCGCTGCTACTGAGCGCCTTTTCGGCCCGGACGATATCCCTTAGTCGTCCGGTCTCGGCGCTCTTTCTTAGCTCCAGGCTTGTCGCCATTCGGAATCGTGTGCACATACTCTCCGCGGAACCTAGCATTCGCATCTTCACGGCGACGCAGCAAAGCTTCCTTCGGCGGAGTTGCCGGAATCAGCGCATCGCATCCGTCGCCTATCAAGTCGGTGCGGCCCGCCTGACGCAGCGCTTCGCGCACTTCAAAGTAATTTTCAGACTTGAAGAACTGCATCAACGCGCGCTGCGTTTTTCGATCGCGCAAGCCTTTCGCGATAAACACGGGCTTCTTCGTAAACGGATCGACCCCCGTGTAATACATGCAAGTCGCAACATCGAGCGGCGCTGGAATAAAATCCTGAACTTGGTCGGGCTTGTAACCGTTCTGCTTCAGAAATACCGCCAAGTTAATCATCGCTTCCAGATCGCTGCCCGGATGACTGGCGATGAAGTACGGGATCAAATACTGCTTCTTTCCAGCGGCTTTCGATTGCTCTTCAAAGACTTCCGCAAAGTACTCGAAGTCGTCGTTCGCTGGTTTTCGCATCTTGAAAAGCACGTCAGGATCGACATGCTCAGGCGCAACTTTCAAGTGCCCGCCAACGTGATGCTCAGTCAACTCGCGGATGTACTCAGGGCTCTGCCGCGCCAAGTCCATTCGAATACCGCTCGCTACCAAAACTTTCTTGACACCCTCAACCTTGCGAGCTTCGCGCATCAGTTCAATCACTGGCTGATGATCTACGCCAAGCAACTTGCAAATTTTAGGATGCACGCACGATTGACGTCGACACTTGGCTTCCACTTCAGGTTGCGTGCATCGCATCTGATACATGTTGGCCGTCGGACCACCGATATCGCTGACCGTGCCTTTAAATTGCTTATCCTTAGCCAGCTTTTCGATTTCTCCGATGATGCTCGACTTGCTGCGCGATTGAATCGCGCGGCCTTGATGAGCCGTAATGGAGCAGAATGTGCACCCTCCAAAGCAACCGCGCATGATCGTGACTGAGTCCTTGATCATCTCGTGCGCAGGAATCGGTTCTTTGTAACTCGGATGAGCTCTGCGCGTGTACGGAAATCCATAGATGCGATCCATGGCCGCTTCGGAAATCGGCAATTGAGGCGGATTAACCACGACCGCTTGGTTCGCATGCCACTGAACCAACCGCCGCGCGTTGTAAGGATTCGTTTCGTGATGAATGATGCGCGTCGCTTCAGCGAATTGCATCTTATCCGCGACGACTTCTTCATAACTGGGCAGCGTCAGCACATCTTCAGGCACTTTCTCCGATGCGCCGAGCGCGTACGCAACGCCGCGCATATTGCGAAGGTCTTTAACACTCTCACCAGCATCTAGACGCTGCGCAATCTCAACGATCGCATTCTCACCCATTCCGAATACAACTAAGTCCGCTTTGCTATCGAGCAAAATACTCTTGCGAACTTTGTCGCTCCAATAATCGTAATGCGCCAACCGCCGCAGCGACGCTTCCACGCCACCAGCGATCACAGGCACGCCTTTGAACGCTTCGCGAGCTCGCTGGCAATAACTTAAGGTCGCGCGATCTGGCCTCAACCCGATCTTGCCACCCGGTGAGTACGCATCGTCGTTGCGAACTTTCTTATTCGCCGTGTAATGGTTGATCATCGAGTCCATATTGCCGGCGCTGATTCCAAAAAACAGCCGCGGCCGCCCAAAGCGTTTCCAGTCCTCGCAAGAATGCCAATCGGGTTGCGAAATGATGCCGACGCGGAACCCTGCCGCCTCCAGAACCCGCCCGAGGATACTCATCGCGAAACTCGGATGGTCGATGTAAGCATCGCCGCTGACGATCACCACATCGATCTCGTCCCATCCTCGCTCGTGAGCTTCCACCATCGACATCGGCAACGGGCGCGTCGCCACCTTGCCCGTCGGGCCACACATTTCCGGCAAATTCGTGAGAAATCGGTCCGCCGTTTGAGCTTCACCGAGCACCGGCAATTGGAATGCAGACACGCTTAGGGCACCATTTTCGAGAGATTTCAACCGCAACCTGCCCTATTGTATCCCCTCAGTCCAGTTCTGTCGAAAGCGAAAGCCGCGCCCACGCAAAGTAACCGCCACGCAAAGTAGCCATCACACAATGTAGCCATCACGCTCCGCCGTGATGAGCTTCGGTACGCTCCCCAACCCAAACCGTCAAGAAATGCTCATCACGCGGAGCGTGATGGCTACTTTCGGGACCATAGAAGATACTCGCCTTGCGATAAATTCGCTTTTGCAGGATTGCCAGCGATGTAACGACGAAAATGCTCGAACTGTTCTTCCGATCGAACAAGGTGATCAAAGCTGTCTGTCTGCCAAAAGCGACCGCCGGAACCAACAGCGCGGTTTATCATCAATGCTTGGTAGTGCTTCCACCCTTCGCATTGCTTCAACATTACATCAGCGTCATGGAACGCAGCGAGCAAATGCACATGGTTTGGCATCACAACGAAATCGCAAAGCACGTACCGGTCACCATCGAACTTCAGCAAACTGTCACACACTATCTTGGACAACTTCGGTGACTTAAGTACACAAGCCCCGTACCCGGCATCGAGCTCCCCGTTCCACTTCTCTGAAAACTCAGTATAGAACGCGTGCTGGTCAGCTTTTGGCAATTGATTCAATTGCGAACGCCAAGCTGCGTCGCTAGGGTCGATGCTATGCTGTCGAAGCCACCGATGACGTTCGCTGCGCCACCGCAGCAGCACTTCTTTAGGAATCGAATCGTGTGTCCGCCAAGTGATGAAGCAGACGACTCCAGCTTGAGTCCAGTGTGGGAGCCTTCGGTCGATTACAGCAAATTCGTCAGCCGGATCGAAGAAGCGAATGTCGGCAATCATTTCATCCAACTTGCACCTCAATCATCTGAGTAGCCATCACGCAAAGTAGCCATCACGCTCCGCCGTGATGATCGCGCTCAAATGTAGCCATCACGCTCCGCCGTGATGAACTCCCCTACTCTGACACTAACTAATACATCACGGGAGTTTTGCTCATCACGCGGAGCGTGATGGCTACTTTCGTGACTAACGCAACACCTCCAAAACCTGCAGCATTTCCGTACCAGTTGCGATAAGACCTAGGGCTTTTGCACGTTCAGACAACTCACAAAGCGCATCGCGACCGACCCGCCCCAAGTCCACCGTCCAATCGTTCACATACAACTCGACATGCTGCATTAGAACTCGGTCATCGAACTCCTGAGCATACTTGCGCATCGTCGTCAGCGTCGATTCTCGATTTTCAAGCGAATATTGCAATGAATCGTGAATCACCCCCTGAATCGTCAGCAGCAAATCGTCCCCCAAACTCTTCGCTGCCAGGATTCCACCCAACGGCAGTGGGCAGTGAGTTTCAGATTCCCAGCGAGTTCCGAGATCCTCCACCAAGTGCAAACCCTCTGCTTGCCAAGTAAATCTGCCTTCATGAATGCAAACGCCAAAGTCAGCGCGAGCTTCTTTCAGCCGGGGCATGATGTCCGAGAACAGCACATGCTCAATGCGAGTCGTCTGCGGATAGAACAGTTGAAACAACAACGCCGCCGTAGTTAGCTCGCCCGGACACAATGTAACTTGCTCAAGCGACACCGGACGCGCGTCGGGTTGAGAGGCAAGCAGCAACGGGCCAACTCCAAAACCTAAGGCAGAACCACTCGGCAGCACCAGCATCTGATCAGCCAACTTCAGCGCCGCATGAAAGCTCGCCTTCGCCACATCGAATTCATCGCGAAACAATCGATCGTTCAGTTGCTGGATGTCAAGCAATTCGACTTGAAATTCCAACCCCCGCCAATCGACGCATCGGTTCATCAACGCGTGAAACGCAAAGGTATCATTCGGACAAGTTGAAATACCTAATCGAATCGTTCGACTCATAACTCAATCATCTCTTCCACTAGAGCTACCGCAGCGAGCATCGCCTCAGCAAGTTTCCAATTGCGATGATCTCGATCACCAGCTCGATTGCTAATTCCACGAACGATCACCAACGGCACTCCGGCAAGTTGACAAGCGGCAGCGACTGCGAAGCCTTCCATGTCTTCAGCAACCGCTGTCGGATACGTGGCCAACTTGATCGCTACATCGGACTCGTTTTGCGAAGCCGCGCAACTGCTAATCAAGAGTTTCTTCTGCGCTAGTTCACGCGTCCTGTGCAATTCGATCACGTCACCGATGGGCATACTCAACGCCAAGCCGTCACCATCGCCTGACCAATGTCGCCATCCCATACTCGCCGCTGACATCTGGTCTGGACCGCAACCCACCCCGACTCCATAACAACCTACTGCACCAAAGCAACTGGCTTCCGCAATTCTTAGTGTGTTACCGATCGCGCCTGCCACCCCGCACAACACCACTTGCTGCGGAGAGTGCTGTGCAATCAGAGCCGCAGTGCGGGCCGCTGCGACGATGGGGCCGAAGCCACACAATTCAATTGCACCGCCCTTGCTTTCGATCAGCTTCAGGAAATGAATCGGCAAATGCTGCAACTCAATCGCTGTCGGTACCAAGATCAACCAACTTGTCATCGCTTCCCCAAGCTTGTCAAACATTCAGTGCAGCGAGATTTCCAGTACTAAACGCTGCTTGAAAATTAAAACCGCCTATCGGCCCATCGATATCGAGTATCTCGCCAGCCAAGAACAAACCCGGAGCCAATCGACTTTCCATTGTCTGCGGATTCACCTCCTGTGTCTTCACGCCCCCCATTGTCACTTCGGCTTTGCCGTACCCGCGAGTGCCACTCAACGGAACGCACAATCGCTTCAAGTCCTCAATTAGACTCAGCCGCGATTTTTTCGTCAGCTCCGCTAGTGTAACGCCTTCAGCCACTTGAGCGCGTCCCAACAAACATTGCACCATGTTCCGTGGAATCATCTGATGCAGAACGGACTGAACATTCTTCTTTCCACCGTAACTCGCATCAAGCACATTCGTAACGTCAGCTTCACTCACATCAGGAACCAGATCTAGCAATAACGTGGCTTTATGCGGTTCTGTCAAGCTAGACACAAAACGCGATACATTCATCGGCGCAGGTCCCGAACAACCAAAATGAGTCCACAGAAAGCCTCCGCGGCTTGTAACTCGCGGTTCGCGCTTCGGCAGCTCGCTACTGCTTACACTAACTCCAACATCGGGCAACGTAATCCCCTTCAACGCATGTACCCATTGCGCAGGACTCACCAACGGCGTTAGCGCAGGGTAAGTGCTGGTTACAGTGTGTCCGACATTTTTCACCCACGCATAGCCATCGCCCGTCGTCCCACACTCTGCATACGACAGTCCGCCTGTCGACAAGATCACTGTTCGCGTGTTCAGCGTCTCGCCCTCTAGTTGAACTCGCCACCCACCCGCTTCAAGGCGACTGACGTCAAGCACTGCAATTCCGCTTCGCAATTCAGCTCCCGCGTGAACAAGTCGACGCACCAGAGCGTCGCGAACATCGATCGCATGATTGCTGACCGGGAAAACTTTTCCGGTGTCTTCAACTTTCGTTGCAACACCAAGCCGCTCCACTTCTTTCACAACTTGATCGGGAGTCAACTGATGCAAAGCTGGTTTCAAGAACCGCCCTTGGCTACCAAAAGCCTGAATAATCCCTTCGACGTCGCAGTGGTGCGTAATGTTGCAGCGAGTTCCGCCCGACATCAGTATTTTGACGCCCGGCTTGTTGTTCTTCTCCAACACAAGGACACGTAATTCCCGCGCAGCCGCCGTGCCCGCAGCCCACAATCCTGCCGCTCCGCCTCCGACGATAATTACATCCCAAACCATTTTGCCCCAAGCCTAAAAATACTCGAACGAGTGCAAGTCTTCTGGTCGCGCCGCGATTCGCCGCGGCCGGCTGACGGAACTGAACTTCCCTATGATTGCAGCCACTCTATAGCGTAACCGCAATCGAGGAAAATGCATGGAGCGATCCGGCTTCCAAAAGCTGTTCCCCTAAATTGCAGATTGTTGACTAACCGAAAGCAATCGCCACTCTGCACATGCAAGCATCCTCCAGTGACTGCTCATTAAATTTTCAAGCCCAACCAACGATCGCTTTGTGAACTGCACAAACCGGAATACAATCGCCTCCTAATCAATCGCTGGTAAGCATTGCTCACCAGCCGGGTGGCAGAACAAGGCGAGAGCGTTTTCAAAAGGCGGAAATCGTGAGCGCAGACAATACAGCTAGTCAACCTCCAAAACAAAAGAAGAATCCCTTGATTGGACTGCTCTCCGCTCTCGGGGCCATCCTGTTTGTGATCGTTGGAATTTTCCTGTTTGCGTTCGTGATCTTCCCACGACTGATTTCACGGGACTCCGTGCAGTCGATGGTTGAGGCGGGGTTGAATAGTGCTTTGAACAACCAGCCTCCGCCGAGCGAATCGATTAGCGGTGCGCCGACGGTGAAGATCAATCCATTTCTACTGGAACTCCAAGATCGCCCACTCAGTTATCGTTGGCAAAGCGGACAAACCTACGCTTACGATTACGATTTTCGGATCGGCGACGAAACCAACAGTTTGTTCAAGGTACAAGGCGATTGCCAGTACACAATCGGAAAGCAAAGGCAGATTGAAGGCAACCGGATTGGTGCGGGTACTGCCTTCGCCATCGCGCCCGGATATTTGGCAACATGCGCCCATGTCGTCCAACTCGCGCAGCGAATCGATTGTTTCTTCGATGACAAGAGCTATGCAGCTCGAATCGTTGATATCGATTCTAAAAATGATTTAGCCATTCTTGCTTACGAAGGTGACATGGAACCGATTGAGCTGACGCAGTCGGCCGATTTGGCACTTGCAGAAAGCGTCTTGACCGTAGGCTACCCGATGTCCGATGTTCTCGGTTCTGGGGTCAAAGTAACCGCGGGCATTGTTTCTGGAATCGATGCGACGCAAGGCGGACGCGCGATCACAATCGATGGAGCGATTAACCCAGGCAACAGTGGCGGACCTGTCTTCAATCAAGAAGGTGAAGTGGTCGGTGTGGTTACTGCAACCTTGATTGGCGAACGTATCAACGCTGTCGGATTTGCCAGTCGAGTTGACGGACTTCGCGACCTGATGAAGAAGAACAACATCGAAAAAGCGACCACACCCAAGCAATCACTTGAGTCCAAGGATATCAAGGAATTCGTCGCACCCAGTGTCGGTCGCGTCGAAGTGAACAACTGGGCGGATTCTCAGTTTCAAGAAATCGAATACCTCGCCAAATTCCGCGGCAATATCAGCAGTCCGTCTTACATACGGAACGGAGTTCCCAAGGAAGGCCTCACCGGCAAGATTGCGGTCAGTCGTCTTGGCGAAGTGCGGGATTCGGTTCAAGCGGCTCCTTTGCCATTCATTCTCGCTACGATCCCAGACATGATCGTGGAACCCTTCGATCCGATCGCGAAAGATAAATGGACCATCGTTAGATCTTTTGCCCTACAGCCCCAAGAGCGTGGCCGCTTTGGCGACCCGATAGGGAAGAACTTCTACGATCGAATCGTGGGGACTAAACCTAACCAACAACAACCGCCCATTCCAGGCGAACTGAAATTGGTCTTTGAAGTTGTCAGTGCGGACGAGAACATTGTGCGCATCAACAAAACGCGACATGTTGAATTGCACCCCGGCAAACCTACGATCGGTTTGAAAATCAATGGAACGGGCATCTGGGAATTTGATCCGAAAAACGGTGTTACCGTCAGCCTCGAAGAGGAACTGATCATCTCAAGTAAATCGGACTCGAAGAGTGAGATCACTCCGCTGAAGTACAAAGTAGTCCGCGTTGATCCAGCAGTCGTCCAAGAGCGATTGCGACTTGCCCAAGAAGATGCAGAGAAACAAAAGCGACTTGCAGAAGCGGAACGGACAGAACCCAATCCAGAGTTGGTTGACGAGTTGCTCACGCAAATACAAAGCGGCAAAGTTAACGAACAGATGGTCGCCTTGAACCGACTTGTGACCGTCGCAATCGTGGATTCGAGACGCTCCGCTGTACTCCAGGCTTTGCGGGCACTCATCGCCGGCAAGCACAAGATTTTGCACGATGTCAGTTGGAATGCTTACCAGCACTGGATGGATGAATCGTGCGCTATGGAACTTCGGCGGATCGTTGCAAAAAGCGCCCCGCATCGAAAAGGAGCTCTCAACGCACTAACGCAGATGAAACTGGAAGAAGACGCAGACTTGTTCGCGAAGTACTTGTCGCTTCTCTCTGAAGATTCCAAGCGGAACCTAGAAGACCTCGGCCCGCAATGGGAGTTGGCAGTGCTGCAAAATCTGGCAGAAGAATCCGATGACTTTCGAAGGTATGACCTACTGCAACTGCTGGGAGACATCGGAACCGAGGTCAGCGTAACGCGATTGGAGGAACTAAAGGAGAACGAGGAGATGGGGTTTCGAATGCGAGCCGACAGCGCTATCAGAAAAATCACTCGCCGCAAGAATTGAACGCATCACGCAATTCAACAACCAGCAACGCAGAAGACCAGCAATCGCTCTCCGACGCGAAGTAGAGTAAACTCGCCTCACTCAACCGACCGAAACTCCACTCCGCGAATCCCATGTTCGACCCTGCACCGCGCAAACCTTGGTATCGAATTCTCTATATCCAAGTCATCATTGCGGTGTTGATTGGAATCGCGGTTGGCTACTTCTATCCAGATCTCGGCAAGTCGCTCAAGCCGCTGGGCGATGCGTTCGTGAAGCTTGTCAAAATGATGATCGCACCCATCATCTTTTGTACCGTAGTGCATGGCATCGCCTCAGTTGGCGACCTTCGCAAGCTGGGACGCGTCGGCATCAAATCGCTGGTGTACTTCGAAGTCGTCTCGACCCTCGCCTTGATCATCGGCTTAATTGTCGTGAATCTTCTTCAGCCCGGTAAAGGGATCACAGCCGCTGGTGAAACGTTTCATGCCGATCCGTCGGCATTGGAAGCGAGTGAGCAGTATGTCACCAAAGCCAAATCAGGGCATGGCGTCGACTTTTTTATGAACATTATCCCCGACACCTTTCTCGGAGCGTTTACATCAGGGGAGTTGCTGCAAGTCTTGTTTGTTTCGATCCTGGTTGCGATGGCTATCGCCTTTATGGACGAACGGGGCAAACCGATGCTTGAAGCGATTGAACAGATCGGACAACTGTTCTTCGGCGTGATGCAGATCGTTGTCAA
>JBGSOM010000192.1:0-49036 GCA_041739135.1 Pirellulaceae bacterium
TGCACGAAGAACCGTATCGCGAAGCTATAGGAGTATTAAAGATGATTTCGAAATCCCCCGAAGAGCTGCAATACTACGAAGACCGACTCAAATTCCTCCGCGACGAACAAGGCAAACTCGAAGCTGCTCGTGAAGAAGGACTTGAAGCAGGACGTGAAGCAGGACGTGAAGAGGGACGTGAACAGGGTAAGTTAGCTGGGAAGATCCAAGTCTTGCAAGAGTTGCTTGGCGATAGTGTTTCGACGGACGATGAGTTGCAAGCCCTAGATGTGACTAAGCTGACATCGCAATTGCAGCTACTCCAAGAACGTCTTCGCAAGCGCGACGCTTAGCAGACTTACAGCCAGCCGACGTTCAGCTTGGATCGGACTCGATCCAGTTGACGAGCGATTTTTCGGGTACAGGCAAATTCATCAGCGGCGCGAACTCGTCGAAGGCAGCATCGGCTTGCTTGAGCAATTCAGCGATCGAACCGCTGTCTGACGGAAGCAACTGAGTCAAACCTGCGATGAACGTCTCACGCTCCTCCCACTGCTCATCTTTGCACGCTGGCAGCAACGAAGCCAATGCAACGCAAGCAGCGTCGACGCGCCGAGGCTCGCCGCTCATCAACTGACTGAAATCCGTATGACGTTCGATAATCGATGCGAACTCCTCGGGAAGTTTCCAGTTGCGGCACAGCGCCGCTGCAGCTTGAGCGTGATCCCAGCCGAAGACTTCGCGCTCGAGATGCGACAATCGAACGTGTTCAATACCACGACGCTCAACCAGCGCTTCGTATTGCTCAGGTAATTCCTTGAGCAACAGCGGAATGGCCATGTCTTGCAGCAGCGCGGCTGCGAACAAGTCTTCACTGTTCGGCAACTTAAGTATGCGACCAAGCATTCTCGAGAACACGGCGCGGCGCAGCGAATCTTGCCAAAGGTTTTTCAGATCAAACGGGCCGAACTTCGGATTCGGAATGAGACTGAACACAGCGCTCCACAGCGCAAAATTCTTGATTGTGCGCACACCGACCAGCGACAGCGCTTGACGAACGCTGGCGATCTCTCGCGCGAATCCAAAATAGCTTGAATTTATAAAACGCAGCACTTGCCCCATCAAGCCCGCGTCCGCCTCAATCGGCTTTGCGAATTCAGCGGGACCGTTGCTGGCGTCTTGCGACAACTCAAGAAGTCGAATCGCCGTTTGTGGCAGAGCTGGCAGTTGAGCCGATGCCAACACGTCTTCCAAGCTGATGTTGCTCTGAGTCGTGGTCATGAGAAATCCTGTTCCGTTCCGATCGAAAGCCCCATGCGTACACCGGAGTCGAACATGCGAATCTCTTGAGAGGTTGCCAAGCAATCTTAACAGTGTCCCATTTAACAGTGTCCCGCATTGGAAACCTATATCACGAAAAGTGCGCGAGCAAATTCTAAATGCGCTTCCACGCTGACCTGCTCCGGAAAGCCGCAAAGTTCGTATCAGTGGTGGAATATTCGTTGCAACCGACACTGTCGCGCGCCCTCGACGAAGTGGTACGATTAAGATCTATACGAACAAGTATTTACAACGCAACAATCGAGTTCAAGAAATAGCCGGGCACAAAAATGCGGATGGTGGTATTAGTCGCGGAGGATGATGCAATCACACGTCGCGGGTTGCTCGACGTGCTTCGCGACGAAGGACTAACGGCGATTGCGGCTGCCGATGGTCGCCAAGCGTGGGATGTGTTTCAACAGCATCGTCCCGACTTCGTTTGCTTGGACGTAATGATGCCGGGCCTGAATGGCTACGAAGTCTGTCGTCGCATTCGGTCACTCGATTCGCGTGTGCCGATTATCTTCCTCACAGCCAAAGGCGAAGAAGTCGACAAAGTCGTTGGACTCGAATTGGGCGCAGATGATTACATCGTCAAGCCTTTTGGCGTGAAGGAAGTTGTCGCCAGGGTCCGCGCCGTCGCGCGTCGCTGCTTGAAGGATTACCCGGCGCAGGGCCCGGATGAATTGCCCGAGCGATTTGTGATGGGCGACCTGGAAATCATTCCACGCGAACTGCGCGCGCGGCGAAACGAAGAAACGATCGACTTAAGTCTGCGCGAAGTAAAAATACTTGCGATCCTATTTCAACACGCTGGCGAAGTTATCGATCGCCAAACGCTGATGAATCACGCTTGGCGACAAGAATACTTTCCTACCAGCCGAACGCTCGACCAACATATTTCACAGCTTCGCAAACGCATCGAAATGGACCCCAAGCAGCCCAAGATCATCCAAACCGTGCACGGTGTCGGCTACCGATTTGATGCTTGAATGTCTGATGCATGATCGTATGTCATGGAAATATTAAGCAGTCGCAAGTGCCGGTGTTGAAGTCGTCGGTCGATCCGTTCGGAACAGAGCCAACACGGCTTCGAAAAGCATCAGGATAGCCAGGACCATCAGCACGACAGCGATCCAAGCAACTGGGTCGTTATACTTGCCGCTGGCAAACTGAGTTTGAATGATACTCGTCAGCGCCCAAGCGCTCATTGAGTACATGAAAGCTGCTGGAATTCCGGTTACAACCCAAACCCAAGCCGCGCGGCGAGTGCGCCATAACCAAACGGTGACCCCCAGCAGCGTGAGGGCTGCCAGCAACTGGTTGCTCGCGCCGAACAGACTCCAGAAGGTCTTCCAAACTGGAATTGCGTTACCATTCCCGTCGAGCGATTGACGCATGACGAAAAAGATCGGCACGCCCGCGGTCAGCAACGTTCCAAACCAACGCCCGCTCGCATTTCGCCAACCGGTTAGTTCCTGAATGATAAACCGCCCCAGTCGCGTGCAAACGTCTAACGTATCATAAACAAAAGTGTTGAAAGCCATCAGCGCGAACGCGACACCGATCGTGCGCGCGAATCCAAGACTTTCCATAAACGTACCGATACCGTTTGCGTAGATAAAATTCGGACTCGCTTTCGTCAAATCGGATCCGATCGGCAGAAGCATGACGCAGCACAGCGAAACGATCGCCACCATCGCTTCTAAAAGCATCGCGCCGTAGCCAATGGTTTTCGCGCTGCCTTCTGTTTTCAATTGCTTGGACGTCGTGCCGGAGCAGATGAGCGAATGGAAACCTGAGCAGGCGCCGCAAGCGATAGTGATGAAGAGGATTGGAAACAGCGCCGCGCCGCTAACTGGATCGACCCAGCCCTTGAACTGTGGTTGTTGAATTTCTTGACCGCCCAGCACGATGCCGAGCGCGCCGGCACCGAGGGCTGCGTAAAGAAAGTATCCGCCAAGCTGTCCGCGCGGCTGCAACAACAACCACATCGGGGTCACGGAAGCGATCGCACAGTAAGACAACAGGAACACATCCCAAGCTCGAACCGCATAGCGGGCCGCGTCCGCATTCGATAGCTCAGGGTAGAGTCGCTGGAAAATCTGATCGACGTTCAATGGAAAGTACGGCCCAACAAGAATCGCTAAAACAACTAACGGAAGGAAGATCCAAGTGGCTGCGGTCATCGAAAGCTTCCGCGACTTGACCAACAATCCCATGATGATTGGCAACACCAGATAGATCAGCGATGAAGTTGCAGTGCCGCCCGATTGCACCAGCATCTGAGCGTTTGGATCAGCTTGCGCGTCAGCGATCGACGGGTAAGGCTTGCCCGAAGTCAAATCGAGCGCGCCGACGAACATCGTGGCTGTGATATCCGTAAACGCGACAACGATGTAAACCAAAGCCAACCACACGAACACTAGAAACAGCAGATAAGCTCGCGTGCTGATATGAATGCGAACGACTTCGATGATCGACGAAGCTCGGTGCCGAATCGAAGCTACCAGAGCTGAAAAATCGTGGACGCCGCCGATGAAAATAGAACCGACCAAAATCCAGATCAAAGCCGGCACCCAACCAAACGCAACTCCGGCAAGAATCGGTCCCACGATCGGACCGGCGGCAGCAATCGCCGAGAAATGCTGGCTGAGCAACGGAGCGGTGTCGCAAGCAACATAATCCAAGTTGTCGTGCATCGTAATCGCTGGCGTAGGCGTCTTGTCATCCAACTGGAACAACCGCGTCAACAATCGACCATAGGTGAAGTAGGCGATCGTGAGCACGACGGCTGAGCAAGCGACTATCGCTAACATTTGCATATTCGGAACTCGCCAGAATCGGGAGGTGGGATTTTGGGGGTTGGAGCAATGGCGGCGGTGTTCGGCAGCGCAAATCCGCTTTATGGGTACTTTAACACGCCCTTGCACGCTGTTATCAGCAGACATTGTAACCAAGGGTGTCTAAAATAGGGAATCGCAACGACCACTTCAATTCCAAGACATGACATGCCCGACTCCGCTCCAAAAGAACCTCAACGACTGCGTCAGGAAGAACTGACGCGTCTGTCGGGTATTGGAGATCACGACGACGGTGAATTTGACGTCAACGATGGCTTGCCGCACAATTCTGGTCCCGTCGGGCTGCTCGGCGAGTATCTGTTGCTCGATCGGATTGGCGCTGGCGGCATGGGGGAGGTGTTTCGAGCCGAACATCGAACGATGAATCGCCTCGTCGCTGTCAAAATTCTCAGTCGCAACATCGCTGACAATCCTCAGTTGCTCGAGCGGTTCTTTCATGAGATTCGCGCGGTTGCAAAGTTGATGCATCCGAACATAGTCACAGCTTTCGACGCGGGCAGCCAAAACGGTGTGCACTTTCTCGTAATGGAGTTGGTCGAAGGCGAAATGCTTTCGCGCCGAGTCGCGAACTTGGGACCGCTGTCGACCGCCGAAGTTGTGCATGTGTTGCACCAAGCTGCCGATGCACTCGATTACGCGCATCGCATGGGTATTGTGCATCGCGACATCAAGCCCGCCAACATGATGCTGACCAACGACGGTCGCCTGAAGATTCTCGACTTCGGACTGGCGACGTTCAACAAAACGACAGTTGAAAACGCGTCCGCCAAAAAAATGTTTATGGGCACGCCGGAGTACATGTCGCCCGAGCAAGTCGAGCATCCGGACTCGGTCGACGGGCGCAGCGATTTGTACAGTCTCGGCGCGACGCTGTTCTATATGATCGCAGGTCGCACGATGTTCAGCGGCGAACAGATGCAAGTCGCGCTCGCACAACTGCGTCAGAAACCGCCAGCGCTATACGAAGTGCGCAGCGACGTGGACTTGCGACTGGACGCGATCTTCCAACGCTTGGTCGCAAAAAATCCCGATGATCGCTTTGCCAACGCAGCGGAACTGTTCAACGTTCTGCAACATCTGCACTTGATCCCTCCGCAACCACCTTCGCCTTCCTTTGCAAACCCTAGCGGCACTTCCGTCGCTGATTCAACGTTTGCGAAAGGAATCGGTCGACTGATGGGTGAACAGAGCACCAGCATATCGACCAAGACATCGACTTTTGCAACTAAGATTCAGCCCGTTGCGATCGATCTCGGCATGTTGGCTTCAACGATCGCGCATTGCGATCCGCAAGGCATGCCGCAGATTTTCGAGCCGCGTTCGGGCAGCGGCAAGCATTTGCGCAACATGTTGTGGAGCGACGGCGAGCATATCAAAGTTGGTAGCGATGCGTCAGAAATGCGGAAGACGCAACCGGAACGCATCTTCCACAGTTTGCAGCGTTGGATCGGTGCGAAGGAAATTTCGCGGACAC
The DNA here is from genome assembly GCA_041739135.1 of Pirellulaceae bacterium. Taxonomy (GTDB): domain Bacteria; phylum Planctomycetota; class Planctomycetia; order Pirellulales; family Pirellulaceae; genus Aureliella. Next base: position 5,638 of record JBGSOM010000192.1, read on the forward strand.
TGGGCGGTCGTAAGGCTACGCCAGAAGTGTTGCTCGGTGCGATTCTGCAGCAGTTAATGACATCAGCGCGCGGAACGTTTCCGAATACAACGCATGCAGTGGTGACTGTGCCCAGTTGTTACGATCAGATGCATCGTCGCGCAATCCAAGTCGCTTGCCAAATCGCTGGCATCGAACTGCTGCAGTTGCTCGACAAACCGCTGGCCGTCGCGCTGTCGTGGGTCGATGTGCAATCAAAATTTACAGTCTACGCTGAACCGAAACCTCGCAAGCTACTGGTTGTCCACTTAGGCGGCACTGGGATCGAAGCCAGCGTTATTCGCGCTGAAGGCACGATTGTGCAATCACTGGGCAGTTGCGGCGACTGGCAACTCGGTTCACTCTTGTGGCAAAGTGCTCTGGCCAGTTTCTTCTCGCAGCAGTTGCTGGAACTTACCGGTAAAGCGATCCGCGAAGACGTCGCAGCCGCCACGCGCTTGCAACGTACGATTGAATTGTCGATGGATCGATTGACGCGATCACCGAAAGTGGACGTACGCTTCGAGTGGTTAGGGAAGACGATTGAGCAAGCAGTTACGCAAGTCGGCTTTATGAAGCTGGCGCCAGCGCTGAGCGAGTCGATGACGAAGATGATTCACGGCGCCTGTAAAGTGGCTCAAACGGAAATTGGCGAAATCGACGAAGTGCTACTTGCCGGTTCGATGATGCACATGCGGCCGCTGCAGGAACTCGTTCGCAATCTTCTGCCGCACGCGCCGGTGCCGACGCTGATGGAAAAATCCGACATCGCTCGCGGCGCCGCTTTGCAGTCGCGATACCTCGGCTCGCTCGAATCGGCAACTTCAAAAGTGCCGCATGCGATCACCTCTACCGCTTACGATTTCGGATTGCTCGCGATGGATCCCAGCACGGGCAAGGGCAGTCCGCTTGTGCTGCTGCCGAAAGCCACTGCGTTGCCTGCGACAATCTCGAAGAACCTCCGCGGCGATCAACTTGCGAGCGTCGGGACGTTGCAATTGATCGAAAGCACTCGCATGGGCGGCGACACTTGGCATCGACTGGGAGCGATCAAACCCGCTGAAGCTTTTCCAAACCGATCGCCGCAAGATCCATTGCAATTGCGTTTGGTCGTCGACGAAAGCGGCCTATTCGAAGCGATGCTTGTGTGGCCAGCCGGCAATCGCCAAGTTTCCTTCGGCAAGCACGAGAACGCGCTCGACGCGTCACAGATCGACCACTGGAAATCGTGGCTCGAAACTGCGCTGCTTTGTTCTGATCATTAACGATGGTCTAACGATCATGCATGAAATCACTTCAGATCCCAAGCGTCCATCCACTTTGTCTCAATCGGCTGCATACTGAACTCTGCGATCAACCGCTCGTTCATATCTTCCAAGTGCCCTGCGCCGTAGAAGATGCCGATCTTTTTCTTGCCAGCTTTGATCTGTTCGCTGAGCACTTGAAAAGCTTTCGCGTTGCGTTCAGTTATCAAAGTGCTGCGTCCGTCGTCGCCTTGCAACGCAGCCATCTGACCATCCATCTTCTCAAACTGCTCAGCCATAGCACGCTTCAGATTGCGAGCTCGATCGTCGGACACCATGGCGGACAACACATCGAGGTCGTTCGCTTGCCCCGCACCTTGCATTGCCAACCCCGAACCCACTGAACGCAACAGCATCTTGAAAACGCTCTCTTTGCGTCGGTTCATACTTTCGAACATCTCTTCGGGGGTCATGTCAGCGTGAACAAAATTCCCTGCGCTGTAATCGACCTCATCCAACTGAAACGACAACTCCAACATGTCCTTCATCCCGACTTGCACGGAACTGATCGGGCTGCTTCCACGCTCGTTTGGCTTCGGAACGGCATCTGGCGGAGCGACCATTTCGTAGAGCAACGCATCGTAACCTTTGAACATCGCATTCAAGTCTTCGTAGTACGCTTTTTCGGCGATGTGAACAGCACCGATCAAAGTCACTTCGACACCCTCAGATTCCTTCGAATCCGATTTGTATTTGACGACAGCGGTTTGCAGAGCTAGCGGTTTTTTCTTGTCGTCTTTCGTAACTCGCACAAACTTGGGTTTTTCCGCCTTCTTTGCAGCGGTCGCCGGCTTCGGCTCCTCTTTCGTCACTGTCGCATCTTGCCCCAACACAACAGGGGAAAACGAGACGAGCGCCATCAACGTGACAGGTAGAAATCGAAGCCATTGCATGAATGCGTCCCCTGAATAATGAACCGAAGCGTTTCGACAATTCGCACCGTCGGCCCTTAATTCTAGCATGCCAGTCTAGATCTGGCATGCAGCTCGGCGCGCATTCATCGATATGCCTCAGTGGGACGCAGTCGCGTATCAAGTCGTCGATTGCTCCGCAATCGATGCGAAATTAGGCGCTACGTTTGCGGAGCAAACGGCGACTGTCGGCACTTTACTTGAAAGTTCCGGCTGGCCGCTGCTGTGAGGGTTGAGTCGCAGTACGCTGCGGACCAAGTTGCTGCTGTCCGGCTTGTTGGGGAGCAAGCTGCTGAGCCCCTGGTTGCTGGGCGCCTGGTTGCTGCGCAGCGACGGGTTGCCCCTGGCCAGACTGCGGAGCCAAGTACGGTTCGACCACAATCTCCCAATCTTTCGGCAACGACTTGGGAATGAACTCATCTCGGAACAACTTGTCCTTCATTTGGTCCAGCATGTTCCAATCTTTGTCGCGATCTGTGAACTCGTAAACTTCGCGATGCGGCTGATCGGGACGGAAATTCGGCAAGAACACAACCAACGTTTTGGGCAGAACGTCAACAGCGTCCAGCACAATTTGCACGCGCGAGTAATTTCCAGCATCGTCCGGACGTTTTGGAAATGTCTCTAGAACCACATCGCGGCTGCCTGCGGGCGGCGCGATCGGTCGCACCCAATAACGCTCTTTGATTTCTTGAGCTTTCACACCGAAGAGAAACGGCAACGGGCTCAAATGGATCTGGTTACCGCGCATCTCCGGCGGCAACTCCACTTTCAAACATTTCTTATCGTTGCGATCAAGGATGTGTACATACTCGCCGTCGCATAACCAATACTCGCCAAGCTTCTGGCGTTCGTTTTCACGATAGAGTGCGTTCTGCTTGTCATCGCGACCAGCGAAAAACTCGAGCTTGTCGACGCGAAACAGTCCCTTATCCGGTTGCATAAATCGGATCGTGCCTTCACCCTTGGCTGCAGCGTCGTTGCCGGTGTTTTGCGTTGGATCGAATATCCAGCGTTTGAAATTGCATTGGTACCGCTGGATCTTGGCGGTATTCATTTCCCAAACGTTCAGCACCTTATCGAGATAGTCTTGCTGAGCGGCGTTGAGAGGTTCGAAGGGCATCTTCGAAAGACGCGCTGCCATCTCCGCTTGTTGAATCGCTATCTGCTGTTCAAGTGCAGCACGATCTTGCGGCACGCCAGCGCCCTGCGCGACCGGCGAAGACGCCTGCTGCATCAACTGTTGCTGTGCTTGCTGTGGCGGATACTGCTGTTGACCGGCCGGTTGCATGCTTCGCTGCGGTTGATTCGCCGGAGCTTGGCCGGGTTGTTGAGCGAACTGCTGCTGGGCGAATTGCTGTTGTCCGGGTCGATTCGTTCCAGGTTGCTGGTTGTATTGTTGATTGGTAGCTGGTTGCTGCGCGAACGCAGCAGCAGAAGCGAACGACCAGACAGCGAATGGCTTGGCGAAGCGGCGTAGCATCGGCATCTTCCCTGACGCAATTTTGGATAGTAGGTCTCGGAACGAGCCTCCAAGCGCGTTCCATGTCCAGTTCACACGTCCAGTTTTTCGACGACGTCTCTCTGGCGATGGCTGCGATAGTAACAACTACCGCCCAGGCTCCCTAGAGCGATTCGTGCGGAAAACGGAACAATGGAGTAGCGCCGATGCTATCAATCGCCGTGGCACTACACGTTAAACAAGAAATGGCAGATGTCGCCGTCGCGCATCACGTAAGTCTTACCCTCAGTTCGCAACTTCCCAGCTTGCCGAATCTCTTTTTCGCTGCGGAACGTCTCGAGGTCCTCCAGCGAATACACTTCGCAGCGGATAAAGCCGCGCTCGAAATCGGTGTGAATCACTCCAGCCGCTTGCGGTGCAGTGGCTCCAATCGGAACCGGCCAAGCTCGAACCTCTTTCTCGCCAGCCGTAAAGTAACTTTGCAAACCAAGCGTCCGGTAAGCCTCGCGCGCGACCATCGCCAACGCAGGCTGAGTCAAACCGACTGAAGCCAGCATTTCGCTGCGATCCGGTTCGTCCAACTCCGCCAACTCGGCCTCTAACTTCGCACACACCGGAACCACCGACGCACCAATCGACGTCGCGTAATTCCGCACCTCAGTCGCCAACTTCCCTTCGCCGTGCAGATCGCTTTCGTCGACGTTAGCGATGTACAAAATCGGTTTGGCGGTCATCAACCCGTAGCTCGATATGGCTTTCGCTTCCGCTTCCGGCAATTGCAACTTGCGCAGCGGCAAGTCCTTCGCCAAGTGCTCCATGCAGCGAGCGATGGCAGCACATCGCAGCTTCGCGTCCTTATCGCCGCTCTTCGCGCTCCGTTCCGCTTTCGGCAACGCGTTTTCCAAACCCTGAATATCCGCCAACATCAACTCGGTTTCGATCGTTTCCATATCCGAGACCGGATCAACTTTGCCCGCCACGTGAATCACATCGGGATCGTCAAAACAACGCACGACTTGGAGAATCGCATCAACTTCTCGAATGTGGCTGAGGAATTTGTTCCCCAAACCCTGGCCCTCACTGGCGCCTTTGACGATCCCCGCGATATCGACCAGTTTCAAGTACGCTGGCACCAGCTTCTTCGGCGTTATGATGGCTGAAATTCGCGCCAGCCGATCGTCCGGTACGCTGACGATACCCTCATTCGGCTCAATCGTACAAAACGGATAATTCGCCGCCGCAGCCGTCTGTGTGCAGGTCAAGGCATTAAAAAGAGTGCTTTTGCCCACATTCGGCAGGCCAACAATTCCAGCTTCCATAGCATCCACATCGCGAAGGTTTGCGTCGAAAAATGTTGCCCGTACGGTAACCGAATTGCCCTAAAAACGGAACGGGGCAACCGCCGCTCAATGCCGATCGAAATTGCCGATGCGATTTCAGAAATCTTCCCAAGATCCGCCGAGTTCTGCCCAGTCGGATCGAGGCCGACGGCACGCGATCAGCCTTGCGCGCTAGCTTTCGTTCTCAGCCATGCGAGCTTTCAGCAATTTCTTCAGTAGCGGCTTGGGGATCGGGTTCTCAGGTACAAAGCGGATCGTACCTTTGCTGGTGTCGAACGCAGCGAGTTCGTCCGCGAACTGAGCGACCACCGAGCCGCTGAATAGATACAGTGCGCAGTGCTTGGTGGTCGCACCGAAGCCAACCAAGATCTTCTTCTGGCGAAACGCAGGCAACCCGTAACTGATGCACTCTTCAGCCTCAGGTGCGATCGCGTGGATGGCCTTGCGAAGCGACTCCAGTGCGTCGCGCTGGTCATCTGTCACTTGGCTAAGGTAATCGTCGATCGTGTTAGGTTTCGTCGCCATCATTGCACTCGCATTGACTCATTACACAGAACACTACTCTAGTCGTTACTCAGTCAATTCGTACAGGCCGCGCCCGGCGCGTTTGAGTTTCCCTTGCTCGGCCAATTCTTCCCACACATCGCGCGGGAACTGGTTTGGCGGCGTGATCGCAATCACGCTCGACTTGCTGCCACCGGACATCGGACCTCGACCAAGTCGCGATTCGTCGTCAAGTATCGTCAGCTTCAGACGCTTACGAAACGCCTTCATCGCAAGTCGCAGTTGTTCCTTGCGAGCCGCAGCGGCTTCAGGCGTGACCGCAGCCTGCTCTGGTGCAGCGGTTTGTTCTAGCGACGAGCTCACATTCGCTTGCGGTTCGCCAACTTTCAGTTCGCTAGCTTGCGGTTCATCAGAATCTGCCATTGAGAACATCCAATCGATAAGTGCTACTACATAAGTGTCCCAGCGTTGCGACTCGCCAAGCTTTCTATATCAACAATAGCAGCATAATCAAATTGCGGCGTTCGTTCGCGGCGTATTTACGGGCGGCCTATAGTTTGCACAGTAACAAATTCGCAACCGGAAGGATTGAGCCGATTGCGAAGCGAATAGCACTTTCATAGGATGAATATCGAATTCAGGAGTGGTATTCAGATTAGGTGGTGGTGACTTTCAGTCGCCAATCTCCGAAACGTCCACTGAAACGTGGCGGCGACTTTCAGTCGCCGACCTGATGAAACGGCGACCGAAAGTTGCCGCCACGCAGAAAGACAAAACTTGTGATCGAGATCGGAGCGAAGACTATGTTTAGCTGGAAATTGACTTTGGCAGTTTGCGGGTTGATGGTGGTATCGAGCGGTTCGGCGTCGGCGCAGTTGTACTCGGTCTATTCGCCGTACGCGCCCATCGTGGCACCTGTGCCAGCGATTGCGCCTGTGTCGCCAATGATTGTCGCGCGACCAGTTATCGCGCTCCCATTCATCGCGCCGCCCATTGTTGCTCCAATCGCCGCGCCAGTTGTAACGGCTTATCGGCCCGTCGTGCCAGCAACTTACATCGCGCCGCGTTCCGCTTATCGACCGGTCGTGCCCAATTCCTACTCTTACAATTCTTACGCTTACAGTGTTCCGACCTACTCAGCCTACTCAACTTACCGCCCGATTGTTCCCGTTGCGCCTGCACCGGTTTCGGTGTATAGTGCGACGCAAGTTTACCGACCCGGAGTGGTCGGTCCCGGAATAGGTGGCGTGCCGACGGTCTACACACCTGGCCAGCCTGTGCGAAATGTGTTGCGATACATCGCGCCGTAGTTGTCCGCCATCAGGCCAACGCAAGCCGAATCCCGTCGCGGAACTTGCCAGAGTTTCGGCAATACCAAGATCAACAACCAAAGAGCGAGTTTTGCATGAGTTCGGATAAGGTGGATGTGGCCAGCGTCAAAGTTGCCAGCGGTGCGAGTCTACCGAGCGTCGGGTTGGGGCTTTGGAAGATCGCTAACTCTGACGCTTCTGAAATGGTTTACCAAGCGGCTCGCGCTGGCTATCGTCACCTCGATTCAGCTTGCGATTACGGCAACGAACGCGAGGTTGGCGACGGCATTCAACGAGTGATTCGCGACAAGGTTTGCTCGCGCGACGATCTATGGATCACCAGCAAGCTGTGGAACACTTATCATCACCCGCAACATGTGCGGCCCGCTTTGGAACGTACGCTACGCGATTTGCAAGTCGACCAACTCGACCTGTACCTCATTCACTTTCCGATCACACTCAAACATGTACCGATCGAGCAGCGTTATCCGCCGGGTTGGTTTTACGATCCGAATGCGGCCAAACCAAAGATGGAGACCGACAGCGTTCCGATCGCTGAAACGTGGCGGGCGATGGAGGAAATCTACAACGCCGGACTAGCTCGCCATATTGGAATCAGCAATTTCGGTTGCTCGCTGATCCGCGATCTACTGTCGACGGCAACCGTTCGACCAACGGTCTTGCAAGTCGAATCGCATCCGTATTTGACTCAGGAAAAACTGCTTCGCTACTGCCAGCAAGAACAGATTGCCTACACGGCTTTTTCACCGCTAGGTGCGGGCTCGTACATTCCGCTCGGCATGGCAACTGAATCGGAATCGGTTTTGAACCAGCCGCTCGTCCAAGCCATCGCTGCGGCGCACTCGAAGACGCCAGCTCAAGTCGTACTGCGATGGGGCGTGCAACGCGGTACCGCAGTTATCCCCAAGACGAGCCGTCCCGAGCGACTTATCGAGAACTTGGCGATTTTTGACTTTGAATTGACGTCGCAAGAGATGCAAAGCATTGCGAGTCTGGACCGCAATCAGCGGTTCAATGACCCCGGCGTGTTTTGCGAATCCGCGTTCGGCTGCTATTATCCGATCTACGAGTGATGTCCCGTAGCGGGACTCGCCAGAGTTCCGGGTGCCGACAAGATTTTCAATGACGAGGTCGATTTGCATTCCACTTTAGAAACCGCTTGCGAAGCCGCGCGTTTGGGCGGTCGAGTTCTAGTCGAATACCTTGGCAAAGCTGCGGTGCGCGAGAAAGCTCCAGCCGACTTGGTGACCGATGCGGACCTAGCTTCGCAGCACGTGATCGAACAACTCGTTCGGGCGCGGTTTCCTCAGCACGCGTTTCTCGGTGAAGAATCGACGCAAGCCGATCGTGAAGCGGCTGTCGCCAGCGGTCGACCGGTTTGGGTCGTCGATCCACTCGATGGAACCGCCAACTATGTTCATCGCTTGCCAGGTTTTTCAGTTTCCGTGGCGCTCGTCGAAGGCAATGAATCGAAAGTGGGAGCGGTCTACGATCCGCTCTCCGATACGCTTTACGCAGCGACCAGCGACGGGAGAGCGACGAAGAATAACAAACCGATCCGCGCCAGCGGTTGCGAACGTTTGGACAAAGCGATGGTTTGCTGCAGCTTCCGGCCGAACGTCCAGCGCGATGATGCCGAAGTCAATCAATTTCTGAACGTGCTCGAAAGCAGCCAATCGCTTCGACGGCTGGGATCCGCTGCGATGAATCTGTGTTACGTAGCCGAAGGCTGCCTCGACGCTTACTGGGCAACGTCAGTGAAAGCCTGGGACGTGGCCGCGGGCGGTCTGATTGCTCGCGTCGCCGGAGCTCATTTGACCGCGATCAACGGCGAAGAATTCGATCTCTGGAATCCCAAACTGCTCGCCACCGCCACCCCCGCCTTGCACACCGCAATGTTGTCCTGCCTGTACCCGAAAACCTAAGCTGAGTCGTTTAATTAATCGAGTTCGCGTTGTTTGTTTAACCGCGTGCCCAACGGGCCGCGATACTCTCCGCGCGTTTCGACCTCCAAGCGTCACAGATTCATCGTCCCGGCACCGACTCTTCAAAGTAATAATCCGGAATTCGGAATACTGCGAACGATTTATTCTCAGTCGCAATGGGATACATGATCTCGAAATCCAACAGCGGTTTCTCTTGGATTCCGCGATCGACAAGCACCCAACGAAATCCGTACCTGCGCGCGAGGCTGATCAACTGGTCTGACTTCCAACCCAGCCGCTCGTTCGAACTCGATCGAGGCTGTCGACACATCACCAAACGCTCGTACCACTTGCGAACGCTCTCATTGTCCTGAGGGACATCTTTCCAGCAGACAACTTCTGCGCGACCGGCATACCACTTAAAAGTCTGCTGATATTCCGGGGTCAGCCAAAGTGAATCGTCGGGAGCGTTCTTCGAAATCCAATCGCAAACCGCCAACCAGTCGATGAAGCGATCCGTCTCGATTTCCCGGTTCGCGGGTGCCTTCATCAGAATTTCATCTGCCGCCGGAATCTGCTGCGCGAAGTTCGCTTGCGCGTGGCGCACGACAAGCAACAACACTACGGCTCCGCCAATGAACTGTGCAATCACACTCGCTTTTGAAGGCCCAAGTGGCTTCGCTATTGGACGCTTCGGTGAAGCAATGTGTTCTGGCCGACGAACTGGCGACGAAGCGCCATCGTGTGCACTTATTGGGCGAGTTCCCCACTCCGTCAGTTTCCAAAAAGTAAGTGTCCAGGCAAGCGGCACAACAATGTCCGACCAACGAAACCAATAGAACCGCAAGAGCTGCGAAGCGAACATCGGTGCGGATCTCGAAAACAGTTGATCGATCAAAATCCCAGCTACCGAAAAACCAACTGAGATCCATGCCAGCGTCAACAGCCAACTGACCGGGTCCTTCCGCAGATGTCTACGATCTGAAGTGCGATACACGAAGAGAGCGAATGCGATTGTAGCGGCGACTAGCAAACCGAGTGAGATCGCGCCGGCCACGTTTCGATCGTACGAAAAGTGACTCGGACACTGATGATGTTCCAAGCGATAGAAGACATGAATTTGCGAAGCGACCAGACTGCCGACTTGATTCGGGCTGTTTAGACCGATGGCCGCTGGCACAACACCGATTAATCCCAGCGCAGTCCCGGCCGCCAACCACTTCGCCTCCGCTTGCAGTCGCGTTAACAAGTTTGGCATCAGTACCCATGCGATCCCGAAACTCAGTCCGGCCCAACCGCCGGCTAGCGGATGCCAAGCCACAGCCAGCCCCAGCCAAACCCAAACTCGAGGCCAATTTCCGCGGAAAAGTTCAGAAAATGCGATGATCACACATGGGTACGCCAGCGATTTCCCTTCGAATCCTCCGATGGCCCATTCACCTGCCCAGTTGCCGTACTCAATGCCAAAGTACCAACTGCTAAGTGCCGCAGCGCCTACGATCCAGTGCAGTCCCAGCGCGACCCGCATTCTCTGCCAAGCCCAAGCGAGGCACAGCCAACTGAGAAAACGCCCGATCCATGCTACGGCGGACAAAGGCAACCACAACGCCAACGCGCCGGCCACGCCGGCAGCGATTCCATGCGAGTCATGCGATTCGAGGAACAAGTCGCCGGAACCAAAGCTGGGGTCGAAAAGGTGCTTGGCTTTCGGCAAGTAATGCGACTCGTTGACTCCCGGCACCGGTTCGCCGGCGAGGAGGCAGACGAGCGCGAACAGCACCAGAATTTCGCCCGCTGCCGAAGCGCTTCCGGAAACGGAACGCGACTGTAACGGAACCGGCTTGGCGACCGCTTGGGACATGGAAGGCCCTTACTATGCTGCATCAAGGAAAGTGAAACTGCGTTGATTTTCGCGGCTACCCCGACTCCGGCGACAAAAATTCACCAAAAAAATCGGTTGCAGTCACTTGTTTTCTTGACTGGGACCACTTCGTACGTACAGTGGATGTAGGAAGCCTCAAGAGCGTTACGGCTGAACCACTTCAGCCACCAAAAGGCAGACCTGCCGACCAATCCTCAGAAGTTCAGATGGTTCTGGCTCAGAAGGAATCGGCGTAGGGCCAATTTACCAAAGGAAGGGTCCGATGTTAGTACTATCTCGCAAGAAAAATGAGAGCATCGTTATCAACAACGACATCACCATTGTCGTAGTTGAGATTCGTGGTGACAAGGTCCGTTTGGGTGTTGAAGCTCCACGTGAAGTTCCGGTTCACCGCCGTGAAGTTTACGATGCCATTCAACGCAGTCAAACGGAGACTGATACAACGAATACCACAACGGCTCAAGATTAAAGCACGTCTCTGACGATTTGGCAACGCGAATCAAATTTGTTCGATCGGATTTATCGGAGCCCTTTGTTAGACTCAGAGCCTGTATCAAATCGGTTCTTCCCGAACTGCTTTGATATGGGCTCTTCGTGTTACTTTTAGTCGTGTTGCTTTTACTAAGCGCATTTCGCATTCGACTGAAACTCACAAGTTCTTCTGGTTGGTCGATTGCCATTCAATTGCGTTGCGTTTCGCTAACTCAAGCAATAACGCCTGCGTACCACTCTTCGAATGCCCATTCTCAGCGAGCGCTGTATAAAGTTCGCGCGCTAGAGCCAGTCCCGGTAATTTCATTTGCATGCGCTCAGCTTCAGCAAGTGCAATGCCTATATCCTTCACAAAGTGCTCGACGAAGAAACCTGGTGCGAAATCGCCAGCCAAGCAGCGCGGGGCGAGATTACTCAGCGACCACGAACCAGCGGCACCGGAACTGACCGACTGCAACACGGTATCCAAGTCCAAGCCCGCGCGCAGGCCATAAAGCAGCGCTTCACAAACACCAATCATGTTGCTGGCGATCAGCACTTGATTGACCATCTTCGTATGCTGGCCACTCCCAGCCGGCCCATGATAGACAATCGTTTTCCCCATCGCTTGCCAGCACGGCGTGAGCGCGTCGCAGACTTCTTTCTCACCACCCAACATGATCGACAGCCGCGCTTCGCGAGCTCCGATGTCACCGCCTGAAACGGGTGCGTCGACCGAATGAACACCCTTCGACTGCGCCTTCGCGAAGATCTCCGCAGCCAAACTCGGTTCGCTGGTCGTCATGTCCACCAACACCTTCCCCGGTGCAGCCGCTTGTAAGGTTCCTCGTTCACCAAGGACCACTTCGCGAACATCGCGCGGAAATCCAACGATCGTGAAGATTACATCCGCTTGTTCAGCGACTTCTGCTGGCGACTTCAAAGCGGCCGCACCAGCCTCAATCAAACTCTGCATCTTCTCCGGTGAACGGTTGTAGATGACCGCCGCGAATCCAGCTCGGATCAAATTCCCGCACATGCTGCTGCCCATCACGCCAGTTCCGATCCAGCCTATCGTTGTCTTCCCGGGTGCGATCAACATGCTTTTCTCTTCGTGCGATCAACGTTGGTGAGTCGGTGATGTAGTTGTACGGATGATTTAAGGACGTGATGCTGTAAGGATGATGTATTGAGCTGCTTTGTGCAACGCCCGCTTTGTGACTTCAAGGACTGCTATGTCATAGGCGACTTTTGGGCACTGCATTTGCAACATGTGAGTGAAATCCACTTCAAATAACAAAGCCGCGTATCCAAGCCGTAGATGGGTTTCACCATGCCAACTGCTGTAAAACAAACTGCCGTAAAACTAATTGATCCTCGCGAAGCTTATCCGAAACCGCCCTTCAAGAACCAAAAAGCGATCTCTTCCTCAGCGACCACGGTCAAGATGGACCCGCAACCTGATCATGGCGAGAAATCTTACCGCGGCAGCGGTAGACTTCAGGGCTTGAGCGCAATCATAACTGGTGGCGATAGTGGGATTGGTCGAGCGATAGCGATCGCGTACGCGCGTGAAGGCGCCAACGTAATCGTTGGCTATCACTCGTCGAAAGATGACGCGCATGAGACGGTTGGTCTGGTTGAGGAAGCCGGTGTAAAGGGGCTGGCTGTACAAGGCGATTTGCAAGAGGAATCTGTTTGCGAGTCGTTGATCGACAAAGCGATTTCAGAGTTTGGTCGCCTCGATATCTTGATCAATAACGCTGCCTATCAGCAGACGCGAGATACGCTCGAAGAGTTCTCGACCGAAGTCTTTGATCGTGTTTTCAAAACAAATGTGTACGCCACTTTTTGGCTCAGTCGCGCTGCGGTTCCAAAGATGACTCCAGGTGGCAGCATTATTAATACTGTCTCCATTCAAGGTTACACGCCATCGCCCGAGTTGCTGCCGTACTCAGCTAGCAAGTCCGCGCTGCTCGGAATGACAAAAGGGCTCGCGAAGTTGGCGATGCAACATGGCATTCGAGTGAACGCAGTGGCGCCAGGTCCCGTTTGGACGCCATTGATTCCATCGACAGTTGATCTTGAGAAAGCGCAGAACTTCGGTGCCGATACGATTTTCGAACGCCCCGCGCAGCCCGCAGAGTTGGCGCCGCTTTACGTTTGGCTCGCTTCGCCCGAGGCTAGTTACGTTTCGGCGGAAGTCTTCGGTGCTACCGGCGGTCGCACGCCGGTTTAGTAATCCAACGTTTTAGTCGCTTCGAAACGCTTGCGCTGCCGCTATCGGGAAAATCAGCCGAACTTATCGTGACAAACTTCGATTGCTAGTTGATTTCGCCACCGCGAACAAGTTACGATAACGGGTTGGCTCGCCCACCTTTCCGCCGAGCCTTAGGTTGTTGATTCCCGCCTCAAGCAAATCAGGTGAATTTGCGAGCGACGTTTCGCTGTGCTCGAGCACGATAGGAAACGGTCGCTCTGAAAGATTCGCCTGCAATCTCACGGATTGAATTCAATGCGTTTCCAACATGCCCACCGCGGTTCCTGCGCCGCTCTCTGCTTCTTGTTCTGTCTTTCGTTCGTCGCTCGCTTTTCCGTAGCGGACGAACCAAGCGCGGAAGCTCGCAAAGTTAGCTATGCGAAAGAGATTGAACCGCTTTTCCGAACACATTGCCAAGGTTGCCATCAACCGGCTCGCCCTCAAGGCGAATATGTGATGACCGACTTTGGGAAACTCTTCGCAGGTGGTGAAACAGGCGACGCAGCCATCGTTCCGGGCGAACCGACCGCCAGTCATTTGCTCAAGCAGATCGAAAAAGTGGATGGTAAAGCGGCGATGCCCAAGAAAGCCGCACCGCTGGGCGATGCTGACATCGAATTGGTGAAGCGTTGGATCGCTGAAGGTGCAGTGGATGATCGACCAGCAAACTCCGGTGCACAGTTTAGTTCTGAGAACCCGCCGCAGTACTCTCGCTTGCCAGTAGTGACAGCGCTGACATTTTCACCGGATGGAAAATGGCTGGCAACAAGCGGCTTCCACGAAGTTTTTGTAATCGATACTCAGACTTGGAAACTCTCCAAACGACTCGTCGGACTGAGTGAGCGAATCGAGTCGCTAAATTTTGCAAGCGATTCGACGCGATTGGCCGTCACGGGCGGTTCGCCGGGACGAATGGGCGAAGTCCAAGTGTGGGACGTTGTAAAGGGTGAATTGTTGCTGAGCCGCCAAGTAACGTTTGACAATCTTTACGGCGGAGTTTTTTCGCCGGACGGAAAGTTGATCGCTTTCGGTTGCGCTGACAATACTGTCCGCGCGATCGATTCCACGACAGGCGAACAGAAACTACATCAAGGTGCTCACGAAGATTGGATTCGAGCGTGCGTGTTCAATCCGAGCGGAACGCATCTGCTCTCCGCTGGCCGCGACATGACAGTGAAGCTCACTGAAGTTGAAACGGAGCGTTTTATCGACAACGTCACATCAATTACACCAGGCGCGCTTCGCGGCGGTATCAATTCACTGGCGATCCATCCGACTCGCGACGAAGTCCTGGTTGGTGGCTCCGACGGCGCACCCAAAATCTACCGCATTTTCCGTGAAACTAAACGAGTTATCGGTGACGATGCGAACTTGATTCGACAATTTCCGGCGATGACAGGTCGCGTGTTTTCTATCGCGATAAACAGCGACGGTTCGCGATTCGCCGCGGCCAGCACGCTCGACGGCGCCAGCATGGTGCGAGTTTATCCTTACGATTTCAATGGTGAAATCCCTGCCGATGTTAAAGCTGCGTTGGCGAAGCGAGTCGCGAACCGCGATGAGAAGGAAAACCAACTCGTTCAGCAGTACACCAGCAAGACTTCGGAACCGACGCTCGCTATCGATGTCCCCGCAGTCAGTCTGTATGCGATTGCGTTTCAGCCGACAACGAACATGCTGGCAATCGCGGGCAGCGACGGTTTGGTGCGGCTGCTGAATCAAGAGACGAAAGCGATCGAAGCAACATTTTCGCCAATCGAAGTTGCGCCGGACTCCAGCGCTTCAAAGAATGACATCGTTGCCCTCAAGTCGGCTCACGGTTTGCCAACTCCATCCGCCGCGCTGCCTGATGCAGCGAAAGAAAAAGAGCTGCTACCGACCGACAAACTGCTTGAAATCGAAGTCTCCCCAGCTCAAGTCAAACTCGCAAACAAGCGCGAGTACGCTCAACTGGTTGTGACAGCGGTTTATGCAAGCGGCCAGAGATGCGATGTTACGCGATTGGCTGAGTATAAGTCGACCGATGCAAACATGATTTCGTCGCTGGGCTTATTGCGACCGCGCGCCGCCGGAGCTTCCGCAGTGGAAGTTACTTTCGCTGGACAACACAAATCCGTTGCGGTTGAGACTCAGTTTGCCGACCAAGAGCCTGTTGACTTTGTTCGCGATGTCAATCCGATTCTGTCGCGGTTGGGTTGCAACTCAGGCACTTGCCACGGTGCGCAAAAGGGTAAGAACGGTTTCAAGCTGTCGCTACGCGGTTACGATCCCATCGAAGACATTCGCGCGCTCAGCGACGATCTTTGCCAACGACGTTTGAACACCGCAGCAGCAGACGCGAGTTTGATGCTGCTGAAACCAGTCGGAGCGGTGCCGCATGAAGGTGGCGTGCTGATGTCGACAGACAGCGTTCATTACGAAACTTTGCGAAGGTGGATCGCTGACGGCGCGAAGTTGAACTTGGAATCGAAGAAGGTAGCACGCATCGAGCTGACTCCAACTAAACCCGTGATCGAACTTGAGAACGCGTGGCAGCAGTTCCGTGTAATCGCTCATTACAGTGACGGTTCGAGCCGCGATGTAACGCAAGAAGCCTTCATCGAAAGCGGCGATGCTGAAGTGTGCAAGAGTTTTCCGGGCGGTTTGGCGCAAGCGATTCGCCGCGGCGAAGCGCCTGTGCTCGCTCGTTACGAAGGCGCGTACGCTGCCGCTACGTTGACCGTCATGGGCAATCGAGAGGGCTTCGTTTGGAACGAACCGGACACATACAGCACGATCGATCAGTTAGTTGCGAACAAATGGCAGCGTATGAAGATCCAGCCTTCGGACCCGTGCAACGATGCTGAGTTTCTGCGACGCGTGCACCTGGATCTCACCGGCTTGCCACCCACGATCACTGAGTTGAAGGCCTTCTTGGCGGACAACAGCCCTTCGCGGCTCAAGCGACGCGAGAAGATCGACGCGCTGCTCGGCAACCCAGATTTCGTTGATCACTGGACGAACAAGTGGGCCGACTTGCTGCAAGTCAATTCGAAGTTCCTCGGTGCTGAAGGTGCGAAATCGTTTCGCGATTGGATTCGCTCAGCCATCGCAGAGAACCGACCGTACGACAAATTTGTTCGCGATATCTTGACCGCTAGCGGTTCGAACAAAACCAATCCGGCCGCTTCGTATTTCAAGATTCTTCGCGAACCCGATCTGATGATGGAAAATACGACGCATCTATTTTTAGCTGTGCGGTTCAACTGCAACAAATGCCACGATCATCCCTTCGAACGCTGGACGCAGGATCAATACTACGAACTGGCCGCCTTCTTCGCTCAAACTGGTTTGAAGAAAGATCCCGCTGCCGGTGACGCCAAGATCGGCGGTTCGGCTGTTGATCAACCTCAGCCGTTGTATGAAGAGATCTACGACAAACCGGACGGGGAGATGACTCATGTGCGAACGAACAAGCAGATCGCACCGAATTTCCCTTACGAGTGTGAAAACGATGGCGGAAGTGCCAAGACACGCCGCGAGAAACTGGCTGCGTGGATCACTTCGCCGAACAACCCGTACTTCGCTCGCAGCTACGTCAATCGGCTTTGGGGTTACCTGACGGGTACCGGCCTAATGACGCCGCTCGACGACATTCGCGCCGGCAATCCACCGACGAATCCCGAACTGCTTGAGCATTTGACGACCGAGTTCATTCGCTCAGGTTTTGATACGAAGAATGTGCTGCGATTGATCTGTAACTCGAGAACTTATCAGCTGTCGGTTGGAACGAACAAATGGAATGCCGACGACACGCTGAATTACTCGCATGCAACTGCGCGACGATTGCCAGCGGAAGTGCTGTACGATGCGGTCTATCAAGTCACCGGTGCGATTTCTGAAATACCGGGTGTTGCACCGGGCACGCGAGCTGCGTCGTTACCCGACGTCGCTTTCCAATCGCCGGATGGTTTCTTGAACAACCTTGGTCGACCGGTTCGTGAGAGCGCATGCGAGTGCGAGCGTTCGGGCGAATTGCAGCTTGGTCCAGTGATGGCGCTGATCAGCGGGCCGACCGTTGGGAAAGCGATTAGCGATCCGAAATGTGCATTGCCATCGCTAGCGCTTACTGACCTCAGCGAAGAGGAGATGGTCGGCGAAATTTACATGCGTGTGCTCAATCGCCCTGCAGCCGCTGACGAAGTGAAGCAGGTGATCGAAAACGCAAATGAAATCGTAACCGATCACGCTGAACTCGAAAAGCAACTTGCCGAGCGCGAGACTTGGTGGAAGGATGAGCACGCTAGGCTCGAAGCAACGCGACTGGCGAAACTAGAGGAAGCCAAACAGGCTGCTGCAGCTCATGAACAAGCCATTGCACCGGAGCGAGCAAGATTGGAAGCGGAACGCGTCCAACGCATTGCGGCCGCTGAAGAGGCTTTGAAGAAAGTGGATGAAGCGGGAGTTACGATCGCTAATAAATACCTGACTGAAAATACTAGCCAGATCAGTTGGTTCCCAGTCGCGCCGGTCGATGTAAAGGCGAGTAATGGGGCGACGCTGATGCCGCTGGCTGATCGTTCGATTCGAGCGAGCGGTAAAGCTGAGAAGGGCGTCTACACGCTGAAATTCCGAACGCCGCTGCGCAACATCCGCGGCGTCCGGCTTGAAGCGTTGACAGATGAAGCGATTCCAGGCAAAGGTCCAGGGCTTTCCGCAAACGGTAACTTTGTTGTCACCGAAGTGGAACTCTCCGCGGCACCGCTTGCCGATGCAAAAGCGGTTAAGAAATTCGAATTCGTTGCAGGCAAGGCAGATTTCTCTCAGGAGAGTTTTGGGATTGACCAAGTTTTTGATGGCAAGAAGGGTGACCAACGCGGTTGGGCCGTTTCGCCTCGCGGTGGTTCGATTCACTGGGCAACGTTGACCACTAAGGATCCTATCGATTTCGAATCCGGTGCTTTGATCACGGTCGTAATTCATCAGAATCACAACGCGGTGGATCATCGACTGGGCCGTTTCCGCATTTCCTTTGCGATCGATCAAGGCGAAATCGACCTTGGACTGCCTGAGGAGTTCGCTGCCGCGGCGGCTGCCGCTGAAGAAACTCGCACGGTTGAGACAATCAAGCCATTGCTGGCTTATCTTCGTAGCTCGGAAAAACAGTGGTCCGACGCGCAGAACGCCGTTGCGGCTGCGAAGCAACCGGTGCCTGCCGACGAGCAATTAAGCGCTCTGCGAACTCAAGTCGCCGCGTTGGAAGTAGCTACCGTCGACGATAGAAAACTGGTTCAGTTGCGAACCGATTTCGAAGCAAGTAAACAACAGGTCGGCAACCGTCGACTCACATTGGCTCAGGACTTAACCTGGGCCTTGATTAACAGTCCCGCCTTTTTGTTCAACCATTAGGAGCCCTCCGATGTTACGTCTACAAGGTGCGTTAGGAAAAGACCTGTGTGATAGCCACTTGGGAGTGAGCCGTCGTGATGTGTTGCGAGTGGGCGGGTCCGGTCTGCTGGGGCTGTCGCTCGGCAACCTGCTTCAGTTGCAAGCTCGAGGCAACGAAGGCAAAGTGATTACTGCGCCAGGATGGGGTAAAGCCAAGAGTGTGATCATGGTTTATCTACAAGGCGGCCCAAGTCATCTCGATCTTTGGGATCCAAAAGAAAACGTCCCAGAGAATGTGAAAAGTCCGTTCTCAAACATATCGACCAAGATTCCCGGTATTCAGTTTACGGAAAACTTGCCGAAGCTCGCGCAAATCAACGACCGTTTCACGATGATCCGATCGATGAGCTACACGCCGAACGGACTGTTCAATCATACCGCTGCGATCTACCAGCTGATGACGGGTTACACGACGGATAAAGTCAGTCCCTCGGGGCAACTCGAACCGCCAACTCCGAAGGACTTTCCAAACTTTGGATCGAACATCATTCGGCTCAAACCGACTGATCAACCGATGTTGCCCTTCGTGATGCTTCCGCGTCCATTGCAAGAAAGCAACGTGATTGGCAAAGGCGGAACGGCGGGTTTCCTCGGAAAATCGTTCGATCCTTACACGCTGTATCCCGATGGCGATGACATGGACATGGCCAAGATGGAACGAATCAAGATCGATGACTTGCAGATGCGTCCCGATGTGTTCGCCGTGCGACTCGAACGCCGCGCGAAGCTGCGTGAACTGGTCAATGCGAAGATGCCCGAGATTAACGACGCAGTCAAAAACTTCCAACTCGACAATTATTACGACCAAGCGTTGAACTTAATCGTTTCGGGTCGAGCTCGGGAGGCGTTTAGTTTATCGTCGGAACCCAGCGACCTGCGCGACCGCTATGGCCGCAATACGTTTGGGCAAAGTTGCCTACTCGCACGGCGCTTAGTCGAAGCGGGCACACGGGTTGTAGAAGTGATCTGGCCCAAAGTTGCGAACTCTGACAATCACTCGTGGGATCATCACTCCGGTTTGACCGAACGCATGAAGAATCGTTCAGCTCCGATGCTGGACGCTGGGCTAAGCGGACTGATTACCGACTTGGATGAACGCGGCATGCTCGAGGACACGTTAGTAGTGGCGATCGGCGAATTCGGCCGTAGTCCGCAACGTGGCGTGAGCACATCGGGCAACGACAATTCGTCGGACGGTCGCGATCACTGGCCGTACTGTTACACGGCAGTTGTCGCCGGTGCGGGCGTGAAACGCGGTTACGTGCACGGCAAGAGCGACAAGACGGCTTCCGCACCACTGGAAGACCCAGTCCACCCCATCGAGCTACTCGCCTCAATTTACCATGGTTTCGGCATTGATCCAGAAACCATAGTTTATAATCATCTTAACCAACCAAGAGAACTGGTTAAGGCGCAGGCACTGACCGCGATATTTGGGTAGAGCTTGAAACGATCTTAAAGTAAGATGCTGGCGGTAACTCGTCTAGGCAGGTCCGCGGAGGACTGGTTTTGCTAGACGTTTGAGCATTGCAACTCGATGAGGAATGTTCGACCGCATGCTAATAAAAAAGATGATTGCCCCGTCATTGAGGTTTTGCTGGCTCGTTTTGGCGATCTTGCTTGCGGAACCGAAAACCTGCAGCGCCGAACTCATTTTGAGTATCGACTGGGATCCAGTAACGCCCGGGGTGCAGAACACGCTTAGTTCAACGAGTGAGGTGAACAGCAACGTTCGCGCTGCGATAGTTGCAGAGCTTACTGGCGGGACCACACTGTACTACTATCGCGTCTCTGTTAGGTATGATCCCGAGCGATTGGCGTTCGTGCAGAGATCAGAGACAACTAGGGTAAGTGGTTTTCTTGCATCCTTTACAGAACCAATTCTTGATTCTGACCCTGGGCCCTTGGAGCCCCAGTCGGGTGACGGTTTCACGATCTATCGGGAACTCCAGCGGTTTGACGGCGAGGAGGAGACGGGAACTGGTTTCCTTGATGCCACTACTGCTAGCATTGGCAATGGAATTACGTTGGGAGTCATCGATTTTACTCTTCTATCAACCTCTGGTACTGGACCGTTAATTAAGCCTGGACTTTACGAAAGTACGACTGGTCCTTTAGGAGGGCTTGACGTCCCGCTCGACACGCTCACGGGGAATGATGGGCAAATTGGCGCCCCCCTGGCAGGAAATGCGGCTCCCAATCCCGACACCACCCTGATTATACAAGTAGGTACTATCACCGCGGTACCGGAACCTTCATCGCTTCTTTTGCTTTCGTTGTCCGCTTGCGGATTGTTAACCTGCGAGCGAGTTCGGCGGCGAGGTGATTTGGGCAAGTTCCGTCGAACGGTCGCCGAGTAGATCGTTTACAACGACTTTTCCGGCTAGGCTAAATTTTCTCAAGTTCGCGGTCGATAAGTAATGTAGCTGCCTTTGGGCGGTTAGCCGTTTCGATGCGTGCCCCGCAATCGCAACGGCGCTTTGCAATCATTACTTGAGGATTATCCCGCCATGCAAGCCGCCTTTCGCCTACCTTACTTCATTCTCCTTGGCTTGCTTATCACCCAGCCCGGCTGTCTGCTGCTAAACACATTCCTGCCTCGCAAAAGTACTTCGACGCTCGACACCAGCCTACTGAAGGCTCAGGGTTATTCGATACCGCCTGGTGGTATGCCAGCCGCAGTGGCGCTCGATCCGAATGATGGACCGCGCGTCATTCTCGAAATTCGCTCCGATGAACGGCACTTGGAAACGATTCCGCTTCCTGAAAAAGGCATGTTCATCGAAGATCTAGTGCAGCAAGCCAATTTGCATGAGACTTTCGGTGCTTTGAACATTTCGATCATGCGTCCAAACGGTGAAGGAGCGGCTCCCGTGCGCATGGATTTGACGACAAACGATGAAGGCAAAGCCACGAACGTGGGACAGAATTACGGTTTGCGAGCCGGCGATCACATTGTGGTCTTACACGATGATCGCACCTACTTCGAACGCTTCATCGCGAAAACGCTGAAGACCAATTAAAGTCGGTGAATCGTATTGTGGATCAAACCCGTCACGGGCTGACCAGCTGCTGAGCGAAAATCGAAATCGATGGACATGCCCCAAGTCGGTTCGAGTTCGTCGAGCTCGATACGAACTTGTTTGCCGTCCTGCGAAAGCTGAGCTGACTTAACGCGTAGGTTTCGTTCATAGTAGTGCTGCGAGCCATACTTTTCGGTGCGCTTAAGCGACCATATCTTAATCGCGACCTTCGCAGCTTGAACCGAATCGGCTTCGAGCGGCTCAGCGAAATGCAGCGTTACCGCTTTCCCGCGTGCATGCATGCCAACGGGCAGCAGAATCGGCTGGCCAGTCGCGCGCAATCGATACAGTCCGCCGGGTTGCGTTGCATTGCCGGCCCAAGCAAACATTCCGGCCAAGTACAGTTGCTGGTCTTGCGGATGAAAACGTCCGCGCATCACCCCCGTCGGGAACGCAGGAATCGGCAATTCGATCATCCCGCCTTGCTGCTGACCATCGATCTTCTCGTGCAACACGAGAAACACTTTGCCATAACCGTATGACAAATTCAGCAGCGCGCCATTCAGTGCTCCCCATCGCGGACTATCGACCCACAACAACTCAGCTGGCGAACGATCAAACGCGTTCGTGATCCAGCACAACGGCGATTCCATTGCATCATCGGAACTGTCCGTGATGTCATGATAACCCCACATGTTCCCATAAAATTTGGGTTTGCCCTTTGGTTCGAGTGTTACCCAATTGATGCGATTCTTCGGATTCCAAAAACCTTCTTGATCCGTCACGAAGAACGAACCATCGGGATTCAAACACACGCCATTCGCCGCTCGAAAACCGGTCGCAAGAATCTCGGTCGTCGCTCCATTGGGTGAGACTCGCAGCAACGTTCCATGGTGCGGCACGATCGCTTTCTTCGCATGGCGCCCGGATTTTGCGTAATAGAAATTGCCCGCCTCATCAGTCTGCAATCCCATCGCGAACTCATGAAAGTGCTCCGTGACTTGGTGGTCATTGTTCAAACACTGGTAAAAATCGGTCTCGCCGTCAGCGTTCAAATCGTGAAGCACCGTCAATTGATCGCGACAAGTGAGATGCACTTTGTCGCGAATGATCTTTAGCCCTAGAGGTTGGTAAAGGCCTGACGCGATGCGCTGCCACTTCAGCAACTTGGCACCGCTCGGCTTCTGTTCTTCCATCCGCACGTGCCAAACATCTCCATCCCAAGTACAAGCTGCGAGGCTTCCGTCGCTGAAGAAATCCAGTCCCGTGAAGCGCATCTGCGCCAGCCACGGATTGTTATCGGGGCTGGTCAACACGTCCGCGGCAAAAGCTCCTTCATCTTTGCCCGAGACAACTTGAGTCTCCAGGATTTGAGGCCAGCGTGAGGGTCCGCCCAGCGTCATTGCGCTGAGATCTTCAGTGGGAACCGAAGAGCGAATGTCAATTGGCGAGTTCGATGCCGCTTTCATCCATATCGTGAATTGCAAAGGTTCGTCACCGGCTGCGATTTGCAGTCGCAAATTGCCAGACTGCCTGACCAACTTCAGTTGTTTGCTATCTTCTGGTGCATCCTTCTTTGGTGCACCTTTCTCAGGTGCATCGAGTTGTACAATACCGACTTGTAGTTTGGCTTCGTCGAAGTCTTCCGCAACTTGCAAAGTCAATTCGGTGGCACGCGCGCCGAGCTTAATCGTTCGCAGGAATACTGGCGGTTGATTGATGTCCTCGGAACTAACTTGGCCCGCCAACTCGAGAATGTCAGTCTCACCGATCGAATACGACAACACGGCTTTCGATCCGAAGTGATAAAGTCCCTGGAACTTACCCCAAGCACGTGGCAGCGGTCCGTACTTGCGTTTATCACGACCTACGACGCGCTGATCGTCCTCGAACGAACCGGTCCGCGGATCCGCCCATCCAGGCGCAATCGAATTCGCCATGACAACATTGCCTACCAGCTTCGGATGAATACCGTGCTCGCCGTTAAATTGAATGTCGCGCCAGTCGACAAAGCGTTGTTTGCTCGAGGCCGAATCGGCTGACCAGGCTGCAGCAACTCGCAACGTATCGCTGTCGAAAAGCATCCACTGCGAGCCGCGGGTTACGCCACCAGCGCCCGGATCGAGCCGCATGGCGATGCCTTTGTAAGCGATATTCAATCGCTCACCTGGCACTTCGAACGTATGCGTCAGCGTCGCGCCGTAATCCATCGCGCTCCACGCTTCGATCGTACTCGGTTCCGGCCCGCGATCATCGCCTTTGGGCAACGAGGCTAAGTAAGCCGCGTCGACCGGCTTCGACTGCGATGGATTGTAGGGTTCGATGAAGGTCTCTCGAATGTAATGAATCACATCGTATTTTTGCGATGGAACCATCCAAGTTTGTGCGGGCATGAATCCAAAACCACGAGTCAGTGTGTTGTACATCGCATGCGCATCGCTACCGTTCTTGAACTTGCCTTCCGCAAAACGAAGCGCGGTGGGCAGCGAACCCAGTTGATCTTTCGTACCGTGACAATTTGCGCACACGCGGCGATAGATCGCTTCCCCGCGCGCCAGTGATTCGTCATTCCAGTCACGGATGAAACCAGCGTGGTCGATATGCGCTTCGTACTCGGGCACCTTAACCGTCAACAGGGATTCGGAAGGTTGCAACTCGCGAGCCCGCGTGGCTCCACCGTCGCGAATCTCGATCAAGTAGCGAATAAGATCGAGCGCTTGCTGACGACTGCTCAATTGATTCAACTGCGCCGGTGGCATAATCGAATTGGAATTGACGACGAACTTTTCAATGTCCGCTTCGGCGATCGTGGTTAGCTTGCCGTTCGTTTCGCGCAGCACTGTTTGCGATTCCGAGCGTTCGACGATTAGGCCGGTGACAGTTTGACCGTCAAGAGTCAGCACCGTTGCCGATTCGAAACCTTTGCGGATCGATTTGCTGGGGTTCAAGATTGAGTCGACAATTTCTGCGTTCGACAGCGGTTCTTTCGCTCCGGTTAGAACTGGGCCCAGCCCGCTCGATTTCGACTCCTCGACTGCGTGGCACTTCGCACAAGCCATTGATGGTTGGAAGAACACAATCGCGCCGCGCGACGCGTCTCCGTCGCGAAGAGCTTCCTTCGCCAACTCCGCAGGGCTGCTCTTTCGCAAATCGTCTTCGAGGCTTTGAGCGACGCTGAATGGCGAAAACAGGGACCATAGCAGAGTCACAAACGCGGATTTAAAGAACATTGCGAGCATGGAAAACCCTTGAACTCAGACTCGAATACGGTACCTGATTACGCCACAAAGAAAAATCGGAGCCTCGACCTTGGAACGCCGCTAGTCTAAACTAAAGTTCCTGCCTGGGTCGATGGACGAGCGGATTCCGTCACCCTTTCCCGCCGATTTAAACACCTACAAAAATAGTGACACAGGCATGCATTTCCGTCTTTGGTTGATACTTGTACTTGGCACGCTTGGAGCGTCGTTCATTCTAGTTGACTGTCGAAGCGCAGCCCACGCGCAGGATCCCGAAGCAGTAGCCGAGGTCGACTTCTCGACTCAAATTCAACCCATTTTGGCTCGCAAATGTTACTCGTGTCATGGACCCGATTTGCAAGAAGGCGGTTTGCGGTTCGATGACCGCGAAGTTGTTTTGGGCGCGGCGGACAGTGGCAAGCACGCGATCGTTGCTGGTAAAGCGGACGCGAGTGAGTTGCTGCGTCGCATAACGATTGAAGACGAAGATGAACGCATGCCGCCCGAAGGAAAGCGGTTGAGCGAAGCGGAAGTGCAGGCGCTTCGCAGTTGGATTGACGCGGGAGCCGAGTACGCTCCGCATTGGTCGTTTCAGCCGATTAAGCGCCACGAACTGCCTGAGGTCAAGGACGCGGCTTGGATGCGCCAGCCGATCGATGCCTTCGTTCTTTCGAAACTTGAGAACAACAGGTTGCAACCGGTGGCTGAGGCAAGTCCCGCTGAATTGGTGCGGAGAGTCTACGTCGACATCACAGGATTGCCGCCAACACCGGAAGCGGTTGACGCTTGGTGCAAGGATTGGAACGAATCAACTTATGTGCGACTGGTCGATCAACTACTCGCCGACCCTGCCTTGGGTGAACGTTGGGCGCGGACTTGGTTGGACGTTGTGCGGTTCGCTGAAACGAACAGCTTTGAACGTGACAATCCGAAACCGAACGCGTGGAAGTATCGCGACTACGTTATTAACGCGTTTAGTAGCGACAAGCCTTACGATCAATTCGTGCGCGAGCAACTCGCAGGCGATGAACTCAAAGAAGTCACTGCCGAGTCATTAACGGCGACGGGTTACTACCGATTAGGGCTTTGGGACGACGAACCGGCGGATCCACTTCAAGCGAGATTCGACGAATACGATGACCTTGTGACTACGACCAGTCAAGCGTTCATGGCATTAACTTTGAATTGCGCGCGTTGTCACGATCACAAGATCGATCCACTGACTCAGAAAGACTACTACGGCATGGTGGCGCTGCTGCGCGATGTAACGACTTATGCGGAACGCGGCGACCAACAGACAAACAATCAGTTGGATCTATCGGCTGAGATTGGTCAGCAGTATGAGCAGTTGCAAAACGAAAAGCGAGCTACAGAGCATCGACTGCGTGAGATCGAACAGGCGGCAATTGTGAAGATGGATGCGCCGGATCAGCGTGCGACGGAAGGTGAAGGTCGCCGTCGCGTGCTCCGTGAGAAGTTACAAAAGTATGTCGACGAAACCACGTGGGCCGAGTACCAAAATCTCAAGAGCAAAGAGAAGGAACTGAACGAGCGCCAACGAAGTCTGCCTCCGCGCGAACGTGTGTTAGCTTTGGCAAAGTGCGATCCACAACCACCCGCGACTCATGTTCTCACGCGCGGCAGTCCGCATGCGGAAGCTGAAGAGGTTCAACCTGCGTTTCCCAAGTTGCTCGGCGGCGGCGCTCCCGTCTTACAACCCGTTGCACCGGGGGCGCGATCTGCGGGGCGTCGCAAGTTGTTGGCGGATTGGTTGACCAGTAAAGACAATTGGATGACTTCGCGAGTGATCGTCAATCGAGTTTGGCTGTACTACTTTGGACGAGGAATCGTTCGCTCGCCAAACAACTTTGGTTTAATGGGCGAAACTCCAACGCATCCAGAGCTGCTCGACTATCTGGCTTCGGATCTGATGGAGAATGGTTGGAGTTTAAAACGTCTGCACCGCATAATTTTATTGTCGAGCACGTATCGATTGAGCTCAGAAGCTGATGAACGGGCGCTGGCTCAAGATCCGCGCAACGATCTGTTCTGGCGACAGAATGTCCGACGACTCAGTGCAGAGCAACTTCGCGACGCTGTGCTGGCAGTGACCGGTCAGTTGAACGAACAGCAATACGGCGAAAGCATGTACCCGACGCTGTCCGCCGAAGTGCTCGCCAGTCAGTCGCAACCTGGAAAAGGGTGGGAGCATTCCTCGGCCGCCGATCAAGCTCGACGCAGTATCTACATCCACGTTAAACGCTCGCTGGCCGTTCCGATGCTGAGCGCGTTCGATTTCCCGGACACCGATACAACTTGCGAAGCGCGTTTCTTGACGACTCAGCCTGGGCAAGCGCTCAGTATGCTCAACAGCGACTGGATGCAGCAGCAAGCCGAAGCGTTTTACAATCGAGTTCGACGGGAAGTTGGCGACGACTTACGCGCGCAAGCCACACGCAGCTTGGAATTGGCGACGACGAATACTGGCACTGTGGAGGACATCGACGAGTTACTGGACTTGGTCTCGCGTTTGAAAGCCAAGCATGGTTTAGCGGACGATGCAGCACGCCGCGCGATGTGTTTAGTCGTACTGAATTTGAATCAGTTTATGTATGTCGATTGATGAGCGACGAACAGAACAGCGAACAGAGCAGCGAACAGAGCAACGAGTAGTAAAGAGGACCTGAAGTTATGTCTACTGAAAAACCCAATGGATCGTTCTGTCGTCGTTTGCGCCGCGAATTCTTGTGGCAAAGTGCCGGAGGATTCGGAGCTGTCGCGCTCAGTTCATTGATGTCGGCTGATGGATCATGGAACAAGACGGTACACGCCGCCGAACCGAATTCGAATCCGTTGGCAGCGAAGCCGCCGCATTTCGCGCCCAAGGCGAAGAGCATTATCTTCCTGTTCATGTATGGCGGACCAAGTCACATCGATACTTTCGATTACAAACCGAACATGATCGGGATGGATGGAAAGACGGTCGATGTGAAGACGTTTGGTCGCGGTGGTCATCGAACCGGCGGACGCGTCGTTGAACCTCGCTGGAAATTCAAGCAGTACGGCGAATGCGGGAAGTGGGTCAGCGATCTGTTTCCAAATGTTGGCGAATGCGTCGACGATATTTCCTTCTTGCATTCGATGACCGCTGATTCACCCATCCACGGTTCCGCGATGCTGATGATGAACTCAGGCAAGATCCTCAGCGGATCGCCTGCACTCGGCTCGTGGGTCAACTATGGACTCGGCACAGTAAATGAGAATCTGCCGGGGTTCGTAGTGATGCTGGACCCGAAAGGCGGTCCGATCAGCGGTGCGAAGAATTGGTCGAGCGGCTATATGCCAGCGACTTATCAGGGCACAGTGCTGCGCAGCCAGGGAAGCCCGATTCTTGATCTTCAGCCACACGCGAGCGTTGGAAGAACAGTGCAGCGTGAAATGCTCGATTCGATTCACGCCATCAATCAACGGCACTTGGCTAGCCACGCGGATAACGATGACATGGCAGCCCGGATCGCTAGTTACGAGCTTGCGTATAAGATGCAAGAGCATGCGCCGGAAGCGGTCGACTTCAGCAAAGAAGACGCTGACACGCTAGAGCTGTACGGCGTGAATGAGGAGAAGACGAAAGACTTTGGACGACGCTGCTTGATCGCGCGGCGGCTAGTCGAGCGTGGAGTTCGGTGCATTCAGTTGTATAGCGGCGGCGCACACAACGATGACAACTGGGACGCGCACGGCGACTTGGAAGTCAACCACAATCGCCACGCTGGAGCGACTGATAAACCTGTTGCAGCTCTGTTGAAAGACCTGAAGCGCCGCGGATTGCTGGATTCAACGTTGGTGGTTTGGGGCGGCGAGTTCGGCCGCCAACCGACGGCTGAATACGCGAAGGGTTCGGGTCGCGACCACAATGCGTACGGATTTACGATGTGGATGGCGGGCGGTGGCATCAAAGGTGGAGTCAGCGTCGGAACAACGGATGAACTGGGGGCTGCAGCGGTCGAGAATCCGATGCATGTTAAACGATTGCACGCCACGATCCTCAACCAACTGGGGCTCGATCCAAATCGGCTGTCCTATTTCTACAGCGGGCTTGATCAGAAATTAGTTGGTGTTGAACACATCGATCCGATTCACGAAGTGATTGCGTAAGTTGCGAAGGACCATCCGGACGAGCCTCGGATCACTTGCTACCGCCTTCGGAGCTGCCTATGGATTACTTTTCGCATGTTGGTGATCAATGGCGGCAGCGCTCAGCTGAATTGGCTGAATGGACGCTCAAGCATTTGGTAAACCGCACCGACGTGTGGGGGCGATACCTACCCAAACGCAGTCGCGAGCGCGCGGATCGCGAAGTCAACCACGCCATTACCGCTCCATTTCGCGACGAGCGCTGCAAAGTCTTTCTTGGACTATCTTCGCTTGAAAAACACTTTCGCACTCGCGACGTAGGCGGCGTGCTGGGCGTGCATAGCACCAGTATCGATTTGACGTCGCGTTGGTTCGCTATCGATATCGATTTGCACGATGAAGAGGAGTTGTCGGTTTCGGCGGAGGGCAATTTCGCGGCGGCGAAGTTCTGGTTTGACCATTTGCAGAAAGCGGGCTTCGATCCGCTACTGTGCGATTCGAACGGTCGTGGCGGGTTGCATTTGATCGTTCTGTTCGCGCAGCCGATGAGCACACATTCGGTGCACAAGTTTGTTAAGGAGCTGGTGACAGATTTTGCCAAACGCGGGTTAGATGTGATGCCGGAAGTGTTCCCGGGCAAGCCGCAGTGGCATCACTATGGCGATTGGTTGCGATTGCCGGGACGGCATCATACGCACGATCATTACACGCGCGTTTGGAACGACGAACCGTGGGCTGAGAACGCCTGGCTGGAAGGGCATGACGCGGTTGATCGGTTGCTGGCAGCGAGGCCGGCGGACGCGGCGACTTGTGCGAAGAATGGAATTGAGCCCGCGCGACAAACGATTTGCTTGGACTTTGACGGTGTGATTCACTCGTACGTATCCGGCTGGCGCGGAATTGAAGTGATCTCTGACCCGCCGATCCATGGAACAGACCAAGCGATTCGCAAGCTGCGTCAGCAATATCGCGTCGTGGTGCACTCGGCGCGATGCGCTACGCAAGAAGGTCGCGATGCAATCGACGCTTGGCTAAAGAAGCATCACGTTGAAGTGGACGAAATCTGCGAACACAAACCGCCAGCGACGATCTATGTCGACGATCGCGCCGTCCGCTTCACCGGTAGCTGGGACGAAGTTGCCAGTGAGATTCGCAATTTTCGAAAGTAGGCGACAATCGGAAGTAGTCCACAAACAGTTGTCGAGCAGTCGTCGATTGCTTCGCTATCGATGCGACAATCAACGCTGCGTTTGCGGAGCAAACGGCGACTTAATATCGCTTCAATTTGCGATCGAGCGTAGAGCGCTCGATGCCGAGGATTTGGGATGCCTTGGTTTTGTTGCCATCTGCGAACTTGAGAGTCGCGAAGATGTGTGCTTTCTCCAGTTCGTCGAGGGTAATTGGTGCATAATCCGTGGTGGAGCTGGCTTCAATTACCGTAGCGTTGGTCGGCGCAGCCCCGAGACTGCTCAGTGAAAAATCTTCGACGTCGAGCACATTGCTTGAGCCGAGTACCATGGCGCGTTCGATGACATTGCGAAGCTCACGCACGTTGCCGGGCCAAGTGTGGCGACTGAGCAACTCGAGTGCTTGGGGAGTGATGCCATCGATGCGACGGTCAGCGTGATGTCGTAGCAATTGTATGAAGTGCTCAACCAGTAGCGGAAGATCTTCGAGTCGCTGACGAAGCGCGGGCACTTCGACTTCGATCACACGCAAGCGGAAATAGAGGTCCGATCGAAACTCTTTTGCTTGAACTGCTTCTTCCAGATCGCGATTCGTAGCCGCGATGACTCGCACGTCGGTCTTGATAGCACGATTGCCGCCGAGTCGTTCGAAGGGTTGACCTTCGAGCACTCGCAGAAATTTCGCTTGCAAGTCGGAGCTCATCTCTCCGATCTCATCCAGTAACAGTGTTCCGCCATCCGCTGCTTCGAACTTCCCAACTTTGCGATCCGTTGCACCGGTGAAAGCACCTTTTTCATGTCCGAACAACTCGCTTTCGAGCAAAGTGGGTGCGAGTGCTGCGCAGTTGAGGCACACGAGCGGCGCATCGCGTCGGGGGCTCGCAGTATGAATAGCTCGCGCGACCAACTCTTTTCCAACGCCACTCTCACCACGGATCAGCACTGTTGCGGAGGTAGGGGCAGCGCGTGCAATCGCTTTGCGAACTTTCTCCAGTGATCCGCTGCGCCCAACCATCTCGCGCGTGATTTCCAGCTGAGCTTGCAGTTCGTCGATCTGCTTGCGAGTCTTTGCAAGTGACTTTGTCAGCTGCTCGCGCGCTTGTTGTCTTACAAAAGCGATCGCCAAGTTATCGGCAACTCCGATCGCCAGCTCTAAATCACGGTCCGTCAACGAGCGTTCATCGCCGGAAGAATAGATGTGCAACAGGCCGATAACTTTGTCACCCTCGCGCAGCGGAGCGCACAAGATACTGACTGCATCCCGCTGAGCGGACTGGCGAGCGAACGAAAGCTGTTCGTCGTTGCGCACATTGCGCGCCAAAATCGCTTGGCGTTCACGAACAACTGTCTGCACCAAGAAATCGCTAACCCGATGGTACGACTGTCCAGCGGGTTGCTTCGTAGCGAGGACTGCTAGTGTTGGCGGACTCGGGTCCGTTCGCAGGGCGACGGATTCTTGGAGAATCGTTACCACGCCACCACTGGACAGTTCCAAGCGAGCGAGCAAGCGATCGAGAGCTGTTTGAGCTTGTGCTTCAGCCGACTCACAGGCGACCAACTCAGAGATCAATCGATAGAAGAAACTGGCGGGATCTTCAGGCGCCGCGGCTTCATGCTTATTGGCTTCGACGGCCGAAGACCACTGCGACCGATCCTGGCGATGGGTGATTGTCGGTTGGCCCAATCCATCGTGCGTGATCTGGTCCGTTGACTGACCAACAGGCAGGGGAGCGAAGTTTGAGAACGCGCCGGCAAGGTTGCTGGTGAACACCATTTCGCAATCGGCGACCCGAATGGATTCGCCATCGGACAATAAATGTTCCCCGGACAGCGGTTCGTGGTCGACTTGGGTCCCGTTGCGCGACCCCAGATCCCGCACAATCCAACCGCCCTTTTGGTGCAAGAACTCAGCGTGGCGGCGGCTGACACGTTCGTCGCGGACCACAATCTGATTTTCCGAACTGCGGCCGACCACTACCACCTGCCCGGGCAGCAACTTCAAAACATCGGACCACCGATTGCCGTGGCGGATAATCAGATACGCTTGTTGTGAAGAAGTTTGTTGCATTAACGTGCCGTGGTGAGTATTCTCAAGACTGTCTAATTACCTGCCAGCTTCGATTTTAGTCCAAAGGTCGTGGAACGACTTGAGGGCAAGTGTTGAATCTTCTCTGGAGTCCGAGAATGATCATCGGTCAATTTCTTCGCCACAACGCGTCACGTACCCTCGCAGCGATGGCTGTATTATGCGGTACTTTAATGACTATAACTGCTGCGCAAGCTCAGTTTGGTAACGCTTTTAATCAAAGTGTGGTCGGCGGTGTTATGGTCGATGCGGACGGAGTTGTCCACAATGCGACTCAGAACGACCGAGCTGGATTGCTGCGAGATCTTCGCGAACAAGTGATGCATCCGAGTGGCAAAATAGCCGCTTCGACCGAGCTGCGAATGGTTTCGCTGGCGAAGTTGCAAGCTGAAGTGCAGAAAACGATCGCTGCGGGCGAGACGCTGTCCGACGAAGTGCGTTTCATGGCTGGGCTGCAACGGATTGAATACATTTTCGTTTACCCAGATCGTCAAGACATCGTGCTGGCTGGTCCTGCTGAAGGCTGGCGAGTGCGTGAAGACGCAAGCGTGGTAGGCGTTACAACTGGCCGTCCAGTCCTGCAACTTGAAGATTTCATCACCGCACTGCGAACGGTCGATGCGAGTCGCGATACAGCGATTTCCGTTTCGATCGACCCAACGCCTGAAGGTGAAGTGCGTTTGAAGAAGTATCTAAGTGGCTTGCGTACCGGCCCCGGATTCAATCCAAAGCTGGTTGAGCAAGGCATGAAAGAAGCCTTCGGCAATCAAGTTGTCAAACTTACTGCGGTTCCTAAAGATTCGCGAATGGCTCAAACACTTGTCGCAGCAGATTATCGCATGAAATGCATCGCGATGAATCTGGAAGATTCGCCAGTTGCGGGTCTACCGAGTTACATGGAAATGATTCGCAACGGTGGCAACACCGCAGGAACTCAACCGCGATGGTGGATGGCCTGCGATTACGATTCAATTCTGAAGAGCGACGATGGGCTCGCTTGGAAATTGACTGGCTTGGGCGTCAAAGCGATGACGGCTGAGCAGTTCGTAGATGCTCAGGGAGCTCGTACAAGTTCGGATCGCCAAAACAAAATCGCTCAGCGCTGGGCAGAATTGTTCACCGCCAAGTTCGACGACCTGTGCCGCCAACACGTCGCTTTCGGTGACCTTCGCAACGTGATGGACCTGAACATCATCGCCACCGTGATCTCTGCACATCAACTCGATAAAGCGGCAGGATTGGATTTGGGGATTCTGAATGGCAAAGCTCAGTCGGTTGAAACACCCGTTCGCTCGGTTGCGAAAATGATTCCAGCACACTGTAGTTTCGTCAGCGGACGAGCTGGATGGACAGTTTCCGCAAGTGGCGGCGTCGAAATCAATCCATGGCGCGTGGTTAGCGAACGAACCAAGTCGGACGACTCGGTTGTGCTTGTTCGCGAAAAAGCCGATTCGAAAGTGGATCAAAAAGACAATTGGTGGTGGAACTAGTCGCGTTTCGCCTCGTTGGCCCAACGCGTCGCGCTCGCAGCAATAGCAAAACGCGGGGCGTTGCCCACGCGGTTAAACGAGTGCAACAAATACGCGAGGCCGCGAAACTCAAAATTTCGCGGCCTTTTTCATTGAATCTGCCGAATCTTTCGCAGATTTATGCGTTTTCTCCGATCCTTTGACCGGATTCCGTACTCTACAGGTTTCCGCAACTGTGCCTGCGAACAGTTAACTGCGGCCGGCGCGCCCGCAAGATGTGCATCCTTGAGGGAATTCGGATTGCAAAGTAAGATGCTCGGTTCATTTCCTAAACAGATAAAACTCAAGGTAAACCCATGCGGCACCTCATTTCTGCCCTGGTCCAAAACGTTCCCGGTGTACTTGCCCACATTTCCGGGATGCTCGCCAGTCGCGGCTACAACATCGATTCACTGGCGGTCGGCGCGACAGAGAACCCAGAACTTTCGCGGATGACGTTTGTGGTTGTCGGCGATGACCGAGTTCTCGAACAGGTTCGCAAGCAACTTGAGAAAATCGTTACCGTCGTTCAAGTTCACGACATCAGTTCGCAGGACTTCGTCGAGCGTGACTTGATGCTCATCAAAGTCAAAGCGCCGTCGGGTGGAGCGCGAACGGAGATCCGTGAACTCGCTGAGATCTTTCGTGGCAAAATTGTCGACGTCGGGGCAGACGAACTGATGATTGAACTGTCCGGCCGCGAAAATAAGATCGAAGCTTTCATCGATCGGATGCGACCGTACGGAATAACCGAATTAGTTCGAACAGGTCGCGTCGCACTTGTTCGCGCAGGTCAACGCATATCCGAAGAAGAGTACGCGACCATCGAAGCCAGCGAATAGCAACCTAACCCACAACCATTACCTCCTTGGACGCACAGCGTCCGCGCATCTACCACAGAGAGAATTATGACTGCGAAAATTTACTACGACAACGATGCTGACCTTTCGCACCTCAAAGATAAAACGATCGCCATCCTAGGCTATGGTTCGCAAGGTCACGCGCAAGCACAAAACCTGCGAGACAGCGGTTGCAATGTGATTATTGGTCAGCGCGAAGGTAGTGCCAACTATGATCTCGCGGTCAGCCACAAATTCAAACCGATGGTCGTTGAAGATGCTGTCAAGCAAGCCGACGTAGTGAATATTTTGCTGCCAGACGAAGTTCAAGGTGATGTGTTCCGTCAGAGTATCCGCCCGAATTTGAAGAGCGGCGCGATTCTCATGTGTTCGCACGGTTTCAACATTCACTTTGGACAAGTTGAACCACCGAAAGGCCACGACGCTCTGCTGGTCGCTCCCAAGGGTCCAGGCCACTTGGTTCGTAGCGAGTATGTTAAAGGCGGCGGAGTTCCAGGTTTGATCGCTCTCGGTGAAGGCGCCAGCGAGAAGACTCGCCAAGTTGGTTTGGCTTATGCGAAAGGCATCGGCGCGACTCGTGGCGGTGTGATCGAAACGACGATTGCCGAAGAGACCGAAACCGATTTGTTCGGCGAACAAGTCGTACTTTGCGGCGGCGTTAGCGAATTGGTGAAGGCTGCGTTCGATACGCTCGTCGACGCTGGTTATCAACCCGAGATGGCTTACTTCGAATGCATGCACGAACTAAAGCTGATCGTCGACCTGTTCTACCAAGGCGGGCTCAGCTACATGCGTTACAGCGTCAGCAACACCGCTGAGTTTGGTGACTACACACGCGGCCCACGTATTATCACCGCTGAAACTCGTGCAACCATGAAGCAAATTTTGACTGAGATTCAAAACGGTCAGTTTGCGAAAGAGTGGATTCTTGAGAACAAAGCTGGCGCGCCGGCCTTCAAAGCAACTCGACGTCGCGACCGCAATCTGCTGATCGAGCAGGTTGGGCGACGACTGCGGAAGCTGATGAGTTGGATTGATTCGAAAGAAGTTGTTTAGCCCTCCGTACGCTTGAGACTTCATGGCATTCAATGCCGATCAAAAGAACTAGCAAGTCAAAAACTGAATCGCAGCCGATCGTTCCGCCCGTCACGGGCGGCGCGATTGCTGAATGGGAATCGATTCAGCTTCGCGGAGTTCGCGTCCACAACTTGAAAAACGTTGACGTGGACATTCCCCGCGGCAAACTTATCGCCGTTTGTGGCGTCAGCGGTTCGGGCAAGACTTCGCTCGCGCTCGACACGCTATATGCCGAAGGCCAGCGTCGTTACATCGAGAGCTTCTCGCCTTACACGCGGCAATTTCTTCAGCGGCTCGACAAACCCGACTACGATTCGATCAATCATCTGCCACCCGCACTCGCTGTGACACGTTCCGGCGCGCCGCGCGGCAATCGTAGCACCGTTGGCACAGCGAGCGAAACGCTGGACTATTTGCGAATTCTGTTTTCCAAGATCGCTGTTCTGCACTGCATTCAGTGCGGGCAATTAGTGACGTCTCAAGATCCGCAAGCCGTATCGAAACTGGTTGCAGACATGCCGCCAGTCAAAATCATGATCGGCTTTGAGACGCACTGGGAAGATGTCGTCGACCGTGCGAGCGTCTTAGCGGATCTCCAGGCGATGGGATTTGTCCGCTTAGTTGCGAACGGCAAGACATTGAGTATCGGCACCACGGTTCGGGAAGAAATGAGCGAAGCGCTGCCGGTGAATGGTCGCGTTTTGGTAATCGCGGATCGCATTAAGGGCGGTGACACGTCGCAGCGACTTACCGAGAGCCTCGAGTCGGCTTTTCAACATGGTGCCGGCGAAGCTGTGCTGCTGATCGAACGCAGTCAGACTTCCTTGCCAATAATCTCCGCTGCAAACTTAAACGCAACCGAAGTCAGCGTCGACGGCGAACCATGGTTTGAAGCTCGCTTCAGTAAGCAACTCCGCTGCCCGGTTTGTCGCATCGATTACCCGAATCCCGAAGCGCGTTTATTTAACTTCAACAGCCCACTCGGAGCGTGCCCAACGTGTGAAGGTTTTGGCGATACGATCAACTTGGACATGAATCTCATCGTTCCCGATCCAAAGAAAACGATTCGTGGCGGAGCCATCGCACCTTGGAACTCACCGAGCTACAACCCGTACCTCGACGAATTGCTGGACATCGCTGATGAGCTGCAAATTCCCGTCGATGCGCCGTTCAGTACGCTAAACAAGCGACAATTGGATCGCGTCATCCACGGCGATGCTAAATTTGGTTACGAAGGGCTCGATGGTTTCTTCGCGTACCTGGAACGCAAGAAATACAAAATGCACGTGCGAGTCTTTCTAAGTCGCTGGCGTTCTTACACGCCTTGTCCAACATGCGGCGGTAAGCGATTGAACCCGCAAGCACTCGCTTACACGGCAGCGGATCACAATTTTGCAGAGTTGTGCGAGTTGCAAATTGACCAGCTTGCTGCTCTGCTTGATGCTCTCGCGCTCGATGTGCGTCAGGAACGGATCGCCGCAAATGTCCTGTCACAGACTCAGTTGCGATTGAATTGCTTGCAGCAAGTAGGTTTAGGCTACCTCGCGCTTTCTCGAACGTTGCGAACGCTAAGCGGCGGCGAGGCGCAGCGAACAGCGTTGACGACTGCGCTCGGTTCCAGCTTAGTCAACATGCTGTACGTTCTCGATGAACCGTCGGTTGGTCTCCACCCGCAGGACGTCGAAAAACTCTCCGGTGCAATTATTAGTTTGACTGATCGCGGCAACACGGTTGTGATTGTTGAACACGAAGAGATGCTGCTCAACAGTGCCGACTACATCATTGAAGTAGGTCCCAAAGCTGGCGAACTCGGCGGCGCAATTGTATTCACCGGCACTGTTGAAGAAGTTCGCAATTCCCCTACCAGTCTAACGGGAGCTTACCTGAGTGGTCGCAAGCACATCGCAGTACCGAGTTCGCGGCGTCAAACGAACAAAGGAAAGATCGAGTTGAAAGGATGTCGAGGCAATAACTTGCAAAATCTCGACGTGCAGTTTCCATTGGGAGTTTTATGCGTTGTGACGGGTGTAAGTGGCAGCGGCAAAAGTTCGCTGGTTCAAGACACATTGGCCCCGGCGCTGTTGGCGAAGCTAACAAATCAAAAAACGGACAGCCTGCCGTTTGATGAACTGCATGGTACCGATCTGATCGAAGATTGTATCGTCATCGATCAAAGTCCAGTCAGTCGTTCACCGCGAAGCAATCCGGTAACGTATGTCAAAGCGTTCGATGAGATTCGCCATGCGTTCGCGGAAACCATTGATGCGAAGACTCGCAATTTTTCCGCGAGCCACTTTAGCTTCAACAGCGAACTGGGACGTTGTCCGACGTGCTCAGGCGACGGCGTTATTCAAATTGACATGCAATTCTTGGCGGATGTCAGCATGACCTGCTCGAACTGCAACGGAAGCCGCTACCGTCCAGAAATATTGGCGGTGAAATATCGCGATCGAACGATTGCCGATGTATTGCGGATGACGGTTAGCGAAGCGAGTGCGTTCTTTCGCGGTTCGCCTAAAGTGCAGCATAAACTAAAGGTCCTCAGCGACGTTGGTCTGGAGTATGTTCAGCTTGGTCAGTCGGCGATGACGTTAAGTGCTGGCGAGGCGCAGCGGTTGAAGCTTGCGGCGCATTTGGCAGCGGCCTCAAAGCGTCGGACGCTATTTTTGCTGGACGAACCAACAACCGGTTTGCACTCACACGACATCGCCACCCTGCTACGTTGCTTTAACGCACTGTTAGAAGCCGGTCATTCGCTCATCGTGGTTGAACACAATCTGCACTTAATCGCTGCCGCGGATCATGTTATCGATTTAGGACCTGGCCCAGCCGACGAGGGCGGACGCATTGTCGCTCAGGGCACTCCTGCGGAAGTTGCCGCAAACGCGTCGTCTGCGACTGGTCGGCACCTCAAGATGCACATGGACGCAGTTGCAGATTAGGTCGCGGCATCGTCAGCTCATTAGTCTTCAGCGCGGCTATCGTCATCGCACATCTTCACGATCTTAGGATCAAACCGCGCGATGACATCGACTAACTCCGCTTGCGTAGCCATCACTTCGTGAATGTCCTTATAGACTCCGGGAGCTTCATCGGCTCCTGCGGAAACGACACGTATTCCTTTCGCAATCAGATCGTTGCGAACAGCTTTCCATGTGTACTTCGTGCGCGCCGCAGTGCGACTCATGCAGCGGCCTGCACCGTGCGACGCCGAAGCGAGGCTTGCAGCGTTGCCGCGCCCACGCACCACAAAACCCGGAGTCGCCATCGATCCCGGAATCACGCCAAGCACACCTTCACCAGCCGGTGTTGCGCCTTTGCGGTGGACAATCAACTCACGTCCTTGATGTTGTTCTTTCCAAGCGAAATTGTGGTGATTCTCAACTCCGGAGACAATTCGTGCACCTAGCAACTTGCTGACGAGCCGATGAATCACGTCATGGTTCGCAGCCGCGTAATCGCCCATCAAGTTCATTGCGGCCCAGTACTCTTGACCAGCTTCGCTGTCCAAACTCAGCCAAGCCAAGTAGCCGAAAGTGCTGTCGAACTGACGCGGCAGACGACTGCGAGCGATCGCGCTATACGTTGAACAAACGCTTGCACCGGTGCCCCGACTGCCGCTGTGACTTAGGAGTGCTGTGTAAGTTCCGGCGTCGAGCCCCAATTGTTCATCGCGCACATCAAGTTGCAAAGTTCCAAACTCAACAAAGTGATTGCCTGAACCACTTGTGCCAAGTTGCCGCCGCGCGACGTCTTTCTTCTCACGCGTCGTACGACTGACCGTCCAGTCCTGATCCATCACCGGGTGATCTTGCGGTTTCTCATGCTCCGAACCGATTCCGAACCGTGTTCCACGATTAAGTGCATCTTCGAAGCGGCTTGGATTCTTGCTTAGTTGCTGCGCGTCGATATCCAAGATCGACAACTTCATCCGGCAAGCGATATCGACGCCGACTGCGTAGGGAATCACCGCGCCTTCGGTGGCTAACACGCCGCCTATTGGTAACCCGTAACCAACGTGAGCATCAGGCATTAGAGCGGCACCGACCGCCATCGGTAATCGGCAAGCAAGTCGCATCTGCGCGTGAGCCGCTTGATCGATATCACTGCCCCAAGTCGGATAGTCAATCGGTTCGCGCGCGATCGGCTCTTCTGCCATCGCTGATAGACTTCGTGCGAGCTCGCCCCAGTGTTCGTCGGTCGCAAAGTCTTGAGGCGCAGCGACGACCCGTTTGATGATCTCTTTGATGTCGCGATTCCGGAGCTTGTCTTCGCGCGCCAGTCGCTGAATGGCGTTTATCGCTTCGCCTGCACAAAACGAGGGCACACCAAGCTTTTCCAACTGCCGCGCGTTCATTCGATCTCACCTAAACTAAAAGAACTTAAAGTCTTGATTAGCGGTATGAGACACAGTTTACGCTATAAAAGTTCGACTACGATTCCGTTTCGGCAACTGGACTCAGCGATCGCAAAGTAGTTAGCTGACTGTCGGTTCGGTCTCATTGACGACGGCGCCAATTAACTCAATCGCCTTCTTGCCTTTCAGAGTGCCCGCTTTGGCAGTGAACTTTACAAGTCCTTGTACTTCGACGTCCAGCGGTTCGCGGATGTCTTTCTCGGTGTTAACAATATCGCCCACTTGCAAGTTGAGTAGGTCCGTTGCGCGCAGCGTCGAGCGCGCGAGCGTTACGACCACTTCCGTATGCGATTCACTGATTAAATTTGAAATCTGCTTCTGGCTGGCTTCCGTGCTGCGAGACGACGCGTAGCCGATCCAGCTGTTATTGGTCAGCTTCGAACCGATACGTTCGATCGTGTTGAACGGAATACACAAGTTGACCATGCCGCGAGTTTTACCCATCGTCAATTCGAAGCTGACGAGAATCACGACTTCGTTGGGCGGAACGATCTGAACCAACTGCGGATTACTCTCAATGCGCTCAACTTCAACCCGCAAGGCAACCGCGTTCGACCAAGCCATAGTGAGATCGCGCAGAAATGCGGACGTTATGCGCGACGTTAAACGAATCTCAATCTCGCTCAATGGTCGCTTCATCGCGGACTCAGGCGTCGCGACACCACCGAGCATCCGATCAATAATCGGATAGAGCAGCGCGGGGCTGATGTCGAGAATCCAGTTGCCTTCAAGCGGCGTAGGCTTCAGCAAATTGAAACAGGTCGGAATCTCCAAACTGTACACAAATTCGCTGTACGTTAGCTGATCGACACTGATGAGTTTCGCTTCGACAATCGTTCGCAGCAGAGCGGACAGTGACGCACCAAAATTTCGCGCAAAGCCTTCGTGCAACGACTGGAACGCTCGCATCTGCTCTTTGCCGACGCGCTCAGGGCGTTTGAAATCGTAGGCCACAACGCGTTGACGCTGAGCTTGTGTTTTAGCGCCCGGCGGAGCGTTCGCGCCAGCCAACAGCGCTTCCGCTTTGGCTTCCATATCCATCGCGGAGCTGCTCTTAGTGGCTGCTGGCTTTGCAGGGGCAACTGGCGGCTTCTTTTTCTTTTCACCAGATTCCATCGAGCGCAGCA
Source organism: Pirellulaceae bacterium (assembly GCA_041739135.1). Classification (GTDB taxonomy): domain Bacteria; phylum Planctomycetota; class Planctomycetia; order Pirellulales; family Pirellulaceae; genus Aureliella. The sequence continues at coordinate 47,131 of JBGSOM010000192.1, forward strand.
AGTCTTCGACTTCATTGCGACTCAGTGCATCGTCCGCCATATTCCCCTCCGTGATACAAACTTATTCCGTCGTCGCTTACTTTCGAACGTGTCCCGATCCATAGACCACGTACTTGTAGCTAGTCAACTCTTTCAACCCACATGGTCCGCGAGCATGAAACTTGTCCGTGCTGATTCCGATCTCAGCCCCCAAACCAAACTCGCCGCCATCATTGAATCGAGTGCTAGCGTTGACCATTACCGCCGCCGAATCGACCTGCTGCGTAAACGTTCTAGCAGAATTTAGATTGCTGGTCACGATCGCATCTGTATGATGCGATCCAAATCGATTGATATGCTCGATCGCTTCCTGAGTATCGGCAACAACTTTGCAACTGATCGTAGGCCCAAGGTACTCCGTGTACCAATCATCTTCAGTTGCTGGCGTTGCTTCCTCGACCAGTTCACAAGTCAGCGAATCTCCGCGAATCTCGATACCACGCTCGATCAAAGCGTTGCAGATTGCCGGCAAATGCGTCCGCGCAACCTGCTCGTGAATCAGCAAACTTTCGCAAGCGTTGCAGACGCCCAGCCGATGGCATTTTGAATTCACGGCGATCTCAATCGCCATCTGCAGATCGGCCGAAGCCTCAACATAAACGTGACAATTGCCATCAAAGTGCTTAATGACTGGCATCTGCGCTTCGGCTGCCACGCGCTCGATCAAGCCGCGGCCGCCTCGCGGAATCGCCACGTCAATCCACTGCGGCATACGGAGAAAATGACCGACAGCATCGCGATCGGTGGTTTCTACGAACTGAACCGCACCGGCTGGAATACCACAGACCGCAGCCGATTCTTTCATCACTGTTACCAGTGCACCGGACGAATGAATCGCTTCTTTTCCGCCCCGCAGAATGACAGCATTTCCGCTCTTAATGCAAATTGCAGCTGCGTCGACTGTAACATTGGGACGAGATTCGTAGATGAAAAACACAGTCCCCAACGGCACTCGTACTTTGGATATCTCCAAGCCATTCGGGCGCCTCGCACCTTCGATCAATTCACCGACCGGATCGGGCAACGCAGCGACATCGCGCAAACCCTGTGCCATCGCCGCAATGCGGGTTTTGTCGAGCCGCAGACGATCGACTGCAGCTTCGGTCAGTCCGTACACCGGCGCCAGTTCGATATCGAGCGCGTTAGCCGTTAGCAGCCCCGCCACGCATGATTCCAATTGATCGGCACAATGCCGAAGCCAGCGGTTCTTCGTTTCAGTTGAGAGCGTTGCCAAGATTCGCGAAGCCGCCTTCGCTCGCTCCGCCATGGCGTGGCAGTAAAGTTGCAGATTTTCAGTTTCAGTCACAGTAGCCAAGTGCTTCTCCCAGTTTGCGTTAGTTCGCTATTATCCGTCAAAGCGACGCGTTAGGTCAACGCCGAACGTTATTCAACGATCTGCCGCCGATTTCACCTGCGATAGCGATTGCAGTCGATTGCAGTTGGTGCAACCCATCAACCGCGATCAATCGCGAGCTACTCCGAAGGAGTTTCGTCATTCAGCCCAGGGTTGCGAGCGTAGCGAGCTACCCTGGGTATCCACCGACACATGGTTCTACCCCGTTGGGCAACGCTGTGAAGCATTCTCATTGAAGGAAATGCGGCGATTTCGGCCCAAAGGGCCATTCGATTGCCCAGCCTGGGCCAACGGCCCAGGAAGAGTCAACATGATGCCAGCAAAGGCCTGAAGGGCCGATCGTTTAATTTGTAGATATACGGCCGGCCCTTGGGGCCTCTGAAAAACATGAAGGATCACAAACCTGGGCCGATGGCCCAGGCTATGCAAACCGCTGGGCCTTTGGCCCGCAATCGCAGGAAAAACCTCTGAGAAATGCTTCACAGCGTTGACCGATAGGGTTCTAGCTCTATC
>JBGSOM010000221.1:0-55315 GCA_041739135.1 Pirellulaceae bacterium
GGGCGAACCCTGTTTTTGGAAGGAGGTGATCGCGTGAGTAGATGTTCTACCAGCCATTGGGGTGATAACCCTTAGGTAGCCGGCGGGCTGCCCTTGGCAGTCATCCCCTCGTGCAGATCACCAAAGCACGAGTAATCGAAACTGGCGGGCGTGGATTTCACCTTGTTATCCACGCCCGCTTTTTTTGTCTTTTGTGCCTACATTTTGAGATTCGCTCATACCACTGCTTTTTTCTAGCACTCGACGCCCGATCAAAATATCGAATTGCGATTGAGGTTAATGAAAAAAGACACGGCTCGCGTCAACCTTTGCAGAAAATAGTGCCCCCTAGGGCGGAACGACTTTGCAAGCTACGGTAGACCGTCTGAGTGTGGGCGAAAACGAGCATTTTTGGCTCGGACTTTCGACTTGGGTAGGATGAGCCGCTGGCTGATTGACGATAACTTCGTTAATAAAACTACGCATATTGGCATTCAAGGCTTCGAGATGGCACAGTTTGGCGACCAACGGCAGAACAGGAATAATGACTTCGCGCAAATGGCTGCAGTGTTGGAACGGCTTTGTTACGCCTTTGGTTTGCCGGTTGAAATGGTGGCTATACAGCAGGCTGTGCGCACTGCGAACCCTCCTCAGGTTCAGGGCGGCGACACCCCAAACGACGACTACCGCTTGATGCAAGCGGCTCAACAACTCGGCATCCGATTGGCTCCTACCAAACTGTCTCGGCGGGACGCGATGAATTTGGTGCGCGAGAGTTTTCCAGTCGTGATTGAAGAGGCGACCACGAGAGGTTCATCTTGGTGGGTGATTGAGCAGAAAGGGCGGCGTGCCGAAGCGTTCGAAGTGAGTGCCGATCTAGAGCGGACGACGGGTGGTCGCTCAGATTTGGCAGAGTTTTGGCGTAAATCTGATGTCCGGCGATGCTTCGTAGCACAACCGGTTATGAACAGCCAGTCGCTTTCTTCGGCATCGGGCGGAATTGCAGAAGGCCACGGACATTCGGGCGGGCACTCGCGGGGGCATGCGGGTGGGCATGCACATGGTGGCGGTCACGGTCATCATCATTCTCATCGTTCGCCGCTATCGCGGTTCCGCAGTCTATTGCGATTAGAACTCCGGGACATCATGACTCTGATCCTCTTTGCCCTGGTGGCTGGAGTGATGAGTTTAGCGACGCCGTTGGCAGTTGAGTCGCTGGTGAACACGGTGGCGTGGGGAACTTACCTTCAACCGCTGTTCGTCTTGTCCTTTCTCTTGCTGGGTTTTCTCGGTTTCGCTGGTTTCCTTCGCGCTTTACAGACGGTGATCGCTGAAGTTCTACAACAACGTATCTTTGTTCGTATTGTTGGCGATCTGGGGTATCGATTTGCCAGGGCGCGAAGAGAGTCGCTTGATGGTGAAGATGCCGCTGAATTGTCCAATCGCTTCTTCGATATTATGACCATCCAGAAGGCGACTGCGCTGCTGTTGCTAGACGGTATGGCGATCGTCATCCAAACGATCATTGGTTTGATTCTGCTTGCATTCTATCATCCGTACCTGTTGGGATTTGATATTGTTCTCGTGTTTTCGATGACCGTGATTACGTGGATGCTCGGACGTGGTGCGATTCGATCCGCGATTCGGGAATCGATCGTCAAGTATGACGTTGGGCACTGGATGCAAGACGTGCTGGCGAATCCAACTGCATTTCATATGCATGGTGGTACGGAGTACGCAGTCGACCATACGAACCGCATGACGGTCGAGTACTTGCTCGCGCGTCGAATGCACTTCCGAGTTTTGTTGCGCCAGTTCGCATTCGCGCTTTGCCTTCAGGCTATTGCATCGACGGTTTTGCTGGGTGTTGGAGGTTGGCTAGTAATCAGTGGCGAATTGACGTTGGGGCAATTGGTGGCGAGCGAGTTGGTGGTAACGGCAATCGTCAGTGCATTTGCCAAGATCGGTAAGTCGCTCGAGTCTTTTTATGACTTGATGGCAGCGATGGACAAAGTTGGCCATCTGCTGGATTTGCCCGTTGAGCCTGCTCCGCAATACTGTCATCCGGGTGAAGGTCCCGCTCCGTTGCGTTGGCACAATTTGATGTTGACCAGCGCCGACCCGCATCATTCGGCAAGTGACTATTCGGTGGAACCGGGTACACGATTGGGCATAACCGGCTGCAGTTCAAGTGGCAAAACGTGGCTCTTCGAAATTCTCGCAGGTTTGCGTCAGCCGTCTCAAGGTTTTGCTGAAGTGGCTGGGCTCGACGTGCGCGAGGCGGATTTGATCTCGAATGGATCCCTGATTGCGCTGGCTCGCAGTCCGGAGATATTCCACGGAACCTTGATGGAAAATGTGCGTTTAGGACGCAGTTGGCTTTCGGAGTCGGAAGTGCGTTCGGCAATGGAGCTTGTGGGAATGTGGGACGAGGCTCTCGAACTCAGTCATGGGATCGATACCCAATTGCAGACGGGTGGATATCCGTTGAGCAATGCGCAGCGCATCCGATTAATGCTTGCCCGAGCTATCGTGGCACGGCCGCGTGTGTTGCTGATTGACGCAGTGTTAGAGTCATTGCCACCGGCCGAGCGATGGGAGATTTGGGAGAAACTGAGTGCTAAGTCGCAACCTTGGACATTGATTATTGGGACGTACGATGAACGCATCTTGGCCAGTTGCGATCAGACGGTCACACTGGGGCGAAGCAAAGGTCACTAACGGTTCTAATCTAATTTATTATGGCACACGAAACAGCTTTACCAGTTCGGCATGATCCGAGTGAAACGCTGGCGGCGATTTCCATCGATCATTTGAAACAGACTTTTCCAGCGTTGCATCTGGTGCGCACCGCGCGACTGATTCGCTTGGTGGGCAAGCTCACTTTTGCGTTACTCGTTGTCAGCCTGGTGGCGATGTTTTTTGCTCCATGGCAACAGACATCGCGTGGCTTTGGTGTAGTACTTGCCATAGATCCGCAGTATCGGCCGCAGAACGTAGAGAGCCAGTACGACGGCATCGTGAATTATGTAAAGCCTGGTTTGCGTGAAGGTTCATTTGTTAAGGCTGGTGAAAGGCTTTTGGAACTTGAACCCACCGCGGTCCGCGAACAAGAGCAGTTGGAGCAGCAGATCGCGCAGACAAGGTTGGCTAAGATCGCCTCGGAGAATTCGGTTCAGTTTGCAAAGCAGAATGTGGACCTCCAGCTACTCAGCGGCAATACGATGGTTGAGGCCACACGCAGCGAAGTAGCCGCAGCGCAGGAAAAGTTGAAGCAGAGCGAGCAGGAGGTCATCGCGCTCGAAGCGGAAAATAGGCAAAAGTTGTATGAGAAAGAGCAAGCTGAAAGGCTCTATCCGAGAGGTTTGGTTTCCGAGCAAAGCTTGATGGACAAGCGCAATTCATTGAGTGCTGCGGCTGCAAAACTTAAAAAGGCAGAGCGTGCCGTTGATGAAAGTTCTAAAATGCTGGACGCGAAAAAGCAGGAGTTGGATGCGAAACGCAACGACTTCGATATCAAGAATCGCGAGGCTCAAACGAAATTCGAGCAAGAAAAGGCAAAGCTTGCTGAAGCCACCAACAAGCTCACAGAGTTGGAAATCAAGCTTAGTCAACTTGATCGGCTGAGAGTTTTTGCGCCTCGCGATGGCATTGTCTCTAAGTTGTTCAGCCGCGAAGGCTCGAATACGGTGAAGAAGGGCGATCTGCTTTTCACGCTGGTGCCCGCCACAACAGAGTTGGGAGTTGAGCTAACGGTTCCAGGTCGCGATATGCCGTTGGTTCATGTTGGTGATAAAGTGCGATTGCAATTTCAAGGTTGGCCGGCAGTCCAATTTGTCGGTTGGCCGTCGGCTGCTGTTGGAACATTCGGCGGTCAAGTGCTTGCATTGAGCCCGACTGACGATGCAAAGGGCGATTTTTCGGTGCTGATTGAACCTGATCCAGAAGAGCCCGCGTGGCCCGGTGACCGATACTTGAGACAAGGCGTGAGAGCAAATGGATGGGTTCTCTTAAAGCAAGTTTCTTTAGGTTACGAGATATGGCGGCAGCTCAACGGATTCCCGCCGGTGATTTCCGATCAGGAACCAACCAAAGCAGGCTTCGGGCAAGAGAAGGCCAAACCGAAGTTACCGAAGTAGCTTTGCATCTCCCGCATTCGCGCCTTGCTCAGTTAGGTTGTGTGTTGATGCTTGCGTTTGTTGGACCAACCACCGGATGCACAGTCCAACAGATGCGTTTGCAGCCGCTGCTAAAGCCGCCAGTAACTCAACCAGCCGAACCGACGCCACCTGATACCGCTTCGCCGCCGATTTCCGCACCTGCAGAAGAATTAAAGGGTGACGCGGATGAAAAGTCGGCGAGTGACAAGCAAGCAAACGAATCTGCAGCCGCTGCTAAGCTAGAGTCGGTAGATCCTGCGGATGAGAAAGCGAAGCCAACTGCCCCTCCTCCCGCCGAGATGTCTCCGTCTTCATCGGGCCAAACTCCCAGCCAGAATCGTAGTGGCAGTTCAAGCGTGGGCAGTGCAGAAAACGCGGACAGCAATGCAACCGCCGATTCGGCTGCCCCGCAGACGCTATTGCTAGCCGACGTAATTGCTAGTTCGATACAGTCGTTTCCGCAGATCGAACAGGCTCGGTTGCAAGCGGGAATTGCTGCTGGAGAGACGACTTCCGCACGAGGCTTTTACGATCACAAGTTGCAAGGTTATACACTCAACGAACCAACTGGATTTTACGAAAACTCGCGCAGCGGAATTGGTATCGCGCGGCAGCTCTGGTGGGGTGGTTATCTTTCCGCAGGTTATCGAACTGGACGCGGAGATTTCGCGCCGTGGTATAAGGAACGTGAGACCAATAAAGGCGGCGAGTTCAAAGTCTCGATGGTTCAACCTTTATTGCAAGGGCGTGCCATTGATCCAGCCCGTGTGGAACTTCTGCAGGCCAACCTTCGATTACAAGCCGTTGCACCGGAGATCGAGCGGACTATCCTGCTGATTGGTCGCGAAGGTTCAGAGATCTATTGGCAATGGTTGGCCGCAAGTTCCTTCCTCCGATCGCAGGAAGAGTTGCTAAGGCTGGCTGAAGTTCGAGCTGAGCAGTTGAGGGTACTACTTCAAGAAGGTGCGATCAAAGCACTCGACATCACTTTCAATGAACAATTGGTCGCTGAACGCCGTGTGAAAGTGATCGAGACGAGGCAGAAGCTTCGAGAGCTTGGAATCAAGTTATCCTTCTACTTGCGGGACGAAGTTGGGCAGCCGTTGTATCCGCGAGAAGAATGGGCGCCTAAGGTATTTCCTCCCATTCAGGAATTGCCACCAGGGGATTTCCCAGCCGACTTAGCCGCCGCTCTCTCACGTCGTCCCGAACTACGCGGATTAAGTCTTGAGATGCAGCAGGTTACCCTCGACCTTCGACTAGCCCAGAACCAGATGGCGCCGCAGCTCGATTTCATCTCAGGTGCCTCACAAGATATGGGAACGCCAGCCTCGTCGCTGAACGACAAAGGGCAGTTTGAATTGGAAGTCGGTCTCGAGGGTGAAGTTCCGATTCAACGCCGCAAGGCTATCGGAAAAATTCAAAGCACTCGTGGCAAGTTGGCGCAACTTGATCAGAAGATACGCTTGCAGCAGGACAAGATTGGCGTCGAATTGATGACCGCACGCAACGCGCTCGACCAAGCCGCTTTAGAGGTGGTTCAAGCTGAAGCTGCCCTGCAAGCTTCGCTCAAAGTGCTGGAGGAGTTCAATGTCGCGTTGCGTGAGGGACAAGTGGATTTGATCTACATCAACATCCTTGAGACCAAGGTAACTGAGTATCAAATCAAGTTGGTCGAGTCCCGCCAGAAGTGGTTTGCAGGACTCGCAGCGATGCAAGCCGCCCTCGGGCTTGATCCGCTTGAGCAAGCGATCAATCTGCTGTCGGTCGAGCCGCCTGCTGGAAACTGAGCTAGCCACTTCAATTCGCTTGGCCTTGAATCGTGGATAAGTCGCGATGCTTGAGATAGACTGATGGAGCATGGCTCGCATTTGCAGAGTCTGTTCGTTCCCACCAGAATACCAGCTCGCGTTGATGTCCCTTAGCACTCGACTCTTAACCCCTCAAGACCGCGATGCCGTTGCCCGTTTGCAGTTGCTCGCGCGAGGTGTGGTCGAAGGGATAACGGTTGGCCGGCATCGATCGCCGCACAAAGGTGCCAGCGTCGAATTCAAAGAGCATCGGCAGTACGTCAAAGGCGACGAGATCCGCTCGATCGATTGGAAGCTCTTCGGCAAAACCGATCGGCTTTACATTCGTCAGTACGAAGATGAAACCAACCTGCGGGCGATGATCTTGCTGGACCAAAGCGGTTCGATGGCTTATCGCGGTTCCCGTGCCGCTGGCGTAAGCAAGCACGACTTCGCAATCCGCTTGGCCGCTTGTTTGTCGACGTTGCTAGTTAGTCAGCAAGACGCCGTTGGTCTCTGCACCTTCGATACGGATATTCGCGAATTGATTCCGTCGCGTGGGAAGATCAGTCACCTGATGTCCATCGCAGAGTGTTTGGTGCGAAGCGTACCCGGTCGTGAAACTCAACTGAGCGGCACGCTTCGGCAAGTGGCTCAGAAGCTCAAACGCCGCGGTATGTTGATCCTCATTTCCGATTGCTTTGACGATGTCAATGCGCTGATGAAGTCGCTCGCCTACTTCCGACACTCGGGTAACGAAGTGGTCCTGTTTCAAGTTTGGGATCGCGATGAACTCGATTTTCCTTTCGGACAACGCACGCAATTTCGGTCTCTCGAATCGAACTCGCACCAACGATTGGTTGACCCTAACACTGTCCGTGAGGCGTACCTCAAACGCGTCGCCGAGTTTCGTCAAGAACTGACAGAACGTACCGCGCAAGAGCGCATCGACCTCATTCAGTGCACGACAGATCAATCTTATGCAGAGTTGCTGGCGAGCTACATAACGCGACGATCCGGCGCGAAACGCGGGGGCTCGCGATGAGCTTCCTGAACTGGATATTACTGGGCGGTGCATTAACGTTCGCAGCTCCGCTGATCATTCATCTCTTGAATCGCAGCCGCTTTAAAGTCGTTGACTGGGGCGCAATGCATCTGCTCGAATCGGCGCTTCAAGTGAATTCGAAACGGATCGAATGGCAAGCTTGGTTGTTGCTGTTCATTCGGTGCCTGATCCCGGTGCTGCTCGCTTTGGCTCTCGCACGTCCCGTCTTTACCAGTTGGCGATCTGCCAACGCGGCCAGTGACAAATCCGTCGTGCTGATCATCGACAATAGCCTTTCGATGCAAGCACTTGTTAGTGGCGGCGAAAGTCGCTTCGACAAAGCGATCGAACAAGCCTCCGCAGTCATTGAGCGGTTGAAACCTTCAACAGAACTGAGCCTGTGGACCGCCGGCGGCATCCCGACCGACGAACTGGGCGGCAGCTCCTTCGATCAACGACGCGTGTTGAACAGATTGAAGAGCCTTCGCAGCGGTGCCGGCAGCGTTCAAGTGCATTCAGCACTTACAATCGCGCTCAAACAGGTCGCTGCAATGCAGAACGCAAATCGCGAAGTCATCCTCATCAGCGATTTTCAAAGTCACGAATGGCAGCAGTTGCAGGAAAGCGAACGCGCCGCACTGAAAATGCAGCTCGCTGCCGATCCTATTGCAACTCAAGTTGTGTTTCTCCCAATCCGCGACCAAGCTGCTTCGACCAATCTTTCGATCGCTATCGACGCGCTCGAATCGCCCTTCGTCGTGCTTGACCAACCCTTTCGAGTCTCCGCTCAAGTTCGCAATCACGGTCCTAGCGAGGTTACCGATGTCGCTGTCGTTCTCACGATTGCAGAACGCGAGATAGCCAGTCGCCGCATTACCATTCCAGGCAACGGCGTCACCCAAATAGTGTTTGGCTGTCAGATCGAAACTGCGGGCGCGCACGTTGTCAACGTTCGCATCGACGACGCAGCAGGCATTGAAGGTGACAATACTGCTGAAAAGATCGTTGCGGTCCGCGCGCCGTTGCAAGTTCTCATCGTTGATGAACGCGCGGCAGCGCCTGAGTTGCAGCGAGCTTCAGGCTATTTGTCGCTGGCACTCTCGCCGTTTCTCTCAAATGAAAGTGGCAAGAACGTAGTTCAGGTACGAGTCACTTCGCCAGATCGCATCGCGCGTGGTGAGATTGCGGAACACGATGTCCTGATACTCGCTGATGTATCAAAACTGAACGACCGAACCGCCGACGACGTCGCCCAATTTGTGCGCGATGGTGGCGGGCTGCTCATCTTCTGCGGTGACTCGATCAATCGAGATTGGTACAACAATCACTGGGGCGCTAAGAACAAGAACCCGTTGCTGCCCGCAGAATTCGTCAAGCAAACGAAGCCGCAAGATGCAACCGAACACATCGCCGTGTTACCGATCAAACATCCGTCGCTAAGTTCGCTTGACCGCTCCGGAGTCAGCGACTTTGCAGCCGTTGAGTTCAAGAGTTGGCGCAAGTTGGAGAATGCCACGGACGAAGAGACCGAAGTGCTGCTCAAGCTCGAAAACGATGAACCGCTGCTGCTTGCAAAGTCCTTCGAAAAAGGCAACGTGATGTTGTTCGTGTCATCGGCAGACACCAGCGAATCGAACATTCCACTGCGCCCTGTCTTCGTTCCCCTGATGCAAGGCCTTGTGCAATGGCTGGCATCAAGCTCTGAGGCGCCTCGCAACTTGGTCACCGGCCAGCCGCTGCTAATCGTTTTCGATTCCCAACCCGCAAGTGCAACGACTGACGAGGCTTCACAAGTCAGTGTAACGCGACCCGACAATTCGAAGGTTGTCGTTCCGTTAGTCGGCAACGCAGCAACCTTTGCCGATACCAACTACCCAGGCGTTTATACAGTTTCGGACACGCGGTCCCCTGCAAACTCGATCGACTACGCGGTCGCCGCACAGCCCGAAGAATCTCAGTTGCAATTTCTTTCCACGGAACAATTGAGCGACATCGCCGACTCGATCGGAGCGTCCGTAGCGGCAGATTCCAGCGAGTTAACTGCGATGCAAAGCTTGCGCGCGAACGGTCGTGAGATTTGGCGTTGGATTCTGCTTGGCATGGTCTCGCTTTTGTTCGTTGAGTTGTGGTGGCAGCAGCGAATCACGCGAGGTTCGCTATGAACAGCTTCCGCCTCTTAAGCGATTGGCCGTGGCCAGTTGGTTTGCTCGTCGCCGCTGGATTTTCGTTACTTGCATGGTGGCTCTATCGTCGCGAAACGCGGTCACTGCAAAGTGCGAATCGTTGGTTGTTACCGACTCTGCGAGCGGCAGCGATATTTTTGTTGCTGCTTACTTTCCTGGAACCCGTTATTCATCATCGCGTTCGCGAAGGGAATCCGGGCCGCATTACATTTTTAATTGATGGCTCAAGAAGCATGTCAATTGCGGATGATCCTCGCACAGCAAATGAATCGCCGCGCACCAGGTTTGAGCGCGCTGCACAATTGTTGCTGCGAAATGAGAAATTCTCGCTCGAAAAACTTGCGGAAGAATTTGAGATTAGTGTTCGCAGAATGGATAATGACCAAACGCAAGTCGTCTGGGAATCGAATGCGCGTCAGTCGCCTGAACTGCCTGCGTCAAGCGAAGCGTGGTTGCCCGAGAATTGGTCGAACACTTCTGCACTAGGTGACGCAATTCTAAGCAGCCAGTCATCTGGTGCCAAAGTTGGTACCACAGCGGATCAAAGCGACCTTCAATCCACAGCAGCGAACCAGTCGATCGTAGTACTGCTCAGCGATGGACAGAGTAATGCGGGTACGTTGGCGGTGGACGCTGCCAGTCAGTTGCCGTCCAGCCAGCCGATCTATGCAGTTGGCTACGGTGCTACCGAGGAAGCGACCGATCTGGCGATCCAAGCGATCGATTGCCCGCCGCGTGTCTTTCGAACGGACACGCTCCGCGGAACGTTGCAGATCAAAGACCGGATCGGGAAAGGCAAACCCGTGGTAGCTTCGTTGGCGATTGGCAGCGAAGTCGTTTGGACACAAAAACTGAATTCAGAAAACGCATCGAACCGCCGCACCGAGTTCACGCTACCTGTTGCTCCCATTTTTGAATTGCTTCGAAAACAGCTTCCATCGAACGTGAAGTACGCGGTGATGCCGCTGGAGTTGACGGCGCGCTTAGTGTCCGACGTCGAAGAGGCTAATCAGCAGAACAACACGTTTGTCATCAATACATCCGTCGCCGGTCAACGTTCGCGGTTACTGTTGCTGGATGGACGCAGCCGTTGGGAGAATCGTTATCTGCGAAATATATTTGACCGTGACCCAGCGTGGCAAGTTGACAGCCAAATCGCAAACGAACCACACGATTTTCATTTCCCTGCGACGCGTGAAGATCTTTTTCAGTTTGATCTTGTCGTGCTCGGTGATTTGCCGGCGCAGTTGCTTTCGCGCGAGCAACTGCAATGGCTACGCGAGTACGTCGAGTTGAATGGGGGCGGGTTGATTCTGATCAGCGGCTCGATGCGGCACTTGGCGCAGCCCGAGTATGCGGAACTTCAGAAGTTGTATCCCGTTAATTGGAAGAACGGCGCGGCGGACTCCTCCACTTCCTTGCAGAGATTGCCCAAGCAAGTTGCGCTAACAAACCTCGGGCAATCGCTCGCCGCGTTGCGAATCGACGTGCGCGGTGAAGCGGAGAGCCAAGCGTTATGGTCGCAGCTTCCGCAACTGCAGTTCGTAGATAAAGTGGAAGTGTTACCGGGCGCGGAAGTCCTTGCGACAACAACTTCGGATATTGAAACCCAACCACTGTTCGTGACTCGACGCTTTGGAGCCGGACGTGTCTTCTTCGCTGCTTCAGATGAGACATGGCGTTGGCGATATAAAGTTGCCGATGTTGTCCATCAACGATTGTGGAATCAGTTGGCGCGCTGGATCATGCGAACACCGATGGCCGTTCAAGGCGAATTCGTTTCTCTTGATTGTGGCAAAGTCAGCTATACCCTGGGAGAAAGCCTCCCAGTCCGCGCTCAATTGCGAGATCGCGATGGTCGACTAGCTAGCGGCAAAGCTCCGATCGCTCTGTTCTCAATCGATGGAAAACTGGTTGCTCGCGCGCCACTAACGGAAGCTCCGAATGTGCCAGCAACGTATCTTGCCGACGTCGCTTCGCTGCCCGCAGGCAGATATCAGATGTCACTCGAAACGGCGGGCTTCAGTCGCGAAGCGCTTGATGTGCAGACAAACTTTGTGATCGAGGAAGCTCCTAGCGTCGAAATGCAGCGGATCGTTTGCGACGATCAGTTGCTGAGCAACTTGGCGAAACAGACGGGCGGCAAGTACCTCGCCGAAACCGATTCCGACGAGCTGTTCGCTTTACTGCGACCGTTGAGTGGAGGACGCTTTATCGAATCGGATACAATACTGTGGCAAACTTATTGGTGGTTCGCGGCGGCTATGGCGTTGCTGGTCACTGAGTGGTGGTTAAGAAAACGCGCAGGTTTACTATGAGTACGGCACTGGATGAGATCACCTTTCAGAGGTTACAAGAATTTCGTCGACGCCGTTTGGTTCTGACGCGCTCGCGTAACTGGTCCGCAGTCATCACCGTGTTCATTGCGACGCTCTTTCTAGCCGTGTTAGTGGACACGCTTTCGACGAACGATCAACTGCGATTTGCTGCAAGCGCGACGGTTTATGTCGCAACGCTCGCTTCCTGGTTTTGGCTGTGCTGGCTTCCCCAAAAACGCGCTGAGCCGCTGCAAGTAGAAGCCCAGCGATTTGAGGATGCGGATCCGCGCTTGCGGGAACATCTACTTACCGCTGTCGAATTCGCCAACAATGACTCGGAGCAATCGCTCGACTCATTCGCTTTCAAAGATCAGTTGCAGTCGCACGTCGCGAGCTTGATCGCGCCGGTAGATGTCAAGCAACTGCTACCGTGGAGCATGGTGCGCCGCGCCCTGTACGTTGCTGCAACCGCTCTAGCGTTGCTAGTGCTACTCGCTTTCGTTCCACGATTGCACTGGATGAATCGAGTCGCTCGAGCTTTGTTGCCCGCCGCGAATCTTGATCGCGTCGCTGCCGTAGCGATCATCCTCGAAGAACCCCAACCGAACTCCAAAGTAATCGCTGCTGGCGACATGGTCGGTGTGATCGCAAGAATCGAAGGACGCAACACGCCGAGGGAACCTGGAAAAGTCATTTTGGAAAGTCGCTCGACATCCGGTGAGCTGATGCTCGTTCCAATGCAAGAACAAATAGATGCACCCGTGACCGATACACCCGTGGCCAATCCCACCGGCGACTCGGAAAATTCGCCTTCAGTGCGCTATCATGCCACACTTAGTACGGATGAACTTTGGATTGAATATCGGGTCACTGCATCCGGAGCCGCAACGCGTTGGCATCGACTGACAACACAACCTCGACCCGACATCGATCGCTTCGAAGTTCGCATAACTCCACCGGCGTATGCAGGTCTGGAACCGATACCGCAAGCCACGCAGGATGGCAACATCCAAGCAATAATGGGCTCGCACATTGAACTGAGAATCGCTTTGAATCAGCCCGTCGCGGTTGCCGAAATGCGCTGGCAATCGGATGCTGGTTCCTCGCCGATCCGTTTCACACGCGATGCGAACAGCGAACTGTATGTTGCTGAGTTTAACGTAGATCGAAGCGACTCGTACCGAATTCATCTTCAGTCTGCCGTGACCGGATTCATTAACGAGTTCAGCCCTTCCTACTCAGTTGATGCAATCGTCGATCAACCGCCGCAAGTCGCGTGGACCAAGCCTGCAAACTCGAAACAGGTTGTTGTCCCGGATCAGATCTTGTCTTTAGCTGCTCAAACGCAAGACGAGTTTCAGATCGCTTCGCTCAAGCAATTGATGCGCGTCGGTCGCGATGCGGAGTGGATTGCGACCAACTTGGACCTGACGCAAACAAAATCGGTCGCAACGACCAATTCGCAACCTGATTCGTTGGCAGGTAGCCGCAATAGATCTGACGTCGCTTGGCAAGTCGATTTGCTGAAAACTTCAACGCGCGTCGGTGACATCGTCGAAATGAAACTGGTCGCTGAAGATCGCAAAGGCCAGTCGACTGATTCGGAGGTGGTTGAGTTTCTTGTTTCCCAGTCGTCGATTACTTCAGTGCCGACTCCAGCCGAAATCCTGCGGCAAGACATCGCTGCTGCACTCGATAGTTTCGCTCAGCAAACAAAACAACAGCGTTCAGCCATCGACGAACTAGCAAAGTCCAAAGAGCGTTCGCAGAACGCATTGAATGAAGCCGAACGTGCGGAGCTGAGCGACAGATTGACCGAAGCGGCTAGCGCGCTCAGTGAAACGATTACTGCGGACGTTCCGAAACTTTTGAATTTGATTGAACACGCTGCTTCGCAAACGGAAGGCAGCGCGCGTCTGTTGGAACTCGAACAGGTCGGTCTAGCGCTCGCTATGCTTCGCACGAAAAATGCTGGCGAGTTAGCTACGGTGACGAAGCGTCTAAACGAAACGGATGCGGAGTTGGGTAAGAAACAGTTGACCAGCAAGCAACGCGGTGAACTTGAGAAAGAGATTGTCCAACAAGCCAAACGCATTGAGCAAGTTGGTGAAACGGTCTCCAGCGGATTTCGGGCAATAGCGAGTCACGATGTGGGACGACGAGTTGCTTGGCAAGCGTCACAACTCGAGCAACTGTTCACGAGCTTCTCGAACTCACTTGACAACACCGCACCCCAAGCGATCGAGCAAGCCAAGAGGCAGTCTGTCGTCCTAACTCGGCAACTAATGGAACTCCAGCAATCGATGCTCGACTCCCTGCCCGTCCTTCGGCAAGAAACACAGCAACGCGTTCGCCAGTCCGCCGATTCGATCAGCCAACTCGTGACTCAGTTCGAAGCGACGAAGTCGCAAGGCGATCTCGCGGCGTTGAAGTCTCGAGCGGAGCAGATTGAAAACAGTCTGTCGCAAATGAAGAACGCCGGATCGTTCGATGGCGGCCTACACGAGGCTGTGATGAGCGGGCATCGCCGGTTTGCTGAATTTGGTGGGCAGCCAGTCGATCAACTGCGTCGCGCGCTCGCGAACCTCGTCGCCGATAAAGAGAACGTGTCCACGGAGATTCGCTCTGCCAGCTTCGAATCCGCTGTCGAAAATATTACTGAACGTCGAACGCTTTCGCGAAGTCGTCTCGAGGGCGACCGCGAGTTTGCAAGCGATCTTGGCACAGCCGTCCGTGCGCTGCGAGCGATCATGCAAAACACCAGCCTGTCCAAGTCGGACCAACATCGCGAAGCGAACGAGACCGCTACCGCACTTGAAACTTTGCAAGCGGTCCATGGTGTTAACGAAACTGCCAAGCTGCTTGAGGAATTGCTTCGCGGTGAGCGCTGGTCGCTAAGCTCGAGCGATGCGAGAGTCCATCATCCGATTTTGTTCGATAGTTTTGCGGAGCGTCTTGAAAATGCGGTGAAGCTGCTGCGACAAGCGAAAGTACCCAATGAGATTGTCAGTCGCATTGAGCGATTGCGATGGGAAGACGCAACCAATAAGGCTGGCCAAAAAATCAACAGCCGCCGCTGGGAAAACACTCCAGCGGTATCAACAGCAACCGAACTCAGTCAAATCAGCGAGCAATTGGCAGATGCAAAAGCGGAGCTTGAACCGCTTGCAGCAGAAGCTCGCGCTGCGCTTGCAAAACAAGCACCCTCGCTTGAGGAACTTGCAAGCAAAGCCGCCGAAGCGACTCGCAAGCTGCAACAGCGGACTTCCGCGATTGCCGATGCCATCGAGCGCGACGAAGCGGCAAATGAATCGCAACAAATCGCGCAGCTAAAATCCGAGCAAATGGAGACGCAACTGCCTATCACCGAGTTACGAGAGGCGTTGGTTGATCAAGCCGACGCGCAGAACTTGCTTGATTCCAAGGAACTAATGACCGCGCGCGAAAGCGATGCCGCATTAGCAGTGGTGGACAGTGCGCAGCAGGACATCAACGATTCGATGCAAACCGTTTCGGCTCCTAATGACCAACAAACGAAGGCATCTGCACTTCAAACGGCCGCGGAGCAACAAGCGAGTGCCACCGCAAAGCTCGAGGAACTTGCCGCACTCCTTCAACAAGCGACTCAACAAGCGACTCAGTCAGAAACGAAACCGGACGCTACACCCCAACAATCCGGTGCATCAGAGGAACTGATGCGGCTTGCGCAAGAGCTGGGTGAGAACACAGATTCGCAAAAGCGATTCAGTGAAGCGGAACAGCTAGCTCGATTGTCGGCCGCTCGCCCCGAAGAGGTGCTTCGGCAACTGGAGAACAAACTAGCCAACAACGTACCGATGCAACAGGAAATGTCTCGCATCGCGCAGGAACTGGCTGAGCAGGCGCTTAAACACTTAGATCGTGCCGCCGATCAACAACAAAGAATGCAACCCGCTCTGGAAGCCTCCGATCCGCAATTTCAATCGCAAAAAAACCTGTTGCTGAAAGATGTGCAAGCGGCCCGCGAGAATGCTAACCAGATGCTGGGGCTGTTGGTTTCAGAGGCTAAGTGGACAGCCGGTGCTGGCAAAGAGGAAGCTTCGCAGAAAGGCCTAGAAGCAACCGAAAAACAGTTGCGCAGTGAACTTGCAGCGACTGAGAAAGTGAATCTCGATGACACTTTCGAAGAACTACGCGGCGCCGCTACCACGCTTTCCAAATCGCTTGCGGCCGCACAAGCTGACCTGTCGAAAGTCTCCCAGTCGCTGGAGGATGCTAGCGCAGAAAAAGTTCATCAGAACGATGCCGATCTTGCCAATCGCCGTCGGGAAATGCGCGAGCGTCAACGTCGAGTCGCTCAGCAGGACGTACGCAACATGCAACAGATCGAGAGAAATCAACAGCAACACGTGCGTCAAGCTGAGAATGAAGTCAAGCAAGCTGCGCAGCGCGAGAAGTCCTTAGAACAGCACTCCAAGAATCTTCAGAAGGAAGTGGAAAAGCACCCACAGAACGAGAGTCTGAAGCAGCAACTTACCGACGCAGAGCGAAATTTGGCTTTAGGTGTCGCTCAGAAGAAAGCCGCAGAGCAACTGAAAATCGAGTTGGAGCGGCGCGCAGCAACGGCGGCCAAACGTCGAGAAGCAGCCCAGAATCGAGAGCAAACAGAACTGAATTCCGTGAACCCCAGTGCCGAGGTGTCTGCGGAGTTGGCGCAAACCGCCGCGCAGCGCAGTGCGGAACTATCAGAGAATTTGAACGACTGGGTGGACGCTGCTTCGAACGCGTTGCTGCCAGAAGCAACCGCCGCTCAGTTGCAGAACAGCTTGGCCGAACAGCGCTCCGTTTCGCAATCGGTTAAAAATTCTGTAGACGATCTATCACGTGCCGCGCGGCATGAAGGTCGACTGAATAACCAGCCAGCCCAACAACTACTCGCGGAACAATCGGCTGCAACGGAGAATCTAAACAGCAGCGAGGTTTCCAATGCAGAAAGATCATTGTCGTCGGCACTAGAGAACTCCAAGCGAGCGAACTCGGCAACGGGCCAAGCGGACACAGCCAGCACACAGGCAGCTCTCTCCCAGACAAAGTCGTCGGACTTAGCCATCCGAAGTCGCGCAGACCAACTTCGCTCCATGCTCGGTGAACTTAGTAAGGCCGCTTCCGCACAGCAATCACAACAGCAGTCACAACAGCAGACTGCAAGCGAAGCAAACACGGGAGCCACGTCGCAATTGCTCGATGCACAACAACTCGCGCAACTGCTCGACGAAGTTGACCGCCAACTAAATTCGAGCCAGCAGGAGAGCAATGCTGCGAACGCGTCCAGTCAACAAAAAGCGGCTGGAAAACAAACGCCAAGCACCATCTCGGCTGCAGCAGAAAAGATCGCTTCGCAACTTAGCCAGAACCGCGATCCTGCACCTCAGGCGGACCCCAGTCAATCGATGGCTACTGAATCCAGTTCGGCCAACGTCGATCCGCAAGGTGCCGTGGTAGTGAAAGTGGTTGATGTGAATCGCATCGGCGCCGACTGGGGTAAACTCCGCGAACGCGTCGCTGAAGACATGATCGAAAGCAAACGTGAAACGGTCTCTTCAACCTATCGCCAACAAATCGAAGCTTACTTTAGGTCGCTGGCAGAACGCGGCCAAGCGACCGATGCGCAGTAATTGTAGCCTGGGCTGTGCGACAAATAGCAGTTACTGATTTTACGGCGACTTTTTCTTGATCGGTTTTTGCTCTCAGTCGCAACGCGACGACATGTACTAGCCTGGGACGCTAGTCCCGGGAAGGTAGCAAAAGCTAACGCAATAGTCGCAACGCGACGGCAGGTGTGTGATAGTTCATGCAAAGCAATCCCTTAGCCAATCACAAGAGATTTTTCGAGTTTTACCCTGTGTGCATAAACCACATATGCCGTCGCTCCGCGACTACGAAAACTGACAATTAACACTTCCTGGGACTGGCGTCCCAGGCTAGTACATGTCGTCGCGATGCGACTGAAGCGGAACAAAGTCGAATCAATGTCTTTCTGCCAAACTGCTATTTGTCGCACAACCCAGCTGCAGCCTGTTCAACTCACCTTTCAATCGACCGGTTCATTTGCGTTGCTTGCCTGTTCCGCTGGCGTATTTCTCGATCTGCACTTTCACTTGCTCTAAACTTGGGATGGGTCGATTACACGCCCAATGAATTCCAGCGGACAGCAAGGCCGCGAACTGCGGTTGCGCAAAATCTTCCTTATGACCGAGTGATGTGTAAAACGATCGACCGCCATCACCTCGAACGAATGTCCAAGCAAGTGGTTCAGGTTCTTCTCCAGCGACTTCGCCTAGCAGCAAGGCGCGCGTACCAGCGGCTAGTGGCGAAGTCTTGTAAAGTGAACCACCGGGGGCGAATCCGTCGAGCTTTAAACCACTGAGGATCGAGTGCTCAGCAGCGTCGGGCGCGAGGCTTGCTTTCGACTTCAGATCGTTGCCAAAATGATTGGTGTAGTTGCCTCCAAACACCGCTGCGTCGAACTCAGGCCAATCAGCTAGCCCCTCGGCAGGCGGCTTGCCTCGCAACGAAAACGCATGACTCGCGGTCCGAATTCCAATCACTGGTTTACCTGACGCAACAAAGTCACGAATGCGCTTCAAGTCGGCTTCGGGAAGTGGGCGTCTGCGAACACTAACCAATAATGCGTCCGCATCTACGATCGCTTCCAAGCCTGGCAAAGCCGCTTGATTGGAATCGCTGCCGAAGATCGTTGAAACGGAAAAATGATCTCCGAGATGCGTCGCAACAAACTTTGGTAATGACTTCTCAGTTTCATATTCATCTTCAGCGATCAACACGGCCAGTCGCACGCGCTGGTCGCCAAAAAATCGAAACGGTTGACTCTCCGCAAAAGAACCTCCACGCACTTGATCACTGGTGATGGTGGGGCAAACGTAGCGTTCGATGTGATTGATGATGAGATCGGTGCCCGTGAAGTGACTGACGTGAGGCCAGGCTTTGGGATCATACATGGTGTCGGTCATATCGCGGGCAAGCACGACGTTCTTGCCGTTAGCGGCGAGTCGTCGCAAGCCGAATGGTCGGCCGAGCACACACATGTTCGTATGCACACCAACCAAAATGACGTTATCGATTTTGTTGTGGTCGAGGATGCTCCAGATCTCTTGACCGCTGTCGCTGATGAAGTCGCTCTTAAGCGAAATTTCGATTGCGTCGCATTGTTTCTGCCATGGAGCACCTGGATTGCGGCCCATCGCTTGAAGTCGCGCCGCCCACTGGCGATGCTCATCGGGATCATCATCTTCACCTCCCGCGGACTGGTCGAGCGGATAGGCGGCGACTTCTTCGCTGGGAATTCGATCGCACCAATTCGCGATTTCGTTCGGAAACGAGACTGACTGCGGAACGGCTTTCGCGCGTTGGCGCGATGGGTGATCGCTGTAAACTTCCATGCAACCGCTTGGCGCATGAATTACGGTAACACCGCGTTGTCGAAGTTCACGGACAAATGCGTTCATGCGCGGCGCTAACTCAGCGACACGCCGCACAGCATTTACGCAGTGATGCGAGTCCCACATGTCACAGACGATCACCGCCGTCTTTTGCGGTTCCCATTTTTCATCGCGAGTCAGTTGATGAAAGCGATCTGCTCCCGGCGAAGTTGGCTGTTGATGCCGCAATTGCAACTCAAGCAACTCAGTCGCCTTTGTAGGAGTGGTCAATACGACCATTGAAACCAGCGACAGAAAAACGAGCATTTGTGAGGTGGGCATAACTGTGACTCGCAAAACAAGGTGAGTGGCGGGGAAGTATACGACTGCGTGCGTCCGTGAATGGTCTTTCGCAACAATCACGACATATCCGATTGACCGAGTTTACCAAGCAGGCAGTGCAGTTCTGCGGGAGTGTTAAAGCACCACGCGCGAGGATTGTTCGCTGGTTTTATTGTAACGACCGAATCGCCCAGTGATTCGAGTAGATGCTTGATCGATAACTGCTGACTGGCGAGCGAAGTTGCGACGGACGATGCGATGTTCGAATGATACAAACCTGGAATAGGTTGAATCAATTCGTCACTGTACGTTACGGCTGCAAGCTCTGGTCGGGCGTGACTTGCAAGCCACTGAAAGTAACTTTGTTGCCAATGAAGTTGATCGCAGGTTAGCAGTAGGAACCAACCTTCGGCTTGACCGGCTCGATGTCTGGCTGCGGAAAGCAATCCAGCCATCGGACCACAGGCGACTTGCACATCAAGGATACTGCTGATGTTCAGGTCTTCGTAACGATCGCTTTGATCAGCGACGAAATACACCTTGTGGCCAAGCTCGCGCAGGCGGTTTGCTAGCTGGACTAAAAGGGGCCGACCATTGATCTTTATCCGTGCTTTATCGGTTCCGAATCGCGCACTCTGACCTCCGCACAGAATGTAGGCTGGGCAACCTTCTGCGAGCAACTCAGCGGGCTGGTCAAATTCGAAAGCGTCAATAGCGGACATTCTAGAAACTCGAGTCGCTCGGTCGTGTTTGGTTTGTAGATTGCGGATGCGTTTCCAGTTACGCTGTTAGGCGATGCGCGCAAACTGATTTGGCACTCTTACGGAACAATTTACATGAATTCATCGACCACCGTAGTTTTCTATCGACTACTTTCTTGTCTTGTAGTGTGCGTAGGGCCTCTGTCGATGACGGGTAGGGCAGACGAGAAAGCGGTTCCAATCTTTGAAAACGGCGAAGCACAAATCGTTCCCGCCTTCAAAGACAATAAGGAATGGATTCGACAAGATCTATTTGTCGAGACGGAGTTTGATTCGGATAGCGATGGAAAAATGGATCGTGTCCATGTCGATGTGACACGGCCCAAGCAGACCGATACCGAAGGTTTAAAGCTGCCTGTGATTTACGAAACCAGTCCGTACTTTGCAGGCACAGCGCCGGACGATCCAGCGACGATGTGGGACACAAAGCACGCATTGGGAGCAACGCCGCCAAAGCACGAACATCCGCCCGCTTTCGAACGCAAAGGTCAGCGTCCCATCATCTCCAACTCACAAACTCGTCAGTGGGTTCCGCGCGGATTCATCGTCGTGCACTCTTCATCGCCAGGAACTGGATTGTCACAAGGTTGTCCAACCGTCGGCGGGCCCAACGAATCGCTGGCTCCGAAAGCTGTTATCGATTGGTTGTGCGGCAGAGCAAAAGGTTACACCGAAGTTGATAATGATGTAACAGTCGAAGCGACTTGGTGCACGGGCAAAGTCGGTATGACTGGCACTTCATACAATGGCACCTTGCCACTGGCCGCCGCAACGACCGGTGTCGCCGGACTGGAAGCGATCATTCCGATCGCGCCGAACACTTCGTACTACCATTACTATCGTTCGAACGGGCTGGTGCGTCATCCCGGTGGTTACATGGGAGAAGACATTGATGTGCTCTACAATTTCATCCATAGCGGGAACGATGCCAAACGCGAGCATTGCGACTGCGAAGTGCGCGATAAAGAGATGGCCAATGGCATGGATCGCGAGACTGGAGACTACAACGAATTTTGGGCCGGTCGCGACTACTTGAATCAAATGGGAAAGATGCGAGCCGCGATGTTGATGGCGCACGGCTTCAACGACTGGAACGTAGTGCCTGAACACAGCGTGAGGATTTATGAATACGCCAAGGCGAAAGGTTTGCCGGTTCAATTTTACAGCCATCAAGGTGGTCATGGTGGCGAACCGCCGCTCGAACTGATGAATCGTTGGTTCACCAAGTATTTGCATGGTGTCGACAACGGAGTTGAGAAGGATCCAAAGTCATGGATTGTGCGCGAAAATGACAAGCGCAGTGAGCCGACTTCGTACGCTGACTATCCACATCCCGATGCCAAACCTATTCAGTTGTTTCTTGGTGCGGGAGGTTCGAAGAAAGGTGATTTGCTGACCAAAGCGGCTGTGGTGGATGTTCGCGAAACGCTGGTTGATGACGTCGCTTTTACAGCACGCAAATTGGCGAAGGCGGACGAATCGAAGCACCGGTTGCTGTATGTCAGTCCAACGCTCAGCGAACCGCTCCATATCTCTGGTATTCCGAAGATCAAATTGAAGCTGGCGAGCAGCAAGCCCGCAGTGAATTTGTCGGTGTATCTCGTTTCGCTGCCATGGACCGAGGAACCTCAAGACAAAATCACCGACAATCTGATTACTCGAGGTTGGGCAGATCCGCAGAACTACCGTTCGTTGACTGAGAGCGACCCGCTTGTTCCCGGCCAGTTTTACGAGCTGAGTTTTGCACTGCAACCGGACGATCAAGTGATCAAAGCTGGCGAACAAATCGGGTTGATGATCTTCTCAAGCGATCCGGATTTTACGTTGTTGCCAGAGGCTGGCACTGAGTTAACAGTCGATCTGAGCGCGACAAGTTTAGAGTTGCCGGTCGTAGGTGGCAGCGCAGCTTACGAGACTGCGACGGCTACTGCGCCAAGTTCGAATAAGTAGAAACGGCAGATTAGACAAGGGGTTTTGTGTTGATGGCCATCATCTCCACCCTCTCAACCTCGCAGTTTTGGAGGGTCAGCACGCGATAACACTGGTCGACTGCGAGCAGCCCTCCCCGGCAATCTCGCTGAAGGCTCGATTACCGACCCTCCCGGTCGCTTCGCTGGGAGGGTTAAGTCTGAGTGTAGTAATCTGTCAGCGAGAAGCATCAGACACACATCAACTCCAGAACACAGAGATTCTAAAACAGTGAGCTTGCGATGAATTTAGTGCGGTACTTTAAGTTCGCTTGCGTGCTTCTTTTGACTTTCGCTGGACCGATAACTGGATCAGCGATCGCGGATTCGCCGGTTTGGGTTGCGATCTACGATCACAGCGATGGTTCGGCGAATGGACCAAAAAACCTCGAGCGGTTCTTAACTCGCGAAGCCGGCTTTCGATGTGAACGCATTCATCCGGAAGAGATTCAATCGGGACGTTTGCAGTCGTTCGATGTGTTGATTGTTCCGGGCGGGTCGGGAAGCAAGCAGGCGAAAAACCTGGGCGAGCAAGGACGTGAGAACATTCGTAACTTTGTCGCTGAAGGGAAGGGCTACGTCGGCATTTGTGCGGGATCGTACCTGGCAACTTCGGATTACGATTGGTCGCTGCATATCCTGAATGCAAAGGTTATCGATCGCGCCCATTGGGCTCGGGGCACCGGCGATGTGAAATTGCAACTGACGGAATGCGGGCGGACATTTTGGTCGGAAGATGAGGAACCGATATCGGTTTATTACGGGCAAGGTCCCTTACTTGCGCCGGATACCAAAACGGAGTTGCCAAGTTTCGAACCGTTGGCGGAATATGCGACTGAAATTGCCAAGAACAAAGCGCCAACAGGAGTGATGATCGGAACGACAGCGGTTGCTCGAGCCGCTTACAAGCAAGGTCGTGTTATCTGTTTCAGTCCGCACCCCGAATCGCGAAGCTCAACCGAGCACCTCGTTCTGCAAGGGGTGCGTTGGGCCAGCGGCAAGGTGTTTGAAGATTCGGATGCGAAGGAAGCAGAACCCGCTTTGAGCGAAGTTGCGAAGTGATTTAACACTTCGCAGTTTTGCGTTTCTTTCCGACGCGATTCGCGTTCTCCACTTTGGCTATGTAATCGATCGCTAGCGGAACATGACAATCGGTATCGCCCATTTCTACTTTCACTTCACCAATCCGTTTCGCGGTCGCTTTGGCCCTGGCGAGCAAGGGCTTAACGTAGCTGCCGACAGAGATCACAAAGCCATTCATCACATATTTGACGCGATTCTCAGAGGAGTGAATTTCATCGGTAACAGTGGCGAGCAGTTGTTCGATCTCTGCTAAGTCCAAGTCACTGTCGTCGCGCATCGAAATGGCTGCGGAGTAAGTGTTCCATCCTGAAGTTTGAATAGAAGCGGACTTCATCTTCATCCACTTCTTCGCAACTTTAAAAGCGTCGGAATGTTCAGAGGCAACGAAAGGCACCGAGTATTCGCTGAGCATTTGCCACCAGGCGGTCTTGGCCCAATGGTCAAGTTGCTTGATGGTCATCTGGCTGCCATCTGCGGCCAGTCCTGCGAGGTACATTGCATCGGAGTTACCGGTCTCCCACAGATCGAGCGCAAGTTGCTGGTCGCCCTTGATTCTCTTGAGGATCACTTTCAGGTCGGCAACTTTGACACCGAACATCGGACCGTTTGCGCCATGGCGTCGAAAAGTCTTCACGCTCTGCTCGCTGCCAAGTTGCTGGAGCTCTTGCATGATTTCGGACACAGCACTCATGTTGGCTCGTACCTCAAACAGCATTAACCGCGGCAATAATTTCTTCGATAAAAGTATACCGCAAGAACAGTCAGACCAAGGCACCACGACCATTGCCACCCGAGGGCGATCAGCGTGTTGGTCGAGTACCACGGAAGTTGATTCCACAGCAGGCGCTGGTAACCCGTCATCGCCCAATACGTCATCGTGCTTTTGCAAACGGTTTCGAGTAGTGGCGGCAAGCTCATCATCTGCAGCGGGAACCAGCATCCACCCAGCGCGGCCATCATCAGGATCAGCAATGAAGCGAGACTCTCAGCTTGCTTGGACGATCGACTCACCGCAGCGAGAAACACGCCGAACGCGCCAGCCGTTGCGATCCAGGTGAGCGAGATGACAAGCAGAGAAGGCAAGTCGCGAAACAAACCAACTTGGAACATCCACTCGCCGTAGCAGAACAAAACAGTCATCTGCAGCACACCGACTGCGAACACAAACATGAATTTACCGAGCAAGATGCTCGTGCGCGAAATTGGCTGTGCAAACAACCGTCGCAAAGTACCATTCTCGCGTTCGCTCAACAACACGCTGCCGCAACTGGTCAGCGCGAACAACAACATCATGACTGACATGCCGCACACGCTTTGCGCCTGCTGGAAAGTCACCTGCTGCTTGCGGCCTGGCGGAGCGACATCAACCATTTCGACTGGCATCACTTCGCGAGCAAACTCGAACAAGCCGTCTATGCCGATGCCGCTCGCAGATTCTTCCGACGCAATTGGTGTTTCATTGCTGGCGGGTTGATCGCCTGCTACCGGTGCATTTTCAGCGGCTGTTTCTTCATCGTCGCCGAAAAAGTCGGTGAACGTCGAGTTGATGTCCTGCATCCAACCTCGAATCGATTTGATATCGGACTCTGCCATACCTTCTTTGACGAGTAGTTTCTCGACGCCGTCAACGAAGACCTTATCTCCCTGCTCTTGAATGGTGGCTTGCATCAAAGCGAGTTGCACAATTCGGTCTTCCATCTGACGATCTGGATCGCGCACCAATGTTTGCTCGGGATACGAAGCGATCGTTGCGTCACCTTCTGCCGTGGCATTGTGGAGGACCAACACATGGTGCGCGTCGCCGGAGCGAATCAGTTTTTCGGCAGTCTCGGAACCGCTGACGCTTGCTGCATCATTTTTCAACGCGACGCGCTTAGCCTTCAGCATCGAGTTCTTTTCGAGCTGAGCAATCAGCTTTTCGCTTTCGGCCGTTTGCGATTCATCGATGATATGCAACTCGACTTTCGGCATGCCTCCCGAGCCGCCGAAGGCATAAGCCATAATCCAGCCGAAGACGGTGACAAGCGCGATCGGAACTAACAAACTCAGCATCAGCGCCGTGCGATCGCGCGCAAAGCTCTTTAGATCTTTTTGGGCCAAGACCCACGCAGCAGCGATAGTATTCATTCGTCGCGTAGACTCCGGCCTGTGAGTTGGAGAAAGATCTGTTCGAGATTTGCATGGTGGTCGCCGATTTTCGCGGCTAGTTCTTCGCGCGTACCGACGGCTGCGATAACTCCTTCATGCATAATGGCGATGCGATCGCACAGTCGCTGCGCCTCCTCCATGTAATGCGTTGTGTAGAGTAGCGAATGACCTTCGCCGCGCAGTCGCATCAGAGTTTCAAAAATGTGATTGCGGCTTTGGGGGTCAACACCAACCGTGGGTTCGTCGAGCAGAATGAGCGCGGGCGAATGAACGAGTCCGCAAGCCAAGTTCAGCCGTCGTTGCATGCCACCGCTGAATGTCCCGACCAAGTCGCGGCGACGATCGGTCAGGCCAGCCAACTCCAGATTCTTAGCGATCACCGCTTTCGAATCACGGGCCGCCACGCCACTCAACTTGGCGAAGAACTTGAGATTCTCTTCAGCGGTCAAGTTCGGATAGATCGCTAACTCTTGCGGCACGTACCCTAACTGAAGACGGTCTTGGGCGCGCGTGGCAGGCGCGAAGGCGGTACCTCGGAACTGCATACGCCCAGTCCAATCCTTGAGCAATCCAGCGACGCATGAGATGGAGGTCGTCTTGCCAGCGCCGTTGGGACCAAGCAGCCCAACGATCTCGCCCTCAAGTACATTCAGCGATACACCTTTGACCGCTTGACGCTTGCCAAACCAGTAGCTCAGCTCTTGAATGGAAAGCAGTTCGCGCGTGCTGGTCATGCAACTTTATTTCGTAAACGAGTTCGCCGAGTGGCATTTGCAATCAAAGCAGTTCAAGTAAACACAGGTTCGTTGCCACAAGTACGATCTTGGAAGAGCGTTCGGAGTTCGAGAAACAAATTGAACCGCTCCCCCTGAAGGTCCTGTCGAGCCAGTGTTATAATCGCCCTTTGAGCAGATCCAAACGGTATCGGATCCATTTTCAGTTTCAAACGACTGCGACATCATGATCAAAGCGGCAATTGTAGGTTGCTCAGGCTACACAGCAATCGAAGCGATTAAAATTTTGCTGCGTCATCCGCAGGTTCAAATTGTGGCCGCCACCAGCCGCCAAGCGGATGGGTCGACCATCGACGCAATGCACCCGCAACTGACGAACCGATTGAATCTCGTTGTGGAAGATCTATCGCCGGAGGAAATTGCCGGTCGAAGCGACGTGGCGTTCTGCTGCTTACCTCACGGCGCGTCGGCACCGATTGTTTCCAAGTTACTGGCGAGAGATTGTCGAGTTATCGACTTGAGCGCCGACTATCGATTAAGCTCGCCGCAGTTGTACAAAAAATGGTACGGAGAATCGCACACCGATCCTGGTAGGTTGGGTTGCACGCCTTACGGCTTGCCCGAATTGTTCGCTGAACAAATTCGTACATCGAAGTTGATCGCCAATCCTGGCTGCTATCCGACCAGCGCGATTCTACCCTTAGCGCCGCTGATCAAGCACGGACTTATTGATACTGCGGGGATCGTAGTGGATTCGAAGAGCGGTGCGAGCGGCGCTGGTCGAACTCCAAAGACCGGCACGCTATTCTGCGAAATCAACGAAGGATTTTCAGCTTACGCGGTGGGCACGCATCGCCATCAACCAGAGATCATCGATATCGTCGCGCGATTCGCGGGAACAGAACCTCAGTTGGTGTTCACGCCGCACTTAGTCCCGATGGACCGTGGCATTTTGTCGACAATTTATACTCGACCGCGCGGCAATACTTCAGCGAATCAAATCCGCGAGTGCCTGAGCGAGTTTTACGAACCGCATCCGTTTGTGCGCGTGGTCAGTCACTTACCTGTCACAAAGCATGTTGCAAACACAAATTACTGTGACATTACAGTGCGTGAAAACGACGGTTGGATTATTCTGCTTTCGGCGCTCGACAACTTGATCAAAGGCGCTTCTGGTGCTGCTGTTCAATGTATGAATGTGATGTACGATCTGGATCAATCTCTAGGGCTGGGAGCGTAACTTAACTGTGACACATTATTTGCCAAAAGGTTTTCGATTTGCTGGTGTCACATGCGGTATCAAGACTCGTGCAGACGCTAAAGATGTAACGGTAATTGCATCAGAGATTCCAGCGGTAGCGGCGGGTGTGTACACCCAAAATCAAGTCGTCGCGGCGCCCGTCGTACTTTGCCGGAGCCGCACTCCGTTGACGACAGCGCGAGCAATCGTCGTCAACAGCGGTAATGCAAACGCATGCACAGGAACTCAAGGCGATGCCGATGCGCGACGAATGTGCGAGTTGGTTGCAGAGTCATGTAGCAAGGTGCTCGGCGATCCCATCGCGGCCGATCAAGTGCTGGTAATGAGCACCGGCGTGATCGGCCGAATGTTACCTATGGCGAAGGTTGAAGCCGGAATTCGTAAAGCGGCAGAGAGTCTGGCGACTGGCAAAGCTGCGTTTCTCGATGCTTCTGACGGCATCTTGACCACCGACGCGAGTCGAAAAGTTACTAGCCGCTCGTGCAACGTTGCTGGCCGCGAGATCCACATCGCAGGCATGGCCAAGGGCGCTGGAATGATCGGGCCAAACATGGCTACGATGCTGTGCTGCATTTTGACCGACGCGCCGCTTAACGCAGAGCAATCGCAGCGGATGCTGACCGCTGCAGCAAACAAATCATTTAACAACATTAGCGTGGAAGGCCACACCAGCACTAACGACACCATGGTGTTGATGGCGAACGGTGCCGCAGGTGGCGAAGCTCTAACTGGCGCAGAGGAGCTGGCGTTTGCCGAGCATTTGGAAGCGATGTGCATTGAACTTGCAAAACAAATTCCGGCTGATGGTGAAGGCGCAACGCACTTAATCGAAATTAGTGTTACCGGTGCACAATCGGAAGCCGACGCGCGAAAGATTTCGAAGGAAGTCGCCAATAGCAACTTGGTGAAGTCGGCGGTGTTCGGCGGCGATCCCAATTGGGGACGTATCGTCTCAGCGGCTGGTTATGCAGGCGTACCGATTGAAACCAAGCGACTCGACTTGCAAATCAACGGCATACCGCTTTTCAAGTCCGGAGAACCGATCGCTTTTGATGCCAAGATCGCCAGCCGCTCGATCAAAGACAATCATACGACGCTGATCGAATTGAACGTCGGCGGCGGCAGCGGTGCTTGCAAGCACTGGACAAGTGATCTGACTTTAGATTACGTGCGGTTCAATTCTGAGTATACGACATGAGTGATGCACGCATAGCGAGCGGGCCAGTCATCGGTATTGGCACAGACATCATTGAATGCGTGCGAATTGCGAAGATGATCGAAAAGCACGGTGAGCTGTTCTTGAAACGCGTTTATACGCGCAACGAGATCGCTTACTGTTCTTGTCGCAAATCTTCGAACCAACATTACGCAGGCAGATGGGCGGCAAAGGAAGCGGTGCTCAAAGCGCTAGGCACCGGATGGTCGCGAGGCATTCAATGGACCGATATCGAAGTCGTCAATGAGATCGGCGGCCGCCCATACATTGAGCTTGATGGTCAAGCCAAAGTGATCTGTCAGCAGCAAGGTATTTGTAAGATTCTGATCAGCATTTCGCATTGCCGAAGCTATGCGATCGCATACGCCACAGCAATTGGCCTACAAACAATTGGCACGCAAACAACACGTCCTCAAGAGAGTTGAATCGATGAAACGAAAGATGGTTCTGTTGACTTGGGGGCACTCGAACCCTCGCACCGCAAAGACTGCGACCGGTTTATTGCGATATTGTCCCGACGAATGCGTCGCGGTTTTTGATCCCGATAACGCAGGTCGCAAGGCTCAAGAATTCCTTGAGACCGGTGGCGACACGCCGATGATCGCCAAACTCGACGAGGCGCCAGGCGCAGATACACTGGTAATGGGAATCGCGCCGCCGGGCGGTCGCATTCCAGCGGCATGGCGAGCTGTATTGCTAGAGGCCATCGATCGCGGCATGAATATCCTCAGCGGACTGCATGATTTCCTGTCGGATGACGTCGAACTGGCGCAGGCCGCGGCAGCCAAAGGCGTGAAAATCACCGACGTGCGAAAGAACAACTTTCGTCAGATCGCGCGACGCGAAGGGATCAATCCAAACTGTCTCCGCATTCATACAGTAGGTCACGATTGTAGCGTGGGCAAAATGGTCGTCAGTCTTGAACTCGCGCGTGGGTTGCAAGCTCGCGGTCGCGATGCGCAATTCGTCGCAACTGGGCAAACGGGCATCATGGTCGCCGGAGCCGGATTGCCACTCGACTGCATCGTTGCAGATTTCGTAAGCGGCGGCGCGGAACAATTGGTGCTCGAGAATCAACATCATGAGATCATCGTCGTGGAAGGCCAAGGCAGCTTGGTCCATCCATCCTACTCGGGAGTCACACTCAGTCTGCTGCATGGATGCATGCCACACGCTTTGATATTCGTTTTCGAAGCGGGGCGAGACTGTGTCGGGGGACTCGAAAAAGTGCAGCTTCCATCGCTGGCGAAACAACGCGAACTGTTCGAGCTGATGGCCAGCATCTATGAACCGTGTGAAGTGATCGGCTTTGCAATGAACGGTCGGCGTCTCTCCGCTGATGAGGCTCATCGATTCTCGCAGCAGGTTGAAAACGAAATGCAGTTACCAGTAGTCGATGTGATTCGTGACGGATCCGATCGCTTACTTGATGCCGTCGAACGTTTTCATTCCCATGGCAACTGGCGATAAACTAAATCGTTCGATCCACAGCATGTTCTAAAAGTCGCAAGCGATGCGACCACCGAATCCATGTCCCCAACCGCTTCCATCGGGAAAACTCGTGGTAGCGGAAACGTTGCGGTACGTGCTGAAATAGTTGATTTGGGCTTTCATGTTTGGATTGAGAAACCAATTCAAGCCGTACGTTTGATTGTGAAGCACTCCGCCGTTCAAGCCGATGTCGTTCAAGTTGAGATAGTTGTAGCGCGCACCAATCTGCCAAGCTCCGCCGGTCAGCGAACTGCCGCAAGGCGATTTTGAAACGGCGAAGTTTCTGCGCGGGGTGACTCGATCAAAGGCCGCTCGCTCTTTGTCGTAGTGGTCATGGTCGTCGGTTAGGAAACGCAAAACCTGCACGTAGCCACCGTGATAGACGGCGTTATTGCCCATCGGATCATTCAGATTGGAACGTGCGTCTTGAAGGCTGCTGACCAAGTACTCGCTCTGCAATGTCCAACGTCCAAAGATCCCCGCCAACTCGGCGTTTACTTGCTGCAGATCGTCACCGAACAGGTTGATCCCCGCGGGCACGGACCAGTCTTGTGAAAGTCCCGAGCGAGTTGCTTCACGCGTGCGAAATGTTTGAACGCGACCTGGTATGCCAGCCTGCCCCACCGCAGTTGCTTGCTTGCCGGAAACACCGATATGCAACACTTCGGAATCGTCGGAAGAATACAACAGCAGCTTGGTAACGCGAGCAACGAACGAGAAATCACCCTCACCCGTGTTATTGAGCGGTTTGTACAAACCGTAGTGAACTGTTCCAGTATCATTTGGCCCGTAGAAGAGCGTCGATGATATACCTGGACTAAAGCCGTTGAAGGTCCCGCCATAGAACGTATCCTGGTTATAGGAACGTTCCATGAAAGGCAGAAACCGGCTGCTAACCAGGTGCTCGAAACCGATACCTTCTTTCTGTTGTCCGACACGAACGATACCAAAGAAAGGAACATCGCGAACCTGCCACCACACATCGGTCAGCGCGACCGTCGTGTTCTCAATGAAGTCGGGTGAAGTCGCTGAAGTCGGCTGGTTTCTCGCTCGAAACGAATTCACGAAGTCATACTCAACTGCGTATTCAATGTACTTGTACATCGTGCCGTCGATACGCAAGCGAGCGCGCCGAAAATCAACGCCGTCGGTATACGGGATGTTAATGTTGTTCTGAACCGCTTCATCAGCGCCCAACCAACTGGTATCCAATTGAGTACGACCACCGATGTGGATACGGAAGGCCTTGTTCTCGTCAGCGAGTTCAAGACCTTTGTTCCACTTGGCTGACATACTCAAGTCAGCCGAATTCGAAGTGGCTGTAAATGCGAGGGCAGCTTCTGCTTCGCGAAGTGCCAACCGTTGATCGACAATAGCTTCGATGTCCGCTTCGGTCATGCTCATCGCAACCGGAGTCGCGCTCGAAGCGGCGATTGCTTCGCTTGCGAGCGGATCTTGAATCGCAAGATAAACTGATGCGGGGTCAACGTGCGTGGGCTCAGCAGATGCTCGCTCAGCTTGATACGTCTGCGATGCGAGGAGCGGGAATTCCTGGGCCGCCGCGGCGCCTGCTAAGATTGCTAGGGCGAAGCTAGTTATAAGAACTTGCCGCGTGTACCGCATCAAAACCTCCCTGTTTGTTCTTGTTGGCCTCCATGCCATCCAACTTGTCAATCGGCCAGTTGCAACGAGTATTCCGGATCTACAAATCCGTTTTCGGCCCTAAAGCGATTTTGGTGGGGCTGGTTGTACGGCAAGCGGTTTGCAAATGGGTTAGGCAAACTGTACGAGCATGCTCGAAATCGCAATCATAGCAAGCTTCAGAGTATTGCTCGCTAACCAGGTTGCGCAGTTGGAGTCCGAATGCGAGCAAGTCGAGGTGGGCTGACCGGCGTCTAGCCCTCAGTTCGTGCCGCGTGCATAAGAACCGAGGACTTCCAGCCGCAGGGCTTGCTTGGCAAGCTTCTGCAAAGCGCTCGCGATGGGTTTCGATTTTTCGTGCCCTTCAAGCTCGACGAAGAACAGATACTCATTCGGATGATTTTCAAGCGGGAATGACTCGATCCATGTGAGATTGATCTTCGATTCTTGAAAGGTCACCATCGCATCGGCGAGCGCACCGGGTTGGTGTTTCAATTGGAACATGAGCGACGTCTTATCGCTACGCGAAGGCTCGCACGGGCGATTGCCAATGATGGCGAAGCGAGTCACGTTGTGTGAGTTGTCTTCGATATTCTCATCGATCACTTCAAGTCCATGATGAACGCCCGCTTCGAAGCTGGCGATGGCGGCGGCGCCTTGTTTGTCGGCGGCCAGGCGCGCGGCAGCGGCGGTGCTGGCGATCTCGATCAAGCGCGCGTCGGGCACATGATGACTCAGCCAACCGCGGCACTGCGACAGCGCTTGCGGCTTGCTGTAAATCTCAGTGATTTCGCCGCGCGGGCAACGTCCAAGCAAACAATGATGAACCGGAAGAAGCACTTCGCCACAGATGCGCACGGGCCAGCGTGCGAACATGCCGAGCGTATCGACAACACGTCCGTCAGTGCTGTTCTCGATGGGCACGACTCCGAACGCAGCTTGACTGCGCACCAGCTCTTCAAACACCGCGGCGATCGTAGCAACTGGGACTAGCGAAGCGGCTTGACCAAAATGTTTGACTGCCGCAAGGTAACTGTAACTGTAAATCGGCCCGAGATAAGCGATCGGTTGAGTCAGACGAATTTCATGTTGGCAGAGACTAGCCGCGTACTTCATCCAGTCGACCACCAAGCTCTTCGTCAACTGATGTGCTCCAGCTACTTCGCTGGCCATCGCAGCACATTGCGATTGCTGCTCGACTAACGAGAGTACCTTACCTTCCATCTTCGCCTGCTCAGACGCGGCTTGTGCAACTTTGATTCGTTGGACTAACAAGTCGAGTAGCTGACGGTCTATCTCCTGCAACTGTTCGGTCGGGGCCAACTGCGCAGCCTTCGTTCGGCTCTGCACCGGCTTGGAACTCGTCTTTTTATTTGAGATGTTCGATGATTTCGTAACAGCTTTAGTTTTTCGAGGCATGATCACAATCGTGCGGTTTCAGGTGAGGATCGAAGACGAATCGATGAGTGTCGGCGTCGCAAAGACAATAGGTTACTCTGGATTTCCGAGTACGACGTTTCGCCAAAATGCAGGCATGCCATTCCAAGCTTCGATGTATGTGGTTTCCAACGGAACGTTGACGTAACGTTCCGGCGTCAGAAAGATCGGCATATCAGGCAGCGGCTTTAACGGCTCGACATGTTCAGTGTAGATGTCGACCGAACGCGGTGGGTCGGAACAATAAGTGGCTAAAGTCGAGTGACGGGGCGGATCAGCGATCGGCGGCGCCTGCGGAGCTAACAGATTTCGAATACTTGCGTTGATACCGTTGCGATCAAACGTTCCTGTTGGATGCACATCAACGAGCAACACACTGACTCGCCGACGAACGGTATGCAGAATCGTATGCACAAATTGGTCGTAATGAGCTTGCTGACTTTTATTGCCGGGCGAAACGATTTCAATAATCGCGACGATGCGGTGCGTACTGAGATGTCGAATGGAGACACTCCGCTGCAGTTCCAAGAGATCCAGTTCGATCTTTTCGTGGTTGGAGATTTGCGGTGGCGCTTCAGCCAAGGCCGTACCGCCTCCAGACTCGCCGAGAAAGAACGGAGGCGGCTCAAGTTGCTCGCGGGTTGGTGGAGTGTGCAGCGTCACGACATCGGCGACATACTCGCCGGTGTGCTGCTCGGCGAGTGCGTAGTAATCCGTGGGAAGTAGACCAGCATTGAGGGCAATCTGAATTTCTGTAATCCATGTGCCATGAAACGCATGAAAGATTCCAGACTCGACGCGCGACCAATCGTGAAGCGGCATGATTTCTCCCGTTTTTTCGTGATGCGTTCGATTCTAACACAAACCCTGTGAACACTAATATCCGCAAGAGGATCGCCCCTGCAGCCTGTCAATTTGGCAATTCGAGCCGAATCGAAACTTGATCGCAGCTCGCAAAAGTGGCACAACTCGTACGGAACGCAGCAAGTGTCTGCCAACTGAGGCAAAAAACACTTTGGCACGCTCGTTGCATTAATGCGAAGCCCTGCAACAAGAGTTGCCCGTTTGGCGTAAACCCAGTCGCGACCGAGCTTTGCACGAAAAGAGCTTCACACGCTATCACGTACACAAAACGAATACACACTGCTCGACTGAAATTTTGAAGGAGAAACAACATGGCTCAAGGCGAAAAGATTATCGGCATCGACCTCGGTACGACCAACTCTGTCGTAGCGATCATGGAAGGTTCCGAAGTAAAGGTGATTCCCAACGCTGAAGGCAACCGACTGACGCCTAGCGTGGTAGCTTACACCGACAAAGATGAAGTCATCGTTGGTGAGCCTGCTCGTCGCCAAGCGGTCACGAACCCGCGCCGCACGGTCTACTCCGTCAAGCGATTTATGGGACGTCGACACGCCGAAGTTCAATCCGAAGAAAAGATGGTTCCGTATTCAGTCGTCGGTGGCGAAAGCGAATACGTCAAGATTCAGATCGGCGATAAGCAATACACGCCGCAAGAAGTTTCAGCCAAAGTGCTTCGCAAGTTGAAGGAAGCTGCTGAATCGTATCTCGGTCATCGCGTCAGCAAAGCCGTGATCACGGTCCCTGCATACTTCAACGACGCACAGCGCCAAGCGACCAAAGACGCTGGGCAGATCGCTGGACTAGAAGTCGCTCGTATTATCAACGAACCAACCGCGGCCGCACTCGCCTATGGTCTCGATAAGGCTCATGATCACAAGATCGTCGTGTTCGACTTGGGTGGTGGTACGTTCGACGTTTCCGTAATGGAAGTTGCTTCCACTGGTGACGGCGATCAGCAAAGTAAAGTGTTCGAAGTCATCTCGACAAGCGGTGATACGCACCTCGGCGGTGACGACTTCGACGAAGCTCTCGTTCACTACGTCGCCGACTCGTTCAAGAAAGATACAGGCATCGACCTGCGCAAGGAACCGATGTCTTTGCAACGTCTACAGGAAGCCTGCGAGAAAGCTAAGAAGGAACTCAGCTCGGTTCCACAAACCGACTTGAATCTGCCGTTTATCACTGCAGACGCAAGCGGTCCAAAACACTTGCAGATGACGATCACTCGCGCGAAGTTCGAAGAATTGGTCGACGCGCTGATTGAACGCTGCCGTAAGCCCGTTCTTCAAGCACTCGAAGATGCCAAGCTGAAGCCAAGCCAGATCGACGAAGTGGTTCTCGTTGGTGGTTCGACTCGCGTTCCTAAAGTCCGTGAGATCGTCAAATCGATCTTCAACAAAGAACCGCATCAAGGTGTGAATCCTGACGAAGTCGTAGCCATCGGAGCTGCGATCCAAGGCGCCGTGCTGGCTGGTGATCGCAAAGACGTGCTGTTGCTGGACGTCACGCCGCTGACTCTCGGCATTGAAACCGAAGGCCGTGTGATGACTGCTTTGATCGAGCGCAACACCACGATTCCTGCAGAACGCAAGAACACGTTCTCGACCGCCGCAGACAATCAGACTGCTGTGACCGTTCGCGTATTCCAAGGCGAACGCAAGATGGCTGAGCAAAACCGCTTGCTCGGAGAATTCAATCTCGAAGGCATTCCACCCGCTCCGCGCGGTGTGCCCCAAATTGAAGTGAAGTTCGATATCGACCAAAACGGCATTCTGCACGTTTCGGCTCGCGATCTCGGATCCGGCAAAGAGGCTTCCGTTCGCATCGAACAATCTTCGGGCTTGTCGAAGACTGAGATCGAAAGAATGCAGAAGGATGCCGAAGAGCATGCCGAAGAAGATCGTCGTCTGTTCGAGTTGGCTGAGGCTCGCAACAAGGCGCAGCATCTCATCTATCAACTTGAAAAACAGATGAAAGAGAATGCTGAGAAGTTGACGGACAACGACCGCGAGCCGCTGAACAAGGCGATCGAAAAACTTCGCAAGGCATCCGAAGGCAGCGACCTCAATGAAATTCGCAACGGCACCAGCGAACTTGAGCAAGCCGCGCAAGCCTTCGGCAAAGTGCTGTACGAAAAAGCTGGCACCGCACAGCCAGGTTCAGCCGACGCCGCAGGCGCCACTTCCAGCGATGATGACGCCATCGACGCTGAGTTCGAAGTGAAGAAGGACTAAACGGACTTCAAGCCCGCTACTAAGCCCGGATGTAACGCAGCAAGAAACTCGAAGGCGGTCAGAGGTAGAACTGCAAATACCTCTCCGCCTGCGCAGTCTCAATCGACCTACGGCTGATAGTAAAGCCTCATCTGTTCGCCGATTCACCAAACGACGTTGCGAAACTGCGCGAGCTGATCTTTCCGCTCGCCGTCCATGGAGGCTCGTCCCGCAAGACGTAAACGATGAGTCAGCCAGCGTGGTTCCATTAAGAATTGTGGCGAAACGCCAACAGCTGGTTAGCATCAGCGAATTCATAGCGTTTGCGAACGACACCAGTTGGCCCGATGCGCATTGCCATACACTTTGCCGAACGGCTGGGAATTGCTCTTCGCCTTGGAGCCGGAGCATTGCGGAGGACTTACTGAGCAATTGACAGCTACGGAGATAGTTGGCGCTGGCAGTGTCCAACTTTCAGTGTCCAACTTTTCGAATCAAGATTCGTCGCTGAATCCTGCCCAAGCGATCAGCGGTCGCCACTCTCGGAGGCGAAGCATGTCAGCCAATCGCGCAAAAAACAAGGGTGAGTGACGGGGCTCGGACCCGTGACATCTGGTACCACAAACCAGCGCTCTACCAACTGAGCTACACCCACCATGTATACCGAGATTTTAAGGCCAGGGCCGCGGGGAGTCAATTAGCGGTATCGAGGTTATCCAGCGATTGCATCGCATTCTGGTTCACTGCCCACTCAGCTAGCAAGCCCGGTCAGCTAGAATTCGTCCATCGCTCTTAAGATCCCCAAAGGGGATTCCTAAGATCGCTTCAAATTCGAGAAACTCCGACGAAAGCTGCTTTGTGATGCCTGGAACGTCATTTCAAATCACCAACGAACTGAAACTCGCGATGCCGGATTCCTTGCGAGTTGCGATCTCGGCGGCTGAGGCGGGTGCCGAGGTCGTGATGGCGTACTTCGAACGCGGAGTCACGATGCGACAAAAGGCGGACGCCTGCGATTTGGTAAGCGACGCTGACTTGCATTCCGAACAAGCCATCGCCAAGACGATTCTCAGCGAGTTCCCCGGACATAGCATTCTTGGCGAAGAAGAAAATATGGGCAGCTCCAGCGCAGCGGATGTGTGGATTGTCGATCCACTCGATGGCACGAACAACTTCGCTCACCGAATTCCTCACTTCGCAGTGTCTATCGCTTACTACCATCAAGGCGAAGCGATTTGCGGTGTCGTCGTTAATCCGGTCCGCAACGATTGGTATTGGGCAAGCCGCGGCCATGGAGCGTTTCATAATGGCCGCAAATTGATGGTGAATGACGAAGCGACACTGGATGAAACGATGGTCGGCGTCGGCTTCTATTACGATCGCGGCGCGATGATGGAGGCTACCTTAAAGTCGATACACGATTTCTTCAAGCAACAGATTCACGGCATTCGTCGCTTCGGCGCTGCAGCACTGGATCTCTGCCAAGTTGCTGATGGACTGTTCGGTGTGTTCTTTGAATATCACTTGTCACCTTGGGATTTTGCAGCAGGACGATTGATACTTGAAGAAGCCGGTGGAGTGATCACGGACGGTCGCGGTGATGCGTTGCAGTTGACAAAGTCGAGCGTATTGGCAACGAACAAACACCTGCACACGGCGGCACTAGAAATTGTTCGGCGCAACCATTTGTAACGCGACAAGCCCAACCCACGCAACGCACACTATTCAATCAGTTTCAATTCTCCGAATCGTCCAGACGAACCGACGGCAAAGATTTTTCCCGTCGGTGTGATATCCATCGCATGAAACCCTACATCGGAGAACGGCTCCCAATAGTTGCCATCGTTTGAATGAAAACTCTGCGTAGGACCCGTGGCAATTAAGTGCCTTTGGGTTTGAGTTTGACTTTCGACGTAACACACGGCTGAAACAAAAGATCGAGGTTGCTGCGCGACCAGTTGCCACGACTGGCCGAAATCGCGACTCAAGACCGCGGTGGTTTTCGAAGTGGCATCGGGTTGATAGTTACCGCCAACGGCTACAAGCAATTTGTCCTCTTCGCGAAACGCAATCGAGAACACTCCAGCCGCTGCGTCACTAACCAACGGACACTCAGATGCCGTCCAGTTCAACCCGTAGTTGTTCGTACTGTAGATTCGCGACATTGCTGAAACGGTCCCACCGGTCCCGATCCAAGCACGCCCGTTCGAACCGACGCAAAGAACCGAATTGCTAGCTGCGAAGCCGCCTTCTTTCTCTCGCGCCATGGGAATATTCTCCGCTGCAACAGGCTGCCAAGTTGCACCACCATCGACCGTCGTAACAATCAGCAAGCGACCATCGACAGGGTCACTGAACGCGATGCCGCGTTTTTTGTCCCAGAACTTAAGCCCATCGAAAAATGCATTCGCCGAAGCGTGGCGATAGACTTCCTTCCATTGTTGGCCTCCGTCGGCCGTCTGCAAAATGACTGCCGGAGTTCCAGCACTGGCTATGGTCGCGTGCAGAGCGTCAAAGGCAACGATTGAACGAAACTCAAGCTGCCCGAAATCAGGCGGATTGCACTTAGTCCACTGTCCGCCACCATCGCTCGTCCGAACAACAGTTGCTTTCGCTCCGCAGGCCCACAGAACCTGATCGTTGACCGCACTCAAGCCTCGCAAGCTAGCATCGAATCCGGTCGAACGTTCAAGCCACCGCCAAGCCCCGATGGAGTTGTTAGTTTCTTCAATTTCATTTGCCTCATCGGCGTTAATGCTGACGCTAGCATGAAACCAAAGGACCGCGAGGAATACAAAGAACTTCAGCGGACGGCGCATTGTGAAAATCGAGACAGTCA
This sequence comes from Pirellulaceae bacterium, assembly GCA_041739135.1. Classification (GTDB taxonomy): domain Bacteria; phylum Planctomycetota; class Planctomycetia; order Pirellulales; family Pirellulaceae; genus Aureliella. Next base: position 38,891 of record JBGSOM010000221.1, read on the forward strand.
TTACTGCAAACTCGCTGTTCATAACTATTTACGTAGAAGCCACACGAGACTTGGCATTGAAGCCAAGTGAGCATCGCCAGTATAAGCGACCGCGAACTTAATATTTTTCTGCAGGTGAATTTATGCTTCGATCGATCATCAACTTCTTGTTACTAGTAGCTTGCTTCACGGTACTTGCTGACTTGGCCCAAGCCCAAGCCTGTCTGAACGATCAATCCTATTCGGCGGCACAACTTCCAGTCGCGCCAGCTTTGCCAACTGTTCCACCCGCTGCGCAAATAGCGCCGAACGCTACTTCAGTCGGTTACTCCGAACCGCCGCCTCCTCTAGCACCTGAGCTCGCGCCATCCGCATTTGCACCGGACGTTGCCACCATCGAAGTCAAACCGAAAGTTGAGACTATAACTTGGTACAACCCCTGGTCTTGGATTCCGAAGGACGGTTGGACAAACAGCGCTGAACTGGGAATTAACGGGTCAGCGGGAAATGCGGAATCGTTCAGCTTCCAAACCGGAACACGCATGAAACGCAAGAGCGATTTTACAATGTTCGACTTGCGTCTGACCCACAATCGCACCACAGCCAACGGGCTTGAGACGCAGAACAACGCGCTCCTGTACCACGACTTCGAACGATTCTTAGGCAAGTCACCTTGGTCGTTGTTCGTTAAGAATGGTCTTGAGTACGACGAGTTCAAAGCGTTTGATTTGCGCTACTTTATCAACAGCGGTATCGCCTACAACCTCTACAACACGGACGATCTAAAGTTGCTTACCCGCTTCGGTGCCGGTACCGCACGCGAGTTCGGCGGCCCGGACGATCGTTGGGTTCCTGAAGCACTCTTTGGTTTCGACTACGAACATCAAATAACGAAACGCAACAAGCTGATCGCCAAGATCGACTACTTTCCGGAATGGGGCGACTTCAACAACTTTCGCTTGGTGTCCGATGTCTCGTGGGAGTACTTGATCGATGAAGACGGCAACTTGTCGGTGAAACTCGGTGCACTCGATCGTTATGACAGCACACCAAACGGCAGCAAAGCGAACGATGTAAACTACTCGGCGCTACTGCTGTACAAATTCTAACTCGTCTTTTTCGCGCGGCGGAATCGGTCTAAGCGATAACGGATTTGATAACGTGTCCGTGTACATCCGTCAGTCGCATATCGCGGCCACCAAAGCGGAAGGTGGATTGCGTGTGCTCGAGCCCCATCAGGTAAAGCATGGTGGCGTGCAAGTCATGAATCTCACACTTGTCGGCGATAGCGCGATAACCCCATTCGTCCGTCGCGCCATGCACCACTCCGCCCTGAATTCCGCCGCCAGCCATCCACATCGAGAACCCGAACGGATTGTGATCGCGACCGTCCTTGCCCTGTGCAAACGGGGTTCGACCGAACTCGCCAGACCAAACCACCAATGTCGAGTCGAGCAAGCCGCGTTGCTTCAAATCTTGTAGCAAACCAGCGATAGGTTGGTCGACCGCCAATGCATTCTTGTTGTGACCGTCGAACAGGTTGTTGTGTTGATCCCATCGATCATGCCCCACAGAGCGGCAAGTCAATTCGATAAATCGTACGCCGCGCTCAACCAAGCGACGCGCGAGCAAGCACTCGCGCGCGAACGTCTGCGTTATCTCAGGCGCATTGGAGACGCCATACAAGTCGAGTGTTGCTTGCGATTCGTCACTCAAATCGCAAAGCTTCGGTATGGCGGCTTGCATCCGAAAGGCTGTCTCGTAATTCTTGATCGCCGATTCCAGTTCATCGTGCTGCCCCTCGCGAGCAACGGTTATCGCGTCCAACTTTCGCAACAGCGCCAGCTTGTCGACTTGCAATTGCGACTTGGTTTCAATCGGAACCGCATTGGCAAGCGACTGACCCGTTGGTCGCAGCACTGACCCTTGGTACGAAGCCGGCAAGAAACCACTTCCAAAGCAATCCAATCCGCCCGGTGGAATCAATCCACCATTGAGCACAACGAACCCGGGCAACTCGTCGCACTCACTGCCCAGCCCATACGTGGCCCAAGCCCCCATGCTCGGACGCCCTTGCAATCCGCTGCCCGTATGCAAGAAGTAGTTCGCAAACGTATGCTCAGGAAACTTAGAAGTCATCGAACGAATTACCGCCAACGAATCCGCGTGCTTAGCCACGTGCGGAAACAGCGAACTGATTTCGATGCCACTTTCACCATGCTTTTGGAATGTCCACGGGCTCTTCAGCACCGTACCGTTGTTGTTGAACTGAGTTGGCGAAACTTTAAACAGCTTACTTGGATCTTGCCCATGGTACTTGTCCAACATCGGCTTGGGGTCGAACGTATCAACCTGTGACGGACCACCGTCCATATAAAGAAAGATGACACTCGTGGCGCGCTGAGGATACACCAGCGGACTCACTCCCAGTTGCTGGCTGCCACGCTCGGCGCGGGCCTGTTCGGCCAGCATCGCGAACAACGCAACGGAACCGAAACCGTTGGCGGCTCGCGATAGCAACTGACGTCGTGATAGGTACATAGGCGACTCGTTCAATACGTGCTATTAACCACGAAACTAAAATCGAATGATCATCTCTTTCATATTCATCAACACATGCGCCAGATCTTGCCATGCGGCAGGCGGCGTGCGCCCTTCAGCCGTTTGTTCCGCGATGAACCGCATCGCTGCACTCCGTTCATCCTCAGTCGGCCGTCGCGCAAACGCGGGCAAGTACATTCGCTCTAATCGAACTTCGTCTTTCAAGTTGACATCGACGAACATCGAATCCACCCAATGCTTGGCTAACTGATGCACAAAGGGATCGTTCATGAGAGTCAACGATTGCGCTGGCACACTGGACACATTTCGCCGCCCCATCGAACTGAAGGGATTCGGAGCGTCAAAGGTGGTCATCATCGGCACTAGAAAATTGCGACGCACTGCGATGTAAACACTGCGACGATACTCGCCATCGGCTGGCCCACTTTTGCCTGGCCGCCCGCGACCTTCCAAGAAGTCCGTTAAGTAAACCGGAACACTACCACCCTCCAGTCGAACATCCAATCGACCTGCCACACTCATCAAAGTGTCACGAATCGCTTCCGCCTCTAAGCGTCGAACCCGAGCGCGGGCAAGCCAAATGTTTTCCGGATCCTTCTCGACCGCGTTCGCATCCGAAGTTGAGCTCAGCCGATAAACATCCGACATCACGATGCTTCGAACGGCTCGTTTAATCGACCATCCGTCTTCGATAAAGCGAGTCGCCAAATGGTCCAACAATTCCGGATGAGTTGGACGTTGTCCTTGCACTCCAAAGTCATCAGTAGTCGCGACAATGCCGCGTCCAAGCAGATGATGCCACAGTCGATTCACGACAACGCGCGCCGTCAACGGATTGGAAGAATCGGTAAGCTCACGAGCCAATTGCAATCGACCGCTGCCAACGTTATCGATCTCTTTCGCGTCCAGCGCTGTCAAGAATCGACGCTCGACGATAGGACCATTATTTTCATGACTGCCTCGTATGAGTATCGGATGATTTTCTCCCGTGCCATCAATCATCGCCATCGCGACCGCGGATTCCCAACGCGTTCGCGCAGCCAGTTGGTCGAGTTCCTGTTGCCAAGTCTTAATCGCGGTTCGCAACTTAGTCGTCGTTTCTTTCAACTCGTCCGACAACCAAGCCCGCTCATCCGCAGCCAAAACTTCTGTGGCAATCGCGTTCATCGCGGTCGCGAGCAGCGCAGCCTGTCCTGGCTCTACAATCTCTTCGCCAGCGTTTAATTGTTCGGCGAGCTTTGTAAGGATTGGTTGCAACACTTCGGCGATTGCATCGATCGTTATCGACTCCGGAGCAACTCCGTCGAATACTTGAACAACCTCAAACGGCTGTCCGTCAATCGGCGCGAACTCAACGTGTACGCGTTTTCCTTTGTAACGTTGCAATCCGTGGCTGACCCAACGATACTCTGAAACGCTCTTTTCTTCTTTCGTCTTTTCGCGAAACTCACGTCGCGTCTCGCCATGCAAAGGCCCCGCCAGCAATCGCACTGAATCGACCGCCACAAACGCTTGGCACTGACCGCGAATCAAGTACGACAACTCACCTGAGGAAAGCTCGAACGTCGGAGTCAGCATCGTTCGGCCGCTTGCATCGACTTGGCTGTAACCATTCTTACTGTTGACTGTCTCCACCGTCGACTTGAGTCGCGACCAATACGGATCGAAATGCGCGCCCGAGAAACTCTGCCAACGAACAAGCGGCTTGCCAGCGAACTGGAAATCCACCGTCCCCGCTGCGACCGGACCACTGCCAAAGCCAGGGCCCTCACAAATCCATGCATCTGAGCGGGTGAAGGCTGCGCGCAGTCGAGGGTCATCTTGAGCGACTGGAACTGCAAGTTGCCAAGTTGAGGCTGCGGCATCACTCTGTAGCTCTGCCATCTTCTTCACCAGCGAGTCGCAGCAACTCTTATCCGCAGCACAGTGCAGCAGCACCTCGCACAACAACTGCTTCAATTCCGCTTGCTTGGAATCACGCAACGCTTGTCGCTCGCGTTCAATGTCCTCATGTTCGTCCAACGTTTCAAATCGAATCAAGCGGTAGTGGCTACTGCGTAAAAAACCTAACAATGCGTAATAATCCGCAGTCGAAATCGCATCGAACTTGTGATCATGGCAACGCGCGCATGCAACCGTCAGTCCCAACATCGACTTTGAAAACACATCGACCATGTTGTCAAAGCGGTCCATCTCATCTTTTCGCGAGTCGACAGGAGAGTGCACCCACTCGCCCAGATGCCAAAACCCGGTACCCAGCAGCGACTCGTTCCAGCCTCGCGCAGAATTTATGCGAGGTTTCTCAAGTAGATCGCCAGCGATTTGTTCTGTGACAAATTGATCGTAGGGAACATCTTCATTCAAAGCTCGAATGACGTAATCGCGATAGTGCGTCGCGCCTGGTACGTCTTCATCGAATTCGTGACCACGTGATTCTGCATAACGAACCAGATCCAACCAGTGGCGACCGAAACGAACTCCGAACTGTGGCGATGCCAAGAGACTATCGATCATCCGCGCGTACCACGCTTCATCAAGATCCGAAGTGTGTTTTTCCAATTGCTCAATCGAAGGCGGAATACCTATCAAATCTAAGTAAGCGCGACGAACAAGCACCGCTCTCTCCGCCTGTGGATTCGCCACCAACCCGTGAGCTTCGATTTCGCGCTGAACGAAACAATCGATGGCCGAGCTAGTCTGTGAGGCAACTTGCGGAACTTGTGGGTTTGAACGAGGTTGCCAAGCCCAATGTTCGGAACGACGCTGGGCTAGATCAAAGGCCTCACGCGATTGCTGCATCTCCGGAATCGGTTCTTCCGGCCAGAACGCGCCGTCTGCAACCCACTTTTCCAAAACGGCAATCTCTTCATCCGACAGTTTTCCACTGGGCGGCATTTCATACGACTCATAACGCACCGCTTGCATCAATAGACTCGCAGCGCCATCCGCAATCGCGGAACCCGAATCGCCACCGGTTGCCAGGAACGATCCGTGGTCGAGTCGCAAGTTAGCCTCCAGCTTCTTGGCTTCGCCACTGTGACACTCAAAGCAGCGAGCCACCAGAATCGGCCGCACCTTGGATTCAAAGAACTCCGCTTTCGCCGAGTCGCTCGCCTGAATGCACTGGGCTAGCAATAACCAGCTCGCAATGAGAGATAGAACAATACGATGCATCCAGTGCTCAGACATTCGCGTAAGCTTTATGAGGTGAGTCGGCGTGCACAAGCAACTCGATCAGCGAGTTACGAACTGCTGCACATAGCATGCAATTCGTGCAGTTGAGGCGGGAGTCGGTTCGGGCGTACGAAACAACTAGCCCTCAATTTTCCTCCACTGCGGACCGCTTTGCAAGGCAAGCTGGTTTTGGCTGAGTTTGCGGCGTTTTGCCAGCAAAATTCTCTCTGGCAACATGCGCTGCCGGATGCTATACCGCAAATTGAAAGCGAACCGACCCACAGACAGTTCGCTTTGAACGAGAAGAATATTCGAACAGCAAAGGAGTGCTGCACGATGCGATCCATGGCCGTTATCAATCAAAAAGGCGGTGTTGGCAAAACCACCACCGCAGTCAACCTTGCCGCTGCATTGGCTGAGCAAGGCTCGCGAGTTTGCGTTATCGACCTCGACCCACAAGCTCACGCTTCATTGCACTTGGGTTTGTCAGTCGTCAACGATCAACCAAGTGTCTACGACATTTTGTGTGGCGATGCATCGATTGCCGACGCACGTTGCTGGATCAATGAGAACCTCGCACTCATCCCCGCCAATCTCGACTTGGCCGCTGCTGAGATGGAACTGGCGGGCGAAGTTGGACGCGAAGTCATCCTTCGCGACAAACTTGAACTGGACGACGAGCCGTTCGATTACTTAATCCTCGATTGCCCACCTTCGCTCGGTGTCTTGACGCTCAACGCGTTGACCGCTGTGCACGAGGTCTTTCTGCCGTTGCAACCTCACTTCCTCGCTCTGCACGGCTTGAGCAAGCTGTTGAAGACGATCGAAATCGTGGCGAAACGCTTGAACCCGGATCTGCATCTTTCCGGAGTCGTCCTGTGCATGTACGAATCCGGCACTCGCTTGGCCGCTGAAGTCACGCGCGATGTCGACGAGTTCCTCGGTTTGCATTCGGGCAATAAAGGTGTTTGGTCGGGTGCGAAGTTCTTTCAAACGCGTATTCGGCGGAACATTCGTCTAGCTGAAGCACCAAGCTTCGGGCAATCGATTTTCCAGTACGCTCCGACATCGAACGGCGCGGAAGACTACCGCAACCTCAGTCGCGAAGTGCTCGGTCTGCCCGTGCTCAGCAAAGCGGGTTTGGTTGCCGAAGCGGCTTGAGATGTCCTGCAACTGATTGACAACTTTATGAATCAAAATCGACTGACATCGAAAAAGGGTTTGCGACTGCGTGGCGTTAAGCTAACGCAATCCGCGTTGATGTCAGCGATGTTGATTTCGATTGGCTGCCATCACTTCTGGCCAACGAAACTGGGTCCGCCGCCACCGATCACTGTCCCTGTCTCCAATCCCGCTCACGTCGGCGCAGTTGATCCAACGTTCTTGTGGCAACAGATTGTGGACACGGTTGACGATTACTTTCGAATCGCCAGCGAACAACCAGCGCGTCGAGAAAACGATACGTGGATCGAAGGCCGCTTGCGAAGCTATCCGGAAGTCAGCGGAACGGTGTTTGAGCCTTGGCGTCGCGACACAACTCGCGGATTCGAACGCGTCCAAAGTACCTTTCAAACCGTGCGCCGCACCGCAACGGTTCGTGTAGTGCCTGAGGTCACTGGATATTTAATCGACGTCAGCGTGATCAAAGAACAAGAAGACATCGACAAACCGCAATTTGCCAACGCAGGCATCTCGTCTCAAGCGTCGATCGGAACCGATAGCAACGTCAGCGATCAGAACAATCTTCAAGTTAATCCAACTCCGTCCACGCTCGGCTGGTACGAAATTGGCCGCGACCGCGAACTCGAACAACGCATCATGGAAAACATTCTCGGTCGAATCACAAACGTTGAAGAACCGAAACACAAACGTAAGTAATCTTCGCGATCTGCTCTAGACTCACTCGCAACTAACTCCTACCGTTCACCAGCGGTCGGCGGGAAAGGTGCGCACCTACATCTCAATGTGCGAGGGCAGAAATGAGCAAGTTAACTTGTGTAGTGATTGCAGCGTGCTTTGCTTCCACACAATTCTTCGTGAGTATTGCCTCTGCGCAACAAGCTCCGCAGCGCTACACCGGTGGATGGTCAGCTAGCAATCCCGAGGCTCCCACAACAGCATTACGCGACGCAACCGCTTCGCCTGTCGTACAAGCCGCTTACTATCAATCGCCGGGAACTGGACTTCCACCGTTACCAAATTCGAACGCAGCTTTGCCCGCTGCTAATTTTGGCGGCCCAGGCTATGCCGGCCAGAATTATGGTGAGCCGAGTGTGCTTCCGCCTTCGATACCCTCCATGCCCAATGCACTTCAGAACTCGCTGCAAAATCCACAACAACCGCCGCAACCATTCCAGCAGCCCGCCGCCGGCTTAAACCAAGCCGCGCAAGCCAACTCATTCGATCCCTACGCGACTTCGAATCAGGTTCTCCCTCCCAGCAATCCGAACAGCAACCCGTATCGCAACGTAGCGGCTAGCGACAATCTGCGGGCTGTACAGAATCCAACTAGCAACACAAACCAATCGAACAACAATCCTAGCGACGGCTTGCGACCTGTAGCGCCAACCATGCCCAGCGGCTTCGGACCAAACTCGCGGCCCATCGACATCGCCACCGGTTACCCATTCGTTTCGCCAGCACCGGCACGCGTCGGCAACTACCCGACGTCAGCCTACAATCCGTCGCTGTTTCGAACGGTCGCTTATCAAAATGTCGTGCAAGCTCCGCTGCAACCGGCACCGCTTTCAGCGAACATCGCCAACACGCAACCGACTTTGCCACAGTTTCAAAACGCACCTACCGCAGTCGGACCAGGCGTCTATCCAACTCAATATCAATGCGCGCCCACGACCATCATTCCAACTTACCCGCCACCGGGCGCAGTTCCCGGAACGTACGTGCCCCCCACGATTACGCCTAACTTAGCACCAGGCACCTACTCGCCGAACAACTCCGGTTACTCTCCACTGTTTTCACTCGGACAAGAAAACTACAACGTTCAGATCGGCCGCGGAATCATTGGCCAGCCCACCGTCTACGTCCCTGGCCAACCATTCCGCAACTTCTTTCGCTACCTCTCACCGTGATTGCAGCTGAGCAAACTGCGATCGAGCCAAGGTGACGCGCCACTTCAGCACAGGCTCGCACAACGACCACCCGTTATGGTGCCCAGTGACAGCCAACCAGCCTGTTGTCTCGCCCCGTACTTCGCGGAGAGGCGTCGGACGTCTTTTCCTTGAGTGGATTCGTTGGTGCTAAGCAGCATGTTTGAGCTCCGAATCTGAAAGTTGCTCCGCAATGGGCTGTGGAATGCAGCGAGTGTGCTTTCGCTTGTGTAGCTCTTCTTCGATCAACGCTTCAAGCACTCCGCATTCGATCGATGTGAGCCGTGCTGTACCGATGAATAGAGCGCAAATCGGTGTGGCAGTCTTTTAGATGTGAGCCAAGCGATGCGGAGCTGGGGGAGCATGAGCGTCGGTGCGGTACAGCAACACAATTGAGCGCTGTATAATTGCCTGAATGGAAAAACTGCCGACACCGCATAACAACTTCTTTCAATTCGCACTGTCGCATCTGCCCAATGCGCGTGGACTGATCGAAACGCAGCTTTCTCCGCAGGCGTTGGCGACACTGAAGCTCGATACACTGCGATTGTGCACGGGGAGCTTCGTGGACGCTGATCTGCGTGAGAAATTCTCGGACTTGTTGTTCTCGGTCGAGCTGGCTGAACCGGCGGCTGGTGGTGGTCGCAATGACGAAGCCCTGGTGTACTTTTTATTCGAACATAAAAGCCAGTCGGATCCCTTAACGGTGCTGCAGTTGCTGGGCTACATAGTGCGAATCTGGGAGCAGCGAATTCGAGATAGTTTGCGACTTTGTCCAGTGATCCCGCTGTTGGTTTATCATGGCGAAAGCGGCTGGACGGCAGCCAAAAGTCTATCCGAGCTGGTGGCTGCACCTTCTGAGCTGGCGGGGTATCAAGTGCACTTTCGCCCGCCACTGCTGGACCTTAGCCAACTTGCGGATGAAGAGATTCAAGGCGATCCTGTTTTGCGGAACACGCTCAGGCTGCTAAAATACAGTCGCAGCAAACATTTGGTGAGCAAGCTGTCTGAGATCTTGCAATTGATCAGCCGATCGTTGCCGCACGGCATTCTCGATACCTGGATCCAGGCAATAGGAGTTTATGTAATGACGGTCAATAAGAACATCGACCAGGAGCAGTACAAGCAAACGCTGGCCAGTATTCTCCCTACCCAATTCGAACCCGGTTCGCTCGCCGATCGACTGCTCATTCAAGGACGCGAGGAAGGCGAGCGTATGGGACTTGAGAAAGGCGAGCGAATGGGACTTGAGAAAGGCGAGTTGGTCGGCAAAGTACGTATGTTGCAGGAACTGTTAGGCGATACACCTACTCCGGCTGCGGACTTAGCCGATTTAAAAGCACCTGTTCTTACGAGCCACCTTGTTGAGTTGCAACAGCGTCTCCGCGACCGGCAAAGCTTCTAGAATCTTTCCGAGTAACTAATCCGCTACGCCTATCCCGATAAAACGGTGGTTGGTTGAAGCTACACTGCTCGGGGCGAACTGTACCAGCTCGCTCATGCCGGAACGACAATCGATACACGGGTTTACGATACCGGTGGTCGCATGAGCAGTTCGAAACCACTCTCCAACACAATCTCACGTTGGCAGTCAGATCTTTGCCAACGAATTGAACGCATTCGCCGCGCCGTAGAAAGCAATGGTGTTTCTGAGACTCGTGCTTACACCACGGACAAGCCCCGGTACCACCGGAGCGAAGGGGTGACCATGCTTCACACTCTGTATTCACGATCACATGTGTTTACGCCAATAAAAAAGCGGCCCCTGACAAGGCCGCAATTCTATCTCTATCACCCGAGCTCGTTGAGTGGTGCTTCGCTGCGTTTCCGAGAAAGCGAGATCTACACCGCCGAGCCTTCGCGTCGCAAACTCTCCTGCAAATGATTCCACAACGTCGCTGGATTCAACGGCTTTGGTAACCACCCATCAAATCCATCGCCACCGATCGTCGCACCACACTCCGAAGGACTCGTGCCACTCACTGAAAACACCTTCAATTTTGCGAAACGATCATTCGCTCGAATCGCACGCAAAGTGCTGGCACCATCGCGATCAGGCATATGCATATCGAGAAGCGCAAAATCAAAGTTCTCGCAACTTTCAATCACCTGCAGCGCTTCATTGCCAGACGCAGCCGTCATACATTGGCATCCATTCATCTCAAGCACACCAGCCAGTAGCTCGAGTTCATTCGGATCATCGTCAACAACTAACAGTCGCAACGGCTTTTTCGATTCCAAGCGCGAGTGCCCTTCATGCGCGCCGAACACACTGGATTCAAGTTTCACCGCGTTTACGGATGATGACGATTTTAAATCGTGGCCTTTCGAATTGGCATAGAGCTCGGAAGACTCCATCACTTGCCCGATATCCTTGCAATTCCAAGCAGTGTCAATCTCGGCAAGCCTATCCACCAACATGTTGAACATCTGGTCAGCCTGCGCATCGAGTCCGCGCGACTTCAGTTCGTTGTAGGTGTGAATAGCGAGAGTGATCGTATTCAAGCGGTTCTTTAAATCGTGGACTTCTTCACTCAAAGCACTCTTACTTTGCGATGCGGCCTGCTTGGCAAGCGGTGCTTGCCCTGAATCCGCCAGCAACTCACCTCGCACAACTTCAATTTCCTTCGGGGCTTCAAAACCCAACTTAATTGTACGACCCTTCACACTCAAAACATGAACCACAATGCCACAGTTTGGGAAGACAACCGACTGGTCTTCCTTACGAGACAAAATGAGCATACTAAGCCTCCATTCATCTATTCGACGATACATTCCGGCTGTCGAATTAGCTAAGCGCAATCACAGTAAACAACTTAAGAAAGGATTGGAGCCTTGTTGGAACGGGCAAGTCAATATGAATTTTCTAGCGGCTCTGAAGATGGCGTTCTCGCGCCGCCTTGGCCAGGATGTGACTCATCTGTTCAAGCCATGGCGCGATCGCGTGTTTCTGCTCAACCCACGAGCGCGCTTCAGCGCAGCGCCGCAGCCACTCACCGGTGTGATTCACGACATTGCAGAATGCGTTCGCAAGCGCGTGCGAGTTTCCTGGTAAAACCAGTTCCCCGCGATTGTTGTTCCCAATCAGTTCGCGCAAAGATCCTCCACAGTCGGTCGCAACCAGCGGCGTCCCAATCGCCATCGCCTCCAACGCTACGTTGGGCAGTCCTTCATGTTCACTCGGGATGCAGACAAGTGCAGCGCCTCGCATCAATGGGTAGGGATTAGCCTTGAAGCCATGAAACTGAACATGCTGCCGAACCCCAAGCTCTTCTGCCAAGTACTCTAACTTTGCCGCATCTGGCCCCGAACCGATTACATCCATGGCCAGCGGCCTTTGCAGTTTGTCGATTGCTAGCTTCAATGCTTCGATTGCAATTCGTTGACCTTTTTCATGCGAAAGTCGTCCCACCACAGCAATGCGTGGCGTCGCATCTCGCACTTCCGTCGCAACAGCATTCGACACTTCGCCCGCTGCTGCCTCGACAGCTTTGATATCAATAGGGTTTGGAATAGTGAGCATGCTCTGTCGGTCGAGCCCATAGAACGCGGCTGCATCGTCGGCGACTTCAGCACTCACCGCCAGCGTTGTACTTCCGACTTGACGATACGCCTTTGACAACAATCGTTTCTTCAACCACCGAAAACGCTCTTTGCTCTTTTGAAAATCTGCGCTCGGCGGACTAACAATCACCGACACTCGAGGCACGCGCGCACAACTAGCTGCAGCCGCGGTTACCAAAGTCATGTGAAACGTCCGATCATAAACGACGTCGATCTGCTGCGCCGCAATCGCTCGCGCCAGATGCTGTATTTGCAGTCGCCGAATCTGGCCAGGCCAATACCGCCTGCTCTCATCGCGCCCATCCCAAAACGCGCTAACCGGAACATCATCCGGCAACTGTGCGATGTAATGCCCACGCCGGTAAAGCAGATAAACACTTACCGCGAAACGCTGTCGATCCAACTGCGAAGCGAGTTGCCAAAGTTGGCGTTCGCTACCGCCACCTTCCAACGATCCGCTGCAACACAACACACGCAACTTCCGGATCGCCGCTGATTCAACGCTACTTGCCATCGGCCGAATCCGACGCGATGCGTTCGCGAATTCTCGCTAGTTGCTCAGCCGCCCATGGCTTGCCTTCGTACAACACCAAAAGATTGCGGTAGTAATCTTTCAGCGCTTCACCAGTAAGTTCCGCTTCTGCCGACCGAATCAATTTCTCAAGTTGCACTGTTGCGGGAAGGATCGTCAACTTCGGAGTCGGTTTGACTCTTTCGGCAAAGCGAGCCAACTCAACAAGTCTCTGCTCGCGGACCGTCAATCCACTTAGCTCGCCATAGACCGCCAAAAACGCTTGTAACTTAGTTTGGTACAGTTCGGGCGTGCGTTCACGAGCGACCAAACAATCGAGGAAAGCTTGCTCCATCGCGGACAGCGAGTCTCCCTTGCGCAAAGCAGTGCGTTGCAGATTCGAGAGAGCGCGCTGCAAATCAGCCTCATCCGCCAGCGCCTGAATTTCTTCCCGACGCGGATCATCAGGGTACCGTTCTACAAAGCCGTCGATCTCAGGCCGAATCGACTGCAGCATGTCTTCATCGCCAGAATCGACCGCCGCTGTGATCTGCGAATAGAGTTCATCTGCTGATTCGACTTGGAACATCCACCAAACCAACCCAGCAGCCCCGATCAACGCTACCGCCATCAACCCGATTGATAGATAGTGAAGCAACTGGTTGTGGTCCGATTTGTTTTCAGTCGCACCACCGAAAACACTGTCGCGAATACCATCTTCCGAAACATGAGTGAATCGCGATGGACCACTGAATGACGCTGGGTCGTCAACCGACGCGGCCGTCTGAACGGATGGTCGCAAATCGTTCTGTGCGCGGTTAGTAACAATCGCAGGAAGCTGGCCATTAGCTACAACGGATGTCACCTCTTCATTGGTCACAAATGAGCTGTTGGTGGGCTGATTCGAATCCGGCTGTGGGGCGAGCATCGTTGGCTGTTCTTGCGTCGATGTTATCTCCGGATGCGTCAAACGAATCTCGCTATCTTCGGCGTCCGACAAATCTAAGGACGTGAGCTCCTTGCCAATTTTGTCTTGCGAAAGTTTAGTGCCGCTACCGGAATTCGGCCTTGCATTCGCGCCTGCGATTTTGCGCATCCCAGCTTGAATCGCTTTCATGCGATTTCCAACAACCAGCGCCGTCGGAGGCCGTTTCAACGGATCTTTGTCGAGCATCTCAGTGATCAGCGCCGCAAACTCAGGTGGACAATTGGGAGCGTGCGCCATCAGATCGGGGACCGGATTGTAGCGAACCGCGTACAGAACTTCCGGCACGCTTTTGCCACCAAACGGCGCTCGACCAGACAGCAGCGCATACAACACACATCCCAAACTGTAGAGATCACTCCGCGTTGTGACCGTCTTACCTTCCGCTTGCTCAGGCGGCATATAGTCAGCCGTACCAATCACAGCCCCGACAGCCGTCATGTCATTCGAACCAAACAATTTGGCAATTCCAAAATCAGTTAGCTTCACCTGCCCTTTGTCGGTCAGCATCAAGTTCGCGGGCTTGAGATCGCGATGAATGATTCCGAGATCGTGCGCATGCTTCAACGCCGAAGAAGTTTCAATTCCGATCTGCAACACATCTTCCCAAGGCAACGTTTTATGTTGTCGCATGTGATCGAGCAAAGAGTGCCCCTGCACATACTCCATCGAATAAAACAGCAGCCCCTTTTCTTCGCCATACCCAATCAACTCGACGATATGCGGATGCTTCAGTCGCTGGAGCGTATCAATCTCGGCCACGAATCTGCGGCGAAATCGGCTCTGATTCGCAACGCCTGTCGCGATGACCTTGATGGCTACCTTATCGCCGCTGCGTGAATGAGCGCCTTTGTAGACAGTCCCCATACCACCGCGACCGAGAACACCTTCGACTAGATAGGGACCGAGGTATTCGAATTCAGCTTGGCTCATGCGACAACTCCGAAACTGAACTGCACACTCGTCTCCCACACGAAAACTCGGCGCGGGACCAGCTCACAACCGCCTCAGTCAACGAATTGCTAAAGCTGCATTATAGCGGTGCCCCAGGCAAGCCCTGAACCAAAACCGCAGAGCAACACGCGATCACCGGATCGCACCTGACCGCCCTTGATCGCTTCATCCAGCGCCAACGGAATGCTGGCAGCACTAGTATTACCGTAGCGATCTAAGTTGACGAAGACTTTCTCGTGATCGATTCCAAAATCTGAAACCGCCGAGTCGATGATGCGAACGTTTGCTTGATGCAAAATAAACTGATCGATCTGATCCACTGTCAGCCCAGCGTGCGCCAAGCAATCGCGCGTACTGTCAGCCACAACTCGCACAGCCCACTTGAATACCGATCGACCTTCCATCCGCAAGTAATGCTCGCCAGCCGCCAGTGCTTCAGCCGTCAACGGCAATCGACTTCCACCACTTGGTATACACAGCATCTGACCGCCACATCCTTCTGATCCTAA
Source organism: Pirellulaceae bacterium (assembly GCA_041739135.1). Taxonomy (GTDB): domain Bacteria; phylum Planctomycetota; class Planctomycetia; order Pirellulales; family Pirellulaceae; genus Aureliella. The sequence continues at coordinate 54,236 of JBGSOM010000221.1, forward strand.
CGTATAACTCAGCAGGCCTTTGGACAGATCTTTCGATGGACGCAGCAAGACCGCGCCCGCTCCGTCTCCGAATAACGGATAAGTCTTCTTGTCTTCGGGATTGATCGTGCGGCTCATCACCTCCGCCCCAACAACCAATGCACAAGTCGATGCACCAGAGTTGACGAATTGTCCAGCAGTGACGAGTGCGTACATGAACCCCGCACAAGCTGCGTTGATATCCATCGCCGGTGCAACGCATCCAAGTTGCCGCTGCAAGTGACAAGCGGTCGATGGTGACGCGTGGTCAGGTGTAATGGAGGCGACCAAAATCAGATCAACTTCCGAAGCGCTCACTTCAGCTCGTTCAAGACAATTCTGAGCCGCGAGTAGCGCTAAGTCGCTGGTCGCTTGGTCCGGCGCCGCCTTGCGCCGTTCCAGAATTCCAGTCCTCTGCAAAATCCAATCACTATCGCACCCAAGGGCCGATAAGTCCTCATTGGCAACGATCAACTCTGGAACGTAACTGCCCGTAGCAGCAATTTCGATTCCGGTTAGTTTCCCAAGTCGACTACGACCTGACTTGGCAATGGCTGGCGCGGGGATTTGAGCTACGTCGAAACGGTTAATTTTCGGCGAGCTTGAGGCGGCGAAAGACATCCAGGATGGTCTCGGAGGAGCGTGTATTAAAACCAAGATGATAACAGAAATTTCGACTTTGGAATAAACCAATCTCGAGATACTGCAACAAGCTGCGGGGCAAAGCTACCCCCACTTTGAATACCGCAAAGCGTTGAGGTTCCCCACAAGTTCCCGCGATAATCGTCAAAATCAGATCAAGGCGAACTTCCGCCTGTCGCTAGTAGAAATGGAGCGGTCTATTTTAGTGAAAATTGACTTTGCAAGTCGCCGCTGCGCAAATGCGCTGTATGTTTTCGTAACTGCGAAACGCGAGTGACTGGCTCAGAACCATTGCCCCTGATTCTGAACTTTAAGTCACCCGCGAGACGCAGAATACGGATCCCAGAAATCACTGCCCCGGATTTTTGGGAAGATCTTTGCGGTCGGTAGCCGGTGTTTTTCGTGCCCCAGCGAAAAATC
>JBGSOM010000256.1:0-25807 GCA_041739135.1 Pirellulaceae bacterium
CTACCGAAACTTGTCCGAGAAAGATTGACCCCAACTCCGATATCTCATCTTTAGTCTACGAGGAAATGAACATGCTCAGCTCAGTTGTGTTGAAAGCCGCCTTTCCTGCCGCTGCGGCCTTGTTGGTCGGCGGGTTACTCAGTTTCAATCTGCTTGGCGAAGGCACTCAGCTTTCAGTCGGCACGTCGCAGTCCGATGAACTCGGTATGTCGATACCGAGCCTGCCCGAAGAATCAACCATGGTCATGGCGCAGCTTGGCGGTGCTTTCGCAAACTCACAAGTGACTAAAGAAAACACATCAACAAGTGCAAACGCAGCATCGATAACGGCCGCACAAGCAGGCGGTAATGGTAAGGCTGGTAACAACGACCCAAGTAATAGCGAACCGCGTAAGCCGGTTCAATGGAAGACGCCTGAAGGCAAACCGCCGCCTGGTTGGAAGACGGTATGGCCGACATCGAGCAAGCGGAGAGCGAGCGGCGAGATCTGGTGCGTACGAAATTGAGAACTCAAATCGAAGTCGATTTTCAGGAAGCGCCGCTTGGCGAAGTGCTGAAGGAAGTTGGCGAAAAAGCCAACGTGACCATACTGGCCAATAAACTCGAACTGGATCTTATGGGGATCGATATGGAAATGCCAGTGACAATGAGCGGCAAAATGTCGGTTCGTGAGTTTCTTCGTCGCCTGCCACAATCGCTTTCTGAGCAGACAACGTACATGGTGCGCGAAGATAGTATTGAGATTACATCACTTGAAAGCGCTGACTCAGAACCAGCCATTCGATATTATGACTTAGCTTTTGTGCTCCCCAACGATTCGCATCTGGATTCGGTGACGAACGCAATTCAAATGTCGATCGACCCTGACACGTGGCTCGAAGTGGGCGGAACAAACACGATTGCGAATGTCGGATCGATGTTGATTGTCACATGCCCTGAAACTGTGCATCAAAGGATCGAATCGATGCTCGCTCGTATCGCCTCGATGAACAAGCAGAATTTGGAAGTACAATCACCGCGCCGCCAACCCGCCATGCAACCCGCGGGCGGCATGGGCGGAATGTTCTAGCAGGCGGTACCTTGCGTAACATTGAAGCCCCCAATTAGCCGCAGGGCGTTAGCCCCGGTTTTACGACGCCAACCGCGGCTAACGCCGTGCGGCTAAGTTGCGCATAGGTTCTTCGTGCAATATTAAAATAATCGCCTTACAACATGTTTCTGTCATACAGCAAATTGCGGCCTTATACCTAAATCGAATCGTGCGCATGCGAGTGCATGACTGGATTGCTGCTTGTTGATCTCATGACCGAAAATCCAATACACTGCGCAGAGTGTCGACGCGAAGTGGATCCGGAGCGGATTGCATTGACGTCGGTGGAAGTTGACGCAATCGCCCATTGGTTTTCAGCTTCAAGTGCACTTTATCGTCTGTGGATTCAATCCGGCGAATATGCGAGTTACGCGAAGGAGAGTTTGCTTGATCCGAACGGACAGATAAACAAAGTTGGACGAGAAATTGCCCGAGCGCTGTCCGCGAAACTGCCAACGCAAGTATGGTACTTCCATGATACTGATGATGGTGAACCCACTAACTGCCCTGTTTGTTCGAATCCACTGGATTTGGCTGTAAAGTGGGGAACGGGGCAGTGCATCGAGTGCTCTATCCACATCTAAGAAACGCGGGGCGTTGCCCACGCGGTTAAACGATGCGTGGTACGAATCTAGTTTGACCGCGTGCCCAACGGGCCGCGCTCTGCACCCGCTCAAACGCGCTCTGCACCAGCTCAAAAGCGCTCTGCATCTGCATAAACGCGGGGCGTTGCCCACGCGGTTAAACGATGCGTGGTACGAATCTAGTTTAACCGCGTGCCCAACGGGCCGCGCTCTGCACCCGCTCAAAAGCGCTCCGCACCTGCATAATCGCGTTCTGCATCTGCATAAACGCGGGGCGTTGCCCACGCGGTTAAACGATGCATCTTGCAGCGGTCGAACGATGCATGTAGTTGGCTAGGCGGTTAGACGCAGTTAGTGGATGTTATACCGCTCGATCACGACTGCGAAGGCATTCAACTGCAGCGTATTGGGTTCTTCTTTGACCGCTTCGCATTTCACTGACAATTGGACATTCTTCACTTCGACGTCCAACGAGCGAGGAACTTCATCGGCTGAATGCAAACGAACAAGAACCGAACCGACTTCGTTTCCATGCCGATAGGTCAGCCGCGCTAAGCGGGCGGCTTCATCCCACTCTGCCGCGAGAGTTTCAGCACTCAGTAAGCCCGACTCGCGCCACTGTTTACGAATTCGAATCAGATCCTTGTACCACTGCAACGTTTCAGCGTCTCCGTCAGCAGCGGCACCGATACGCGACTGAACGTAAACAACTTCGTCCAACGGCGATGCGGAGTGGCTCCAGTCATGTTGCGGATACTCGCGTTTGCGACCTTCCTCGACGGCCGTGCGCAAAGCTGCATCGCCAAAGTCTGCGAAGAATAAAAAGGGATTCTCAGTCGCAAACTCCTCGCCCATAAACAACATCGGGATCGACGGATGCATCAACAGCAGAGCGGCCGAGGCGCGCTGCGCATCGTGACTGGTCAACTGATGGAGTCGCAGGCCGCTGGGATGATTGCCGATAAAATCATGATTCTGGATCGCGAACATCAGCGACTCGAGCCTCACTGCTTGGGTCTGCGGTGCGAGCGGGATGCGTGCACGAGTGGTTCGCAGTGTTCCTTGGAAAACAAAACCACGCCGCAGCACGATATCGAGATCCGAATGCGGATGATATTCGCGTGACGACATGTGCTCCCCAGGTCGTAACACTGCAAAGACTGAGTGCAAAAAGTCATCGCACCAAGCGGCATCGAAGCCATGACCGCTTTCGCTTAGCTGCATTAACAACTCCGGATCGTACACATTGCTTTCAGCAATCAAGCAGATTTCTCGCTGCAGCTTCAACCGCAACTCATCGATAGCTTGGCCAATCTCGGTCACGACATGCACGGCTGAATCGTCTTCGATGCAGTGAATCGCATCCAACCGCAAGCCATCGAAGCGATACTGTTCGAGCCAGTAAACCGCGTTTTGAACAATGAAGTCGCGCATAATCCGCGATCCGTCCTCATCGAAGTTTGGCGAGTCGCCCCACACCGTGCGATGCTTCTTTGAAATGTATCCACCGAAATCGTGTAAGTAATTACCTTCGGGACCGAAGTGGTTGTAGACGACATCCAGGAACACGGCGATTCCCAGTTCATGTGCAGCGTCAATGAAGCTGCAAAGTTGCTCGGGTGTTCCAAAGCTGTTGCGCGGCGCGTAGAAGTTAACTCCGTCGTAACCCCAATTCCGCGCGCCCGCTGTTTCGGCTAGAGGCATCAACTCAATGGCCGTCACCCCCAGTTCCACCAACTCGGGCAGTCGTTCGATCGCCGACTGATAAGTGCCTTGGCGCGTGAATGCTCCCAGATGCATCTCATAAACAATCAACGATTGCTTAGGCAAACCGCGCCAGTTCTGCGTGTTCCATCGAAACGCTTGCGTATCAACCAACTGCGACGGACCGTGCACGCCATCCGGTTGAAAGCGACTTGCTGGATCCGGTCGTCGCGTTCCGTCGGGTAGTTCGACCCAATAGCGATCACCGTTCTTCGAGTGATGTTTAGCTGTGAAGACACCGCGTTCGTCTCTCGACATCGGAATCGTACTGGCGCCTGCTTCGTTCACCAGGACGATAGACAGCGATTGATGGCGCGGTGCCCAGACTTGAAATGTAACTGTACCATCGTCATTGAATCGCGGCCCCAGTTGAATTGCTGCGGACGACTTTGCGCGAGAACTCGTGGTGACTTCTGAACTCATCGTTTCGATTTCGACTTTTCGGTATTTAGGAACGGGTGTTTAGGACTGTGTCAAACTAAAAAACGCTCGCCCGCGATAAACGCGAACGAGCGACAAGGGTGCGCGAGGCTGATTGTGATCGATAAGAATCGTAAGATTCACTCACGATCATGACTAGTATCAGTACCGTTATATCAGTACCAGTAGATGCCCAAGTTTGGTCCTAATTGAAGGCCGGAGCGTGGTCGATTACCGTACCAATTGTTGTACCCGCCATAATAGTACGGACGACCTCCGTAGCGATAGTAATAGTTGCTGGAGTTCGGATAGTTGTACCGTGGGTACGGGTTGAACCCTCGGTTGTAATTGTTGCCATAGTAGCTTCGATTGCGGTTGTACCCGTAGTTGTAACCACGCGATAGGTTGTTGCGCAAGTTCGAACGATTACCTGATCGGCCAATTTGCGATACTAAGACCACGTTATTGGCGTCATCCGAGAGCGACACATCCTTGTCATTGTCCCGCTGGCCCTTCGCAGGATTCGCTTGAGGCTGTTCCTTGCCAAGTTCGCCTTTCAGTTCGCGCACTTCATTGCGAAGTTCTCGAATCTGCATGCGAACATCGTCCATCGCGCGATCAAAGAGTTGCAAGTCTGAAGATTGGTCTTGCGAGTCCAGTGCAGCCATGTTGCCCTGCAGTTGTCGCAGGAATGCCATGGGCGCTTCACCGAAATTGCCTAACTGCACGGTGACATCGCGCTCCTCGTTGTCGCGGCGCACCGTCAGCTTTAGTTCGTCACCGGGTCCCATCTCTTCGATCTTCGAGATAAACGACTCAGCATCCTCGATTTCGCTTCCCTTAACTTTCACCAGCGTATCGCCCTCTTCCAGTTCGCTATCAGATGCGGGGCTGCCGGGGACAATTTGGTCGATCGTAACGCCGTCTTCATTATTGGACAGCATCACACCTAACCAAGCGTCGTGGCTTTTGGGAAGCGCGTCCGCTTTTGAAGCAAGCTGGACCTTACGTTCCATCTCTTCGCCTTGGCGCCACACCTTCAACGTCACTTGCGCTTCGGGTTTCTTACTAGAGATCAGTTTCTTGAGCGCGGCTGGCGAAGTCACATCCTCACCGTCGACCGAGAGGATGTAATCGCCTGGTTCGATGCCCGCTTCGTCGGCGGGACTGTACTGCAGCGTGCCCTTCACGCAGACCGCTTTACCAGGACACGGACCCGTTAGAACACCCAATGCTGGCGCTTCATCGTCTGCGCGTTCATCAAACGCTTTGTCTGTTTGCCTTTCGCGCGGTGTCTGATCGGAGGAACGGTCGCTGCGATTCTCAGTTTGCTGTTCCTGTTGCGAGGGTTTCTGGCGATCGGGTTCTTGAGCAGCGAGCTGAGTCGCTGCGACGGTCGCCAGTGCGATTGAAGTCGAAGCGAGTGTGGACAGCAAATATCGCTGCAGTGGAAAACGTACCGACATTAGTTGGGGCTCCTTCAAAAATGCGAGTTAGCTTGTGTGCGCGCTCGAAGTGCGCTTGATTCATTTCAACGTGGGTGCAAAGTACGCGCCTTGCTGCCTCAATTCTTTCAAACAAGGCATAGGAAGTGCATCTGAGCCGACTTCACATCCACTTGCAGTCACAACAATTAGGAACCGGCTCATGACCAAAGCTATTCATCATTCCTATTGGATTAAGCAACATCCCCTGACCTCTAAGTTCGCTTCACTTTCGGGAACGCATTCGACTGAGGTGCTGGTCGTCGGTGGCGGAATCTCCGGCTTGACGACAGCCCTGGAGTTAGCGACACGGGGGCGACGAGTGACTTTATGCGAAGCCTCCGTCATTGGTGCTGGGACGACGGGCGGTACCAGTGGTCACCTCGATGCGCACCCGGAAATGGGCCCCGCGCGGCTGCTCAGTCGGTTGAAAGTGGATCTTGCGCGCGAGTATGTAGAGATGCGGAAACGCGCGATTGGTCGTATCACTAAAATTGCTGCGGATCAGTGCGATGTAGTTGCGGTGCCAGCGTTCCAGTACAGCGAAGTAGCGGGCGATAAACGTACACTCGAGGAAGATTGCGAGGCAGCGAAGCAGATTGGATTGAACGCGAAGTGGGATGAAGTGATTCCGGTTCCGCGCGCGAAATTTGGCTATCGAATCGAAAGTATGGCGCGAATGGATATCTCGCTGTACTTGAAACAACTCACTCAAGCGGCAGTGCAGCAAGGCGTACAGATCTTTGAAAACACGCTGGTAAGCGGAAGCTCTGAAGAGAATGTCCGCACTCTCCAAGCTGGTGACGGTGAAGTGCATTTTGAGCATGTAGTGGGAACCGTGCATTGCAATTTTTCACCTGCCCTGAACATCTATGCCGCGACACCCGCGTACCAATCGTATGTATTGACTGCCAAGATTGCCGCGCCGTTCGTTGACGCGTTGTACTGGGATTCATCGGACCCTTACTACTACGTGCGCCGAGTTCGCAGCGGGGATGATCGCTCCATCATGGTCGGCGGTTGCGATCACCGAACAGGGGCTGGCGATGAAAAAGAAGCCGCGCAGAAGTTGGAACGCTGGGTGCGCGAACGGTTCAATGTTACCGAAATTACCTCGCGATGGAGCGCGGAACTGTTCGAGCCGACGGACGGTTTGCCCATGATTGGTAAAGCGTATGGAGACAATATGTGGGTTGTTACCGGACTGAGTGGCGTTGGATTGACGCTCGGCACTGCTTCAGCAACATTGATCGCCGACATGATGGCTGGCATCGACGTTCCGCTCGCTGAGGCGTTGTCGCCGGCGCGGTTCGGGCTCAGCCGGCCGATGCATTGGCTGAGCGAGCAAGCGGTGTCCGCGATGGATGTTGCAGAACGCATATTGCCTGCTTCGAGCATTGATCCGAACTCACTGAGGCCTGGGCAAGGTGCTGTCGGCAAAATTGAGGGCGAACATGTCGCGGTTTGCCGTGATCGCTCAGGTTGCGAACACCGCCTCAGTCCCATTTGCACGCACATGGGCGGCGTCGTTCATTGGAACGAAGTGGAGCAAACGTGGGATTGCCCAGTGCATGGCGGTCGCTTCAACGCCGCAGGCGAACGCATTTATGGTCCACCCCAAGACGACTTGAAAAGTTCCAGCAAAGTTAGCAACGCCGAGTAGTGAATGCGAATTCGGTGTTTTGGGTGCCCAGGTAACCGATGCTCAGTAACCGGTGTTGCACAAACTACCAAGCACAAGCGATCGGCAATTTCCAGACAGCAGGCCTTCAGACTCTTACTTAAACGACAATCGAGGATGCATGATGTTGATGCGCAACAAAGAGACAGGTGACTTGATCATGATCGAGAGTTTAGAACAACTGATAAGCCCCTTCGATGAAGAGGTCGCGGGCCGGGTTCAGTCAGGGCAGGAGGAGCAAGATACGAAACGCATCTCGAAGCTTGCATTGACTTTTCCTTCAGGCGAAGCACTTCCGAAGTGCTGGGTGGATTCGCAGTTTCGTTCCGAAGAAAAGCGCGATGCGATGCCTGAGTCTGGCAAGTAACTGCAAAGTATGAGTGCTCGCTATGGCGGAGTGGATCGAAGAACTGCAGCGAATCTTCTTGGGTAAGAACTCGCCGTGGTTCTTGCTGGAGGTTGTCTTTCGTACAGCATTCATTTTCACCTACACGCTGGTGCTGGTCCGGTGGATGGGAAAACGTGGAATGGGGCAACTGTCCCCTTTCGAACTTGCAATCATCATCGCACTTGGTTCTGCTGTTGGCGATCCGATGATCTATGACGATGTACCGCTACTAAGTTCAATGATTGCTATCGGCGTGATCATCGGACTGCAGCAATTGCTTGGACATCTCACACAGAAGAATGAACACGTGGAGCAGTGGGTTGAGAGCCGAACGGAATTGCTGGTTGAGAAGGGGCGTATTGATCTGTCGAGGCTTGCACGAGAACGGTTGAGCAACAATGAGTTGTTCGAGATGTTGCGGATCGAAGGCGTTGCGCATCTGGGGCAAGTTCGGCAGGCTTTCATCGAGCCGTCTGGGCGACTGAGTGTCATTCGCTGGTCACCATCGCGACCTGGTTTATCCGTAATGCCAACAAGTTGCCAAGAACGCAAGTTTTGTGAAACGCGCGCGAGCGACTGGCTGTGCTGTGTGAAATGCGGAGCGTCTGCACAAGCGACAATTGATTCCTTTCGTTGTTCCTACTGCGGTTCATCAGAGTCGTGTACTGCTTGTCGCGATGACATGGACGACAGCGAGGAATAGTCGTGATAGGTTGTCAGGCCTCAAACCGACTCTCTGTCAATTCGTGAACCAATGTGATTGGTTTTGATGCTGAACGATTAACATGCGTCTACGGCTTGGAGTTCTTTACATTTGCTATTTTGCCAAAAATGCAAATGTGAACGTTAAGAGTGGGTGAACGAGGTTGTGAGTGACTGATTCGGCGCAGGTTGTGCAACTTGTGAAAAACAAGTCGTGGCAATGTTGTCGCGATCACCGAACAATTCGTATCACGCTCAACTGCAAAGTTGAAGGAGAAGCCCCACATGTCCAAATTCAAACATTCAGTAGCTGGATTAGCGCTCGCGGCGGTAACTGGAACCGGCGCTGCGTTTGCGCAGCAGAATCCGCCTCAGACGTTGCCCGGACAACCCGTCCAACAGACTCCCCCAGTACAAACGCAGCAAGATCTCCGCGGCGTTAATCAGGGCAACAACCAAGGGAATCAACAGAGCGTCAGTGTCGAACAGGCATTGGTGATGAAGATGAAAAAGATGAACGACGCCGAAATCGAACTCGCGCAACTTGCGCAGGAAAAAGTAGACGACCAGAACTTCCGTCAGTTTACGCAGACGTTAATCCAAGATCATCAGGCTCTCAATCAACAGCTCGATCAAGTAGCCGGCGCAGCCGGAGGCAATGCCGGTAATCGTCGTGCCGGTCAAAACAATCAAGATCAAAACAATCCGGGGCAAAACCAAAACAACCCCGGTCAGAATCAAGTTAATCCTGGTCAGAATCAAGCGGACGCGGGTGGGCAGTTGGGCAACCAGCCGACGAACTCAGCACAACCTGGTCGTCAAGGTCAAGGTCGTGGGCAGATGCCGGGCATGGGCGGGGGACGTGTTCCTCAAATGCTAATCTCTATTGCGAGCCAAGCTTGTGATAACAACTTGAAGATGACCAAGGAGATGTTGAATAAGTATGACGGGCAAGACTTAAAGATGGCGTTCTTAGGTCAGCAGATCGTTGCTCACACCGCTTCGCTTGCTGAGATGAAAGCGATCGAAAGCAGTGGTCCTGAGAAGCTGAAGGGCATCGCTCAGCAAGCATCTCCGAAGATCCAAGAACATCTTGAGACTGCGAAGAAGTTAGCTAAGAAGTTCGAAGACGATCGGGACACCGGTTCCCGTTCGAGTGAGGACAGCAAGAGCGATGGCAATGATCGTAAATAACGTGTAGCCGTGTTTGATCGCAACTACTCCGCTCCCCTTTGCAACCATCGCGGCCTTAAAAGTCGCGGTGGTTTCTTGTATGTCAGTTCTGATCGCTGCTGAACCAGACTTGGATCGTATTCCGAGCACACTGTGCGATAAGTATCAGTGGTTGTCAATGCTCAAAATTTTCGCGGCATTCGATCAGCTTGCTATTTGCAGGCGGGAGATGTTCTGCGACAGGTTGCTGTCCATGAAGCATGGCGGTTGGAACACGGCTTGCATGGCGTTTAGAAAGCCCACGAAAGCATGGCTTAAACACGCCATGTTTCGCGGGAGGACTTCCTCTCCTTAGCTCTTGTAATCGCCCCATATAACCAAATTTTGAATTAGGACCGCTTTATGAACTCACCAGGCATGCGCCGCGTTGATGCCCGCAACGCACCGCAACTTGCGCCCCGCGTGTCCACTGGTCCTAAGGCAAATAACCCGATCAACGATAACCCGAAGAATACTGACCACAGCGGCCAAGTTGCGATCGGTGTCGGCTGCGAGATCGCAACGCGTTGCATCGAAGAGCTGCTGACCATAGCCGAGCCTGCACTCCAAGTGCTTACCGAGCCTCGAATTGAGAACTCGCATCCGAGCGGGGTACTGATCGAACAGCAGCTTAAGCGAAGTGCCTATGCGAGCGTGCGTGCAATCCGAGCTCGCATTGAACGCAATGTCGTGGTGCTTCAAGGCAAAGTTCCGAGCTTCTATCTCCGACAAATCGCGCTGGCCATTGTGATGAAACAAATGCCGGGGACCTTCATTGTCGACTTTATTGAAGTCAGCTACGTTTGAGTGATGCGACAACTCACTCCCTTACATTGGAAGTGACTGTAAGTAAGGATGCATGTCCGCCATGAGGTCGAGTACCCCGTGGCGGTTTTCTATTGAATAGCTTGTCGCTGACTGGGTTCTTCTAGTGCCTGGGCGTCTAGGCACTGGGATTATTACAGTCGCGCTCTGGCCTACCAATCGCGTTGAACATCGAGCACTGGAATGTGCAACCTGATCGCACTTCAACCGCGTGCATTCGAACGATCGATGTTTTTTCTATTCCCGCGAACTCGGCATACTTCATGCAGTACGAGAGTTGTATTACCTCGTAACAGATAGGAGTTCATCATGAACTGGGACCAAATCGAAGGCAAGTGGAAACAAGTCACGGGAGTCGTCAAAGAGAAGTGGGGTGACCTAACCAACGACGACCTAGATAGTATCGCCGGCAAGCGTGACCAACTGGTTGGCAAAGTGCAAGAGCGGTACGGCATCGCACGGGAAGAAGCTGAAAAGCAGGTGAAGGAGTTCGAAGACAACCGCGAGAACTGGAGTTAACTTCGCCTCGCGCCCGCCGCGACGCACTTGTCGATGCATGCACATCAATGCAGACAAATCGGAACGCAAAGCAACGTTTAACAGATACAAGAATTAAGCAGATACACCAATTAAACAGAACACCAGGGAACCAAAATGAAAAATTCGATCGTGAGAATGTTGGCAGTTGTTGCAGCGATGACTGTGGCAGTCGCTCCACTGATTGCGCAAGACCCAGCGATACCTTCCAATCCAAGCACCAACACAGCTCAAACGCCGCGTACGGGAGCTGCGATCAAGCCGATGATTCACATGCGTGCCAGCAAGTTGATCGGCATGAGCATTCAAAACCCAGAAGGCAAAGGAGTTGGATCGATCAATGATTTAGTCATTGATGCCGACTCCGGTAAGATTGAATATGCCGCAGTGACTTACGGCGGCTTCTTGGGAATCGGCAACAAGATGTTTGCAGTTCCGTTCGAAGCATTCCAATTCCGTACCGCTCGAAACGATGCGAACGAGCGAGTCCTAGTGCTTGACGTCACTCAAGCGCAACTTGAAGGCAGTGTCGGCTTTGATGAAGACAACTGGCCGAACTTTGGTGACGAATCGTTCACTCAGGATCTCTATCGCCGGTACAAAGTGCAGCGTAATAATCGTGCGGGAGTAGGAGTGAATGTCGATCGCAACGGGGTCGACGTCGATGTTAATCGCAACCGTACGCCTGCAGACCGACCAACTGACCGATAGGTTGCGTTGATGAAGAAGTGATTGAGCTTCCAATGTTTAATTGCAAATGAACGCTCAGAGAAGCGCCGCCTGTCTACTTCGATGTGGATAGCGCGGCGTTTCTTTTTTGGCTTTAGAAAAGTAGTTTTCCGTTAGAACTTCCAACGGAACTCGATTCGATTGCCGTGAATATCTTCGGCGTTTCGCAACCATCCGTACATGCTGTCGGCTCGGAATATCCAGCGGTGACTGAGCGGCTTTTGATAGCGTATGCCTGCTGCGTATTGGTCGCCTGGTGCGGCGCGAAACTGCTGGCTTCCGGTAGCGGCCAGCGCAGCGAATTCGACAACTAACTGATGGGAGAAATTATTACCGAGCATATTTAAACCGAAAGCCGCGCCATAAGTGTTGTTGGCGGTTGCATCGAGCGTGGGGTAACCAGTCAATGCGTCGGTTTCAAAGTTGATGCCTGTATTGCGAAGTATGCCTCCCGAACCGGCGGCGCGAGCTACGCTTTGCGGCCTACCCGAACCGTAGAAAAAGTTTGCGTAGGGCACAAAGAGATTTGCGTTGGAAGTTATCAGCGAGTTTTCGATTAAGAACAGATAGCCGTCTGCGGTGCGTTGATCACGTGGCAAGGCTTGGTCAAAGTTCGTGATGAACCGCACTGAATTTGAGAGACGCGATAGGTAGCGTCGCGTGAAAGCGATGGACGCATTGTGATAGCTGCGATGGCCGCCCACATCATCGTGCACGAAAGCATAGTCAGCTTCGATGTATCCGTCGTAGGCGTCAATGAACCAAGCTGTACCGAATACTTCCGCAGCGTTGTTGTCGCCAGCAAATGCATCGGTAGTGACTTGGTCTGTTAACGCAAAAAATGAGATTTCATAATTCGGCCAATCGAGCAGTGTGCTGTGTTGGGTTGGGATAGCGAACGCGGCTCCTAGGGCAGCGTCCTCCATCCAAATTCCGTTTTGATACACGAGCGGCATTAAGCCAAATGAAAACGGAAGATCGAAAGGCGAATAAGTTCCCTCGCGGCCGCCAATGATCGCTCCCACATCGCCTTCGAAGAACAGCGTATCGAGCCTGAGATCCGTTCGATTCACGTACTCAATGTTTCCACTGTCACTAAAATCAATCCGCGTAAAATCGTTGGCGCGGTCCAGCGGTCCCATGAACGCATGGATTCGCTCGGTCGCGGTTAGTTGCCAGTCCATGTCGAGGTTCAGTCGCTGTGCCCAACTGCGCGCCGCACCTTGTTGATTCTGATTGACGCCAACGCCGGTGCGGTAGTCGCCATAAACGTAGAAGTGGGGCTGCAGTAAATTCGTTTCGCCGAAGATGAATGAGTTTGCCGGTGGGTAGATGCCGGCAGTGTACAGTGGTCGACCGAGTTCTACCCACGGACGTTGAGTTGGAATGGGCGTCTTGCCTCGGTAAATCAGCGCTTCAGTATGCGGATCTGTAGGCGCACCGGGAACTGGGGGCATACAGAACGCGTCGCTCGAGTACGGAACCGCTTGGCCGTAACAATCGAACTGTACTGGGTTTTGTGGAGGAAAGAAGAACGATGGCAGAGTCGATTTAGCTGCGTTGGCATTCGGCGGCGTTGCAACAGCTCCACTTGCTACGGAACTAATCGGTGCACCGGAGTTATCTGCAATCGCAAATGGATCGCTAGCCAAGCGGAATTGAGGTTGCACAGAAAGCTCAGCACTCGGCTGTGAACCCGGCAGCAACTGCGCTTGCATTGCTGGTTGCTGTAATGGTTGCTGTAATGGTTGCTGCGGCGATGCATCCTGGGGGGCTGGAAACAGATTTGGTACGGTCTCGGGCATCCAATCGATGGATGGCTGCTTGATAAAACGCGTACTGCTTGGTTTGGTGGCAGGTGTATTAACCAATTGTTCCGAAGGGCTGACTGGAGGAGTCGATTCGACCAACTGCAGCGGTTCGAACTGAGCATGAAGTTCTGATGAAGTAAGCGCTACAAACCACAACGCCAGACAAACGATTATGAATCGCTTGCTTAGTTCTGTTGTGGATGGTCGATTCGGTTTGTGAATCGGTCGCATACTGTACTGGTGCACGTGAACCTACTTGGGACGATCTAAGGTGAATCTTATCTAAGTTGGTATTACTGAACTTCAAACGTTATCGAGTGCTGCGCGATATCAAGTGTTTGCTCCAGCATACGGCGCTGCATCTCAGGCGTCGCTTCGCAGAATCGCATGAAGTACAGCGGCTCCATGCGGCTGCGCATACGAACACTCAACCGGTATGTTCCAGGTTGCTGAATCAATTCGGCAGGCACTCGAAACTTCGCTGCGCGTGAGCCAAGTGGCGGAATCGAATGAGCTTCCATGCGGATGAATGGCGGATGGTTGAGTACGGTGATCGGTTGCGCACCCGGACGAATAAAAGGCAACTGGTCGATATCGATGTTGATTGGCAAACACAGTTCTCGGTCCGTACCTTTGACGCCGGTTATCAAGAACTTCGTTTGCAGATTGAATAGCTGATGGTCGGGTTGCATGCGCCTGCTCGTTACATACTCGGAATTCAAGTCGCACAAATCGCCGTTGGGATCGAGGTGACCTGATTCCCAGACGTGGCGACCGTCGGGCGCAGTCAGCACCGTGTTGAGCCAAAATTGCGGCTGGGCTCCCAGCGAACCGGTGGGCATGTTGTGTCCGTCGCTTCTGTTTTGCACGACATAATGAAACGCCAGATCACTGCCTGCTCTGGGCGGAGTATCGAAGAACGGGCCGTCCACGTGAGCGGCAGCGGACATCACTGCGGCGGATGAAGCGCGTTTGATGTCGAGTAGCTTTTGATTTTCGTCGAGGACTTTGCGAGCGTCTTTGCGTTCGTCAACTGTCTTCCAGGCTTCAGGAAAGTTGACAGCGATCTGCTTGCTCGACACCGCCTTCTCGAACTCAGGCGTTCCCCAACCCGCGCGCCAATCAAATTGCAACCACTGATCGAGATTCCAGCGCAGCGACTTTTCGTTATGCGGAAACAGACCTGGATGAGCGATGGATTGTCCGGGTCCATAGAACAAATGACTCGAGTGTTTACGGTTGTTATCGACGGTCTTGCCATCCATTTCCGCAGCGGGGCCATAGCTATAGCCGAGCGCCTTTCCGGGTACCAAACCCATGTGGCAGTCCTGGCAGCTGACGCCTTTTTTACACGCAGGACTTGCGCGATACTGAGCCCACACGACTTCGAGCGCGATTCCAGGATATACGACGACTTGATGGCACGACGTGCAGAACGAACTATCGGAAAGTTGCTCGAACTGAATCGCCGCTTGGTGAATAACTTGGCCTGGTTTCTTGTCTTTGGGGTCAAGTTTTATTTTGTAGTTATCCTTATCAGCGATTGCGCGAGCGACACCATTGCCATCGAAGCTGCCGTAGACCGGTTGAGTTGCATCGCCTGGTTCAATTCGTCGCTCGCCGTTCGTTCGCCCGTACATTTCTTTGACTCGATGGCAAGCTACGCAGGTGATGCCTTCGCGAATGATCGGCGGCGCGTCAGCGTAGGAGCCGTAGCGAGGAAAGCCTAACTGCGTTGCAACAGGAGCATGACAACGAACGCAGAACGTCCCGATCGTGCCGCTCGCCAACTGATTGATCTTCTGCTCGAACTTCTGAAACATTGGCGAGATCGTTGCATATGCGTGCGAACTAACTCGCCATTCGTCATAGATCTTCTGATGGCACTTTGCACACGTGATCGCTGACGGATAGCAATCGGCGGCATAGAGCGCCGCATGCGGATCTTCACCGGGCTTCAAGCCTGTCCGCAATGGCGTATCGGATCCGTGATTGGCGCCTGGTAAGTTCGATGAAGGCGCAGGTCCCATGCCTTCCAGTGCTGAGGAATCGGATGCGGCCGGCCCTAAGTTCAGCAAGGCATCGTCGCCGACAGTGGCGAAACCCTTGTTACCGAGTAGATCGTTGTCGCGCGAATCGCCACCGAGTAGATCGTCGCCACCTGATGTGAGAAAGTGGCGCAGTCTAGCTTGTTCCGATTGAAAGGTTGGCACTTGTGCGGAAGGCAACCGAAACGGATTGCTTGGCGGATGCTCGGGTGCTTGGGGCCGCGGTTGAGCGGGGCATCCCAGCGGCAGAAACGGAAGCGTCTGGCCATCCGGCCGCGTCCACATCTGTGGCGATGGTGTTGCCGGCGTTTGCGAATAAGCTGCCGAACATGCCATGAACGCAAATGCAAGCACAACTGTAACCGGAGTATTCACCCAGTCGCCAGAGTTTCTCAGTTCGCATTTACTGGACATAGTCCCCTCGCAACGATCGACGCGCTGTTTCCCAACTTGGGTTACATCGTCACGCACAGGTGTTGCATACAGTTCAGCCGGGAAATGCGCTATCCGCTTCCTAACCGGAACTTCATCGCCAAGCGGAAGACTTTGCCAAGACCACGTTGCACACCGCTCAGACACCGCTTGTGGACCACGCATTTGACTCAATCGTTAAAGTCAAACGTTGGTCGCGGATTGAATTCAGAAATTTACGCCAACACCTGGCGGCCTTGCGCCGCGAGCCAATTCCTGTCCTAATCTTCGCATGGAACTTTACCAACAATTTTTGTAACTGCGAATTTGCAATTACTTGAAACTTCACACTGAAACGTCTGCAACTTTGCCCGACTGCGGAGAACCACCGATGCCTTACGAACAAGACCGATCCGCGGCTTACAAGTGCATCGTTTCGTCCGACAATTCTGCTGCCGAATTACGGGTGGGCAACAAGTCATTTAGCGTCAGAGTGCTCGATCTCTCGCGCGACGGATTTACGATTCGTGTACCGAATGCAATTTTGAAGAAGGTTCGCAGCAAAGCGAATTTGCGATTGGAGTACGCGAGTGAGTTGTGGGAAGTGGCTTGCGATGGCGAGTTTTCTGACTCGAGTGACTTCACGAACCTAGGCTTGCTGCGCGTGCGTGACTTGACGAAACTGAAGATGCCAAGCGGTTTTCAGTTTTCATTCGGAGCGATGTTCAGCCTCAATCAAGACCCGACTTTACTACTCGGCCTGTTACTCGCCTTCTTAGCCGCCTGCTTCTGCTTGCCTGGTGTCGGTGACCAAGTTGGTACGGCGCCGAAAATCAGTCGCACCGTGAAAGCAGCTTGGCAGTCGTTCGAGAAGTCTTACCTTCCGTAACGGTTCTTGGTAATCTGTGGGCTCTCGTTTCCAGCCATATTCTTCGAGAGCCGATTCATGACCAAAGTTGATTTGCAGCAGTACATTCGTGAGATTCCCGATTTCCCCAAACCTGGAATTCTGTTTCGCGATATCACACCACTCCTCGCTTCACCGGTAGCATTCCAAGCTGCTATTGACCAGCTTGCAGAACGTTACGCTAACGAGCGGATTGACAGCATCGTAGCGGCTGAGTCACGCGGCTTCATCTTTGCCGCTCCGCTTGCTCTGAAACTGCAAGCTGCGTTTGTTCCGGTACGTAAGCCAGGTAAGCTTCCGTTCCAGAAGCACAGCCACTCCTACGATCTCGAGTATGGCAGCGATACGCTCGAAATGCATACCGATGCACTCTCAGCGGGGCAACGTGTTTTGGTGGTCGACGACCTACTAGCAACTGGTGGGACAGTGGAAGCATGTGTGAAGTTGCTGAGCAATTTCTCCGTAACCATCGTTGAGTGCGCATTCTGCATCCATCTCAAAGATCTCTGCGGTGAACAACGTTTGAAGCCACATAAGACGTTTAGTTTGATCGAATATTGAAACGTTGGTTCGAGCGGGAGTTGGTTACATAGCAGGATTGTCGTCGCTGCAAGCGAGTGCAAAATGAGCCAACACAATCCGTTCGAACCGATCGCGATCAAGAATGCACCACGCGCCCAGACGAATCGACCGTATTACATTTACGCCACAGCGATTATGCTGTTGGTTTGGGCCGCAGTGTTCAGGTACCTGCAACTGAACTATGGATTGAGCGAGGCCGAAGGCGTGGTCTACATCTCATTTCCAGATCCCAACGGCACGTCGTTCGTGGGTGCGAATGTATTCTTTTTGATCGCGATGGTTCTCGCATCGATCGTGGTCGTCAATCTGATTCTGTGGGGCGTGATGGCCATGTGGCAACTCCGCAGCGATTGAGCTCGTTGTTTGAGCTCGTTGTGTTGAAACTGAATTGGCGATTAAGAGAGTTGCGCTTCCATGTTGCACGTAGCATTCGAGAAATTTCCTGACCTTGCGACAACGCGATTGGGACTGCGTGAGCTGCGGCAGAGCGACGCGACAACTCTGTTCGCATTGCGAAGCCATCCGGACGTTCTAGCGCAACTGCATCGTAACGCAGACGCGAACGTAACGGCTGTTGAACAACTGATCGAGACGCTGCAAGCGAACTACTTAGCCGGCGAGAGCGTTCACTGGGTTCTAACGCGACGAGGGTCAGAGGAACTGATCGGCTCGATTCTCTTGTGGCGAATCGACAAACAGAATCATCGCGCCGAGCTGGGTTATATTTTACATCCTGATTACTGGCGACAAGGTTTTATGTCCGAAGCGATGGAGACTGTGCTGCGGTTCGGATTCGAGACGATGAAACTACATAGTATTGAAGCAAGCACTTCTGCGACCAACATCGCCAGTCAGAAACTGCTCCTGAAAAACGGCTTTACTCGCGAAGCACATTTTCGCGAGAGTTGGTTTTTCAACGGTCGTTATCTCGATTCTCTGGTCTTCTGCAAACTCGCGCCAAAGTAGGCCGGCAATTTTAACTTACGCGAGCGGACTGAATCGGATGACGTCAGTCATCCACCGGCAATCGCACCCCAGATGATAAACGGCTCAGCTCCCGATAAAACGGCATCAGGCAGCGGTGTGTTCGATGCCTCATGAGATATATCCTGTGAACACACAAAGTAGCGCAGCAATGGACGCCGCGCTTTTGTTACATGGTCGCGGATCGTTCCTCGAAGCATCGGATAGGCCGTTTCGAGAGCTTCGAGTACGGCGTTTTGCGTTACTGGCGAATCGACTGGCAGCAGTATTTCGGCGCCGGTCTTAGCCAGTGTCTGCAAATGATAGGGTAAAGTGACACGGATTGAATGTGTAGTCATTGCAGTGTTTGCACCTCGACTGAAAGCACTCGCGGCAAGTCGCGAACAATTGCCTGCCAATGATCTCCACCGTCTGGCGACACGTAGACTTGGCCTCCGGTTGTGCCAAAGTAGATTCCCGACTCATCGAGCAGATCTGTTGCCATCGCATCGCGAAGGACGTTTACATAACAGTTCTCTTGCGGCAAACCGTTCGTGAGCGGTTGCCACTCGCCGCCGCCAACTCGGCTGCGGTACACTCGCAATCGACCTTCAGGAACGTAGTGTTCCGAATCACTCTTGATAGGGACGACGTAGACCGTATCGGGCTCACGAGGATGAACTTCAATTGGAAACCCAAAGTCGGTCGGTAAGTCTCCGCTAATGTTCGTCCAAAGCTCGCCGGCGTTGTCCGTTCGCATGACGTTCCAATGCAGTTGCATATAGACAACGTCGGGCCGAGATGGGTGAAGTGCTAGCCGATGGACACAGTGTCCGATCTCTGCTTCCGGATCAGGTATGTATCTTGAACGCAGTCCGCGATTAATCGGCTTCCAAGTCAGACCGCTATCGTCGCTGCGAAACGCGCCAGCAGCCGAGATGGCAACATATATGCGATTTGCGTTCTTGGGGTCGAGCAGTATCGTGTGCAAGCCTAAACCCCCAGCTCCCGGTTGCCATTCCGAGCCACGTTGCGCACGCAAACCGGGTAACTCTTGCCAGGACAAGGCACCATCGCTGGAACGGAAAAGTGCCGCATCTTCAGCACCGGCATAAACAACGTCAACATCGCTCAGCGAGGGCTCCAAATGCCAAATGCGTTTGAACTCCCAAGGATGCGGCGTGCCGTCGTACCACTTGTGCGTGCCTACGTCACCTTCGTAGACAAATTTATTGCTTGCGCCCGCCGCCTTGTCCTTGTCCAACTTGTCAGACTCTCCGCCGGGTTGCTCCCAGGTCTTACCGCCGTCGCTCGACCGCTGAATTACTTGTCCGAACCAGTCGCTGGACTGCGAAGCATAGATCCGATCCGGGTCGACCGGAGAACCTTTCATGTGATATACGGTCCAACCAGCAAACAGCGGTCCTTCAACTGACCATTTGTCGCGTTTGCCATCGGACGTTAGGACAAAGGCGCCCTTCGCTGTTCCAACTAGAACTCGCACACCGCTCATAGTTTTCTCCGTCTAGATAATCGATCTCAGCCGATTCGAACTTCGTAGAGTTGTTGCTGACTGTCCTCTCAGCAGTCGATCGACAAAGTGCAAAATCGACAATCGCTGTCGAGGAAGTAAATGAGAAGCAATTCTGATGCTACTTGCAAGCTTCAGTGGCTTTAAACAAATCGCAAATGAAAGCCCGATTTGCTTCAGTTGTCGCGCGGGCGGTTGCGTCGTCGAACCTGACGGTACGATGTCAGAATTCTCGCGGCCGGCGAGTTGAAACTAAGTTGGCTTCTGCAACCTCTGTGCAAGTCTCGTTTCGATTCTTGTAATTTCATCAGCTGTCGGATCGCGGCCGTGGATCGATTTCAAGAGGTTAATCGCTCCCTCACGCAATCCAGCGTTGGGAGTCGTATCAACTTTGACGTAGCTGGTCCGTAAAGATGGCTTGCTGGATAGTGGATCGACAGGCGGACTCGCCGAAGCAGATGCCGGGACTTGTTCGTTGTTTACATTGTCATTGTTCATCGTGGGTTCATTCCTGGCTGCGAATACCCATCAAGTTAACTGCATTGCTGCCTCCAAGTCAAAAGGCTGAAAGCACACTTCAACTAGTCGCCGCTTTCCGAGATTATCGTGGTTTCCACAAGCATGCTGTCGGAAACGATTGCAAAACTGGATAATTATGACGATTGATGTTTGGATGAACGACGTTGAGAAGAGGAATAGAGATTGAGTGAGTTCGCTGGTTACGACTTGATTGGTGACATCCATGGTCACGCTGCGCAATTGGAAAAGTTGCTGGAGCATTTAGGGTATGTTGAACGAGGCGGGGTGTATCAACACGCCGAACGCCAAGTAATTTTTCTCGGCGACTTTATTGATCGCGGACCGAAAATCAGACGCGTGCTCGAAATCGCTCGACGTATGGCCGAAGTCGGAAGTGCTCGCGCGGTGATGGGCAACCATGAGCTGAATGCGATCGCGTTTCACACTTTGCGAAGTACCAACGACTTCGACAGTTTGAGGCCCCGAAACGCAAAGAACATTCGACAGCATGCTGCAACTGTCCAGCAGCTCAGCGATCAAGAGCTTGCTGAAGCGCTCGACTGGTTTCGTACGCTGCCGATGTGGCTGGAAATCGACGGTCCAAGCGGCAGCAAATGTCGCGCGGTGCATGCGTGTTGGAGTGCGCCTCATATAGATCGTATAGCAACCGAGTTGCAGAAGCACGATGGACTGACGGAATCGTTTATGACTGCAGCGACGTGCAAAGGCCATGAACTGTTCGAAGCGGTTGAAGTCGTGCTAAAAGGCAAAGAACTAGAGCTGCCCGACGGCAATTCTTACTTCGACAAAGAGGGACACAAACGGACTTCGATTCGAACGCGTTGGTTTGAGAAGCCTGACCGCGGAACGCTTTACCAAGCTTACGTTCTGCAGGCCGACCCGATTAACTGCGCCATCGCAATCGATGAAGCAGCCTTGGCATCCATCGAAGCTTATCCGCCGACAGCACCGCCTGTGTTTGTCGGACACTACTGGTTGCGAGCGCCGCAGCCCGAGCGACTTGCGATCAACGTCGCCTGTCTCGACTACAGCGTCGCCAAAGATGGTTACTTATGTGCCTACCGATGGGATGGTGAAACTGAAATCAATGACAAGAAATTCGTGTGGGTGATGTAGAGGCCCTCCGTAGTAGCTGCGAAAAGGTTCGTCATGTCAAAACAAAAAACATCGTGTGGCGAGTTTACTCTCGCATCTAGTATTCAGATTTCGCTTACAAGCTTAAAGCAATCGTCGACCTATTCGGGCATGCTTGAAGGTTCTCCGACCAGCGCAGGCAACGCGCGAATGGTAGCGAGGCTAGTGGAAGGTTTAACGAAGAAGGACGGCCATGCTCCCTACTTGATTCCGCCGATCGAAACCGCAGTTGAGAAGGAGTTACCGCCTAATTGGCCTCCGTGGATCGAGCTCCCACGTATTGAGTGCATTGCGTATTTTACAAGTAGATCGATCGGCGAGTTTGGATCAAGTCTCTTTGTCTGCTGGTTCCAAGATGACTATGCGTTCCCCATCGACCCTCGAGTCAATGAACAGTTGCTGAATATCGACTGGGCAAAGTTCGCTCGACCCCATGATGACTTCTGAGAGCGATCGCATCCACGCTGGACTTTTAGAACTGCGCGAGGTTGAATATGGGGCAGCGATAACCGAGCGGCGCAACTAGAGCCGTCGCACGGGAATGTTCGCACTCTGATGATCGTGCATTTGGGATTTGACCAAGCCGTTTGATCTCCCTAAACTACAAGCTGGAATGCCATTTCGGCCCGGACGATGTGCGACGTACCCGGTTAGGACAAGACGACGCTGCTTAAATGGAGCGTCGCTATGCCGTGGTTTCTTCTCGTCGTTGCAGGTCTGTTAGAAGCCGGTTGGGCGATTGGCTTAAAACACACCGATGGTTTTACAAGACTTGTACCAAGTCTACTAACCATCTCTGCAATCATTGCCAGTATGTACCTTCTGGCACTAGCCGCACGCACGCTTCCAATTGGGACAGCCTATTCCGTGTGGGTTGGGATCGGAACGCTCGGCGCCATAATTTTCGGTGCTTTGGTCTTAGGCGAACCGATTAGTGCCGCGCGGCTCTTCTTCCTCGCACTACTAATGATCGCCATACTCGGACTGAAGTTGACTTCTGCTTAGAAGTTCGTGCGTTGGCTATTTAACTGCCCAGTGACGGAGGCTTTCTCGTGCCAGTCACATGCAACGCAAGATAAGTGGTGGCGACCTGCAGTCGCCCATCTACGAAAAAGGCGACTGAAGTACCAACTTTCGAAATCTTCCGAAAACCTACTTTTGCTCAAGCAGTGAGAGCAAGGCTTCGTCAACCCATTCAAAGGAATCGTCAAGGAAGAAGTGGTCTTCTCGATCGTCTTCTCGCTTGGCAACTGATCGATCAGCCTTGGATAACTCTATTTGTGCGTTCGCGTCGGAAAGTGTTCCTTGATCTTGGCTCTGGCTTACAGCAGGTTGCAGGGTCCATCTCAAAGCTGGTCTATCGACTCTAGTCAGTGATCTGCGTTGGTTATCGTCCGCGATCCCGCTGGCGATGGAGCTTGTTTGATTGCCAACCACTGCAGGTGCCACCTGAGAAATGGGGCGGGCGGTGGCCAACCGAGTCGAGCTTACAGGGCTGCCAACTGGCGGAGGATCAGCGATGCCTTGAGGGTTGGTGTTGCCGGCTGCAAGTGCAAATGTATTGGCTGCCGACAGACTACCGGAGGACTTGCCCAGGGCATCGGTGTATTCGTAGACTTTGTCCGTGCCGCTGTCGACTATCCAGATGGATTGACTTGCGCCCGTCGGATCGATGGTTAGACCAGTTGGCGAATTATTCGCAGAGTCGATCGTCCAACTGCCGACGAGCGAACCGCTGACTGTGTATTTGAAAACCTTGTCAGTCGTGCTGCTATCGATGATCCAAAAATAGTTGCCGTCGGTGACGATGCCTTTCGGGCTCCTGTTGCTGCTGTTCAGCGCGAAACTGCTGACTGCGGATTGGCTGCCCGAGGTGCGTCCGGCCGCATTCGCGTAGCGGAACACTTTGTCGGATCTGCTGTCGATGATCCACACGTCGGTGCCGTTGGTGGCGATGCCTTCCACAGATGCAGTGGACGCCAGTGTGCCCGCGGCCCATGAGCCCAACAAGCTGCCGCTGGTGTCATAGACATAGACTTTACGATTCCTGTCAGCTACCCACACGGTATCCCCAGCTGCGTTACTGGCCGCACCACGCGGACGCGAGTTACCACTGTTGATCGCATAGTTTTCGATTGCGTTGCCGGTGGCTCCGTATTCGTACGTTCGATCGGGGCTGCCATCGTCGACGACATAGAACTTGGTAGAAGTTACCGAGATGGTCGATAGAGTGATCGTCGCTGAGTCAGTGGAGGTGGCTCCATCGGCATCGGTGACCAACACGCTCACGATGTAAGTGCCCGCCGCGGCGGCACTGAACGTCGCATTCACACCGGACGCGTCATCGTATTGCCCGTCGTTATCGAGATCCCAAGCGTAGCTGACGATGTCATAGCCAGGATCGGTTGAGCCAGTAGCAGACAAACTTACCGGCGTTCCAACAAAGCCGTTGACATCACTGCCTGCATTTGCAGTCGGAGCCACGTTGTTGACTGTCACCGTTGTTGAAGTCACTGCCGTAGCGCCGCGATTGTCGGTGACTTGCAGACCCACTGTGTGCAGTCCGCTAACGGTCGTCGAGAAGTTAACAGAGACACCCGAAGCATCGTCGTATTGGCCATCGTTATCAAAGTCCCAAGCGTAACTGGCGATCGAACCATCGGGGTCCGAAGATGCAGCACCACTGAGCACGACGGAGTCGCCCTCATTGACGCTGTACGGTCCGCCCACAACGGCGACGGGGGCGGTGTTAGGTCCGTCGGCGATGCCCACGATGCGTACGTTATCAACGTTCGCGTCTTCATCCGAGGCGCTGACCTTCGAGCGGAAGCGAACTTTCAAATCAGCCGACTTGTACGGAGTCAGATCGACCGTTTCGCTATGCCACACATTTTCCGCGCTGACATTTCCGTTTAGTCGTCTGACGTCTTGAGTCCAGCTCGAACCACCATTGGTCGAAATATCTATAGCCAGGTACTCACCGGAATCAAACCCACTTTCGATCAGCCAATCAAAAGTCAACGTCGCCGAAGCCATGCCGCTGAGGTCAATCACATTCGCAGTTGTCATTGTTGCATTGTTGGCTGAACCATCGACTTCGGCCGAGTAGCCGCCGATTGTCGCCCGTTGATTGGAACGGAACCAATCGTTCTGGGTATCCTCGACCCAGAGCCCATTCCATTCGCCGACTTCGAAGCTGTCATTGAAAAGCTCAAGGGGTATGCCAGTATTTTGGTCGCCGGCTACAGGATTCGACGCAAGTAAAAACCCTCTGTTTTTGGTCGCAGTTAGCACCTGTTCTCCAGCACCTGGATCGAAATCAACAGTACTTACGGAAAAATTTCCGCTAACATAAACGCGGTTCAAACTGTCGACGACCGCTGCGGTCGCCTTGGCATTGGTGACGCCCTCTGTCAGTGGCGCTGCCCATTTTAAATTGCCTGCGGAATCCAGCTTGATTACTGAATCAGCAAACGCATAAATGTTATCTGCCGCATCAACCTCAATAACGTCGGAAACCGGTGTTTGCTGTACCCAAATGAAGTCACCGTCGTTGCTGAACTTTTCGACGAATAACCCCGCGTCTGAACCGATCTGCTCTGGCAGTTGGTAATATCCAGTCGCGGAAGGATCAAAATCGATGACTCCTCGGTAAAACCCTGACAAAATGACGTTGCCACTGCTGTCCACAGCAAGATCGTTTGGTTTGGAATGAGCATAAACCGTGGTGTGATAGGTTTCCAAGGTCCGCGCCCACAGAAAATCGGCTTCACTAGACAATTTCAGCAGATACGTGGTCATTGTTCCAACGTTAGTGATTAGGTGCTCGCCCGGCCCGGGGTCCACGTCAGTAGACGAACCACCGAAACCACTTGTAAAAAAAAGACTACCTTCGGAATCTACCGCGATCCGGGGACTAAGACCGTAGGCAGACGCGTCGATTGACTTTGCCCAGACTGACGCCCCATCATTCGACTCAATTTTCCGGATGGAAGTCGTGTAGACACCATCTGCAATATTGATTCCGGCAACGACCAGATTACCATCTGCGGTGAAAGCCAAAGTAGATGCAGCATCGTTTCCGCTGCCACCCCAGCCCGTCGCCCATTGCACCACTCCTTGCGAATCTAGCTTCATCAGGAACCCATCCTGGTCGCCTACGGATGTCAACTCGATTGGCCCAAAATCGACGGTGTCGCGAAACCCTCCGCTGACGTACACATTCGCGGCCGCGTCAACGAGGATGGCCTGACCTGATGAGGTAGCACGCAAATTTAAGCTCTCGTTTCCCATTCGTCGTGCCCAGTCAAGTGAGCCATCAGGAGGTAAGCGTACACCAGTCCCAGTGGGTATTGGGTCGGCGTGGTGTTGCGTTGTGTTGTAGGTTTCGTTAGGCGGCTGATGGGGCTGCCAATTCAACTCGAACCTACTTGAGGTGTGTGATGGCTAGCAACGCGGCTAAGA
>JBGSOM010000013.1:0-8497 GCA_041739135.1 Pirellulaceae bacterium
CTCGCGCTGAACATTTTGCAACGAGACACTACCATCAAAGACTCGATCCGCGGCAAACGTAAACGCTGCGCGTGGGATAACTCGGCGATCGAAAAGCTTATCGCCAATTTTTCAAGCAATTAACATGCGATTGCCCTGCCGCCAAGACCGTAGGAAGAATCGTTAGCCAACTGGATTGCAGCGGCTTCGTCCTTGACGACATAGATGCTCGCCACTGGTCCGAACAGTTCTTGGTCGTAGGTCGGCATGTCCGGCGTGATATCGGTCAAGATCGTTGGATTGAAGTATGCGCCTTCGCGGTCCGGACGGTCACCGCCGAGGATGACTGTGGCGCCGGCGTCGATAGTTGATTGGACTTGCTCGAGCAACTTGACAGCGGCTTCTTCGGTGGAAAGCGGTGCAAGTGTAGTGCCTTCTTCCATGGGGTCACCGAGCTTCAACGCAGCCATTTGTTCTTTGAAGCCTGCCATGAACTCTTTGGCAACGGACTCAACAACGATGAAGCGTTTCGAAGCAACGCACGATTGGCCTGCGTTGACGATGCGACCTTGGACAGCGAGTTCGATGGTTGACTTCAAGTCGGCGTCTTCTAATACGATGAAGGGATCGTTGCCGCCGAGTTCCAGCACGCTTCGTTTGAGATTCTTGCCAGCGATTGCGGCGACGGACGCTCCAGCCGGTTCGCTACCGGTAAGCGAAACACCTTGAACGCGCTTATCGGATACGATGGCATCGACCAAATCCGACGGGATGAACAAATTGGTATAGACGCCGTCGGGCAACCCGCATTCAGCAAACAGTTCTTCAATAGCTTTAGCACATTGCGGCACATTGCTGGCGTGTTTCACCAAAACGGTGTTCCCCGCCATGATGTTGGGCGTAGCGAAGCGGACGACTTGATAGAAGGGAAAATTCCACGGCATGACGCCCATCAAGACACCTAATGGTTCATGCCGCAAATAGGCTTCGGCGCCTTCGATGTCCATCGACTGATCGGCCAAAAAGCTTTCGGCACCCTTCGCGTAATATTCGGCGATCGTTGCGCAATATTCAATTTCGGATCGACTCTCGCTGATCCGCTTGCCCATGTCTTGAGTGATCAACCGCGCGTAGGTGTCGGCATCGGCGCGGAGCAACTGCGCGAACTTCAACAGCTTTGACTTGCGATCCTCAAACGATCGTTTTCGCCACGCTTGGTATGCGTCGTGAGCGGCTCCGATCGCGGTCATCACTTCGTCTTTGCCCATGGGGCGGAACGTTTCGACAGTTTTGTTAGTGGCTGGGTTAATGCTGGCTATGGTTGTCATGTTACTTCTTTGGATTGAAGTGCAGTGTCGCGGAACACGTCCAACGGTTGGACACGTTCCCAAATGAGCGAAAGGTGCTGAAGCTCTCACTAGACTCTCATCACGCAACTCTCGGGCCAAAAACACCGTTTGGGTTGGTCTTCAACGATGATGGATGCAAGTGTTTTGGGATTCGCCGTAGCTTGGATCGTGTTGGAAGAGGCACGAGTCCCGGTTGCCGAGGATGTATTGCCTCGCTGCGAAAAGCGTTATTTGCAAGAAAGGATATTCGGTTCGCAACAGCCTAAGTGGGGCTAGAGAATACCCATTAGCATATCGCCAATTACCTTCATCGCGGAATCCGGCGAGATGTTGGGTTTCAAATGTTGTTTATTCGAAAAGTTCAGTTCAATCACCCGTGCAGACGGCTCGCATAACAAGCCCGTTTTCCAAGCCGTTTCGTGAACGCTGGCGAGTTTTACTTGAAGCAATGGCGAGTGAAGGAGGTACGTCGACCATGTCACAACGATGCCTGATACGGGCAGTTCAAGAGGGATTGGACGAGCGCTGTCAGAGGCTGTGATGGGGGCATGCCATCGCCTCGTCGCGACAGCCCGTCAATCTTCGAAACTGTTTGACCCTCAAGAAATGATGTTCGTCGCGACTGATCCAGCGACGTCGGTCAGGCGCATTTCTCGACCAGCGTAGCGGTAGGTAAGTTGCTCGTGGTCGAGACCGAGCAGATGCAGGATGGTGGCGTGCCAGTCGTGGATGTGCATCTTGTTTTCGATTGCTTCATAGCCATGATCGTCGGTGCGACCATACTGAAATCCGCCTTTAACACCGCCACCGGCCATCCACATCGTGTAGCCTTTGTGGTTGTGGTCGCGACCGGTCCCAGAATCGGAGTACGGTGTGCGACCGAATTCACCGCCCCAAAGGATCAGCGTGTCTTTCAGTAAATCGCGACGCTTGAGGTCGGCCAATAATCCGGCGATCGGTTTGTCGGTCTCGGCGCAGTTGTCCGCCAGAGCTGTCTGCATGTTGCTGTGCTGATCCCAACTGCCATGCCCCAGCTCGATGAACCGCACACCGGCTTCTGCGAATCGCCGCGCGAGCAAACATTGCCGACCGAAGCCATCGGTCGGGTCTTCGTTGATCCCATACAGCTTCAGCGTTTCTTCCGTTTCTCCCGCAATATCCATCACACCGGGGATCGCATCCTGCATGCGAAAGCCGAGTTCGAAATTCTCGATGGCTCCTTCAACCAGCGGATTGTGCTGATCGCGGCTGAGTTTCTCGCGGTTCAGTGCACCGATTAGGTCGAGCTGATCACGTTGCTCGGATCGCGAGATGCGTTGGTTCACCGCGTTGTTAATGCCGTAGGGATTGGCTTCGCCGCGACGGAGTTGATCGATGCGGCGGTTGCGTTGTGAGCTGTCCTGGATCGTGAACTTGGTCCCTTGAAACGCGGCTGGCAGAAAGGAACTGCCATAGTTCTGAGCACCACCGGTTGCCGTAGGCGGATTCATAGAGATGAAGCCCGGCAGATTCTGGCTTTCACTGCCAAGACCGTACAGCGTCCAAGCACCCAGCGACGGTCTCACCGATTGAAAGTTGCCGGTGTGCATTTGAATGAAGGCTTGCGCGTGTGCCGGTTGGTCGCAGTGCATTCCCTTGAGCAGGCACAGATCATCAGCCAGTCTCGCCACGTTGGGAAACAGTTCCGAAATCCACATCCCGCTTCTCCCACGCTGATTGAATTTCCAGGGAGATGCACACCAAGGAGAGCCATAGTTCGAGGGGTGTCCATGAGCTTGCTGCAAACGAGGCTTGTAATCGAACGTATCGACATGCGACGGTCCGCCTCGCATGCAAAGGAAGATCACTCGTTTTGCACGAGGGGCGAAGTGCGGTTGGCGTCCGCTAAGTGCAGAAGGTTGCGCGGCGTTCTCGGCCGCAGCTAGTCCCGCAAACGCGAGATAACCAAAACCCGCGGAACCCATCCGCAATGCATCGCGCCGTGTAATTGATGTTGTTCGTTGTGAGCAGAAGCGAAAGTTCATGAGAGGTGCCGTATTTAATGGATTGGTTCAGAAAGGGTGACTGCGAAGCAGTCCAACAACAAAGCCCGGGGTCGCGCAGCGCACCCCGGGTCCGCACGCAAAACCACCGTATCAACCCCGAAGGGGTTGAACATGTCGCCGTGTTGAACCCCGTTGGGGTTCGCACGCAATGGGTGTCCGTTGTCCCAGGGTGCGCTGCGCGACCCTGGGCTTTGATGTCAAACCCCTTTGGGGTTTGCGCGCGACTTCGCGGTTGGAATGTGAATGTTGCCATTTTCAATCAATCGAACTGAACTCGACCGTGCACAAGATTGCTTGGCATAGGAGCGGAAGCTTTTCCTCACCGGTCAAATACTCCATCACAAGTGTTCTTTCTGATGGTGATGGCAGTCGGCCAAGCGTAAGTAGGTAGGCGTATTCGAGCCTCTGGCTGGCTGGCTGCTTCATCACGCGGCTTGAGATCGCCACCGATTGATCCTGCACGAAGCGGTTATTCATCAGAAATAGCGACTGCAATGGAGTCAACGTTGTATCGCGGCTGCCGGTGACAAGACTGGCGTCCGGCGCGTCAAACGTCTCCAGCATTTCGGGCAGAACGCTGCGGACTCGCGGGAGGTACACCGAACGCGTTTTGTTATCGATCGCTCGAATCACTGGCTCGAAGACATTCTGTCCAACGCCCCCTTCACCTGCCTCTCGAAGGTACGTGCCCAGCGGACGGTTCACATCCAGTTGTCCCGACACGGCGAGCATGGCGTCGCGAACCGCTTCTGCTTCCAGCCGCCGCTGGTTCATCCGCCAATAGAATCGGTTGTAAGGGTCAATGCCATAGTTCTGTGATTCGTAGGTCGAGGCGAGTTGCCATGTTCGCGACAATGCAATCTCGCGGATCAGAGCCTTGATCGACCAATTCTCTTCGATCAGTCGACTCGCTAGGTAATCAAGCAACTCCGGATGACTCGGCGTCTCGCCTGCATGACCAAAATCGTCAACCGTCCGCACCAGCCCTCGACCGTACATCCAGTGCCAAACTCGATTGGCGATTACCCGCGCCGTCAGCGGGTTCTCAGGACTGGCGATCCATTCGGCCAATTCCAGTCGCCCACTTTGGCTGTGATGTGTAAGACTTGGCAAACCTGGCGTACGATGTTGACGAAAGCTCGCGTCCTTCGTCAACGCAGCGAGAGTCTGTTTCTTCGCCGGGCTAAGTACCTGCAGCACGCCTCGTTCGACAAACTGAGCCGGCTTGTCGAGTTCACCGCGGATCAAAAGGCGAGTCGGTAGCGCTGCATCACGATCCTGGGTTCCCATGGCGACGACACGTGGCTGGCCGCGATCCGAGTAAGCTTGCAGAGCCGCTTCGGTCTCATCACGATCCGACCGATACTTGCGGAGCAGTCCACGAAAGACGTTTTCGCCCGCGCGGATCTTCTTCATTGCATTTTCGATGGCCTGAGCGGCATCGTCGCGCTGTTTGACAAGTGCCGCATATTGTCCCGCGTTGAGCTCTGGTGTTCCCGCCGTTGGTCCCATACCGGTCAGATCGATCAGCGTTGTCGCTTGTCGGGCTTGAGCCTTGAGCAAACCGTAGTGCGTTTCCGTTGAACGAAAGATACCAGCAAGCGCGTAATAGTCAGCTTGTGGTATCGGATCGAATTTATGATCGTGACAGCGGGCACATGCGACCGTGGTTGCGAGAAACGCCTGAGTCGTCGTATCAATTTGCTCGTCAACAAGATCCGCAAAGAAACGCTGTTGATCTTCTTCCCCTACCGACTTGGCGCCGATTGCCAGAAACCCAGTCGCGATGACATTGTTCGCCCATTCCTGATCGCTTTCAATTGGTAACAGGTCACCGGCAATCTGCTCGCGAATGAATTGGTCAAACGGTTTGTCGTCGTTGAACGCATCGATGACATAGTCGCGATATCGCCAAGCGTGCTGGTAGATGTTGTTGTGATCGCCGCCTGTCGACTCAGCAAAACGAGCAACGTCCATCCAGTGCCGTCCCCAAAGTTCGCCATAGCGGTCAGAAGCGAGCAACTCATCGACAAGCTGTGCCAAAGTCGCCTTTCGCTCCGCGAAAGGTTGGCTGCTGAATTCATCCTTTTGCAGAGTGAAAGGCGACACTCGAAGCCTCGAAGTCCATGTCTGCAAATCTTCGGGCGATGGTGGTAGACCCGTCAGCACAAAATACAGTCGTCGCACCAGCACTTCCGGCGAAGCATCATCGACGGGAGTTAAGCCGTGCTCTCGCAGCTTAGCTTCAACAAACCGATCGATCGCGGTTGTGGGCCACTCTGATGTGGTTGCCGGTGGTGGTGTTGCCGACAATGGTTGATACGCCCAGAACTGTCGGCCTGCCTCGATGTCGATCGCGCTGGCAACGTTTGAATTGATGGCGGTAACGCGAGGATCGGGTGCCCCCATCAGAATCCAGCGGCGAAAGTCGTCGAGCGTTGCCTGCAGCAGTTTCCCTTTCGGCGGCATCTGCCAGCCATCGTCGTGATACAGCAGCGCTTGATACAACGCGCTCTCTTCCAACGACTTGGCAACCACCGCAGGGCCCGAGTCTCCACCGCGCTGCAACGCGTCCCGAGAGTCAACTTTCAGCCCGCCACGCGCCTTTCCCGATTCGCTCGAATGGCACTCATAACAGTGCTTGACCAGCACCGGACGAATCTTCGACTCGAAGAAGCGAACGTCTTCCTGAGCACGCAGTTGATTTTGGCTTAGCATCAACCAGTTGAGACAGCCGAGAATGATCGCACACAACAGAGCTCTTCGGGTCACTTCGCTTCTCCCGCTGCGGACGAGCGTTTCATCGGAGGACGTTTAGGGCGAACCGCGATGATCGCTTCGCCGTTGGACGTTGTGGTCGACTGATTGATGTCGGTCTCGGAAATGATCACGTTGATTTCCGTGATCTGATTCCCGTCGCTCACGATGCGGGCTGGCAGAGGAGTCTTCATTTCCTGGAACACGCGATGTTTTAGCCCGCCTGCCAGTTCCGCACCGACGCGAAATTCAAACGTCCGCCGCTCACGCATCGCCGACGTGATCTTTGTGGCGGGAGATATCGTCAGGATCGTTGGCTGCGTTGTTGCGGCTCCGCCGCGTCGTCCTCCGGCAACACCTGGCTGACCGGGAGCCGCCCCACCTCCACGTCTCCTGCCACCTCCCATGGCTCCGCCACCGTCATTGCCCGCATCAGGGACAACCGCAACTTGATTCCCGCTGACTCGCTGAATCTTCACGAATTTCTGATCGGCGTGAAGTAACGTCGGTAAGGCCAGCAAGCATATTGCTGAAGTCCAAGATCTCATCCTGACACTCCGGATTTTGAATTGGTCGGTCGAAAGCCGAACAAATCCGGCCCATCAGTGGTCGTACGGACAGGATTAGATTGCCCGGGAAAATCCGGAATATTCACGGCATCGCGTTTCCCGTCATGTTGAACCCCGTTGGGGTTCGCGCGTAGCGTTCACCCGTATTCCCAGGGTGCGCTTCGCGACCCTGGGCTATGCTGTTAAACCCCGTTGGGGTTCGCAGGCAAACCGCCCGAACACGCGTTAGGGTTCATGCGCATAGCCGTGGCAACAACCCCAAAGGGGTTGCACAACCTAGCCCGGGGTCGCGCAGCGCACCCCGGGTCAACATGCGATACCACCACATCAACCCCGAAGGGGTTGTACATGTCATCATGTTGAATCTCGATGGTGTTCGGTGATATTCTGTTTATGTTCCGGGATGCGCTGCTTGATCGTGGGTTTTTTTCATGAGATCGCTTCTCGTGCGACTTGGGGTTGAAATTTGGGAGACTCCCGATGGGTCAATCACTTGTGCAGATTTACGTTCATCTGGTGTACTCGACGAAAACCCGCGAGCCCTTTCTTAAATCTGTCGACGACCGGAAACGGCTCTACGCATACCTCGCCGGAATTCATAAGAACCACGGCTCACCGGCACTTATCATCGGAGGAGTTGAAGACCATGTTCATGTGTTATGTCGCCTCGGGAAAACGATGGACGTGTCCGACCTGATTCGGGAGACCAAAAAGGAGTCTTCGTCTTGGGTAAAGGCAGAGTTGTCGATTCCGGACTTTCATTGGCAAACAGGATACGGCGCGTTCTCAATCAGCCCTGGTCATGTTCCCGCATTGACGACGTACATTGAGACTCAGGAGGATCATCACAAGCAAGTTACATTCAAGGACGAGTTCCGAGAATTGTGTAAGAAGTATGGACTCGAGATCGACGAACAGTACGTGTGGGATTGATGGCGTTCAGTGGCGTCTGCGGTTGCCGTCATGTTGAACCCCGTGGGGTTCGCGCGCGATGATTTCCGTATTCCCAGGGTGCGCTTCGCGACCCTGGGCTTTGATATTGAACCCCGTTGGGGTTCGCAGGCAAAACGTCCGAATAACCCCGAAGGGCAACGCTGTGAAGCATTTTTATTCAACGAAATTGGGGTTTCGCAAATTGTGAGGGTGTGAAAAAAAAGCCAGATCCCCCCGTTCACTAACTGAAACGTATCAGTCAGAAAGGAATCTGGCCATGAGTCGTAGGAAGCGAACTCAGCATGCATCTCGCAAACGCAAGCAAAAGCAAGTAGAGAGGCGAATGCTTTTCAATGAAGTTGTCGGTTTCTTACTACCGGTTGGCTTATTGTTTTCGAAAGAGCAATTCCATGGCAATATCAAATGGGTTCCAGAGCAGCTAGCAGCGCAAGCGATGATTTGGTCGTGGCAAGATACAAAACTGGTCACTGATGCGTTTGAGAAGACTCTAGAAATATGTGCAAAGTTGGGACTGAAAGATATTGCAAAGAGTTACACTTCTTTCATCAATGCGCTGAGTGAATACCGTGAGACGATTCGTAACGGATTACGCGCACATTACCAAACGCAAGCTGAGCAAATTGGCGGGAAGTACTTTCGAACTAACAAGTGGGTGCTCATTGGTTTTGACGGCTCCCGCGCAACTGCTCCCCGGTCCATTGCAAATGAAAAGGCCTTTTGTGCTCCAAACTACGGCCACAGTAACAAGGCAAAGTACGGCAAGAAGAAATCCAAAGGTCTACGACGCAAACGAAACGCGGCTCACAAAACAGAACCACAAGAACCGCAGGTGTGGATCACCATG
>JBGSOM010000035.1:0-40346 GCA_041739135.1 Pirellulaceae bacterium
TTTTACAAACAAATGAACTCGCCAAGGCGTGAACTCCGTCGCAAAAGGCTCTCGAAACTCCATTGCCCCACTTTGGGACTTGATTATTCGAGACACTCAGCAATCATTGGTCCACGTCAGTCGACATTCGATTGCCCTGGCTCGGGCACGAACACTGATGGGGTAAGCGGCGTATCGTTAACCGGAACGGATGGCAACGATCTATTGACTGGCGGAGCCGGTGCAGACACGATCACCGGTGGGCTTGGCAGCGACCTGCTCAGTGGCAAGGATGGAAATGACACTCTCATCGGTAACGAAGGGCACGACCTGCTCAAGGGTGGGGCTGGCGATGACCGACTCGATGGTGGCGCTGGTGATGACACACTTAAGGGCGAAGCTGGCAACGACACATTAATTGGCGGCAGCGGGAATAACTTCATCGACGGTGGTGAAGGGAACGATGTTGCGATATTCAATGGCAACTTCGCAGAATTCACCGTTTCTTCGCTCGGAAATGGCCTGATCGAACTGCGCTGTGAAGACAGCGTCGACATTGTTTCGAACGTTGAAGAATTCACTTTCAACGATGGTACTGTTTCTCTTGAAGATCTGTTAGCGGGACGTGGCCCAAGCACACGCTCGACGATCAGCGGCACAGATGGCCAAGATAATCTTACCGGCACGGCGGGCAACGATCTGATCAGCGGCGGAGCGGACGATGACCTACTTCAGGGCGGAGCAGGCAACGACGAGATCGACGGCGGAGCGGGTGACGATGTTCTCGACGGTGGCAGCGGTGACGACCTGCTGATCGGCAGCAATGGGGACGATGTTCTAAAAGGTGTCGATGGAAATGACATATTGAACGGCGGCTTGGGGAATGACCAATTGGATGGTGGTGCCGGTGATGACACTGCGGTATTCAACGGCAGTGCATTGGATTATTCGATAACCAACTTGGGGAATGGTGCGGTTCGCGTCGTTGGCGCTGATGGTGTCGACTTGGTAACTGCGGTAGAGCATTTGAAGTTCGACGACTTGACGCTCGCTACTGCCGACATCCCAACTGATACGACAACATCGAACACATCAACGAACACATCAACGAACACATCGACGAGCACGTCGTCCGATTCGTCGTCGAGCAATTCATCGAGCGATGACGACTTGGCGCTTATCGAAGATGAACCGTTGGACGAATCTCTACTTGACGATTCAGTTAGCAGCGACATTCCAACTGATGACCTTCCAGCGGATGAAATTCCTGTTGATGTTGAAGGCGATTTGACGACGACTTCGGACGATGACTTGGTCGCTACCGATGAAGATCCAGTTGCGATCTCAGACGACTCTGTTGTAATCACCACTGATGATTCTGTTTCAGTTGACGACTCGCTGTTGGATGATTCAGTCGTAGACGAAAATGAGACACCGGTTGTGGAGGACGATAGCGTTCTCGTGACAACAGACGCACCTACGGAAACAACAACCGACACGACAACTGTTCTTGATGATGCTCAAGATTCAACAGCACCAAGCACCGATGGCAACGATTTGTTGACCGGTACCAACTCCAGCGATTCAATATCGGGCGGGTTGGGCAGTGACCTGATTCGTGGCGAGGCTGGCGATGACACTCTGAACGGAAATGAAGGGCACGATCTGCTCAAAGGTGGCAATGGAAACGACGTGCTCGAAGGCAACGCTGGCGATGAAATCATCAAAGGTGAAGGCGGTGACGACACTCTGATCGGTTCGGCTGGTAACAACATTTTGGACGGTGGTGATGGTACTGACACAGCCGTCTTTAGCACGAACTTTGCCGACAATGTGATCATCGATCTGGGCAATGGCGTGGTTGAACTGCGCAGTGCGGGAAGCGTTGACATCGTTTCGAACGTTGAAAAGTTCACCTTCGCCGACGGAACGGTAACGCTGGCCGATGTGTTGGCGGGTCGTGGTCCATCCAACATCAACACAATCAACGGAACCTCGGGCCAAGATAACTTAGTTGGCACTGCAGGCGCGGACGTTATCAAGGGTGGTGATGATGACGACCTGATTGAGGGCAAGGCGGGCAATGATGAATTGTCTGGTGAAGCTGGCGATGACCTATTGATTGGCGACGAAGGAAACGATTCGCTTGACGGGGGCGCAGGCGATGACATTCTCAAGGGAGGTGAAGGCGACGACATCCTTATCGGTAACAGTGGCAATAACCAGATTGATGGCGGTGAAGGTAACGACACTGCAGTCTTCGCTGGCAATGCAGCCGACTTCAC
The DNA here is from genome assembly GCA_041739135.1 of Pirellulaceae bacterium. Taxonomy (GTDB): domain Bacteria; phylum Planctomycetota; class Planctomycetia; order Pirellulales; family Pirellulaceae; genus Aureliella. The sequence goes on from JBGSOM010000035.1 coordinate 2,265, forward strand.
ATTGACAGACAACGGTAACGGAGCGATCCGCGTAGTGGGACCAAACGGCATCGATGTCGTTACAAATGTTGAAACGTTGACTTTCGACGACTTAAGCATTCTGGCTTCTGAAATCCTCACCCCAGCATCAAACACTCCAGTGGATGAGATCCCAGTGGATGAGATCCCAGTGGATGAAGTACCAGTCGATGAAGTGCCAGTCGATGAGGTGCCAGTGGATGAAGTGCCAGTTGATGAAGTGCCAGTTGATGAAGTACCAGTAGATGAAGTTCCAGTTGACGAAGTTCCAGTTGACGACACTCCAGTCGACGACACTCCAGTTGATGACATTCCAGTTGATGACACTCCAGTTGATGACACTCCTGTCGACGACACTCCAGTTGATGACACTCCTGTTGATGACACTCCTGTCGATGACACTCCAGTTGACGACGCGCCAGTCAATGGGGAACTTGTCGGTACGCTCGATCCGAGCAATCCAAGCACTAACGACACAGTAGATCCAAACGCGGATCCGCTTGTCAAAGGTTGGAATTCGTACAGCCGCGTCTCGATCGCTCCTCAACATGGCTGGTTGGGCGGTTGGTGGCGAACTGTGACTAGCTGGTTCCGAAAATGGTAAGAAAATCGCTTAGCGATTGACTACTGAATTAAAAATTCAAAACCCGCGAGCCAACGATGGCTGGCGGGTTTTGTGCATTTCGCGACCTAGACTTGGCGACTATCTGCAAAACAACGCAATACTTTCAACTTCATAGACCTTCGGGAAGGAGTACGGACGAAGAAAGTCACCAGTTTCTTAACTCTGGCGACCAAGTACTTGATGAGAAAGTGCTTAACATGTTTGAGCAATTGTGGAGCGGACTCGTTGGGAACGGCAGGTGGCTGGCATTTTGCACGGTAGCGTTCTTCACAGCAAAAGGCCTGTTGTGGGTTGCTATTCCAGTTATTGCGGTTCGCATGCGGCGTAACCGAAGCCGCAGTGCAAGTGCGAATCTGTTTACCCCGCTACGCAAATCGGCTCGACGTTTGTAACAAGACGTCGCAAAACGATATCGGTTTGCGAGATCCGTTACAGTTTGCGTAAGAACGCCTGCGCGTAGCGGACAATTATGTTGCATATCTTGTTACGTCCAGTGAGTTACTGTGACATGCCTTCCCGCAGTTCTAGCAGATCAGCTGAGCTTGGTTAACCTCCTGTTGTCGGTTCTGGACGCGGACATGCATTGGCTACGTCGGTGAAGAGGCTGATAGTGAGGCCGCCCGATCAAATGGGATAAATGAAGTGGAACTATCGACAGGTCTGATCTACTCGAGCTATGCAGATGACCCCGATTTCAAGGAATTGCTTGACGAATTTGTTGAACGGATTCCTGAGAGGGTGGGGTCGATGCGCGCGATGTTTCTCGAGCAAGACTCGACTGGCTTAATCACGATCGTACATCAGTTGCGTGGTGCGTGCGGCAGTTATGGCTTTCATCAGCTTACGCAACCAGCGGAAGAGCTTGAATCGCTGCTTCAAGCGAATGCGTTGAACGACGACGTAGAAAATCGACTTGAGCTGTTTCTCGCCGCATGTAGCCGTCTGACGTCATCAATCAATATCGATGGCGATTAAAACACGCGTGTTTCAGTTTCCCGAAGCGGCAACTCTGGTGCAGCCTTATGTTCTTAATATTTGCTACAAAGCTTGTTGCCATCGAACCTAGCTGGCTGCATGCATCGCTCATTATGACAGCGGTTTTAGCATTGTTTTGGTTACTAATGCTCCACGAATTTAAACTTAGTCGCTTGGAAGAAGGGCCAGAAAGTGAAGCCCTGCGTCAAAGTCGCAACGAACGTCTCGCGCAGCTCAAGCGAGTAGCGGCGGTTGCCGAGTGCACGACAAACGCCGGTATCGTCACCGACATTGATGGACGAATTTTGTGGGCCAACGCGGGTTACGCGAGGATGAGCGGCTGCAAGATCGAGGAGGTCTTGGGTGCAAACTACTTTGAGATCATTCAACGAGCCATCGCACCGGAGAAACTTGCTGGTTTGCAGGCAGCGATCTCCGTTCAAAAAGGCTACCAAGGCGAAGTGCTCAATCTCAGTAAGAGTGGCCAGCAGTACTGGGTCGAGTTGGATCTTCAGCCGAGCTTCGACGAGTGTCACGTGCATTGCGGATTTGTCGCTGTTGAAACTGAGATTACGATTCGCAAAGAAGCTGCAGCAGCATTGCATGACGTCGAGCGTTTTTTGAAGAGCGCCTTCGACGCTTTAGCTTCCAAGGTTGCGGTGGTTGATCAACAAGGGGCGATCGTTCACGTCAACGCGAACTGGCGAAACTTTACGAGAGAGATCAGTCCTCATGACAATCAACTCGGTATCCGTAGCAATTACTTAAGCGGTTTCCGAGTGCATAGCGGCAACGATGCGGCGACGTCCGACGAGATCGAGCAAGGGATACGCAAAGTTTTCGCTGGCGAGCTACCGAATTTCGCAATTGAGTTTCCACTTCGGAACGTCAGTCCACTGCGATGGATCGAATTGACCGTGACTCCATTCACTGGCACAGGCGAATTGCTGGCGTTGCTAGCCCACAACGACATTACAGTTCGCAAGCAAGCCGAGTTGATGGTAAGTAGCAACGAAGAGAAACTGCGTTGCATCTACGACTCCTCCAGCGATGCGATACTGCTCTTGAACGAATCCGGAATCGTTAGCGAATGCAATGCTCGGGCACTTCAGTTGGTGGGCACTAGTTCGATCGATGAAGTTGTCGGATGTGAACTGTGGCAGCTTTCGCCACCCACTCAGGAAGACGGCGAAGGATCCAAATCAAAATTTACTGAGCAGGTGCGGCTTGCGCTGGCAACGGGCGAAAACCGATTTGAATGGCACTTCTCGTCGCGCAATGGCTATGAATTCCCGACCGAGGTTTTGTTGACCGCGTTCACCTATCAGGGGAAGCGAGTGCTGCAATGTACGGTGCGCGATACTTCACAGCGCAAGGAGGCCGAGGTGTGGTTGCAAGCGCTGAATGAGCAGTTGCAGAACGACTTGGAATTGCGAACGAAAGCGGAACGAACGCTGCGAGAGACGACCAATTACTTAGATGTGTATCGCAAGATTGTCGATCATCATGCGATCGTCGCTGAAACGGATACGTCAGGCACAATCGTCGCTGTGAACGACGCATTTTGTAAAATCAGTGGTTACTCACGTGAGGAATTGCTTGGCCAGAATCATCGTTTGCTGAACTCGGGAGTTCACAGTCGCGAGATGTGGGGCGAGATGTACAAGAGTGTTGCCAACGGCGAATGTTGGCACGGAGAGATCTGTAACCGAGCGAAGAACGGCCGCCTTTACTGGGTCGTCACCACGATATCTCCGCTCTACAGTGACAGGGGAAAGATCCGTGGATACTTTGCCATTCGCAGCGACATTACGTCTCTCAAGACTGCGCAAGCTCAGGCGGAAGCGGCCAGTCTTACGAAAAGCGAATTTCTTGCAAACATGAGCCATGAGATTCGCACACCGATGACAGCCATCTTGGGCTACGCTGATTTGTTGGCCGAGTACTTGGAGGAGGAGCAAGCTGCGAAGCATACTCGCGATTACATCGAGACGATTAAACGCAACGGCGATCACTTGCTGACAGTCATCAATGACATCTTGGACATCTCTAAGATTGAAGCGGACAAAATGACTATCGAGCACATCGCTGTTTCGCCGGCTACGGTTGTGCGCGAAGTACTTGAACTAATGCGAGTAAAAACGCAAGCCAAGAATCTGCGAATGGAAGCGTTTGGAAAGACGGCTCTGCCCGAGATGATCCAGACCGATCCGACGAGGTTGCGGCAGATCTTGGTAAATCTGATTGGAAACGCGATCAAGTTTACGGAGACGGGCAGCATTGTTGTGACGGTTTACATGCACGCAACGGAGCCAAACACGATGTGCTTCGCGATTCGTGATACCGGGATCGGGATGAACGAGTCACAAATTGCGAAACTGTTTCAGGCGTTTGAACAGGCTGATACTTCGACAACGCGACGCTTTGGAGGGACGGGACTAGGGCTTATGATCTGCAAGCAGTTAGCGAAGATGTTGGGTGGCGACATCGAAGTAACTAGCGAACTGGGTTGTGGCAGTCAGTTCGCTTTTTCGATTCATTGCGGCGCTATCACGGGCGGCAAGTTGCTGGACGCGGAGGAGTTCAGTTGCCTGGTGAATATCAGCCCGCCTTCTCTAAAAACAACGCAAGCGACACTGAAACTCGACGGTCCACAACTGGTTGGCATGCGAATCTTGCTGGCGGAAGATGGCGCTGACAACCAACGCTTGTTGATGTTCTTGCTGAAGAAAGCAGGTGCTGAAGTGCGTTTAGTGGAGACCGGAAAGCATGCTGTCGAAGCGCTTACAGCGGATGGAAAAATCACTGGCGAGCTGCTGGATCCCGTACCGGTCGATTTGATCTTGATGGACATGCAAATGCCCGACATGGACGGATACGAGGCAACGCGATTGCTTAAGTGCAAAGGCTGCCGAGTACCGATCCTCGCACTTACTGCGCATGCAATGGCCAGCGATAATGACAAGTGTCTGGAGGCAGGTTGCAATGTCAAACTGACGAAGCCGATTGATCGGCGGCAGTTGATTGAAGCATGCGAATTATGGGGACGCCGAAGTGACAGAACTTCAGTGCCCCCGTTCGCCATAGTCTTGAATTCCGGTTCAAACCAGTCTTTATCGAGTCGTTGAAGGCTGTTGTTTCTCTGTTTTCATAAGCACGAACATCTGCTGCTTGTCGCCGGTTTTGAACTCCGTCGGTGCTTTGCCTTCGGGTAGCGAGTAGATGAACTTCACGCTTTCGCCACTGAAGTCAATCAGGCCTTCGGCTTTTGTTCCCTTCCCGTCGACCCTCGTACCTTTGCCTTCGATTGGGACGACGGTTGCCGTCATCATAATTCTCCAAGGTCTTTGCTTGGTATCGAGTTCATAGCTTGCGGCGTAGAACTCCTTCTTGTCTTTGTCGAAGGTGGTGATCACGTTCTCTTCAATTCGAACGGTGACATCTTTCAGTCGTTCCGCATCAATCTTCTTACCGTTTCGCTCACCTGAAGTGATCTTGTAAGTGCCCAAGAGTTTCTTGACGTCATCGTGGTCACCCGTTTTAACTTCGGTGCTGGGCTTCTCTTGAGCTTTGCCGGTAGACATCGTTATCCCCATGATAGTTAGCGTTGAAAGTACTGCGGTTCCAATTGTTTTTAGTTTCATTTCACTGTCTCCAAAGACCTTCGAGTTAGTTCCATTAGTTCCAATTGTTCGTCAAGGCTCTATTACTGCGCGGTTCCCAAGTAGCGTGCATTGCACGTCAGTGTGTGAATACCGTGCGCACGCCGACCGCTAGACGGAACGGGACTGGGATGCAACGAGTGTGCCAACGAAGTGTGAACTTGCTGAGAACGGAATTAGCGTCCGCAAATCGTTCAAAGTGACGCCAACGAAGCCAGAACACGTGACTGCGAGACAGTTCGCAGGGAACACAGCGGGTGTTAAGTCCGGCGATGCGGGGGCGGGGGATAGGGATCGCCAGCTATGGCAGCTTTCGCGACGATTGACAAGCGGCCCAAATACGTGCGTGGCTTAGTTATAATTGCGGGCCTGTACGAAATGGGAAATTAACCTCGAGCGGAAGAGGAAAGAAACTGTGCGAACATTCTCTGGTGCAACTGCTTGTTATATCGCGGTGTTCACGTTTTCTTGGGTTGCTGCTGAGGCCTTGGCAACTGAGCCAATGAAGGCAGGCGAACTAGCTGACAAACCGGTTGGGAAGCCCAATGTGTTGTTCATCGCAATTGATGATCAGAACGATTGGATAGGGCATCTCGGTGGACATCCGCTAGCGAGCACGCCGAACTTAGACAGCCTAGCGGCGCGAGGTACTACGTTCACCAACGCGCACTGCCAAGCGCCGCTTTGCAATCCATCACGAACGAGCCTGATGTTGAGTTTGCGACCAACTACGACTGGGATTTATGGGTTAGCTCCTTGGTTTCGGTCGCTTGAGAAGTGGAATGACAGAGTTGCGTTGCCGCAGCACTTTAAAGCGCACGGTTATCGAACACTGACGACAGGCAAAATTTATCATGGCGGTGTTGGAGGTCCAAAGCTGCGCACGCAAGAATTTGATGTGTGGGGTAACGCGGGCGGTATTGGTGCGAAGCCGGACAAGAAATTGATTCCGCCAACGCCGATGGGAAATCATCCATTGATGGATTGGGGAGCCTTCCCGCACCGCGATGAAGACAAGGGCGATTATCAGGTGGCAAGTTGGGCGGTGGAGCAGATTGAGTCGATGCCGAAGGATCAACCGTTTTTCATGGCGACTGGTTTTTTCTTACCGCACGTACCTTGTTTCGTCACACAAAAGTGGATCGACCTTTACCCTGATAACGACAGTGTTTTGCCGATTGTGAAGGAAGACGATCGAGCGGATACACCTCGATTTTCGTGGTACTTGCACTGGAACCTACCCGAACCACGATTGAAATGGGTTCGTGAAAACAATCAATGGCGTAACTTGGTGCGCAGCTATTTGGCTTCGACAAGTTTCGTGGATGCACAGATTGGCAGGATGCTTGAGGCTCTTGAGCGAGCAGGCCTGCGGGAGAATACGATCGTCGTTGTGTGGGGCGATCACGGTTGGCATCTTGGGGAGAAAGCGATAACTGGTAAAAACACGTTGTGGGACGACGGCACGCGCGTTCCGCTGATCTTCGCTGGGCCTGGAGTCTCCGGTGGAGGCGTTTGTTCACAGCCCGCAGAGTTGCTCGACATCTATCCCACGTTGAACGAACTTTGTGGCTTGGCGGCTCGAGATGATTTGGAAGGAATCAGTTTGGCGCCTCAGTTGGTAGACTCAGCGACGCCACGGACGCGGCCAGCGATCACCAGTCACAATCAAGGCAATCATGGCATTCGTAGTGAACGATGGCGATACATTCACTATGCGGACGGTTCGCAAGAGCTGTATGACATGCAGAACGATCCGCACGAGTGGACGAACTTGGCGGCGACGAAGGAGCTGGAGCAACGTTATGCCGAGGTGATTGCGGAGCATCGCAAATGGTTGCCGAAGATCGACGTGCCGCCAGCGGCTGGTAGTGCGAGCCGAGTGCTGACGTACGATGCAAGTCTCGATGAGGCGGTGTGGGAAGGCAAGACAGTGCGGCGCACAGACGCGATTCCTGAATGACCTATCGGCGAGGTGAGAGTTGAAAACGCAGAGCTCGCAAAGTCGTCAGCGGACCTGAGTAATGCACAAAACTCAGATCTACCAATACGACTCCGCGAACTCTGCGCAACCAGTCTCAAACTATAGCGAATGCACCTTCCTTGTGCGCACTAATTACAGCAGCGCGTGACTGCGTTGGGTAACTGCATGGCTCGCGGACCGAAGCGGTCGCTAATTGCAACAGCTACAGCGCGCTGCACCTATTTCAGCTCGACGCAAACGTCCAGCGGATATAAGCAGCCATGGGTTGGATAGAAATTTCGCATACCGCAGGCCAGCCTGCCCCCAAGTTGGCCTGCGGTAGCGAGAATCGTGGCTGAGCAAAAGCTAAGTTTGCTCGGCCGTCTTCGGAGAACAACTTCCTTAGAAGTTTGCCGTTTGCAACTCAGCGGCGCCGAAAGCGTCTATTTGCTGATTGCAGTTGAGCGATTCGCACTCACTACAGTCACCAGCAGCGCGTGCGGCTTCCTGTTGCAGTTCGAGTGTCTCACGCAAGTTGGCGAGAAGAATTTGATCGACTTCTGAGAAATAAGCATCTTCACGGATCAGCGATGCTCGGTAACGATTGCTGCCTAAATTCATTGTGCCTGCCCCAGTTGTTTCTCATGGTTGTGTTGGCAAATTGCGGTTGCGACTGAGCACTTTGCGTTGCGTCAGTCGCTTGCCAACTGAAACCTAGTTCAGAAACATCCGGGGGCAAATCGTCGCTGTCTGAAAGTCGTGTTTTGAAAGAAGTAGTTGGTTAGCAAGTCAACATCCAGATTTTTGTCGAGTTGTTGGAGCTCGATGGAACGCGCAATCGATACAATCGTCGCGAACAACGCTTACTTCAGCTTTACGTCAATCCAGACCAAGTGGTGATCCGAAGCGTCAAGAAGTTTCTTAACCTCTGCAGCGTCTTGGTCTGGAATGGCATCTAGTGATGGCCAGAACACGCCGCTGGCGATGACGTCCAACGTTTTGCTGGGCAGAACATAATCGACTCTGAGATTGCCGACCGAGTTATCGTTGAAGTCGGCGGTGTCTTCCGCGGGATCGCTTTTGTGTCGCAAGTTCGTTTTTGCTTGGGTCTTCGCTGCGGTCGCTGCACCTGTGCTGCGAGGTGCGGCGGCTTGAGCGACGAGCGGGTGGTTGATCAGTGCTTGGATGGCAACGTTTTGACTGTCGCCATCGTTGGGATCGCAATTGAGATCGCCGAGCACGACAAATGCGTTATCCTTCGCGAACTTGACCGGGTTTCCCTTATCGTCACGAAGGGCGGGATGCGATTCGATGTAAAGTTGAATCAACTTTATTTCGTCATGATTTCGGCAACCGTTTCGATCCTCCGCGCCATCGAAGGCTGGCGGAGTCGGATGGCTGGCCAGCACATGGATAGTCCCTTGTGGAGTTTGGATAGGAACATCCCAAAAGCTTTTCGAAGATAAACGCAGCTTTGCCCAAACTGCGTCTGGGTAATACGACTTCTTTGTTTTGGGATCGATTGGACGCCGCGCGTCGGGCAACTGTGACCAAAGAAAGTTCTGTAGTGTCACCGCCTTTTCGGTTTCGATTTTGAAGCGACTATATACCGCCATTCCGTATTGGCCAGGAAATCGTCCGTAACCGAAGGCATCGTTGGGTTCTTCTGTCCGCCCGTTATTGTCCAAGTCCATTCCGCTTGAGACGCCTGTGTTGCTCGGCGCTGTAAAGAGGTAAGGCATCGGCCAAGGATCGCCGCCGCGAAGGTCCGGCTGGGCACTCGCAAAGAAGTGCTTTTCCAGCAGAGCTGCGTTGTCTGACTCGCTTGAGTAATCAAGTTCATTGACTAGCAAGATGTCAGGCTGCACCGCGCGGACGACGGCTGCGATTGCTTGTATCTGTTCGTCGTCCGATTGAAGATCCTGGCTGAGTTTGCCGGCTGCGGGACGATTGAGGGATGCGTTGTATGTAGCGATGCGAATTGCACCTTCGCTTTTAGATGCGATGAGTTGTTGTGCGTAGGCTTCGGTGGTTGCGAGCAGGAGGTTTAAAGCGACTAGGTAGAATCTGTATTTTGACATCATTGAATCGACTTCGCCTCCGAATCGGATTAGGTGCTGGTGAACTCGTAATACTGTTAAATAAAAACGAGAAGTTCGTTTGACAGAGCTCAGTTTATCAGATGTTCCCTCGACAACTTTGGCACGAATTACTGACTTCTGGGCTGCCTAAGCTTCCCAATCCGTGCGACAGGCACCGTTAAGATAGCACTGGTAGGGGGTAACTTGAACTGAGTCGACGCAATAATTAACGAAAGGAGAATTTTCGGGCGCAAACTCCTTTAAATCTGCAGAACCGGGATATAATGATCGCTCAATTGGGCAAACCGAAGCTGGTAGATTTCGCAGACTAGGCGCATCGACGCGTAGTAATCAGCATGGATCGACGGAACCAATTTGATTGCCGGTGAACTTGCGAAAGCATGTTCAGCCAATGCGACGAATTCCCAGAGCAAGCTGATAGATAACGGAAGAATCACTTCATGATATTTGAGCTGTCTTTGGTAGTCATTGCCGCCTTTATTGCTGCGGTCGTTCTTACTCCAGTTGTTCGCCATTTGGCATTCCGCTTTGGCATCGTGGATCGACCAGATCCGCTTCGCAAGTTGCATGGACGTACTGTGGCTCGGGCTGGTGGCGTTGCCGTTTTGTTGGCGGTACTGCTCGCTTGTAGCGGTGCGCTTTTGAGGTTTGATGCCCAAAGCCTTCTGCGACTGGACCTGACGCCGTTTATCGGGTTGCTTGTTGTCATGATCGGTGTGAATCTGCTGGGGTTAGCCGATGACATTTGGACATTGCGAGGCCGCCAGAAGTTGCTTGGACAAATTGTCTTGGCGTTTGTGTTAGCGATGACTGGATTTAAGATTCTGCATCTTCAGGTCTTTGGATTTGCGGTTGAGTTAGGTTACTTGGCGATTCCGGCGACGATTATTTGGTTGTTGGCTACGACGAACGCGCTGAACTTGATTGATGGTTCAGATGGTCTGTGCTCGAGTCTGGGCGCGGTGATTTCCGGCGCGTTGGGTGTCATTGCCGCGATGAATGGGCATTTCGCTGAGTCGGCGATTGCGTTCGCATTGTGTGGGGCGCTGATCGGGTTCCTGGTGTTCAACTTTCCACCGGCGAGTATTTTCCTTGGCGATTCTGGAAGTTTGCTGATTGGGATGATTACCGGCGCGCTGGCGATTCGGTGTTCCATTAAGGGTCCCGCCAGTGTGGCTTTCTTGGCTCCGCTCGCGATTCTCTCAATTCCGCTGATGGATTCGGCGATGGCGATCGTACGGCGCAAGTTGACTGGTCGCAGCATTTACACGACAGACCGCGCACATTTGCATCACAGTTTGAAGGACAAGGGTTTAGGCGATCTGGGTTTGGTCCTAACGGTGATTGCGATGGCGCTAGTCACTTCAGCCGGAGCCATTTTGAGTCAGTTACTCGGTCGCGATTGGTTGGCGCTAGTCGGAACGAGTGTAGTCTTCGCAGCCCTGATTTTGACGCGGGCTTTTGGACATGCCGAAATGGTCTTGATCGCTCGCCGCAGCCGTAACTTTGCCCGAAGTTTGCTTGAGCCAGCTACGAAGACGGATCAGATTACACACAGCAAGACAGTTCGATTGCAAGGCAGTCGTCAATGGGAAACGATTTGGAACACTTTGGTCGAGTTCGCAGAAGCTGAAGAGCTGTGCAAGCTGGACATGGATCTGAACGTGCCTTGGTTGCATGAAGGTTTTCATGGTTCGTGGCATCGCAGTCGGCAACCAGATCGGCTTGAGCGCTGGTCCGCAGGCTTGCCGATATTTGCTGACGGCCGGATTGCAGGACGTATCGATGTTTCAGGGCCAGCCAACGGTGGCGAGACGTTACCTTCCGTGGCCAAACTGATCGAATTGCTGTCGGACTTGACGCCTCAAGTGGAAGCGATCATGGCGGGCGATCTTGAAGCTGGCGTTGCGATCGAGAATTCACGGCGCGAGTCGGGTGCAATGCTGTCAGATGCTTTTCCTGCTTGAAAAGCGTTTTTGTAGCGATGATTTTGGTGAGCTCGTTAGCCTTCTTTTCGCGCTGGCACCGTGAAGGTTGCCAAAATATCACCGAATTGTGAGTTCTGCGTTTAAATTGATCTGGAGGCGAAGTTGCTCCGTCGGTAGTATCCGACAAATAGGTTGGATTTCGCTTGCGAAGTCTTAATCGAACGTCTGATACGTCAAGGAGGACTGTCGTGCAAAACATCAAAACAGGTATCGTGGTCGCACTATTGCTTGCCGTGTGCTACGGTGCCTTCAAAGCTCTCAATGAGCCTGAAGCGGAACTTCCTCCTGAACTCAACGAGTGGGTGTCGAACGAAGGCAGCCTCGACGCGCTTTTGGATGACGTGGAGTTGGGTGATAGCGGCATGATACCGAGTTTCGAACCGGATCTTCCGCAAATCCCTGGCACAAGCACTCCGCTGACGCCGGGTTCGATTGAAAATGGTTTCTCGAATATGACTCCTAGTGAGTCGGGATTGAGCGTTCCTGATCTAAAGAAGATCGAACCGAAAAAGAACGAACCGATCAATCCGAGTACGCATATCCTGGGCGGTACTCCTAACACATCGATCGAAAATAAGACTGATGGCCCTGCGTTGAAGATCCCTAACGAGTTGGATACAGCAGCGGTTCCGTCGGCCGAATCCGATAGCTTGGTACCTGATGCCTATCCCTCGATTCCAATCGCTGCAAGCGACGCGAATTCAAGTCCAACGATTTCCAACGCCGCTAGTCCAAGCAACTCTGATGCAGCGGAAACGCCGTTTCCGTCGATTCAGTTGCCAAATGCGAACACATCGAACGGTGATAAGACTAAGTTTACCGGAGTCATTTCAGGCGATACGGGCACGCGGTTGCCATTGCTGCCCGACGTGGACGCTGTCGACCAGTCGGTAACTCAGTCGGCGGAAACCAAGAATCCGCTGAATAGTCCTGCCGAAACGCCGGTGCTTCAGGAATTTTCGATGGCCCGTGAGAGCGCGCTGAAGCTTGCTAAAGACGGTAAGTTAAAGGAAGCTCTGGTGCTACTGACACCATATTATGGAAGCCCAGTTATCTCGAGTCCCGAGCGTTCCGACTTGCTTGATATTCTCGACGCATTGGCTCGGGAAGTGATCTTCTCACAGCGTCATTTGCGAAAGCCTGCTTACGTTGCTACTGCGACAGACACGGTCGAGTCAGTTGCAACGCAGCACAAGATCACGCCAGAGTTGCTGACGAACATCAACCAACTCGGCAATGCCAAAGCGCTTATCAAAGGCCAGCAGTTGAAGGTACTTGAAGGCCCGTTTCGCGGGGAAGTCGATCTTGCTGCTAATGAAGTTACTCTTTACCTCAATGACATGTATGCGTGTAGGTTCCCTATTTCAATTGGAAGCGATCCTGTCAAAGTTGGTTCCTATGAGGTGGCTGAGAAACGTCGCGATCGAACTTACTTCGCCGCTGGTAAAGTGATCGAAGCGACCAATCCAAGTAATCCGTATGGCGGCTACTGGATCGATCTTGGTCATGATGTCTGTTTGCACGGTTCGCCCGAGATGGCCACCACTGACTTGCAAAAGGCTGGTTGCATCAGCCTCGCGCCGATCGACATCGCTGACGCGTACATCATGTTGACGCGCGGTAGTCAGATTTCCATTCGCCGCTAACGCTTGAGTACTTGCACCGCTAGTTTTTGGCTCGAGCGTAACTTCAAAGCCGTTAGTTAAGCTCGAGAATAGCGTGCTCGATTCGAACACGCCCTGCACAGAGCTTTAGAGCGTGCTACCCGATCTTTCAGATCAAAAACGATCTTGGAGTGCTTCGACAGTTAAGTCGTCAGTCAGAAGCGCTTCCATCGCTTTCACTGCAGCGGTTGCGGCCGCCAAAGTTGTGATGCAGGGCACGCCGATCTGGACAGCCATCGCACGAATTCGGCCCTCGTCTGTACGTGCACCCTTGCCGCTGGGTGTGTTGATAATCAGCGAGACGTCTTCGTTCTTCATATAGTCGATGATGTTTGGATTGCCGTGACCGATTTTCTGCACGCGTTTCACTGGTATGTCGGACTCAGCGATTACGTCAGCCGTTCCAGGCGTTGCTAGCAGCGTAAAGCCCATTGCATGAAGTCGCCGCGCGATGTCGGTAACACCGCTCTTTTGCCTCGAGCTGATGCTGACGAAAACATTGCCGGAGGTGGGAAGCACCACGCCAGCTGCAAGTTGACTTTTGGCGAATGCGATCGAGAACGTATCGCTGACGCCCATCACTTCACCGGTACTGCGCATTTCGGGGCCGAGCACGATATCGACGCCGACGAACTTTCGGAATGGAAAGACGCTTTCTTTGATGGACACGCGTGCCGGAACCGGTTCGCTGGTGATACCTAATTCGGCGAGCGTTACGCCGGTCATGACTTTCGCAGCCAGTTTTGCAACGTGGACGCCGGTCGCTTTCGCTACGAACGGCACTGTGCGACTGGCACGTGGATTGACTTCCAAGACGTACACAACCATCTTGTCATCAACTGCTTTCACTGCGAACTGAACATTCATCAGCCCGATCACTTGCAGGCGTTTTGCCATCGCCCAGGTCGCTTCGCGGATCTCCTGCACCACTTCCGCAGGCAAGCTGTAAGGAGGAATCACGCAAGCGGAATCGCCCGAGTGAACACCTGCTTCTTCGATGTGTTCCATGATTCCCATAACGACGGCATCTGTTCCATCGCACAGCGCGTCGACGTCAACTTCGATGGCGTCTTCAAGGAAACTGTCGATCAACACCGGTTGACCTTGCGCGACCACAAACGCTTCTGCGACATAACGTTCGAATTGAGCGTTGTCGTAGCAGATCTCCATCGCGCGGCCGCCCAAAACGAAACTTGGGCGAACAAGCGCAGGATAGCCAACTTTTTGCACTTCAACGCGAGCCTGCGCCATCGTGCGGGCGATGGCATTACCTGGTTGCTTCAGACCAAGTTCGTTGAGCAAGACTTGAAATTTTTCGCGATCCTCGGCCGCTTCAATCGTATCGACGCTGGTTCCGATAATTGGAACGCCCGCCGATGCGAGTGCGCGAGCAAGGTTTAGAGGCGTCTGACCACCGAATTGAACGATGACTCCGTCAGGCTGCACGCGATCACAAATATTCAGTACATCTTCGGTTGTCAGCGGTTCGAAGAACAACAGATCGCTCGTATCGTAATCCGTGCTTACCGTTTCCGGGTTGCTGTTGACCATGATCGATTCGATACCCAATTCGCGCAGCGCAAAACTGGCGTGGCAGCAGCAGTAATCGAATTCGATCCCTTGTCCAATGCGGTTGGGACCGCCGCCGAGAATGATCACTCGTTTCTTGTCAGGTGATTTTGGTGGCGATTCGTCTTCGGTTTCGTAGGTGCTGTAGTAGTAAGGCGTGTAGGCTTCGAACTCAGCCGCGCAGGTATCGACCGATTTGTAAGTCGCAACAATTCCGTGGGATTTGCGCCAGGTGCGAACTTCAATCTCGTCGCTCGATAGCATCGTGGCCAATTGCCGATCGGAGAATCCGTTTTGCTTTGCAATCCGCATCGTATCTGGCGACAATGCGTTCAGCGAACCGATGCTGCGCAAGTGATCTTCCATCTCTACGATTTCGGCCAAGTGATCCAAAAACCAGCGATCGATGGCGGTGATGCTATAGATTTCATCGATCGTCATGCCGCTTTTCAGCGCGTATCGCAGATGCCAAACACGTTCGGGATTTGGACGCGCGAGCTTACCTCGAATCTCATCTTCGCTTGGCTGGCGATCTGTGCCCCAGAGATCTTTTGAGTCGGAACCGAACCCGAATGCGCCGACTTCCAACCCACGCAAAGCTTTTTGAAACGATTCGTTGAAAGTACGACCGATCGCCATCGTCTCACCAACGCTCTTCATCTGAGTCGTCAGCGTCGTATCAGCTTCTGGGAATTTCTCGAAAGCGAAACGCGGGATCTTGGTGACCACGTAATCGATTGTTGGTTCGAAACAGGCTTTCGTTTTGCGCGTAATATCGTTCGGCAATTCCCAAAGTCGATAACCGATCGCGAGCTTGGCTGCAATCTTTGCGATGGGAAAACCGGTCGCTTTGCTGGCCAGCGCACTCGAACGACTAACACGCGGATTCATTTCGATAACGATCATGCGACCCGTCGTCGGCTCGATGGCAAATTGGATATTCGAGCCACCTGTCTCCACGCCGATCTCGCGAATCACCGCCAGCGATGCGTTACGCATGCGTTGATATTCTTTGTCAGTCAAAGTCTGCGCAGGTGCAACCGTGATCGAGTCGCCAGTGTGAACCCCCATCGGATCGAAGTTTTCGATGGAGCAGATGATGACAACGTTGTCATCCATATCGCGCATCACTTCCATCTCGTACTCTTTCCAGCCGATGATGGATTCTTCGATCAACACTTCATGAATGGGCGACAACATCAAGCCATTGAGTACCATCGCGTCGAAGTCGGTTCGGTTGTAGGCGATTCCGGAGCCGCTGCCGCCAAGCGTAAAACTCGGTCGAACGACGCAAGGCAGCCCCACATCGGCCATCGCCAACTTTGCGTCTTCTAGCGAACGGATGACTCGACCGCGACAGACATCGAGCCCAATCTTCTCCATCGCTTGCTTAAAAAGATTTCGGTCTTCAGCTTTGTCGATCACTGCAGGATTGGCGCCGATCATTTCGACGCCGTACTTTTCAAGAACACCGTTGCGAGCCAAGTCCATCGCTACGTTCAGTCCCGTTTGACCGCCGAGTGTCGGCAGCAGTGCATCGGGCCGCTCCTTCTCGATGATCTTTTCGACAACTTCCCAAGTAAGCGGTTCGATGTACGTTCGATCGGCCAGAGCCGGATCGGTCATGATGGTCGCGGGATTGCTGTTCACCAAGACAACTTCGTAGCCCTCTTCGCGAAGCGCCTTGCAGGCTTGCGTGCCTGAGTAATCGAATTCGCAAGCTTGGCCGATAACGATGGGGCCGGAGCCGATTAGCAGAATTTTCTTGAGGTCAGTACGACGTGGCACAGCAGAACTTTTTCGTTGGGGGACTCACCAAGCACTTAACAAAATCGTACTCGGCAAGTCGCCCCACGCTTGGGGCTCACGCAATCTGCGGCGGACGGGTCTCGCCGAGTAAAATTTCCCAAGACTATCACGAAAGCGTGTAAACCGACAAGGGGTAGAGCTCGTCGGTCTGTTGTGCGCCATTAGAAATGTCCCCTACTCGTGACGTCGTCTAGCGCCGCGCGTGCAACATAAGCGGCGCCTCGAGTACAATCGCGGTTTCACGTTCAACTGATCGCAACAACTTCGGAGGCGGACATGAAACTTGCGATTCAACTTGCCTTAATAGCCACTTTTCCAATGCTGTTTCAATTGTCACAGTTGTTACAGGCCCAAGACAAACCACCCGCGACAAAACCGTTTGTCGCCAACTACGACGAATCGAAAATCCCCGAGTACATGCTGCCGCCAATCCTAGACGCTAGTGGCGGTACTGAAGCGACGCGCGCGGCGTGGAATATCCGGCGAGGCGAGTTGCTCGATCAGTTTTCGCAGCAGATGTTTGGCACTTATCCTAGCGGGAAGTATTCGCTTGATTGTCAGGAAGTGGAAAGCGGCGAGGCTCTCGATGGCAAAGCTGTTCGTCAGCAGTTCGCGGTGACGGTAAAGACCGCGGCAGGTTCGCAGCGAATCGATCTGTTGATCTATACGCCGAAGAAGGCCGCGCAGCCGTCACCTTGTTTTTTGGGATTGAACTTCCGTGGCAATCATACGACTACGGACGACCCAAAGGTCTTGCTGACCCAATCCTGGTGCCCGAAAGATGAGGCCGCTGGAGTCGTCAACAATCGAGCGACGGAAGCAGGACGCGGTAAGAGCAGTCGACGGTGGGAACACGAGCTGTTGATCGATAACGGTTGTGCTTGTGCAACCGCGTACTGTGGCGATATTGATCCCGATTTCGATGATCAGTTTCAAAACGGAATCCATGCTTTGTTCCCCGATCATCGTCCATCGGCTGAGCATCCGGAGCGTTGGGGAACGATCGCTGCGTGGAGTTGGGGACTGTCGCGGTTGCTGGACTGTATTGAACAAAAGGTGCCGGGAGTTGATGCGAAGCGGGTCGCCGTTATTGGTCATTCGCGACTGGGGAAAACATCGCTTTGGGCCGGAGCAAGCGATTCGCGATTTGCGGCGGTGATATCGAACAATTCAGGATGTGGCGGGGCAGCGCTTAGTCGCCGCGCCATCGGTGAAACAGTGTGGCGAATCAACAATTCGTTTCCGCATTGGTTCTGTGACAATTTCAATCAATACTCGAACAATGAATCGCAACTGCCTTTCGATCAACATCAACTGTTAGCTTTGATCGCGCCGCGACCTCTGTATGTCGCTAGCGCGTCTGAAGACAGGTGGGCTGATCCTAAAGGTGAATTTCTTTCGGCGAAGTTCGCCGGAGAGCTTTACGAACAACTCGGCGGAAAGCCGCTTGCGCTAAAAGAGTTTCCTGCGCCCAACACGGCGTCGGTCGGACAGGTGAGCTATCACTTGCGCGACGGCAAGCACGACATCGTAGCTTGGGATTGGAAAAACTACATCGAGTTCATGAAGCAGTTGAAGTAACGTTTTTTCGTTGGACTCTATGCCCCGTTTTGAACATATCCGACACAAACCACCAACTCAGTTGGCTGCGCCGCGCGAACTGCTGTTGGTGTCGTGTCCGCTGCGAAGCAACGTCAATCTCAGCCGCATGGTTCGCTTGGCGGGCTGTAGCGGCATCGCTCAGATTATTCATTGCGGCGCAGGCAAAGTTGATCGCGAGATCGCGCGCGATGCTGCAGACTTGGTAACCGTCACTTCACCGCGCAGCTTAACGCCTGTGCTCGATCGGCTGCGCAGTGAAGGTTATCACTGCGTGGGGCTTGAGCAGACAACGAATTCGCAGTTGCTGTATGACTATCGCTTTGTGCGTAAAACAGCGATTGTCATCGGATCGGAGCGCGAAGGGTTGTCTCAAGAAATTCTGGATCGGCTGGACGATGTTGTTGAAATTCCGGTGTATGGACAACCGGCGAGTTTCAATGTGGTTACTGCAACGACCATGGCTGTGTACGAGTATTGTCGACAGTTTCCGTCGGGATAAATGACGGTCGGGTTGGGGTGATGTTGTGAGCGCGTGGCGGTTGTGAGTAACTTAGAGGGTTAGTTAGATCGAGCTGTTGGGCAACTTTACCAGATAGGGCCGCGTTGCTTGAATCAAAGTTACGAAACAGTGTGTGCTTCTGGTCGATGTTTGTAGTCGCCTGCGCCGCGATACTGTGGCCTGGGATAGGCGAAGGGAAGGTCACTGGGTTTCGCGACGGTTTTCATTTCTATTTTCCGCAAGCCGTTTGGCTGGATCAATGTGCGGAGCGCGGTGATTTCTTCCCGCAGTGGCAAGCGTACGAATCGCTGGGCGTCAGCGTACCTGGCGAGACAACTTCAGCGATCTACTATCCGCTCCGTATTGTGATGCTGACGCCGGGAGTCGACGTGGCTCAGCGGATGGCGTTGTTCGTCGCTGTTCATTTGGCGATCGCTGCGGGTGGAATGGCTTACGCTTGTTCACGCCTGCGATTGCGAACAGAAGCGGGTTGGATAGCTGGAGCTGCGTTTGCGTTTAGTAGTCCGGTTTTCTTTCAGTTGCACAATCTGATCTATCTTTGCAGC
The DNA here is from genome assembly GCA_041739135.1 of Pirellulaceae bacterium. GTDB lineage: Bacteria > Planctomycetota > Planctomycetia > Pirellulales > Pirellulaceae > Aureliella. Next base: position 21,307 of record JBGSOM010000035.1, read on the forward strand.
GCCGCTTGGTTGGGATTCTTGCTGGCCGAAATTGCGTGTTGGCTCAAGGACACCAACGAAGCTGCGGCTGGTCCGCGGCTGATTGTGTTTGCAGGCGGGTTGGCGATGATTGTGTTGGCTGGCGATCCGCATACGGCAGTGAACGTCGTGCTGCTGAGCGCCTTCTTGGCACTTGCCACTTGCTTTGTTGAACGACGCCTGCGGGCTTTGGCCCGAATGTTCGCTTGGTTGGGTGCTGCGGTGGTGATTGCGATCGGATTGTCGGCGGTGCAATCGATTCCAAGTCTGCTGTGGGCTGCTCAAAGCCATCGGATGCTCGGCGAATCGCCTGAAATGGCATTGCAAACAGATGCACCGGAGTTGCCAATCCCTGATGGTCTGCTGCAGATATTGAGCGCGCGGGCAACGCAGCCATCGAGCGCCATTTACGAATTCAGTTTGTCGCCTTGGCATGTGTTGACTGTCGTTTGGCCGACACTGGGCGGCGATTACTCAGCGGGGCATGCGCGGGTCTTTGCTTACTTGCCATCCGAAGGTCGAATGTGGATCCCGAGTTTATTCTTTGGTGTGGTGCCTTTGCTGCTGCTGTTTCGACGCCGTATTGCCAGCGGATCGAGGAAGACTCGTTGGTTGATGATCGCTGCTGTTTTCGCACTGATCGCTTCGTTTGGAAATTATTCGGTGAGCTGGTTGTTGCGCGAGGCGGTGTCGGCGAGTGGCGGTAAAGCATGGACTGCGCAGTTTCCTGCAGATCATACGACCAGCCTTTACGGCGTGCTTGCCGATTACTTGCCAGGTTACTCGCTTTTTCGTTACCCTGCGAAGTGGAGCGTGCTGGCGGTGGCGTGCTTTAGCTTGGCTGCTGCTGTTCGCTTTGATCGCTTCGACGGCGCAGAGTTGTTGCGACGGACTCGTATGCAGCGATTTGTAATGTGGACGAGCGGGTGCGGGCTGCTTGTTGCCAGTGCGCTGACATTAGGGTTGTGGATGGACGGACCGCTGGCGGAAAAGTTAAAGGCGATGACGCCGGTTCTCTTGGCTGACGCTTGGTTGGGACCGCCAATGTTTGCTTCGATGTGTTCGCAGATTCTGCTGGCATTCGGCGCTCCGCTAGTGATCGTTGCTTTGATCAGTGCAACGAGGGTGCGAGCGAATCAATTAGCGCTGCGTTCACCGAAGATCAGCTTAAGAATTCATGAATTGCTGGCTTGGCTGTGCATGTTGGAGACATTCGTAGTCGCGATGACTTGGATCTCGTTCGTAAAGGTTGAGGACGTAGTGCCCGCCGGGCCGTTCGCGCCGGAATTTGTGTGGGCAGATCCGCGCGAGCCGAATATTGTTCGCGATGGTTGGCTGGCGATGAACGAAGATCGTGAGCCGCTGGCGGCGATCACGGATTACCAACGTCAGTTTGCATTGGGAAAGCTGGGATTGTTGTCGCAGCAACATAATCTGGCGGCTGCGCTGACGATGGAGCCGAATCGAATCAAGCGGCTGCGAAGTGGATTGTCGCGATTGGATAACTTGTCGAGTAAGCAAGCGGAATTGGACGCCGTGCTGGCTTGGTTGGGGGTCGAGCGTCGGTTGGTGCGTGAGCGACGGAGAGATGCACGAGCCGAGTTTGGTTGGCAGCGGGTTGCGAACAGCCGACCGCTGTGTGAGTTTTTCGTTCGCTCCGATGACGATGCGTCTAACTTAAGCACAGAGCCGTTGTCAACGGTTCGTTGGCAGTGGCTGCGCGCGGGACGACTTGAAATTTCAATAGATTGCCAGGTCGATGGAAGCTTACTTGTACGCCAGTTTAACGATGGCGGATGGCGCTTGAAGGATATGTCGGCGAACTCAGCAACATCAATGTCAAGCGACGCGACGGGGTTGTTTGCCCAGTTTCCGGTAGCGGCAGGGCAGCACAAGTTCACGTTGGAACGTAGACGATGGCCGTTGCAAGTTGGTGCAACGATCAGTTGTTTATCGTTGCTTGTCTGCTTCGGTGTAGTGGGTTATCAAGTGCGCATGGCGTCAGCGACGAGGTCGCGATCAAAGTAATTGATGCTCATGCCAGCATCGACTACGACTGACTGAGCGGTAATTCCGGAAGATCGAGGACTGAGAAGGAACAGAGCGGTTGAGGCAACTTCGTCAGTGGTTAGGGCTCGTTTGCGCGGGATGACGCGTTCGGCGAACAGGTACGCATCGACGTAACCGGGAATACCTGCTGAAGCGCTCGTTTTCAACAGGCCCGCCGCAACTGCATTGAAGCGAACTTCGCTGAAGCGGCTGAATGACTTGGTTAGAAAGGCCAGCGACGAATCGAGCGCAGCTTTGACGGGTGCCATGAAACCGTAGCTTTCGCTAGCCATGCGCGTGGTCGAGATGCTGATCGTGACCGCAGAGCCTTGCTTGTCGAGTTGATCCTTCAGCGCTCCGGCGAGGGCGACGAATGAAAAGCAACTGATATCGATCGCTTGCAAAAATTGCTTGCGAGTTGTTTCGTGAAACGGGTTCACGCCTTCGCTGTAATCGGCGAAGGCGATCGAGTGAACGAAGCCGAAGAAACCATCGAAATCTTGTTTCAGTTGTGCAGAGAGTGCGTCGATTTGCGATTGCTGTTCGACATCGCAGACGTAGACGCGTTGGCTCGGGAGGAGTTTGGCGACCTGTTCACGACGCGGCTCGCTGCGGACGACGAAAACCGGTTCCGCGCCGACGTCTGCGAGTTGTTGCCCGATTTTGAAAGCGACACTTTTTTTGTTGGCGACGCCGAAGATGAGAATGCGTTTACCGGCGAGCTGCAAAAAATCCATAATTGATCGCTTCGTCAAACAAAATTGAGATCGAGAAACATCGTAGTTAAGTGCCGCTAAGTTTACATTGGATGAGCCGACCAATATACTGCCCGCTGCATTCCGCCTGCTGGGTAGAGCCGCTGGGTAAAGGTTGCTGTGAAGAAACGTTCGATCATTGCGAGGTACACCGCTTGGATTCGCCGTTGAGTTCCGATGAGGGCGTGATATTGTCGGCTGAGGTGACCGCTGAGGAGATGCTCAACAGCGTCAAGTTACGGTTGGCTCAGCAGTATGCGCCGCTTCGTTGGCGTGCGTGGTTCGATGCAGTCGCTGGTTCCGTCGAACAAGGTGCAGGGTTAGAGCAGGCGATTGGCAAGGTGCGAGCTAAAGCGCCGCGCGAGCTGGGTGCGATTGCTGACAGCGCCATGTTGGTAGGTGATCCCGCTCAGCTGCTTTTAGACTCGTTGCGGAATCGAATCGAATTGCGCCGGAGTTGGCGTGCTCTGTGGGTGATGCTGATTTATCCTTGTGTGACTTTGGTGTTCGCGGTAGCGATTGGCACAATGTTCAGCAGCATCATGGACTTTGAGTTTTTGCAAGAGTTTGGATTGAGGGGCGCTGATGAAGCACTCGCTGCGGCTCGCGATCAGAAGCAAGCGATGTATGGGCTGGCCTTTGTAATCGGTTGGACGCTGTTGACTGTCGCGACGGTTGCGATCTTAGGACCCGCTTGGGCGTTGACCGCTTTGTTGGGAGGCGTGCGGATTTTCGGCAGGCCGCTGCGGTGGATGAACTTGAGCGAGATACTGCATCGCTATCATCTTTTCGTCAGTCAAGGCCTGGGGACCGTAGATGCGGCCGAAGCGGTAACACGCAGTTTTTCAGCGAGTGCACAGCGCTACGCTGCAGCGGGAATACAACGTCGAGTTCAGCAGGGTATGAACTTGGGTGACGCGATTGCAGCTTCATCGCTGAGCGATTCGTTGTGTCGGCCAGCGCTGCGATTGTTAGATTATCGAGGTGGGGGCGCCAATGGATCTTTGAACACGGCTTCGCAGTTGCTGCAGCATCTGGTCGACCAGCGGTGTCGATCGCTTTCAGGTGTTATTCCAGTGCTAGTCCTGTTCATTGTGGGCAGTGTGATCTGGTCTATTTTGAGTTGCTACATACTTGCTTTGCTACCACTGGTTTCGATGATAACTTCACTGGCATAGTGTGATGATTGCGTATCTCTCGAATCTGTTGTTGCTGTATCCGATCGCGTTCACATTGTTCTTGGCGCTGCGATTGTCGGAGGCGAGTTCGGATGGGCATCGGGTTTCAATTGGAGTTCAGTTCATTCGATCGGCGGTGTTTGTTCTGTTCATTCTCTCATTGCTCGGCATCGGGTGTCGCCTTAGTGTAGTGAGCATTGTTTGGGCTGTTCTTTTCGGCATCATCTCTGTCATTTTGCTGTTTCGTCTTTCGCGTTTGAATCGATCGGCGGTCACGATGACGCTGCTGGCTTGCGAAGATCGGCCGCAGATTCAGCGGGCTGCAGCACTTTTCGCTAATGAAAATGGAGGCTTCCTGGGCAGTCGATTGCGAGCGTTTAAAAGATTGCTTGCGCACAGCGTACCTTGGTCGACGGCACTTGAGTCAGCAGGGTTAGGTGGCGGTAGTTACGAACGCTTGACAGCGCGATTGACTGAGCGATTCGGGCGTTCGTTGCAATTGACGGACGATTTAAATGGACCGCTTCGAATCGAGATTGAACTGGAGCGGTTGTTAGCGAGGTTATCGATGTTGACTTGGATTGGGCTGTTTGGTCCAGTCTTCTTGTACTACCGCGCGCGGATCCTGCCGATGTTTCTTCGGATGCTTGAGGAGTTTGATATTGCAGCGCCTGCCTCTCTGCAATCGCTTAACGGCGGCAGCGCGTTGAGTGTCCTCGCAGCTTCGGTATCGTTGATCATGATCGCGGTATTTATGATTGGAGTAATGATCTGGATCTTTCCTGCATTGACGGTGCATTATCCATTTCGGTTGCTATCGGGATCGTATTACAGATGTTTGGGTTTGGTGGCTTTTTCGCGAGTAGCTGAACATATACCGCAGTTGGTGGATGTGTGCCGTGAGACGGCGAACATTGTTCCAGTGAAGCACGTTTCAGATAATTTTCGAGCTGCGGCGGAGGCGCTAGAACGTGGTCAGAATCCGACCAGTGCGCTGGCGGTGGCAGGGTTAGTTAAGGGCGATCGGCTTAGCGATTTCAATTCGATTTTGAATGTATCTGGAGTGGCTTGGGCGGCGCGGCAGTTGGCGAAATCTGAAATCGAAGTCATGCTTCATCGCTATTCGTTGACCATTCAGTTTTTGGTGGTTGCATTTACATTGTTATTCGCTTTGCTGGTGAGTTTAATTGGGTTTGGAATGTTCCAAGCGCTTACTCTGATGATCAGGTCCTTAGCTTAGGAATTCAGTTGGCAGGAAAAATGAGCGAATCCAACTACACTTTACGAACGGCGACGAGCACGGCGGAAGTGATCATTGCGGTCGCTCTGTTGGCCATCGCAGCGTCGTTGGTTGGTCGCTTTGTTTCGCAAGTTCGGAGCGGGTTGCGTGATCGCGAATTGAGCGCGCGAGTCGGGTGGGAACTACAGAACGCGCGCGAGCGAATCGGAAGCTGGTCGACCGATGAAATAACTAAGGAACGCATCGCGCAGTTGCCTGTATCGAAGGCGGTTGCCAGCAAGCTTGAGAACGCTCGGCTGAACGCAACTGTGCTACGAATTGACAGTCCAGTTGTTGCAACCCAAGTGACGCTGGGATTGCGAGGCGAATTGAACGGGCAGGCGGTTCAACCTGCAGTGCTTACATTCTGGGTTCCAATCGAGAATGGCGAGGGACCCTAATGCGACGCGGTGGTTTTACGTTGGTTGAGTTAGCCGGTGTGATTATTGCGGTCGGAATGCTGCTGACGCTGTCGGTATCGCTGCTCAACCAGACACTTGCAGCACATCGTTCCTCGCTAACGCACCTACGCCACATTCGTTCGCTCGAAAATTTTGTCGAGCGTTGGCGAGAGGACGTGCAGTCGGCTACAGAAGTAACGACTTCGTCAAATCTGCTGGTGATTCGAAGCGAGGGCAGCGAAGTGACTTATGAATTCAAGGATCAGAGCCTGATACGCGTTCGAAAGTTGACTGACGAAGAGCCTGGACAAGATCGATGGCCGTTGCCGAGCACTGGTAAGGTGAATTGGGAAGTTGATTCTTCGGGGATTCAACAAGTGCTGATTGGAAAGTTGGAATTTCGCGGCGATCCGATTGAGTTCGATGACGTCGAGTTCGTTTCGCGTGTCGCAGTCGCGAAAGGATCGGTGGCGAAGTGAATGCAATAGTGAGCAGCCGAGTGAGCAACCGCATGAGCAACCCAGTGCGCAAGCGAATTGGAATACGCCGACGTCGACGGGCGGCTGTGATCGTGTGTGTGTTAGTGGTGTTGTTGCTGGTTACTCTGTTAAGTGTTCAGACATTGCAGACGCTTTCGGTCATTCGACGCGGTGACAATGATCGGGTAAAGATCATGCAAGCACGTGAAGTTTTGGAGCTCGGAAGGTACGTGAATTGGTCGGAGGTGGAGTCGCAGGAACTTTCGGTAGCGATTCCTGATAGTATCGATGAAGAATCCGACATCGCATCTAACAACGCACGTTCGGCAGTGTTAGAAAGACTAACAAATGAAAACGATTCAAATGCAACAACTCGGCTTGTCGCAAGATTCCCAGCAGGCGAAGCGGGTGAGGTTACAACAACGTTGGATGAGAACCATGAATAGATCAACTGTGAATGCAAGTGCGCGACCAGGTTTTACGTTGGTGGAACTGCTGGTTGTGATTGCGATCATCGGCATCCTAGTCGGCTTGTTATTGCCAGCCGTGCAGGCAGCACGGGAGGCTGCGCGACGATCGCAATGCAGCAACAACATACTCCAGTATGGTGTTGCGATGCACAACTATGAGATGGCTCATCGCAAGCTGCCGCCTGGAACGGTGGATGCCAAGGGTCCAATCGTTCACTTACCGGTTGGATTTCATCACAGTTGGATTGTGCAGATCCTTCCGATGCTCGACGAGCGCGTGGCGTACGGTTCGATCAACCATTCGCAATCAATCTATTCGAACCAAAATGCTTCCGCACGTATGTACTCGTTCGGTATTTTGCATTGTCCGTCCGATTCAAGCTCGTTTGGTCAGACGAATTACGCGGGCGTTTACGACAGTCGCGAGGTTCCGATCGACGTCAATTGCAACGGTGTGTTGTTTCTTAACAGCGCGGTGCGATTTGACGATATCGTCGATGGTTCAGCTCACACTTTGCTGGTAGGCGAGAAACTGATTTCGAATGCGGAATTGGGTTGGGCAAGTGGCACGCGCGCGACGCTGCGCAACACGGGAAGTAATTTCGCGACGGGCAGGGGCGGATTCGGTGCCGTCGGGGTGCCAGGAATTGTGAGTCGTTCGGAACTCGAGTCGCTGGCTGTCGAGGCCACTGGTAACGAAGATGCAATGGCGGCAGATGCGGAGCAGTTCCTGCAGAATGGCGCGGAGTTTGAGGAAGTGCGGACGACTCAGTTGCCACTAGGCAGTTGGGAGTGGGCGGCTGATCCGCGGCCGGTTGCCGAATGGTTGACCATCGCTGATCTGCCCTTAATTATCCCGGGCAAGCCGAATGGAGGATCCGATGTTGGCGGATTCGGTAGCCGGCATTCTGGTGGCGCGCAGTTTGTATTTTGCGATGGTTCGGTACGCTTCTTGAGTGGTAGTATGGATCCGGCAGTTTTGCAAACGTTGGCCAATCGAGCAGATCGAAAGCTGGTTGACTACGAGCAATTTTGAGGCGATGTTCCGACTGTGAAGTACTATCGCGCGTTGGGCCGTCAGTCGATTCTTGCAAGATTTGCTGGGAGAAATTTGGCTATGCAATCTGAGAACAAGAACCCGATTTCGATTGCGATGCTGTTCTATGTGCTGACACTGGCAGCGATTGTCGCGTCTTGTGCTGGTCGGCTCTCTAGCGATCAAGAGATTTCCAAGACAACCATGGCCGTCTGTTCGCTAGTGGGCGGTGCCGTTGGGATTGCGATCGGAATTTTGGGAGGCGCGTTTTACTTCAAATCCGTCAAAGCAGGCTTGGTCGGCTTGTTCGTAGGTGGAGTAATAGGCGTGGTCGCGGGCATCCTGACGCTGCTCAACGATACGCATTTCTTGTCAAACATGACAGTTGCGTTCGGAGGATGCTGGTTGTTAGTGCTGTCGATGTTAGCAAAAGCAAGATTCTCAGGTTCCAGCGCTGCGAGCCCTATGGGAGAAGGTGAAACGTCAGCGCTGGACCGATAATGCAGCGACTAACGCTTGGTCTTCTTGCTCTTTGCGCCACCTTGGCGAACTTTGTAGCGTGGATTGCTCTTGCAGATCACATAGATACGGCCGCGTCGGCGCACGACTTGGCAATCTGGGTGACGGAACTTCAAGGCACCGATGGAGGATACCACTTTCATGACGGTTGCTTTAGCTATCGAATGGTTGGCAAATTGAACTGTTTAATCGCGCTTCGTGTGCGAAAAAGCAGAGAATCTTCGTGCCTTGATCGGCGTACGGCTGCGCAGGCGTCAAAATTTGCCCCGCAGGAATCCCGAATTCTAGGGTTCCGGCCAAATTTCGCAACACCAAATAGCGACCCTTGGACAACCTTGCTTGGGCCGCTACGATTCGGGCATGTCAAACGGACTCAATCCAGAACAGCTAACTGCCGTGCAAACGTTGCGCGGCCCCCTTCTCGTCTTGGCAGGTGCCGGGTCCGGGAAAACTCGTGTCGTAACGTTTCGAATCGCTAATTTGATTCGGCATGGAACGAAGCCGGAACGGATTTTGGCGGTGACATTTACCAACAAAGCGGCTCGCGAAATGCGAGAACGCGTCACGGAAATGTTGGGGCCAAAGCGCAAGCCCAAACGTGGGGAACCGGCCCTTCCCACGCCGGTCATCGGGACTTTCCATGCGAATTGCGTTCAAATTCTGCGGCGGCACGCGGTACGGCTCGGCTATCCGCCGCGGTTTGCGATCTACGACCGCAGCGATCAGGAATCGGTCGCCCGCGAGGTATTGCGGCAATTGCGAGTGCACGAAGGCATGCTGAAGCCGGGCGATTTTCTGTCGCATGTTAGCCGCTGGAAGAATGGCGGCATTTCGGCTTCGCTGGCGATGGACAGTGCGAGGACAGATGCGGAGCACGTCGCGGCCAGCGGTTATCGTCGTTACCAGCAAGCGATCAAACTGGCCGGCGCGATGGATTTCGATGACCTGCTGTTGTTAACCGAGGAGTTGTTTCGCGTCCACGAGGACGTGCGTCGCGAAGAAGCCGGCCGTTACGATCATGTTTTGGTCGACGAATATCAGGACACAAATCAGACTCAGTATTCAATTATCAAGCAGTTGGCGGGCGAGCATCGCAATTTGTGTGTTGTGGGCGATGATGACCAATCGATTTATGGTTGGCGTGGCGCGGAAGTGCAGCACATTTTGAACTTCAAACGCGATTGGCCAGACGCGAATGAGGTGCGATTGGAATCGAACTATCGCAGTACGGCTGCGATTCTGGAAGCCGCGAATCGGCTGATTGCGTTCAACAAAACGCGGCATGACAAAGTGCTGCGAGCCGCTCGTGCAGCTGGAAAGCCCCCGCGTATTTTGCAGTTCAAGAACGATGTCGAAGAGGCTCGTGGAATTACCGACGAGATCCAACGCATTCTTGAACGTAAAGTTTATGAAGCGAAAGACATCGCGATCTTGTTTCGCACCAACGAGCAACCGCGAGTGTTTGAGACAGAACTGCGGCGAGCGAAAGTGCCTTACACGTTGACGGGCAGTCAGTCGTTTTTTGACCGCAAAGAAGTCCGCGATCTGCTGGGTTACTTGAAGATTTTGGATAATCCGAAAGATGAAGTATCGCTGCTGAGGATCATCAACACTCCGCCGCGCGGCATCGGCGCGAAGTCGGTTGAGCAGTTGCTGCACGGCGCGGTGTCACAGGGCCGAAGCGTGTGGGATGCGATGCAAGATAGTTCGTTGGTGAGCAAATTTCCGGAACCGACCAAGCGCGGATTGGGAGTGCTGCAGTCGTTGGTTGAACGCCTCTCGGCGCGCTTGAAGCATGGTGACTCGTTGGTCGACCTTGTCAGAAGTTTGATCGTCGACCTGGATTACTTGGATGTCATCGCTCGAACTTATCCAACTCCAGAAGAGATTCAGCAGCGTCAATCGTCCGTCGAAGAAGTTGTAAACGCTATCGCGGAATATGAAGACGATGCGCGCGATCCATCGCTGGCCGGTTTTCTTGACAACGTGGCTTTGTCAGGCAAGGAGTTCAGCAGTTCCAAGGACAAAGAACGACAGTACAACGCGGTCGCCCTGATGACTTATCATAGCGCGAAGGGGCTTGAGTTCCCGTTGGTTTATATGGTCGGTATGGAAGAGGGCATTCTTCCGCATCGACGTTCCATTACCGAAGACGTGGACGACGTCGAAGAAGAGCGACGGTTGTGTTACGTCGGCGTGACGCGTGCGGAGGACGAGCTTTCGCTGTCCTTACCGTTACAAAGGATGAAGTGGGGTAAACCTCGCGATACGTTTGCAAGTCGTTTTCTCTACGAGCTGACTGGACAAGCAGACAACCCCAATCGCCGTCGCTCGATCGAAGGAGCTCGCAAAGAGATCAACAACGCCAACCGAGCTGCGACGGCCAAAGCTAAGGCTGCGAAGAGTGCTGCGAAGCCTCGCAAGTGACCGTCAATTTGCGAGCAATCGCCTGGCGAGCAGTCGTTCAATACTTGAGTGTCGCGGTGACTGGAAAGTGATCCGACGGCGTGCGTCCATCTCGTGCGGTACGATCGATGTTCGCGGAATGAACTTTCCAGTCCGATGAAACACCGATCCAGTCGATGCGAGCGCCCTTGATTGCGCCGGACTTAAAGCCCGAGAAAGTACCTTCGTCAGACGCGCGGTTGGGATGCGTTGCGCGGTAAGTGTCGATGACGGGCGAAGGCTGGTTTTCGACTTCAGCGAAAAGGGCTTCGTAGGGAGGCGATTGCTGATCGGCGTTGAAATCACCGGTAAGAATGAGCCGGCAGTCTTTGCCGAGTTCGATTAGTTTGCGACGGATCAAGCGCGCGGATTCGAGGCGAGCTGTTTTGCCCATGTGATCGAAGTGCGTGTTCATGAAGAGAATCTTGGGTGCACCAGGTTGTTTTCGATCTCGCAGTTTCACCCAAGTTGCCATGCGCGGTAGCGAACTATCCCAGCTCTTGCTGCCGACAACTTCCGGCGTCTCACTTAACCAAAAGTGACCGCCTTCGATCTTTTCGAATCGCTCACGCAAATAGTAAAGCGCCATCATCTCGCCAGCTTCCTTGCCATCGTCGCGACCAACTCCCAGGTGATCGTAATCCGGCAGGTTTGAAGCCAAGTAATCGCGTTGGAAACCCACGGTTTCTTGCGTACCAAGCAGGTCGGGTTTCATGGTTTTTATCGTGTCGATGAGAAATTCGCGTCGCTTGTCCCAGTGATTTTCGCCGTCGGTAGCTGTGCCATAACGAATGTTGAAGCTGACCACTTGGATTGATGCGACGTCTGACTGCGCGGCTTCTCGCGATGCATCTTGGGAAGCCCCTTGCGCCGTTTCTTGGGCGATCAAGTGGCTAGTCGACAATGCAGCCACAGCCATGGAGATGGAGGCGATGCAACGGAGGAGAGTGGCTGAGTTAGTATCGTTCAGTGTCATGGGAGAAGGCCCTAATTGAATGCGACTGACCAACGGCGGGGAAAGATGGAGGTTAACCGGATTGGCACTCAATGCAAGCAGCATGTGATGAAGTTCCGGCGAAGAGTAAGTGGTGGCGACTTCCAGTCGCCAATCGACGAAACGGCAGCGTTTAGTTCCCCGAGAGCAAACGACCGCGTAGCGCACGCTGTAGAATGACGGCTCGAGTGCCGCTCTGCGGCTATTTGTGAAACAAGGAACTTCAGCAACTCAAGTTTCAGGTATGTCAGATATGCAAATAACGATCGACGAATTCGACGATGAAATGGCGCGAACAAGAAAAGTTTTGGCTGCCGTCCCAGCCGAACGCATGGCATGGAAACTGGATTCGAAGATGCAGTCCGTGGGCTGGAATGCGAATCACGTTGCGGAAATCGTGGGATGGACGAGCGACATTATAAACCAAAGCGAATTCGACTTTGCACCGGTAGACGGTCCAGCTTACAAGACTCCAGAGATTGAAGACCCGCAGCAAATCGTCGCCAACTTTGACTCAGCGGTTGCTACCGCCCGCGCTGCGTTACTGAATGCCTCGGAACAAACACTTGCAGAGCAGTGGACGATGAAGATGGGTGGCCAGCCGCTGTTCACAATGACCAAAGGAGCCTGCATCCGGCGGTGGGTCTTGAACCACACGGTCCATCATCGAGCTATCCTGTCGCTTTATCTGAGACTATGCGGGGCCGAACTAACGCCCGTCTACGACGAGTAGCTGCACAAATTCACTCCGCAAGAAACAAGCTTGCATGTTGCAGCAGGGTTTTGACTGCTGCAAGTTGCGAGACATTCGATCTAACACTTTTCAAGGGCGAGCTTTCACATGGCGCTTTCAGCACTCGTAGCACTGGGGCTGATCGGAATCGCTTTGGTTGGGTTCGTGGCGATCGTCACGCTCCTTTATCTTGCTGTGCAGTGGAGTCTGAACGCGCGCAGGCCCGATGATGGTGCAAGCGATGATCCCACGGCGCACGTCTTTGGCAACCGTGATGATCGCAACCCGTACGCGCCAACTTCGGTGCCCGCCAAACGGGCAAGGGACTTTGGGCGAACTGCATTTATCGTGTTCATCATTTTCGGGACGCTGTTAACAACGATCCTGATCCTCGCTTTCGCGATGCTGTCGTGGCGCTGGTCGGCGTCCGTCTGATTTGAAGCTTCGGCTTTGAAGCTTTGGTTTTGGAGGCGGCACTAATGCGACAAGCCCTATCGAATTCGCGATAGGGCTTGTTTGATAGCGCATTCATGGATCAGGTTGCACTCGCAATCACTCATTCCAAGTTTTCAAGGATTGAGTGAAGGTGGCGGCGGTGCTTGGGGCTGACCGCCGCCGCTTGTGATTGCGGGTGGCGTGGCGGGTTGTTGGCTGTTGCTGTAGTCCGAAGGGATGGAAGCACCGTCATCAGGTCCGCAGCCAACAAGGCTTAAAGCTACTAAAAATATCAATTTTTTCATATAAAAGACCGCACCTTTAATTGATTTAATATTCACTCGAGTTCGCTAGTAATATTTCCGTCTTGCATCGCGGAAACGTATTGATAAGTAGTATTGTCGACGCTCGGTGAGAGCGACTTCACTGAACCGTCGGCCATGGCAAAGTTCATCGCCTTGCCCGCATGCAAGCTGTTGTATTTGTAATACAAGTGCGGCGTTGCACCGCCGACGCCCCATGCGGTTGGCATTGGTCCGATTGTCCAACTGTAGGACCAAGTGCGTCCCGTGGGTTTGCTCGCGTCGGTCCATGAACCTGTCGCTTCACCGAACAATAGTGTGTTCGAAGTACCGTCGGTGATTTCGCCGAAGCGAGTGGTGCTGCGATTGCCGAACGGTCCGACCCAAGTGTTCCAACCCGGTGAATCGGTCTTCCCGAGACGTCCGGCATTGCCGAGGTAGTTGGTTCGGCCCATGGTTGAACCAAAAGGAAGCCCGTAGCCGCTGCCACCAACGGTACCGGTCGTTCCAGTGCCGTAAGTATGCAGTAGCATCATGGTGGCGTCGGTATTCGAATAAGCATCATCGCTTGGGCAAAGTAGCGTTCCGATGCGATATTGCTGGAAATCCCATAGTGTATCGATGTCGGAAGGGTCACCGTCGTAGCCCGTCGCGCCGCTCGTCCAGAACATAAAACGATCACCATCGTTGGCTGTTATACCGCTTGGAACCGCCTTTGGATCAAGCGCGCGCGTCGAAGCGAATGGTTGATAAATCGCGGACTGCTCCATGAACGGGAACAGGTAAACCAAGTGACCGATAAACTGCGCACCCGAAGTGGACGTCGGTGTGGTCGTATAAGTTGCATTGCCGGGTGAGCCGAGATAGCCCGGAGGAAACTTGCGATTGGCGCTTTCAAAGTTATGAACTGCCAAGCCCAGTTGCTTGATGTTGTTCTGGCAACTCATGCGCCGCGCGGCTTCGCGAGCAGCCTGCACGGCAGGTAGAAGCAAGCCAACGAGAATTCCGATAATAGCGATAACTACGAGCAATTCTACGAGCGTAAAGGCGCGTCGCGATCGACTAGAAAAGCTGAGTGTAAATCTCAATTCATTTTTCTCCAAAGGTGTAAACAAAGCCGCAGTCAACATATTTTTATGTTGCGTCGTAATGGATTGTAAAAGGGTGCCGCTTGCAGATAAGTTCTCTTTAGCGGGATGGCGCAACTTCACCATCTCGATACAAGTACTTCGGGGGGCAGCCGCCGCGACGGATGCACGTTCCATGTGCAGGTGCTTACAGCATCGTTATGCACTGCGCAACTTTGGTGCAACAGCTTGTAGGGGCCATGGCGTCGGCTTGCAGTCGACGCGCCGCACGATGGCGACCGAACGTCGCCACCACTTCGCTTGAGAACGCATCACGACGTAACGCTTAGTCAAGAAGCGAACAGAGTTGGCGAAGTTGTCAACGAAAGAAGTTCAGCGGCCAAGAAGAACGAACCGATGCCGCACAAGATGTCGTTAGATGTGGTGCATTGTTCTGCGAGCTTCCATGCGGCAGCAGCATCGGGCGCGGTCAAGATTTCTGCTAAGCCGATGGTTGACGATGCTTGCCTTGCCTGCTCAGCGATCTGTAACGCAGCGGCTTGGAGGTCAGGGACAGCGATCCCGCGGACGTTGTTTTGGTAGGCGGTAAGCACGATTCGACGCGACCGAACTAGCAGAATACGAAGCATCTCTTCGAAGTCCTTATCGCGGCTGGATGCGAACACGATCGTTCTCGGTGCATCGGGGAAATGAACGTCGAGAGCGTCCATGGCAGCCGCAACGGATGCTGGGTTGTGAGCGGAGTCGATAATCTGAAGCGGTGTCTGCGATACGATTTGGAGGCGAGCCGGAATTTTGAGGCTTAGAACAGTCGCTTTCAGTGCGGAACTTGCTGCACGAGGTTCTTGCCATTGTGTTGCCACGACGTCGAGAACCGAGAGTGCTCCGGCTAGGTTATCTGCTTGATGACGCCCCAGCAGCGGCAGAGGCCAGCGACTATTTCCAATCAGGCTATCCGGTAACAACGTTTGATAATCAACCTCTGCATGCGCTGGACTCGGAGCGGCGGCCTGCTGATCTCGCCGAAGAATCGGTCGCCATGAGACTGAGAAATCACGATCGATCAGGTATAGCGGTGCCTGTTGTTCAGCGGCAACGCGGGAGATAACAGCGCGAGCGTCGGGATGGCGAGCGGTAGAGACGATCGGAACCGCAGCTTTGATGATGCCAGCCTTCTCGGCTGCGATTGCGGAGATTGTATCGCCCAGCTGGGCTTGGTGATCGAGGCTGATCGAGGTGATGACACAGGCAACGGGTTGGCAAACGTTGGTACTATCCAATCGCCCGCCAAGTCCGACTTCCAAGACAACATAATCGCATTTAGCGTCGGCAAAACGCAGCATTCCCATGGCGGTCGTAAGCTCAAAGAATGTCGGCCGACCGCTTCCTTCACTTTCCAGGATCGCGGCGGCTTCGCGTATGCGATCGACCAAACGGACCAGTTCCATGGCGGAGCAGTCGCGGCCAACGCAGCGTATCCGCTCTTCCAACCGCAAAAGGTGGGGCGAGGTGTAGACGCCGACTCGAAAGCCGCAGGTATCCAGCAGGGCAGCGAGTGCGCACGAGGTCGTTCCTTTACCTTTGGTTCCGGCGACGTGGACAATCTTATAGCGGTTTTGCGGGTCGCCGAGCAGGGCGAGCAATCGCCGCATCCGATCAAGTCGATAGTTCGACGCGGAATACGAAGCGTGTCCTTTCTCGTAGTTGATGCGACTGTAGAGAAAATCGATGGCCGCTTGATAGGCTGCGGGGTCAACTTTTTCGTCGAGATCCAAATTCAACTTTGCAACGCCTCTCTAAGCTGTTCGCGTCAAAATTCCAGCTTTGTCCGTGGCCGGGGACGCTCGTCGACCTCAACCGCTTGCCAGTCCTCTGCGACGTATTTATAGTGCCACCGGTCGACAGAGGCGATTGGTAAGTTCAAAACTGCGGCAGCTTTTCCCTAAGATGGCAAAATGCGCAGTGTTCGACGAACCCGGGAAGCTCCTTAGTCGTAGCTCCAGTGGTCCGTTTTGTCTGCGCGTCCGAGTTTGTCCCCCTCGGAACGGCCAATCCGCTAAACTATTCGAATTCAGTAGACAAACTCCGAAATCAACTCTTCAAAAATATTGTTCGTCCCCAAGGAACAAGCCTGCTATGACTGCCGCGCCTGCCGCTGAACCGATCAAGTCGAATTCCGCTACGACTGAGTCAGACGTTGTGATTGAGACTCGAAATTTGGGGAAAATTTACCGCGACTTCTGGGGGCGTCGCAAAGTTGCGGCTCTGAAAGCTCTCGACATCGAAGTCAAAAAGGGTGAAATTTTCGGATTGCTCGGGCCAAACGGTTCGGGCAAGTCGACCACCATCAAGCTGATTCAAGGTTTGCTGTTTCCGACATCGGGTCGTGCATTTGTGTTTGGCAAAGATGCGCGCGACGTTAGCAAGAATGAGCGGATCGGGTATTTGCCCGAAGAATCCTATCTGTACAAGTTTCTAAACGCTGAAGAAACGCTCGACTTTTACGGGCGGCTGTTCGATATGCCAGCGGAAGTGCGTCGGCAGCGTAGCGACCAGTTGATCAAGATGGTTGGACTCGATCGCGCGCGGCGTCGTCAGCTTCGCGAGTATTCAAAAGGGATGACACGCCGCATCGGTTTGGCTCAAGCTCTCATCAACGAGCCGGATTTGTTAATTTTGGATGAACCGACGACCGGCATGGACCCGATTGGTAGCCGCGAGATGAAGGACTTAATCATCCGCCTGCGCGACGAAGGCAAGACTATTCTTTTGTGTTCTCACCAGTTGGCTGATGTTCAGGATGTTTGCGATCGCGTCGCGATTTTGCATCAAGGTGAATTGCGTGAGCTTGGACGGGTGGACAGCCTGCTGAAGGTCCGCGATGTGACTGAAGTGCATGCGAAGGGACTGTCGGAAGAAGTGAAGCAGAAGATCGCTGATTTGATTAAGAATTCCGGCGGCGAGTTGGTGTCGCTTGACAATCCGACCACGACGATGGAAGAACTCTTTTTGGACATCGTTCGCGACGATCGTCCTGGGCAGCGTCCATCGTCACGCTAGTTCCAGTCCTTTAAATTTCTCATTCCTTCTCGCCAGATAATTACGACTGACAAATGCGTATTGAAGCTGATCAGATGTACGGCTACTTCGAGTGGCTGTTTATGCACTGGGGATTCCTTCACGGACTACTCGTTGCAGCCGTAATGGCGGTGCTTGGATTTTTCGCTTGCTACATTGTGGCGATCAAGCAGCACGGGCCGAGCGAAGGTTTCTTCGTTGTGACTCGTGTGATCTACGAATTGATCGCTCGCGATTTACCCAACACAACTTGGCGGCGCGTTTATGCACTTGCCCGCTTAGCCTTTCAGGAGGCTATCCGTCGCAGAGTGCTGGTTGTGATGGCCGTTTTCATCATCGGCCTGTTATTCGGCGGTTGGTTTTTGGACTCCGGCACTGATAACGTCGCGCGACTGTACATCAGCTTTGTGATGACCGGCACCAGCTACTTGGTGTTATTGCTCGGGTTGTTTCTGAGTTGCTTTAGTTTGCCCGCGGACATTAAGAGCAAGACGATTCATACGATCGCGACGAAGCCAGTTCGAAGCACTGAAATTGTGCTTGGACGAATCCTGGGTTTCACCGCGGTTGGAACAGTCCTGCTGGTAGCGATGGGATTGTTGAGTTACGTGTTCGTCGTGCGTGGCAGTGATCATCGTCATGAGATCATTGAAGTTGCCGCCGATGGAACTGGAAAGACGTCCTACGACGCTCGGCATGAGCACACATTTGAGATGATTAGCGGCGAGAGCGGTGAACTGAGCCAAGGGGTTACAAACGAAAAGAAGAGTCACAAGCACACTGTGACAGCGACGGTAAAGGACGGAAAAACTGTCTACGAAGTCGGTGAGCCTGAAGGTTTACTTGCGGCTAGAATTCCCGTTTATGGCAAGCTGCGGTTTACCAATCGCCAAGGCGAGGACGACACAAAGGGATTGAATGTTGGTGATGAGTCGGAGTACGTCGCTTACATCGAAGGCAACTCCTTGATGTCCGGCGTCTGGTCTTTTACTGGAGTTACCGAGGGTCGATTTGGAGACAACTTGCCGATCGAAATGAGCCTCAAGGCGTTCAGAACGTTCAAGGGCGATATTGTTACCGGGGTTCAAGGAGAGATCATTCTCCGAAATCCCAACAAGCAGGTCGAGAGCGAGCGAATTCCGTTTATCGTCCGCGAGTTTGCGATTGATCACAAAGAGATCTCGCGCAAGTTAAAGGGAACGATTCGCGGCGAACCTCAGGAAGAACTGGACGTATATAAGGATTTGGCGCCTGACGGAAATCTCGAGATAGTGATTCGCTGTACTGACGGCGGCCAGTACTTTGGAATGGCGCAGCCGGACTTGTACTTGCTAGCTGGTGAAAGCACTTTTGGTTGGAACCTGTTCAAAGGTTTCTTCGGAATCTGGCTGCAGATGGTTTTGATTATCTGTCTCGGAGTCATGTTCAGTACGTTCTTGAGCGGGCCAGTGGCGATGGTGGCGACGATGACCGCATTGGTCTTGGGTTTCTGCGGCAACATGGCTTTCGATATCGCTAACGGTAAAACGCCGGGCGGCGGACCGATCGAGTCGATGATTCGCATGCCGCTGCAGTCGGGAGCAATGGTGGAATTGGATATTGGGAATCGAGTTTTAGAGACTGCGATTCAAAAGACGGATCAAGGGATTATGTATACGATGTATGCGCTGTTTAACGCGTTGCCTTCGTTTGGATCGTTTAACACATCCGAGTTTGTTGCGTACGGATTTGATATTTTCGGAGGGCTGGTCGCACGGCACGTCACCATGACGATAGGGTAC
>JBGSOM010000076.1:0-1702 GCA_041739135.1 Pirellulaceae bacterium
AGGCGTTCGGTCGACGATCGCAACCGTTTTAGAGGAACGATCCTCAAGCTTTTCGGTCAAGACCGACACGAAAATGCTGCCGCCCATCAAGATCGGCATCAACACAATGCCCACCACAAAGGCTTTCGTTTGAACAGTCGCTTTAAATTCTCGCCACGCTACAACTAAGACTTTACGCATGCTGAATTCACTATCTATTGAACAAAGTTGCTCTTGAACAAGTTGCGACTACTCACCGCCAACCGCTACGTGTGCTGACGCACTTCCCTCAAGCTCTTCCACAGTCGGATTCGCGATCCGTACGAAGATGTCATGCAAGCTCGGTCGACTGACTTCAAAATGCAACACTCGCCCCAGTTCACATAACTGGCGCAGAATCGATTGAGTGTCAGCGCCTTGGTTGATCCGCAGTTCTTTGATATGTCCCTGATCTTTCACGCCCACAATATCGCGCACGCTCTCCAGCGCAGCGGTGCCGCTTGCGAGTCCTTCTAGATGCACACGAATGACATCGGTACCGTACTGGTTCTGAATGGACTGCAAAGTTCCGTCGAGCACCTTGTCGCCGCGATAGATCATAAAAATGTAATCGCACATCACCTCAGCCGTTCGCATATCGTGCGTCGAGAAGATGATCGTCGTTCCCTCGCGATGCAATTCAAGCACCGCTTTCCGAATCGCTTCGTTGTTCACCGGATCGAGTCCGCTGAAGGGTTCGTCCAGTAGCAGCAACTTCGGTTTCGAAACAACGGATGAGATGAACTGAACCTTCTGTCCCATCCCTTTTGAAAGCGACTCGACCTTCTTATCGCGCCATTCGATCAAGCCCAATCGCTCAAGCCACTCGTCCACCAACGCAGCCGGCCGTCGCAGTCCCTTAAGCTCCGCGTGAAAGCATAGGACATCGCGAACTTTCATTTTTTTGTAGGTGCTACGTTCCTCGGGCAAATACCCCACTTGATCATTGGCAGCCCCAAACTTCTCGGCTCCGAGCACGCGCACCGTCCCTGAGTCGGGATAGATAATGCGCATAATCATCCGCAACGTCGTCGATTTCCCCGACCCGTTGGGTCCAATAAAACCGTACACACAGCCTTCGGGCACGGTCAGCGACAAATTGCGAACCGCCTGAACATTGGAGTACGATTTCTTGACCTCGACTAACTCAACTGCATTCATTCAAACCACCTTTCGCGACGCACATCGTCTCGTTTACGCGATCATCATCGCAAGTTCGCATCGTCTCGCTGCATCTTGGGCCCAAATGGCGCTGAAACCGGGCGGATTCTCCAGAAAAATTAACAAAAAAGGAGAGCCTCGTGCGGAAGCTCTCCTCTCGTTGCTGAGCAGTCAATGGCAGACCATGTCGGCAACTTACCAGATCCGTACGCGCTTCTCAGGCGCCACGTACATCGGCTCTTCCGGCTTGATTGGAAACGCTTTATAGAACGCATCCATGTTGGATACGATTCCGTTCGCGCGATACTGGCTCGGAGAATGCGGATCAGTCATCAGTCGCTTGCGCAGTTCAGGCTCCCGGTACAGTCGACGCCAAATCTGCGCCCAACCCAAAAAGAACCGCTGATCACCCGTGAGGCCATCGATAATCGGAGCTTCTTTGCCGCCCAATGACAATTGATAAGCCGCGTACGCGCCCGCCATGCCACCGAGATCACCGATATTCTCACCCAAAGTCAACTGA
>JBGSOM010000090.1:0-3803 GCA_041739135.1 Pirellulaceae bacterium
GCATCAAAGAGATGGAGACGGCTCAACTGCCATGAAAGAATAACTCTCGTCATCGAAGGACGTTCCTTCAAAGACGGAATAATGCAGGATGAAATTGCCGCCTAATTCTAAATCTCAGAACACAACATTTGACAATTACTCACCGTACGCGCCGCCTCGAGCGTAAATGAGCACAGCCGGTTTGCCGGTGACTAACCCGCTGTAGCCGCTCTCGGGATCAAAACTAAACGTTTGACCGGGTTGCGTGAGGACATCGATGTAGTGTTTCAATTTGTAGGGAATTCCAAAGTTCCACATCGGTAGACTAAAAAGATACTTATCCGCTGATTTGAATTCGTCGCAGACGTCGACCACTGCTTGCCAGGCCTTTTGCTGATCGGCATCAAAGTTCTGACCATGCAGCACCTGATACTTCGCATCGATCGTGTAGCCATCGAACTCAGGAAGCGGCTTTTCCCACAGATCCAATGTAACGATCTCGTCCGATGGGTGACTCTCTTTGTAGCTGGCAAGGAACTCGCTCGCGACGGCGATCGACTTGGAGCGATTCTTGCGTGGTGAAGCTTCAACGTAAAGCAATCTAGTCATAATTGTCTCCTTAGACTCTAGGCTCAAAACATTTACATGTAAACTACAGGATTAAAAAAACGCAAATCGGGATAACGAAAACTAGTCTTGAATACCGTTGCGTATCGTTTCCAAGATCCGAACCAGTTCCTTCAAGTCGGCTTGCGATACGGCCGCTAGGAGCGTCGCGTGCAGGTCTAGAATTGGAGCATCGATTTTCTTGAGCAAGCGACCGGCGGC
Organism: Pirellulaceae bacterium; assembly: GCA_041739135.1. Lineage (GTDB taxonomy): Bacteria > Planctomycetota > Planctomycetia > Pirellulales > Pirellulaceae > Aureliella. The sequence continues at coordinate 808 of JBGSOM010000090.1, forward strand.
GGTCGTCATTTCAATTTGAAAAATACGACGGTCGTCTTCAGACTGAGTTTTTGTGATAAGACCTAGCGCTAACAATTGATCGACTACCCGCGTGATAGCGGGCGCAACTTGAATCATGCGGCTGGCTACTTCCAAGCAAGCCATCGGTTTGCCTTCGCCTCGCAAGATGCGGAGCACGTTGTACTGGGTTACCGTAAGTCCATATTCGCGGAGCAATCGGGCCAAACGGTTCTGCAATAGGTCGCTGGTCCTCAGGATCGCCAGCGTTGCTTCCTGTTCAAGCGAGTCGAAGGGACCTCGCTTTTTCAGTTCATCTTTAAGTGTCCGCGACATCTTGCATCCCTGTTAGTTCAACTCACACCGATTACTTTACATGTACAGCAAAAGCGTGTCAAGTAAGTGATTTCGGGTGGCAGACGCAATACAACGAAACGCTAGCAAACGTCGAGAAATTTACGTCCAACTGCGGTTGGAATTTGATTTCGTCTTGACGCTGCATACCATTTGCGGACACGTTATAGATCTTGAGTTCACGGAACCGAACTCAACAGTAATTAAACAATTCGAACGCATAGCTAGCAAACGTGGCAAGGAGGCCGCCGATGTCTACATCTACTCCCGGTGGAGCATGTTCAACTGTCAGTCTTCGCACTCTGTTGCGCGAGGCGGTGTTTGTTGGCGCCGAAGACATTCATGCGCGGCGTTGCGTTCACAAAGCCGATCAATGCAAAATCGGTGACATCTATGTCCCGATTCAGGGATCTACGAGCGACGGTCACGACGACGTTGAGGAAGCGGTACGCCGCGGTGCGGCAGCGGTGGTCGCAGAGCGTCTACTGCCCGTTGCAGTTCCTCAGTGTTTGGTTGACAGCACTCCGATCGCTTACGGAAAGATCTGTCAAGCGCTAGCTGGTCACCCATCGCGTCGCATGTTGACGATCGGCGTCGTGGGAACACATGGCAAAACCACCACCGCGTTGTACTTGTCCGCAATGCTCAAGAAGCTCGGCGGTCAAGTTGCTTATTACACTTCGCTGGGCGCGAGCGATTCGACGAGCTGTGATCGCTCCGCGGTACGACCACCAGCGACTCAGAAATTGGCTAAGTGGCTTAAGCAAGCCGACCTCGCTGGCGCGCCGGCAGCAGTGATCGAGCTTGCTCCGTCGATGTTGCAGAACCATATCACTTCCGGTGTGGAATTCGATCTCCTGGTTGTTACTGGCATGCGACCTTCGCAACTTCGAGGCGCTCAAAACCTGAAGAATTCCCAGCATTCGCTTGAAGAAGTTGTCAACCAGATGAAATCGCACGGCATGCTGCTTTACAACGCAGATGACGCTTATGCCACACGTTGGGCTGGAAAGAGTTCACTACCCGCAGTCGGATATGGACTAGATGCAAGCCAGAATGTGCGAGCGAAACGACTCTCACGTGCGGGCGGTGAACAACAACTTTTGACGGTCGTTGGCAACACGATAATGCCACTGACGCTGAAGATGCCTGGCGATCATATTGCACGGGCGGCACTGGCTGGCGTGGCGGCTGGTTGGATGTTTGAATTGCCGGTTGGGGAAGCGATTGCTGGGGTGGAATCATTGCAGATGATTCCTGGTCGGATGCAGCGAGTTGTTCAGTCCGTGGACGTTCCTCTGTATATCGATGCGGGTGAAACACCGGACCGAGTGGCGATCGCGCTGCATGCGCTCAAACAGCATCAATTAGGTCCGACCACCGCAGTGGTCGACGTTAGCAGTCGGTTGCATCCCCAGTGGCGCGGGCGGCTTGGTGAAGTGCTCGATCGCGCCTCTTCGCGAGTGGTTTTAAGTGCATCGGGTTGTTCTGCAGCCAACGCGCAAGCGGTGATCATGGACGTGCTCGGTGGGTTCCGTAGCCCCGGCCGAGTTGAAGTGATCGCCAATCGCGAAGCTGCGATCCGCTGGGCGGTCAAGAGGACGGATGCGGGTTCAATTTTGCTAAGCGGCTGTGGTTCGATGCCATGGTTAGATGCGCAAGACGAACTTTCAAGCGACGAGATCATCGCAAAATCGGCTTTGGAATCAAAGAACTATTGCCCAGTCGCGCCGCTGTTAGGAATTTTTCCTCCGACTTCTCCAACTCCATTCATTTCCCATTGACCTACTGATTCGCAATCTAGTATTTCATCCATTACGCGAGCAGGTTGCAGCAGTTACTCAAACCAGCCAGCCGATCAGTAGGCAGTGTTTACTCGCCGTTGATAGACCCTTTTCACGGCGAATTGCGCGAGCACACTAGCGGTCTGTGGAGTAGTTGTTGAGTGCGTCACGGAGGACGCAAAGGCTCGTAATGACTGGATGTCGATCAATTGGAGTTCTGTCGTAAGCTATGGTTTTGCGGGAAAGCATAGCTGGCCTCCCTCCTGGGTCGGAGCATTTTGTGGGTGAGCTTCAGTTTCTGGGTCAACTGTAGTTTATCTGCGCTTCACGACAGAGCTTACGTCTGCGCACCGGAGCTTAGTAGTTCTTACTTTGCTCCGGTGCCAGGGAACAACAAAGCCTTCGCGGTTCACTCAGAATTGCGAGGGTTTTTTTATTGCCGCAACCGTTCGCTATACTCGCTCAAATTCGCGCAGCAAATCGTCAAGTTCATCGACGGCGAATAGCATGTCAACTGCTTCACGCGTTGGAGCGCCAGCAGATTCTTCCAGTTCAGCGAAGGAGATCTCGATGGCATCTGCATGTTGAATCGACTCCACTTCGGGATGCGTTAATTCTTGCATCATCGGTTGCTCCGTAGATTGTTTGATATCGTGCGAATCGTCGGTCGCAACAACTCCGAATGAAGAAACTGCATGCGAAGTGTTCGTTGGTGTTTCCCGTAGCTGTCCAAACTGTGCGCAGCAGCGAACGCGGGTTGTTTGCACATGAGTTTAGAGAGGTGATTCGCGTTACGCGTCTGCGGAGAGAACAACGCGATCAAGGAGACTCTTGCCGGTTATGTCAGGCGCGGGTTTAGGC
>JBGSOM010000124.1:0-100201 GCA_041739135.1 Pirellulaceae bacterium
CGCAAGCCGCTCGCCGCGCGTGCCGGGATATTTCGCTGTCTCAGGGCAGCCAGAAGCAAGATTGAGTGCGCCTTGCAATCGCCCGCTTCATTCTGAAGCGTTTCGGTCGCTGTGAAGAACTGCCGAGAGTTTTCACTTTTCTTGAGGCTACGATGAACCGCTTTCGTTAATACTGTCGCCGTATCCAGAGCGGAATCGCTGGCAGAGCCAGATTCGTCTGCAGGGTGCTCGGCGAGAAACTTTGATAACTGCGGTGAATCCGCTTCGATTGGGCGGCTATAGTCCGGGGTTGGCGCGTCTTGAGTGTAAAGTTCATCAACTGGTTCAGTTGGGGTTGCGCGCGTAACGGTCAGTTCAGCGCCTTGCGCGCTGAGCGACTTCGTTCGCTGGTTCACTTTACTTGAGAGAATTGTAAAGGGATCGATGTTCTCCGAGTCGACTGTGAACACAACCTGAGTCGCATTCAGCTGCTCGGCATCGGCGCCGACCGCAATCTTCGATGCAACTAATTGTGCAGACTGAATTTCGCCATCAATACGCTCGGTATCGGCTTGGGTGGTTCGAAACATTGTCAATCCATCTTGGCTGATCGACTTCATGATTTCGCCAGAGTCGTTGACCCAGTTTTTCGTAACCGCTTTCTGTCCGTCAATTTCCATCGTCGTTTCGACCGGAAGCAGTTCGGCGGGGTCACTGCTTGAGAGCGTCGTCCACACTTTGCTGCCGCTTTTGAACTCAACTTTTGCGAACTTCGATAGCGGCGGGAAGAAAACTTGTGCAACGTGAACTTCATCGGGCTTCATCTGAGATTGGCGAAATATCTCAACAATGCCCAGAGGTCCCCAAGCTCCTTTAGGCCAAGCTAAACTGACGGCTTGCGATTTTCCGTCGACGACGCGGGTGGCGGAAAGCGTTTCGCGCAGCAATTCTGCGGCAGCCTCCGTAACTTTGGCCGCGCTTTTCGTTGTCTCGGTAAAACGTAGGAAGTCTCCGTTGGGTCGCTCGAGTGATTCAAGCACAATTTCGCGTCGTTCGATCGGCTGATCCGCTGTGGCTGGTATTTCAAGTATGTCGCGTTTCGTCAAACGCAGTAGACTTGCACCTTGCGTTTCTGACGCTGCGACTGTGATTTGTGAGAATCCAATGCAACGTCCATTCGCATAGAGAGAATACCAAGCTTCTATCGGCAAGGTTTGAGTATCTAACCAAGGTTTCACGCCCGACAGAGTGACTTGCGGCGGTTGCTCTTCAGGTAAGTCTACCGTGGGATTTGGTGGCGGCAGAAGCCCGCCTGCTTCAGGTTCCAGCGTGACGGTGCTGTTCCCACAGCCAACGAATCCCGCGGTGCCCACGGCCAGTAGACCACTGGTGAACAGCATGAGCGCCAGCGCTTTTCTTGGACTCGACTTCGACGACTTCGACATCAGCTTTTCAACTTCTCAATGGTGAACTGTCGGATTACCGCTCGCGGCGAATATTCGCTCGGCTTCAGTCTACTCGAACATCATCTCAGTCGATGCAGAACTGGCGGATTTGTGGAAGTGAAAATTACAAGAACTGATACAAGTTCGCGCGGAGCCCGTTGCTGCGAATAAGCAACTGTTGCTAATCGTCAACAGATTCCAAGGGTATCGATTACAGGCGTTCGGGTTGTAACGATTAGCCGCAAAAGGTTGGACAACAGCACTGGGGAATGTAGACAACTTGCCAGCAAATCGATTGCTGTTCCAGTTGCTGACCTAGTTTTAGTTATCTGCAAGACGGCCAGCCGCTGCAGAAAGAATAACGCCTCCGATCAACTGCGCCAGAACTGTCCCCTCTGGGAAACCAGCGGCTCGAGAGGAAATCATCCCCCGGAAATGGCAAGTGAGTATCCCATGGGTTCGCAGCAACGCTCCCAGAAAAGCAATCCGTCCTCAGTAACTCCGTCGACACCTGACGCCTTAACCAGCTTCGGGAGCTTGACGGACGAAGAGCTGGAAGCCCATCTGGAAGTCTTTCGTTACGGCGCATTCGATCTAACTGATGCGATTCGTCCTTCAGTTGGTTTGCAGGTCGTACCACGGCAAGGGTTCCGTCACGACGTCTACATCGACCCAACGACAAAATCCAAAGTTCCAGTGATCCTGGCTGCCGCGTCGAGCGAGCGGTTATTCGATCTATTCATTGACATGATCGATACACTTGGACCCGTTGTTGATGTGGTGCTTGAAACCAGTCACTACCACTCGGGAGGTCATCAAGACCATTACCGCGAACATATCGATATGCCGGTTCTGAAGAGTATCTTGTACGACTTCGAAGATATGCTTCTGAACGATGGTTGCACCGGGATCGCTGTGTTGAATCCACAACGACAGCAAGAGGTGCAGTTCGATGAGCACAAGATGATCATCTCCTACGGTTCGCCGCTGGAAAGCTTCGAACGAGTGCTGATCAGTCACGATGTGTACATCGACAAGGACATCCACTTCATCACTGAAGCGGAGCATGTTCACACCAGCAGCGACAAACTGTTCGACGAATTCCAAACCCTGTGCATGCGACTGGGAATGGAATCTGACGAGCAATAGCTCCTGCTGAATCAGACGCAGAATAAGCGGTGGCGACTTTGGTCACCACCGCGCAACGTATTCTCGGTATTCTCGTTTGTGCTCGAATCACGCAATTCGTCGTGCATGATATAGTGCATGGTGAAGTACGTATCGAACACAAACACCGAATACGATTGCGCAGTCTCCATGTCCCAACCGACGCGAGCGACGACACCCTCGAAGGCAAGCGGTCTGCATTGGCAAATCACCGACGACGGTAGCCAAACGCTTTGGGATGAACGAGTAAACGAAACTTATCACAGCGGTTGCGGCGCCGTGGTGGAGTCGTTGATTGTCTATCTGCAAAACAGCGGCGTACACGATCGACTGCGGAGCGGCGTAAGAACTGCGGTGCTCGAGTACGGCTTCGGGACGGCGACCGCGTTCTTGCTGACCGCTGCAGTCGCAGAACTTCATCGCGTTCCATTGCGATATCGCGCACTGGAATTGTCGCTGCTATCTGCTGAAGTGTTGGCTGAGTTGCGATTGGATCGCTGCGACCTCGCTCCCTACTATGCTGAACAGTTTCGCGAGGTGCTGCATGGTGCTCAGGAGTTGTTGAAGAGTTTAGTTGCTTGGCGAGCCGAATTGTCGCCTACGGTCAGCGAAGGAATTTACCGCGCGAGGTTCACTGAGCATGTCGATCTGGAAGTCATTGTCGGCGACGCGGGCCAGTACTCCGCAGAGTCCTGCGAACTGTTCGACGCAGTTTACTTCGATTTTTTCAGTCCAGCGACATGTCCCAACTTGTGGACTCGCAATGTTTACCAAACTGCCATCGAAAGCTTGCGTCCGGGCGGTAGCTTTACAAGTTATTGCGTAAAGTCAGACGTTCGCCACGACTTGGCTGCGCTAGGACTTGTGGTGGAGCGCGTGGCGGGTCCGCTCGGCGGCAAACGCGAAGTTCTTATCGCGACGAAGCCTCAAGAACAAACTGGTGGAATGAGCACCGGTGCACACGTCGAGCTGATTTAAAGTTCCAATCGACAAACTTACTGCAGATCGCCAATCGTACGCATTCTCTGTGTGCGAAATTTTCTGCATTTCGCTTTTCCAACCGTACAAAAATCCAACCAAGAAGCAGTTTACGTAACGCAGCGGAAGTGAAATCTCGATAGATGGCTCGCAACCGAAAGACTGGTTGAATGTGAGGCAAAGAGCGGTGTGCGTAACGTAGCACTCGCTTGCTGGGAGGCCCTCGCAAGCGGCATTCAGTTACGAGATGGAGCGGAGGATAGCATGAAAGTTACGCGTTGGTTTATGACGGCTGGAGTTGCTATAGCAACGTGCAGCCAAGCAGTCGCTGGAGCAAACTTAACGGAAAATGAAAAGTTACTCGCACCGACCGTAGTCCAAGCAAGTTGCGACGTGAGCTGTTCGTCTTGTACGAGCGATTGCGATGACGCACCAAGCTCTGGTTGCGGCAGCGGCGGATGGCTGAGCGGTTTGCTCGGTGGGCGTTTGCTTGGGAGCGGATGCGATTCGGATTGCGGCCTAGGCTGTGATTCGGCTTGCGGCGATGGTTGCGATGGTCTCTCTGGTTGCGATAACGGACTGCTCGGTTACGGCCTCATCAAGCACTCCGATAGCTGCTTCAATGATTTCATCAGCCCGATGACGAACCCCGTGTTCTTCGAAGATCCTCGCACGCTCTCCGAAGTAAGGTTCATCTTCTTGAATCACGATCTTCCCGGCGCGCTCGGTGGCAACTCCGTTCAAGTGTACGCGATGCAAGTGCGCGCTGCGTTGACAGAGCGATTGAGCTTGATCGCTACTAAAGACGGGCTCATCTACACGCAGAGCCCAGTGCTGGAAAGTGGTTACGCTGACATCGCTGCGGGATTGAAATACAACCTGTATCGCGATGTGTGCCGCGGCCGTTTGCTAAGCGCGGGTTTTACTTACGAAGCTCCTACAGGTTCGAATAAGTCGTTGCAAGGCAACGGAAACGGCGAACTGAATCTGTTCTTGAGCGCCGGCGCACGCATCGGCTCCAAGTCGCACTGGATCTCGACTTCGGGTATGCGAGAACCGATGGACACCAGCTTGGAGAATCGTCTGTATTACTTCTCCAATCACCTGGACCGTCAACTGGGTGATCGCCCCCTATACGCTTTCACTGAGTTGAATTGGTACAACTACCAAAGCTCTGGCACCGCCTTCCCACTATCGATTGAAGGTGGCGACATTTTCAATCTTGGTTCGCCAGGGATTACCGGTAACGACTTGGTGACTCATGCGATCGGATTCAAAGCCAAGCCACGTTCGAACATGGAAGTCGGTATCGCTTGGGAGTACTCGATGACTAAGCGTGAAGGCCTGTTGGATGATCGTTTGACTGCCGACTGGATCATCCGCTACTAAATGCGATTTGCTGCAGCCGCGTTTCTGCAGCGAGTAAATCCCGCTTGTTCATCCTTGACGAGGCACGTTCAAAGCCACCTGAACGTGCCTCGTTTCGTTTAATTCGATAAAGTGCTAGGAAACTTTTTAGGAGCTGAGTTTGGCGATACTGCGCGTCGCTCGACTAGCCGGTTTGCAGCTCGATATTGTTTCAGTTACAACTGGAACGCTGCCTGAAGTCACTGCTCAAGCGTTTCCCTCCTTACAAAAACCCGCCTAACGGAGCCGTCCGATGGTTCATCGTAGAAATTTACTTGCTGCTGGTTTGGCGCTTACAACCGCCTCTCAAGTTCGCGTGCTGGGTGCTCCACAGAATCAGCAGAAGAAAGTAACGCTTGGCGTTATGGGACTCAGCCGTGGCCAGTCACTTGCTCTGGACTTTGTTAAGTTCGAAAACGTCGAGGTCAAGTACCTCTGCGAAGTAGACCAGAAGCGAGCTTCCAATGTGAGCAAGTTGATGGCTGAAAAGACTGGTAAAGAAGCTCAAATTACTAGCGATTTTCGAAAGATCCTCGAGGACTCAACCGTCGACGCGCTGGTGTGTGCGGCGCCGAACCACTGGCACGGCCCCGCAACGATTATGGGTTGCAAAGCCGGCAAGCACGTGTACGTCGAGAAACCATGCAGCCATAATCCTCAAGAAGGCGAGTGGATGATCGAAGCGGCAAAGAAATTCAATCGTTGCGTGCAAATGGGAACTCAGCGTCGCAGTGCGGGTGGCATGAAAGAGGCGATGGAAAAGCTGCACGGAGGCGCGATTGGTAAAGTGCATCTCGCGCGATGCTATTACAACAACCTCCGTGGCTCGATTGGCACTGGCGCGGAAGCCGCCGTGCCAGACGGAATCGATTACGATTTGTGGCAAGGTCCAGCACCGCGCAAACCGTATCGCGATAACTACCTGCATTACAACTGGCATTGGTTCTGGCATTGGGGCGGCGGCGAATTAGCGAACAACGGCGTGCACGGACTCGACATCTGTCGCTGGGGCATGCAAGTCGATTATCCGACGCGAGTCGTCAGCTCAGGCGGACGCTATTGGTTTGAAGACGATCAAGAGACACCCGACACGCAGTCGGTGTGCTTCGAGTTTGAGGGGGCGAAACAGATTACTTGGGATTCGTTGTCCTGTAACAAACATGCACCTGGCTTCTTCTGCTGCTTCTACGGCGACGAAGGCACAATGGAAGTTCGCGAGAACGGAACTTACACCGTTTTCAACAAGAACGACAAACAGATCGATGAAGGCACGCAGGCAGCCGGCGGTCAAGTGGAACACTTGCAGAACTTCATCGCTGCGATTCGCGCGAACGACTCTTCACAACTCAATCAGCCGATTCTCGAAGGACACAAAAGCACGCTGCTGTGTCATCTCGGCAACATAGCGTATCGAACGGGACGGACCGTGACTTGCGATCCTTCAAACGGACATGTACGGGACGACCAAGAGCAGCAAGCGTTTTGGAAACGTGATTATGATCCGAATTGGGTTGATGCGGTAACCAAGATCTAGCGAAGGCGGGTTCCGCAAGTCAGACGACTTGCTGGATTTAAGGTTTAGCATGTCGCTTGAGATAATCAATTATGCGCTGGCGGCTGTTGAGCACGCCGCTGAGAAACATCGCATAACGTTAGACCGCAGCAATCTGAGCGCGGTCGACGTTATCTTGAACAGCGAACGTGAATTAGGCTCGGTGCAAGATCGCGATGCGGTCCTGTTGTGTTACGGAGCTTGGTTTGGCGAGTTTCTGCGCACTGCAGTCAACGGCCAGTGGGTTGGATTGAGCGAGCCTGTACCGCCGCGAATTCGGATTCGCGGAGTTGATTACAGTCCGCTGGACGCAGTCCGACGTCGCATCACCGAGGCATCGTCACCAAGTCTCACGGAACTTTTTGAACAAGTTAAGCAAAGGAGTTGTGAATTGTTCGAAGCAGAATCTGCAATTCAGCAGAATCGGGCTGCGTGGGAACGATTTAGCGACGACCCGCGATTCGCTGCAAGCCCTAACCAACGCATGCATCGAAGTGAAGCGATCGCAGCGATGGATCCGTGGTTAAGCGAGCACGGATCGCTTGAGGGAATGCGAGTGCTGTGTTTGGCGGCGGGCGGCGGAACGCATGCGCCGCTTCTTGCAGTAGCTGGTGCGAAAGTAACTGTCGTCGACTTCAGTGCTTCGCTGTTGGCGATCGATCAGCAGATCGCACAAAGCAATGGACTAGCCATCGAAACGCTTGAAACTTCGATGGATGATCTCACCGGACTACAAGACGCTTCGTTTGATTGCGTAGTCCAGCCTGTTAGCTCCTGCTATATCCCGGACGTCGGCAGAGTCTATGCCGAAGTACATCGCGTGCTCAAGCCAAACGGAATCTATCTAGCTCAGCACAAACATCCCGCCTCATTGCAATCCGATTCTGTTTGGGGTGCAGTTGGCTATGGGGTGCGGGTTGCCAGCGCCAGCGGCCTGCGATTGCCGGATATGCCTGAATACCGAGTCAACCGCGAACCGGGAACTGTCGAGTACCTTCACACTCTCGACGCTCTATTAGGCGTTCTCTGCCGCCAAGGTTTTGTGATCGAGGACTTTCAAGAACCCCCGCGTGCCGATGCCTGGGCTGAACCTGGAAGCGCTGAACATCGTGCTGGTTACTTGCCGCCCTACTTTAAAATCAAAGCGCGGCGCAAACCCTGATAAGTAAACGCTAAGTACACTGTCAACTTTTAACTTTAGGGCTGTTAGTGTTTTGGTGGCACGGGTGTTACGTCGATTCCGGGTGCCACTGGCAATGCCAGTGCGAACGAAGGAGGCGATGCTCACAAAAAGTAGTCGGTCCAATACGTTGGGCTCGACCTACATTAGCCGAAGTTATACGTTATCAATGACCACTGAGTTGAGTGACAGAGAAACCGCTTCGTTGTGGCTATACTCCATCCGTTTATAACCATGGTCGACTCACCTGTCGCAGTGTATCTGATAGTCTTTGCCGATTCCAACCGCAACACTTCGGCGACTTTTAGCACGAGGCTGTTGTGTTGGTTCAATCACATTCGCTTGAGAATAACCTCCTTCGATCGCACTGGCATTGCCAGTGGCACACCCAGTCGACAGTGCTACCCTAACCAAATGTTGACAGAACACTGAGACGCAAACAGGGACTAAATGTCAGTCAAAGGCGTTGCGGCGGTAGCGGAACGGAATGCTCTTTACGATAGAAACCACGATGGAAGAGAATCGGTAATCGTTGTCCGCTGCGGCGGTCATGACGTCGCGAAGCACACATTCATCACTTCGCTGCAATCCTCGCCCCAGCGCGTAGATCAGCAGGTTCTTGTTGAGCGTTTTCGCAAACGCCTCCTTTTGCTCCAGCAACATGTCCTTCAATTCGACAGGACCGGAGAAGAGTCTGCCCGATGCGTCCATGCCGGAAGGATCGATTGCAAAACCGTTGTCTTCCGTTCGCCATCGTCCGATCGCGTCGTAGTTTTCCATCGCGAATCCAAGTGGATCCATCTTGGCGTGACAACTTGCACACTCCGGCTTGGATCGATGCAGTTCCAGCAACTCACGCAACGATCGCAGCTTGCCGTCCGCAGCCACATCCTCCAGCAAAGGAACATTTGGCGGAGGCGGCGGTGGGGGAGTTCCCAAGACTCGGCCAGCGATAAAGTTCCCGCGTCGCGGAACATTGGTTCGCGCTGGATCCGATTGCAGCATCAACAGAGCAGCTGAGGTAAGCAAACCGCCTCGCCGTCGGTCGTCGAGCGTCACGCGCTGCATCGCCTGACCCTTTACCGAATCGATGCCATAGTGCTTCGCCAGCGGTTCGTTCAAGTAAGTGTAGTTGGCATCAATCAAGTCAGTAATCGGACGGTCACGCTGGACAACTTCCATCAGCAAACCGCGGATCTCGTCCGACATCGCCTTACGCAGCTCTTCGTTGAATTCAGGAAACTTCGAAGCGTCTGGCTGATGAGAGCTAATCTCTCGCAGCGATAGCCACTGACCAAAAAAGTTGTTGACCAGCGCGCCACTGCGTTCATCGGCGAGCATCTCAAGAGTCGTCCGCTCCAGTACATCGATCTTGCTAAGTTCACCGGCTGCCGCCAATTCCAGCAACTTTGAATCCGGCGGTCGCGACCACAGGAAAAAACTCAATCGCGTCGCAAGCTCGTAGTCGTCAACTGGGTAAGGCCCTTTCGCATCAGCTTGGTCTTGCTCGACACGCATCAAGAACTTTGGAGATATCAGCACTGCAGTAACCAGATGCGAGATCGCATCGTAGTGCGATTGTTGGCGGTCGCGAGCTTGCTGGTAGATGGTCATCAGTCGATCGATGTAGTCGGCCGGAGCGGGGCGACGGAACGCTCGCGTCGCAAAACGTTCCATCGCAGCTCTTGCGACTGTTGGCCCGCTGGCTTCATCTGTGGGTTCTTGGCCGAATACGTTTCGGAACAGTTGCGGCTGAAGCTCTTGTTGCTTTCTTAGCTCAGCCACGATTGTTTTCGCTGCGTTGTGATACTGTTCGACTTGAGCTGGCGACAAACTGAGCACATCTCCGAGATGATCAAAACCATGCGCAGTCGCGTCCGGTGCGAACTCTTCGGCAAGCTTAAGGTCTAAACCCGTTAGATCAAGAATCGCCAAATCGTATTCGACTCGGTTCAGTCGCCGAAGAACGGGCTTGCCTGGTTCTTCCGTCGAGCAATCGATCTCGTCCAGCGTTTTCTTCAGGAACTGCTGCAATAACTGCCGTTCTTTTTCGCTGGGCTGCTTGGCGCCATCGGGAGGCATGTCAGCATTTTCAATCGCGGTTAATGCAGTTTGCCAAGTATCGCGATGCTCCAGAATCAGCCGTACATCGATGTCTTGCGCGAGGTTCACATCGCCGCTAAGTTTGTTTTCGTTATGGCACTTAGTGCAATAGCGATCGACCAACCCGCGGATATTTCGATCCCACGACAGTTCATCTTTGTCTTTGTCTGGTTGAGCGAAAGCCGCTGCAGGAATCCAGATGATGCAGCAGCTAACAAGCCACTGAAGTTTCTCGGCAATTCTCATGTCCGCTCACTGATACCGAGCATACCGGTGCTATCTCCGAACGCATCCGCTTCGATACCCGCACGATTCAGCAATTCGAGATACAGGTTACAAATCGGTGTCTTCTTACCGAATGCGATATGACGCCCGCCCTTTAAAGTTCCTCCGCCGCCACCAGCCAACAGAATTGGCAAGTCATCGTGGTTGTGCTTGTTGCCGTCGCTAATACCGCCACCATAGCAAATGAGCACATTGTCCAGCAGGCTGCTACCGCCTTCATCGATCTTCGACATACGATCGAGCATGCGCGCAAACAACTCGATGTGATGCGTGTTGATCCGAGTTAGTTGATCCAAGTTCTTGGCATCATTTTGATGGTGCGACGTCGAGTGATGCGAACCGGTCGCGTCGATCTCGCGATAAGATCGACCCGATTTCTCGTACGAAAACATGAAGCTCGCAACGCGCGTCGTGTCCGTTTGAAAGGCGAGTGTTAAGATGTCGAGCATCAAGTTTACGTGGTCCGCGTAAAGCGATGGAATCCCTTTGCCTTCAGGAATAATCAGCTTTGAAATTCCCGGATCGTCATCATCAACGGTTGAGTCACCTGTGAACGCGTCTTGATGATGCGAATGGCTGTCGCGACTGGCCATCGACACACGCTTTTCAATGCTCCGCAATCCGTCGAGATACTGCTCCATTTTCCGGCGGTCGTTGAAGCCAAGTTTCTTCTGCAGCGACTTCGCTTCGTCGCGCACCAAGTCGAGTACACTCGCTTCGACCGAGTCCGATTTTTGAGGCGTAGACTCTGCCGCTTCGTTCCAATCAGGTTTCTTCGGAGTCTTATCACCAAACAGCCGGTTGTAAAGTTGCTTCGGGTTCAAGTCGAGCGCGACCGGCGTTGTCTTGTCACGCCATGAAATGTGGGACATGTAAGTGCCGCTGTAGCCATGGTCGCCGCGATGCCCAGGATCGATACCGAGCGCCAACGAATCGACGGAAGTCTTGTGACCAACTTGGCTAGCCATCAGTTGGTCGACTGAGATGCCGCCGACTTCGGGCTCTTCGGAATGTTTGCATTTCTTGCCAACTAAGAATCCTCCACCAGCCGGCTCATGCGCAGCGGACTTGCCGTCGCAATGTTCCGCGGCAAGATCGCTGAGCACCATCACGTTATTCTTCAGCGGCTCGAGCGGCCTTAAGATCTTCGGCGGCTCTTTCAAAGCGCCGGTCTCGCTTGGTTTCCAGTTCGCCATGTTCACACCGTTAGGAACATAGAAGAACGCGAGACGCACGGGCGGCTTGGCAGTTGCAGCACCAAACGCTCGCAGCGGCGACATCGCCTCAAGCAGTGGAAGGGCGAGTGCAATACCGGAACCACGCAATACGGTGCGGCGAGAAATTGGTTGAGTCATAAGAAGTGCTTTTGAGGAAGGTTGAAATGCTGCTGTTTGTGCGGTGCTAGGCAAGATCCAAGCCGCGCATCGTTCCGGTCGAGGTTGCGAAGCGGTCGACTTCCATATTCATGCGCTGCAACATCGACACAAACAAATTCGGTAGTGGGTAATTGTTCTGGGTATCAAACGCCAAGTGTTGTCCATGTCGGAATCCACCACCAGCAAACAACACAGGCAAGTTTGTGGTCACGTGCGTGTTGGCGTTGCCGAGGTTGCTGCCGTACAAGACCATCGTGCGATCGAAAAGCGTTTCGCCGCCCTCCGAAACTCCCTTCATCTTCGTGAACATTTCGTCCAACAGCCGCATATGCCACTGGTCGATCGCTTCCAACTGCTTGATCTTGGCTTCGTTCTTTCCATGATGCGAAAGGTTGTGGTAACCGTCGGTAATCTTAGTTCCTTCAACTTCGATGGTCGGCGAATTAACACTGTCCAGCAGCAACGTGATCGCACGTGTTGAGTCGGTCTCGAGTGCTAGCCTAGCCATGTCGTACATCAGTCGCACTTTCTCCATGTACTCTTTTGGATCCGCTGGGTCGAGCGGCGCTGGCGCCGATGTCTTGGGCTTGGGCACATGCTCCCATTGTTCTGCCGCCACCAGTCGCTTTTCCAGTTCACGCACACCGGTTAGATACTGATCGACACGATCGCGATCTTTCGGTCCCAGGGTGCGCACCAAGTCATTGGTCTGACCAGCAACAGCGTCCATGATACTCTTGCCGAGGTCCAAACGTTTTAGTTGCTGTTCGATGTCCTGCTTGGAACCTTGCAAGAACAGTTGTTTGTAGACGCTCGAAGGTTTCTCTTCGCAAGGTATCAGCACTCCCGCACCGGTCCATGACAAACTTCGCTGGCCTTGCTGAACGTTGACACCGAGCGTCATTGACGGAAATCGCGTTAGGTGGCCGATGCGTTCTGAAATGAACTGGTCAAGCGAGATTGTATTTCGGAAGCCACCGGACCCCGGATGCGGAGCTGCGGTCAAGAAGCAGATGTCAGCCGGATGACCGCCATCGACATCCGGATGCCACACGCCACTAAACACTGTGAAGTCGTCGCGATGTTTCTCAAGTAGCTTTAAGTACGGCGATAACTGGTAGCTGCGACCCGAGTCCTGGGGAAAGAACTGGTCAGGCAACAAGCCAAGATTGTTGCAGATACCCAGCATGCGTCGCGGCGGATTGTTCACGTCAACGTCGACTAGCTTTGCGGCTCTCGCAACGGCCGGGACCATCGCGTCCAGCAACGGCAAGGCAAGCCCGACGCCGAGTCCTCGAAGCAGGGTTCGGCGCGAGAGAGCGCGGTTGTTCAATAAGTTCGGCATGGCAGGATCTCAGCAGGTTGGAATACGTTCGGTGAGCATTTACTTATGCAAAAACAAGTCGCTGGTAACCAGTTCGGCCAACATCGATTTTAACGGATATTCGTCGCTGGCGAGACGATCCAAAATCTGTTCGACTTCCACGCGGTCACTAAACCTCATCGGCGCTCCAGTGGCGTAAATCACAAATTGATGCAGCAAGTTCTTCGCAATCGCCCGTTCGTTGGCAACGAGAAGTCGCTTCAATTCGAAAATGTCGGCAAATTCCTCACCGCTGGGCAGATTCCCGGAAGCGTCCACCTCTGGTCCGTGACGGAACTTGAAGGGCTGGCCATTCTTTCCAAAGCCTTCGATAGCTTCACCCGTTTCGCCCAAGCTGCGATAGCGATCGCGCCAGCCGCCCGCGACGTCAAAACTCTCGAGCGCGAAACCGACGGGATCGATGATTGCGTGACAGCCGTTGCAACTAGCATCGGAGCGGTGTAGCAGCAACTGCTGTCGAATCGTGGTCGCACCGCGCGTGTCCGGTTCAATAGCAGGGACACTCTTTGGCGGTGGCGGGTTTTGAACTCCCAAAATGCGTTCGTTAACCCAGGCACCGCGGACGACCGGCGAAGTTGTTGTACCGTTCGCTGTAACTTTCAATACGCTCGCTTGCGTTAACAACCCGCCGCGCGGACTATCCGCCGGCAACGAAACCTGCCGCATGGCAACGCCCTCGATCGCAGGCAATCCGTAGTGAACTGCCAAGCGTTCGTTGGCGAAGGTGAAGTCGGAATCGATCACTGCGCGAGCCGGCAAATCGTCGCGAATCAGTTGCTGAAAGTACAGTTGTGTTTCGGCGAGAGCTGCATCGACCAACGCATCGTCGAGATAGTAGTCCGGATACATCAGTTCATCTGGCGAAGTGTCATTGATCTTGCGCAGGTCTAACCAATACGCCAAAAAGGCATCGATGAATTGACGCGAGCGATCGTCGCCCAACAGTCGATCAACTTGCTGCCTCAGCACCGCTTTGTCCTTCAGCTGACCTTCGCTTGCCAACTTTCGGAGCGTCGTATCTGGCTGACTGTTCCACAAAAACAGACTCAATCTTGTTGCGATCGCTGCGTCATCCAGTTGCCCGACCGGTTCTTTAAGACAAAGGAACTCAGGCGAACAGAGAACGGCTGTGTACCCCGCGATCATCGCGTCTTCGAGGCTCATCTGTTGCTGAAGTGCAAACTCAACGACGCCCGCAAAACGTTCGACTTCACGCGCTTCTGCAGTTCGGCGATAGGCGGCCGCCAGAAAATTCGTCAGCAGTCTGCGAGCATCGCTTAGCGGATCTCGTGATTCAATCGTGACCTTGCGATCGCGACGCACTAACGGCAATTCATCGAAGAGCAACTTTGCACCACGCGTTGGCCACTCGTCGTACGCAGGTCCTTCGACTTCCATATAGTTGTATGCGACCCCGGGCATGCCATCTTTTTCAGCCAGAGGGTTGTGCCAGTTCGATGGTCGTGAGCGGAATAGGCGAACCGCATCCATCTGAATCGACTCGCCTTCCAGCAAGTAAACCTCCAATTCGCGCACGGACGGTTCAATTTCGAAATCGAATTCGCCAAGTTTGCGCAGTTGGCGCGGCGGCGAGACAGCATAAATAGCAACCGGTTCAGAGCGACGACCACGCGAAGTTTTCTCGCGATCCGGTCGCCACCATTTCTTTTCTTCACCCTCAGCCCAAAACGTATAGCCTTTGAATCGCAATTTATAGCGGCCCGCCTCCGGCGCCTTGAACGCGTTAAAGCGAGTCTCGATCGGTTCATAGCTGCTAGCGACCACACCAAACGCTTCGCGCTCGCGTAATTCCGAATCGCTATCGCCAACTGTGAACGGTTGCTTTGCGTCACGCAATACTTTTACATCCGCGTCGTAATCGATCAGCGGAAACGTGGCGCGTTCAGGACTTCGATTGAACTCCGTGTAATGCACTTTGCGATTCAATGAAGTTTGCTCGCGAGCGTAGAAGCGACGAGTCTTTGCGTCCGGCTTCTCAGTATGCTGCGGCTTCACCTGGCGCAGTGCATGCTCGGCCGCTTGCATGTAGCGAGCCATGTTGACGTGCGAGACGTCGAGCGCTTCGCCAATTTTGTTGAAGCGTTTCAGTTCACCGTCTTCAGGAAGAATCGTCTTCAGTTGCAGCCATGGCGCGCCGAGCAAATCGCGAAGCGTGTTCTCATATTCATAGCGGTTCATACGCCGCCACACCGCGCGTCCAGTTGCTGCGAGCTCTTGCCGATCAAGCTCGACCAACCGATCGAACAACTCTCTCGTGAACGGTTCCGTCTGCTCGGCTTTCAAAGCGCTCTTCGGTGGCATCTCGCCGGCAACCACACGATCATGCACTTTGGTCCAGATCGCCAAGTGTTTCGCATCGAGCGGTCCCGCAGTGAGCTCGCTCAAGTCTAGATCGCCTTCAGCGTTATCAGCCGAATGACAGTCGACGCAGTGGCTGTGCACGAAGGTTTGAAAGTTGTTCAGCGGTTCGTCGGCACGAGACAGTACCGCAGATGCATTGATCACAAACAGCAAACAACACAATCGCTTTAGCAACATGCATTCGAGGAAGCGACGCACACGCATAGCAGTTCACATCAAAACGGGGGAGAAACATCGGCGGGAAATTGGGCGCAGCAAACCCGGCGGGTAGCCCAATTTTAGCACAAACACGCCGTAAAGAAAAATTTGGCGCGGCGTCGCAGCCGAAAGAGTCGCTGCGAAAAACCGCAGGCGTAAACTACACCTGCGGTTTGAATCAAAGATCGAAGCGATGCAGTTTACTTCGGTGTGTTTACCGCGCGGCGAACGGGCCGCGGATAACCGATCTTTTCGAGCGCAATGTACACTTCTTCAAGTGTCTTTTCGCCAAAGTTCGAAATGCTCAGCAACTCTTTCGGCGTGCTGCGAAGCAGATCGCGCACCGTAAAAATACCTCGCTCTTCGAGGCAATTCGTGGTGCGAACAGTTAAGCCGATTTCAGCCGTACTCAGCTCAAGTCGTTCGCGGAGAAGCCGAGCGTGTTCTTCAGCTTGGCTAAGTGGAATTCGAGTTCGCGACATGTAAAGGTCCCTCCTGGTCAAATCGCACATTGATCAATTCGCAGTGGATGATGCGACTGGGTATTTCGATCGTTCCACTACGCTGCGGCTCGTTCCGGAGCCGTTGGGCAAAGAGTATAACGATACTAATTACATGATCCTACTCCACTGTGTCAAATAACTTCGTCCCACAATCGGTTTGACGGACAAGCGACGTTCGACTTGACGAACAAGCGAGTGAATTACTTCGTGAACATCACTCAAACAACGCACTCAACATTGCTAGCAACTAGCGGTCACAATGAGCACAACTGATTCTGCATTGATTCATGGATTGAACGCGACGCAAGTGGCTGCGGTCATGCATGTCGACGGTCCAATGCTCGTATTGGCTGGACCAGGCAGCGGCAAGACGCGGGTGATTACTCATCGCATCGCGTACATGATCGAGCAGGGGGTGCATCCGAAGTCGATCCTTGGTCTGACTTTCACCAACAAAGCCGCTCAAGAGATGCGCGGTCGATTAAAGCGGTTGGTGGGACACGATGATGTTTGGTTGGGAACCTTTCACGGATTCTGTGTTAGTTTGCTGAGGCGCTATGCGCGTTTGGTCGGGTTGCCGGAAGGATTCAGTATTTATGACGTGCAAGATTCCGAAGCTGCGTTGAAGGAAGCGGTGGCCGAAGCGAAGTTCGATATGTCGCACACTTCGATCGGAAGTCTCGCTAGTCGCATCAGCTTTTTTAAGAATCGCTTGGTGACACCGGAGATACTTCAAGCCGAAGCGCTGTCCAGCGACGAACATTCGGTGTCGCAAGTGTATCCGTTCTATCAGCAAAAATTGATCCAGTGCGGCGCGGTCGATTTCGATGACATTCTCATGCATGTCGCGACGCTACTACGCTCGAGTCCGGATCTGCGACAGCAGCTCGATGCACGTTTTCGTTATGTGATGGTCGACGAGTATCAAGATACAAACTTGGCACAGTATGTCATCGTGCGGCACTTGTGCATCGATTATCCCAACCTTGTCGCAACTGGCGATCCCGATCAGTCCATTTATGGATGGCGCGGCGCCAATCAAAAAAATGTTTCGTATCTGGAACGCGATTATCCAGATCTAAAGATCATCCGCTTGGAGCAGAATTATCGCAGCACTCCGGAAATCTTGTCAGCCGCAGATTGCTTGATTCGTAACAATGAATTTCGAAAAGAAAAAGTCCTTGTTCCTTCGCGCGAGAATGGTCGCGAAGTTCGTCTGAGTATCTACCCGACAGCGAGACAAGAAGCAGAAGATGTCGCCGAGCAAATCGCTGCGTTCGTCAACGAAGGTGATTACCATTTGCGAGACGTAGGTATTCTGTATCGCACCAACGCGCAATCGCGTCTGATCGAACAGGCGCTGCTGCGACGACAGATGGCTTATCAATTGATTGGCGGTTATCGATTTTTCTTGCGGAAAGAGATCAAGGATTTGATCGCCTACTTGCAATTGATCAACAACTCGGCGGACGACATCTCGCTAATACGCGCCATCAACGCTCCGCCGCGTGGCATTGGTAAGAAGACGATCGAGTCGCTGGCTGAAATGGCAACTCGCCGCCGAGTCTCGATGCTGGACGCGTGCCGCATGGCGGTGCAATCGAACAGCTTTACCAAACGCGCGAGTTCGGCGATCGCCGCCTTCTTGAAGATCTACGATCAACTCTGCGCCGATTCACGGGGTTCATTGCTGGAACTCATTCAGTCGACAATCGAACTGACTCAATATCGTGAGTTCTTGACGAAATCGGCCGCGAGCGAGTCGGATGCGCAGGAGTTGGTTACGAACTTGGATGAGTTGCTGGCTGATGCGCATGAAGTCGACCAGAACACGGAAGATGATCGACCGGCGCTGGAAGTGTTCTTGGAATACGCCGCGTTGCAAGCCGATACCGATCGTTTAAAAATTGATAGCGACATGGTAACAGTGATGACCCTGCATGCGGCCAAGGGACTTGAGTTTCCGATCGTCTTTGTGATCGCTGTTGAAGAGAACATACTTCCCCATGCGAGAACCAAAGACGACCCAGCCGCGATTGAAGAGGAGCGACGACTGCTGTTCGTTGGAATTACTCGCGCTAAGGATTATCTGCAGTTGAGCTGCGCGAAGAGTCGCGGATTCGGCAATCAAGGTACGGGCGTTCCAAGTTCGTTTCTGATGGAGTTGCCGCGCGGCGAAATGTCCGTGATCGACCATACCGAAAATCTTGAAGAGTATTATCACGGTGGTTCCGGTTTCGGTGACGATGATTTCAGCCAAGAGGACTTCAGCCAACTTGACGGCGCCGAGGAGTTTGCCGAGGGTTCGATCGACTTCGATGATGCGTGCCAATTGCCCGCCGAAGAGTTGAAGAATCGGCTGGCAAAACTTGGCAAGCGAGTTAAGCTTGGTTCCCAAATCGCTGACAACTTTGGCGATGTCATGAACGGATTACGCAATTGGGCAGCGTTCAAGCCGAATTGCGTTGTTACTCATCCGCAATTCGGAAGCGGTCGCATCACGGAGGCTAGCGGTAACGGACCGAAGCGAGCTGTAACCGTTGAATTCTATTCGGATGGCTCACGCCGCACTTTTCGACTCTCTCATGTAAACCTGACTCTTGAACAAGAAACCTAGTGCATGCCATGGCGGATACTAAATCAACCAAGTACGTGAAGGTGGCTCAGCTAAAAACGGTTGCGAGATTTCGTGAACGGTTAACAGAGTTAGGAATTTCTCTGCCCTGCGATGATCAACTGCTGTCCGCCGCAGAAGGTTCACCGTTAGCCGCACCGATTCAACTGGGCACCAAAACCGTGGGCAATCGCTGGTGCATTCATCCGATGGAGGGCTGGGATGCGAACACAGATGGATCGCCCACTGAGTTGACAGTGCGTCGTTGGCAACGTTTTGGTGAGAGTGGAGCGAAGTTGATTTGGGGTGGCGAAGCGGCTGCCGTGCAACCCGATGGTCGCGCCAATCCCAACCAAACGCTCGCGCTTGAATCGAACGAAGCTGGTCTGCGCAAGTTGCTGGTTACTTTGGAAAACGCGCACCGCGAACGGGGCTTCGACACGCACGATCTGCTGGTCGGTTTACAGTTGACGCACTCTGGTCGTTTCTGCAAACCAAACGATCACAAGAAATGGGAGCCACGGATCGCTTACCACCATCCGCTGCTGGACGCAAAGTTCAAGATCGATCCCACCAACGACTCGGTAGTCTGGACCGACGACGATCTGGAACGCTTAATCGATCGCTATGTCGACGCTGCGAAACTAGCAGAGCGAGTTGGCTTTGAGTTCGTCGATGTGAAAGCGTGTCATGGTTATCTGTTGCATGAATTCCTGAGTGCTCGAGTTCGGCCCGGCAAATTTGGCGGCGACTTGGCAGGCCGCACGCGAGTTCTGCGCACGGTGATTGAGCGCGTCAGAAGTGAATGCGCCGGGCTGATGGTCGGTGTTCGGCTGAGCATCTTCGACATGCTGCCCTATCAACAATCGACGGACGTTGGCAGCCCGATGGCATGGCCCGCAAGTCAACCGTATCTGTACGGTTTCGGGAACTGCGATCATGATCCGATGCAGATCGATTTGACGGAGCCGCTGGAGTTGTTGCGATGGTTGCGCGATCTCGGCGTGATCGCTGTAAATCTTTCGTGCGGCAGCCCCTATTACAATCCGCACATTCAACGGCCAGCTATCTTTCCGCCTAGCGACGGCTACCAACCACCTGAAGATCCGTTAGTCGGTGTCGCTCGCCAGATTCAAACTGTGGCTGAGATCAAGCGTCAACTGCCAGACTTACCATTAGTCGGAACCGGATACACGTACTTGCAGGATTACTTGCCGCTGGTCGCGCAAGCCGCAGTGCGCGAAGGTATGGTCGATATCGTTGGACTCGGTCGCATGGTCTTGTCCTATCCGGGCATGCCAGCGGATTCGCTAGCTGGCAAGCAACCTGAACGCAAGCTCGTATGCCGCACGTTCAGTGATTGCACAACTGCGCCGCGCAACGGCATGGTTAGCGGTTGCTACCCGCTGGACGAGTTTTACAAACAACGCCCTGAGCGATCCGCTCTCGCAGGTTTGAAGAACGCATAGTCGCGATCTACTCAAACATGCAACCGGAGCCGCATTGAGGACGGCCGCAAGTTTGAGGCGAGGAGGAGGCAACGGGCAAGCTCGCACCGCCGATGGCGGGCGCAGCGCTCACGCTGAGCAGTTTTTCCATCTTCTTCGATCCGCAAGCTGGGCACTCGGGTTGCTCGCTTCCGCGAACCAACACTTCGGATTCGGCCTGACATTCGTCGCATTGATATTCGTAGAGTGGCATATACTGGTCGAGTTGCAAAAGGGTTTGTGAAACAGGTCTATTCCCAGTTCGATGATAAACCGATGACTTCCGTAAGTACAGTCTGGAATCAGTTGCAAACGCGTACGCTTTCGGTCGCACAAATTCGCGAAGTGGATCGCATTGCGATCGAGCGTTATCGGATGTGTTCGCTGGTGCTGATGGAGAACGCTGCGATTGGTTGCGCGCAGTGGCTCACACAGCGCTTCGCCGAAGGTTGCGACGCTGTGGTGTTGTGTGGTCGCGGAAACAATGGCGGTGATGGTGTTGCCATCGCGAGACACCTTAGAGTACTCGGTTGGCGTTGCCGAATCGCAGTGCTTGGTCCGATCGACAAGCTGTCGTCCGACGCGCGAGCCAACCTGGACATCCTGCTCGCTGGCGGCGGGAATGAATTGCTGCTTTGGAATTGCGGCGATGCAACGGCTGAAGAAGCGAAACCCGCTAAAGGAGCTGAAGATCGTAGAACGCTGGAGCAGCAAAGTGCGCAGCTAACGCTACTGCAGTCATGGCTCGCTTCGACGGCTGTCGTGATCGACGCGATGCTTGGAACGGGTGCGACTGGCGAGCCGAAAGAACCACTGAGCACGTGGATAGCGCTCGCGAATCAATCGGCGGCTAACCGCATTGCCATCGATATTCCAACGGGTTGGAACGCGACAACGGGTGAAGCCAGTCAGCGGACATTCAGAGCCGATGCGACCTTAACCTTCGTAGCTCGCAAACCGGCAATGGGCTTTCCAGGAGCTTCGAACTTCCTCGGGGACCTCACCGTGCTTCCGATCGGAATCCCAGAGGAGCTGATCAAAGAACTACTGCTTGCACCGAACGCTTAGAACCGACCGCGAGGTCCGTAATAATGATGATAGTGGCCATGGTAGACAGGCACGGGTCGATAGTAGGTTTCAACGACTGGCGTGCTGTAGATCACTGGTTGTTCACGAACGATAACCGTCGAAGGCTGTGCGACCGGAGCGGCATAGGGAGCGATTTGCGTGGCTAGCGGAGCTGACTGTAATGCGTTGATGACGTAGTCGCTGACGCCCTGCTGATGCAGCGAGATAATCTCGGAGACTTCCAAGCGACGTTGAACGCCTTTGGTATTGATTTGGCTGATGATCAACGATTCGCTCAAGCCGCTGCGGGACATCGAGACCACATCATTGGTGGAAATTCCGGGTTGCACAACCGCTTGCTGCTGCACGTAAACGCGTTGGTTGTACGCTTGCTGTTGAGCATAGCGCTCGCGAGCCATGTTGTCTTGGTTGCGACCGAGCAAACCACCGGCGATCGCACCAACGGCACCACCGATTAAAGCGCCTTCGGGCACTTCATCGTTTTGATGTCCGATAATGCCGCCAATGATTGCACCTGCTGCACCGCCCACTGCGGCACCTTGCGTGGTTCGCTGCTGAGCCGAAGCGGATGGCACGAATACGGACGGTAGAAATCCGACGCAAAGAGTAACTGACAATGCTGTTCGTAACATACTTCTGAGCTCGCAGGAAATGGTCTGTTTGGCTTTCAAGTGAAGCGCGACGCGTTGCCACGTCCAACTCGCCACCACTTCCTTAATCGACATACCAAGTTGGACAACTGAAGTAAACAGAATTCAGACCGCACCAATGACCACGGAATTTGTGAACTTCGACGTAAACCGTCGCTGTTACAGATACTTGAGACAAAACCTACGATTTGCCAAATTCCCAAACGTCTTTATGCCAGCATCCAAATTCCCAATGCTGTGATCGCACCGTAACAGCACATTGGGAGGCATCTGCCGTAACGTTCACTGGGTGCAAGCGAGTTCGCTGCGACAAAACTGTTCCAATTGAGCTTACGGTAACCAGTCTGCGCTCATAGATGCCGGACAACGACGGCGAATGGGGCGGCGCGTGGGCTGTGTGTCTGCCCGTGCCCTGCTTCGACGTTGTGGCACGTCTTTTGCCTTACGAGTCCGGCGAAGTCAACTGCTTCAGACTCATTGCACACATTTGTTACACACAGTTCATTGCATAGGCTCGATGGGAGTAGCAACATGACCAGCATTCCGCGTTTTACGACTCCAACGCCAACACGTGGTAAAGCTCCGTCGCATTCGCCGCCGGATGTTCGCTACGCGCCTGGTTTACATCTTGCCAGGTGTTTGGGTTGGTTCAGCATCGGACTGGGCGTTGCGGAGGTGGTCGCGCCTCGGATGATGGCGCGGTTGACCGGTGTTCATCCGCAAACGTTAGCTCTCTATGGAGTGCGTGAAATTGTGACTGGAGTCGGAATTCTGAGCTGCCAGCGGCCAACAGCTTGGATGTGGGGTCGTGTTGCCGGAGATGCGCAAGATCTCGCAACGCTGGGAATGTCGATGTTCGATCCCGACAACGAGTATTGCGAACGCTCGTGCGCGGCGGCTGTTGCAGTCGCGGGAGTCATGGCCGCTGACGTTGTGTGTGCGACTCAGTTAAGTGTCGCAGCGAAGATGGAAGGTTAACTTGAGTTTCCTTCGCAACTGAGTTTGAACAACTTACGACTTTGAAAGACTAATCCGATGAAAGCTCTCTGTTGGCATGGCACAAGCGACGTGCGAATTAATAACGTTCCCGATCCACAGATCGCTGATCCGACAGACGTAATCATTCGCATTACGTCAACCGCCATCTGTGGTTCCGATTTGCATCTCTACGATGGAGTGATGCCCACGATGCAAGCGGGCGATGTGCTGGGACATGAAAACATGGGGGAGGTCGTCGAGGTTGGCAAAGGCGTTACATCTCTTAAGAAAGGTGACCGAGTTGTCATTCCGTTTTGCATCGCCTGCGGTAGCTGCTGGTTCTGCCAAAACTCGCTCTTCTCATGCTGCGACACATCGAACCCAAACGCTGAAATGGCGCAGAAAGCGATGGGGCATTCGCCCGCTGGCATGTTTGGTTATTCGCATTTAATGGGCGGGCTGTCCGGCGGTCAAGCTGAGTATCTGCGAGTGCCCTTTGCGGATGTGGGAGCGCTCAAAGTGCCTGATGACCTGACGGATGATCAAGTTCTCTTTCTGTCAGACATTTTTCCAACGGGCTATATGGCAGCCGAGAACGCTGAGATCCAAAAGGGCGAAACGGTAGCCGTGTGGGGATGTGGTCCAGTCGGGCAGTTTGCCATCAAGAGTGCTTGGATGTTTGGGGCAGGGCGTGTCATCGCGATCGATTGCGTTCCGGAGCGCTTGAAGATGGCGGAACAACAAGGCAAAGCTGAAGTAATCGACTTTTCGAAGTCCAATGTGTACGAGACACTGCAGGAGATGACACATGGGCGAGGTCCTGATCGCTGCATCGAATCAGTTGGTTGTGAGGCGCACGGAACGGGTGCGATCGATGCGGTTTATGATCGCGTCAAGCATGCGGTGATGTTGACCACTGATCGAGCTCATGCGCTACGTGAAGCGATCATGTGTTGTCGTAAGGCTGGAACGATTTCTGTGCCTGGAGTCTACGTTGGCTTCCCCGACAAGCTTCCGTTTGGAGCCTTCATGAACAAAGGGCTGACGATGAAAACAGGCCAGACGCACATGCATCGCTATATGCGCCCGCTGCTGGAACGAGTTCAACGGGGAGAGATCGATCCCTCATTCGTGATCACGCATCGTGTTCGCTTGGACGATGCGCCGCAAATGTACAAAACGTTTCGGGACAAAGCCGACGGCTGTATCAAAGTTGTCCTCACGCCGTAGGTGTGACAATTTTCGGGCGGGATCACAAAGAGCTTCTTGAGTTGCAACTTGGAACCAATGAACTGGGGATAGAGCACTGTGCCATCGTTGATTGAGGACTACGCGTTAATCGGAGATTGTCGCGGCGCAGGGCTAGTGGATAAAACAGGTTCGCTCGACTGGCTGTGCGTACCGCGTTTTGATTCGCCGGCTTTTTTCGCCGCGCTGCTGGGAACCGAGCAGCATGGATTCTGGCGAATCGCTCCCGTTGGTGAGGTTCGCAAAGTTCGACGCGCTTATCGACCCGGTACGATGGTTTTGGAAACCATTATGGAGCTTGACGAAGGTGTCATCAAGCTGATCGACTTCATGCCTCCGCAGACACGTGAAGCGGACGTGTTTCGTTTGATCGAATGTATTAGCGGCGAAGTCGCGATGCAGAGTGAGCTGCAGGTACGCTTCGATTACGGTTCCATCTTGCCTTGGATTCGCAAGACGGAGCGGGGTATTCACGCTGTAGCTGGTCCGGAAAGCGTCTACTGCTTTAGCGACCAACGCTTTGAGTTGAGTGACGAGACGGCGCGTTGCCACTTCACCATTGCGGCTGGTCAACAAGCCGCGTTTCAACTTTCGTGGTCTTCGACTTACCACCCTCAACCGCTTGAGAAGCACGTACTCCAAACTCTAGAAAACACAACCGCTTGGTGGACGGAGTGGTCGGGACGCTGCACGTACGGCGGTCGTTGGTGTGACGAAGTAAAGCGATCACTGGTGACCTTGAAGGGCCTAACGTTTAATCCGACCGGTGGCATCGTTGCTGCCGCCACAACGTCCTTGCCAGAGCACATCGGTGGATCAAGAAACTGGGACTATCGTTACTGCTGGTTGCGAGATGCAACGTTTACTCTCTATTCGTTGCTGATAGGTGGTTACACGGACGAAGCCAAGGCTTGGCGTGAGTGGTTGGTGAACGCAGCTGCCGGCAATCCAGCTCAGCTGCAGATCATGTATGGCGTTGCAGGAGAACGACGGCTAACGGAATTAGAGCTCGACTGGCTACCTGGTTACGAAAATTCGCGACCTGTGCGGATCGGGAATGCAGCGTTTAAACAACATCAGCTCGATGTACCAGGCGAGATCATGGAGGCGCTGCACCTAGCGCGTCGATACGGATTGGATCCCAGTGAAGATGCGTGGCGCGTCCAACTCGCGGTGATGGGATTCCTGGAATCTCAATGGACAGAACCCGATGAAGGTATCTGGGAAATGCGTGGCGCGCGACGGCACTTCACACATTCCAAAGTGATGGCCTGGGTAGCAGCGGACCGCGCGGTTAAGGACGTCGAACTCTATGGATTACCGGGCGACGTGGAACGATGGCGAAAATTACGCGATGAGATTCGCCAGCAAGTTCTCGATTCAGGCTTTAACCAAAAACAGGGCGCGTTCGTGCAATATTATGGTGGAAGTGAACCCGATGCCAGCTTGCTTATGCTGCCGCTCGTCGGTTTCATCGAAGCCGCTGACCCGCGCATGGTGGGTACGGTCAAACTGATTGAAGAGCGACTAGTTCACGATGGTTTTGTTGATCGCTATCGCACCGAAGAGTCACTCGATGGTCTGCCTCAGGGCGAGGGTGCATTTTTACTGTGTTCATTCTGGCTGGCTGACAACTATGCACTCGCTGGTCGCAAACAAGAAGCTCAAGACCTATTCACAATGCTACTTTCATTGCGGAACGACGTCGGCTTGCTATCCGAGGAGTATGATCCTAAGCAGCGACGTATGTTGGGTAACTTTCCGCAAGCGTTCTCGCATGTCGGCTTGGTCAATACGGCTCGTATTCTGCTTGGCACTGGCAGTCCCTCCGAAATCGCGGGTGAAATCCTTTAGTTCAGCATCCTTAAGAGTTCACACGCTCGGCATGATCCCCAGTATCGCACCGGGTACGGGAAAGAACACAGCACCACCCTCACGAACCGGCGCATGGGCATCCAGGGAGTACCGGGAATCTTCAGTTTGAAGTAGAACCTCTAGTTCGACCGCAATCGGCAAAGTCAATTCTTCAGCGAGTGACAAAATTAACTGGTGCTGTCCTCGGCAAAGCGTCATCGCACGATCGCCGTGAACCCTGATATCAAAGTCGCCACGAAGCGTCGTGCGCAAGATCAATAGATCGCGATACAATTGCAGAATATGCAGATGCAGCGGCCTTTCAATGTCAGTCCAATCAAGTTTACTGTGTTCAAAAGTCGCCGGGTCTTGTGGATCTGGAACTTCACCTTGAAAGCCAGCGAACCCCTGGAATTCCTCCTTTCTTCCAGCCGTGATTAACTCGCCCAATTCCTCGCGATGGTCGGTAAAAAAGCGAAAAGGCGTCGTTGCCGCCCACTCCTGCCCCATGAATAGCAGTGGCGTCTCCGGTGCAAACAACAGTAATGCCGATAACGCTCGATACATTGGAAACGCAATCTCATGATTTATCCGAGCACCCGTTGGTCGATTCCCGATTTGATCATGATTTTGGATGCAGATTACGAAGTGATCAAGCGCTACGCCCTCGGTATTCGTGCCGCGCGCTTTTTCCGTTGTTTTGTTAGTGATCTGTCCTGCAAAGTACCAACCGCGCTGAAGGCATTCTGCGATTTCGTAAGCGGTCGAGTCAGCGAAACTATGGAAATAACTCTCGCTGTCACCGGTGACTAAGTTGCGAATTTGATGATGAAAATCGTCCGACCAGATGCCATCTAACGCATGGCCGCCAGCATGTCGTGGACGCACGAGATCCGCCAGATTCCTTGAGTCTTCCGCAATTAGAAATCGTTTCGGCCCTGGCAGTTGTTCGACCGCCTTCGACAATTCACTAAGAAAGTGAGTCGGACTTTCGTCATTCAAAGTATGAGTCGCATCGAGCCGCAATCCGTCAAAGTGATAATCTCGTAACCAATGGATCACATTTTGGATAAAAAAGTTGCGTACTCCTTCGCTATCTACATCGTCGAGATTGACACCTTGCCCCCAAGTCGATCGATGCTTGTCGGAAAAGAATTTGCCGTAGGCGACTGCATAACAGCCGTCGGGTCCGAAGTGATTGTAGACAACGTCGAGCAACACAGCTATTCCAGCTTGATGCGCGGCGTTGACCAACTCACGCAAGTCGTCAGGGGTCCCGTAGCCGTGGAAGGGCGCAAACAAAGCAACTGAGTCGTAACCCCAATTCCACCGTCCAGCGAACGCGGCAACTGGCATCAACTCAATAGCAGTCACGCCTAGCGACTTTAAATAGGCGAGTTTTTCAAGCGCTCCTCGAAATGTGCCAGACGGCGTAAACGTGCCCACATGCAGTTCGTAGATAACTAACTCATGTCGCGCAACTCCCGGCCATTCGATGTCTTGCCAATCAAAGGCCGCAGGATCATCTACTTGCGAGGGACCATGCACGCCCGCTGGCTGAAAACGCGAAGCGGGGTCCGGCAGCAACTCGCCGTCATTCATGCGAAAGTGGTAACAAGTTCCCGCCGTGCAGTCTGGAACGACGGTTTCGAAGTAGCCACCTTCGATGCGCCGCATCATGAATTCCGCGCTATCAGGCTGAAGCACCACAGCAACCGAATCGGCTTTAGGTGCCCAGACGCGAAAATGAACTCCACCTTCTCTTACAATCGCACCCAATGACTCATAAACTTCTCCACCGTCCTCATTCGACAAATTCATAGGTCACACTCCACTATGAAGCACGACCCAATTGCATGGAAGTTCATTGATCTCAATCTTGTTGTCGATTTCAACTCGCTGACCAGAAATCGTATCCGTCCATTGCCGACCCTGAAGCTCTTCATTTAACTCAATCGATTCGGGCGATTTCTTCGTGTTCTGAAGACGAGGAACCAGCACTAAAATGCAACTACCTTCATACTCTCGCACGAATGCGATCCATCGCGCCAAGTCGGTTTCGTTGGTGTTCAACTCGCGATAGGATCCCAGTTCAAAAATTGCAGGCTGTTCACTTCGCAGCTTCATCAGACGCTGCATGAAAAGTAGCTTCACAGTCTGCTCGCTCGCATCAATTAGGCGATTTATTTCAAGTGCATCGATTCGGGCGTTCGCTTGTTCAAAGTTGCTCAGTAGTTGCTCTCGATGCGCGTAGTCAACCGGCCGTCGATTGTCAGGGTCGACGAGAGACAGATCCATCAGTTCTGAACCTTGATAAATGTCAGGAACTCCCGGTGAAGTGAACTTCAGTACAAGCTGCGTAAGCGCGTTCTGAAATCCTAGCCGCGCGATGCTTGAGCACAACGGCTCGATGGTAGCTGGCAAGGCAGGATCGGCGATGACGCCGCGAACAAACCGCTCGACCGCTTGCTCGTAGTCAGCGTTTTCATTATTCCAGCTCGTTTGACGTTTGCTTTCGCGAGTGGCCTTCTGCATGTAACTCCACATACGCTCTGTAAGATCTTCACGATGGTCATTGTCCCACAGCGCAACTAGCACCTGGAAAAAGAGATATTGATCGTGCCGCGACGCGCCTTGTAGCTTGCTATAAGCTTCACCGATTTTCGCAAGTGCATGCACAGTCTCATCCCACTGATCTGCAATTTCGGTGAGTGCAATCAAGCGCATGCGAGTGTCTTCACCTCGTTTGTGATCATGCGTGGCAGTGGCGAGCAGATTCAATGGGCGATAGCGGGCGCGGAATCGAGCGTGCGAATGGAACGCCTGCAACGGTTGCTCTCCGATCGAGGGCTGACCACCTACTTCATTAAGCGCTACTAATGGCATAAACCGGTAGAACGAGGTGTCTTCGACTCCTTTTGCTGCGACCGCAGAACAATATTGCTGAAAGCGACCGACCCAAGCCTGTTGGTCACTTAACAATTTTTCAGGCAGATCCCCAAGGATGACTTTTGAAATAAAATCGTAGATTGAGGGTTCGAATGAAGGTGTTCGCTGTCTTGCGCGTTGGACAGCTTTTTCAATCACCTGTTCCGCTGACTCACGACCGTACGGCAGATAAGTCCGATAGCGATCGATGGCTGCAATCAACTCAGCGAGCGCCTTGCGCAGTGCACCCATCGCAAAATCGCGAGTGTGATAGTCCGCTTTGCAAAGTCGATTCAATCCGTATGCGAGTCGGTGAAGTTCGCTGGATAGAGCTGTTTCCATCGCTAGGCGTTTGCTCTCGCGCACCGTTTCTTCAAAGGTATCGTTATCTTGAACGAAGCGATGGTAAGTGCGCTGGATCGACTCCAATCCACTTGGATTTACCAATACATTCATGACATCATTCATGAACTCGTAACCCGTGGTGCCTTCTCCGATCCAATCTTCAGGTAGCGTTTCGCCCGCAGCCAGGATCTTTTCGACCCAGACATGCTTCGCGCCCAGATCCTGCAATCGATGAAGGTAATCCTGCGGGTCGAAGAGGCCATCGATATGATCGATCCTCAACCCATCCACCTCAGGCTGTCCGAGCAACTCAGTGACCAGTTGATGCGAGTTCCAAAAGACCTCTTTGTCTTGCACTCGCAACGCAAACAAGCCGTTGACATCGAAAAAACGTCGATAGTTGATCTCGTAGCTTGCCGCCTTCCAGTAGGCTAATCTCCAATTTTGCTGTTCAAGTAACTGATGCAATTTCTCTTGACTGAAGTGCGCTAGAACCGGTTGCCATTCGATCTGCTCAGCGATTCGATCTAGTCGCTTACTAAGCATTTCCGCACGCCGCACATCTTCAGCAGAGAGTGATGCGTAGCTTTCCCGCAGTTCTTTGAGATCGAAGTAAAGGTCCGTGCGTTCGTGACGCGTCATCGCTTCGGCAAGAATGTTCGCGTAAGTGATAGGCGACAAAGCGAAGTTATGCTCACCATAACTAGCTCGAAAATCGCAACCATGTTTGATCAGTTGGATTTCGCCTTCATCTAAGCACTCGCCGTACGGTTTGCCCAGAAACGGAAGAAGCACTTTGCCCTTCAGCGAGTCTTCTAACGGATTCCAATCGATATCAAAGTAGCTGGCAAACGGCGAATGCTGCCCGAACGCAAGCACGTTCTGCCAAGCTTCGTTGCGCGGCCCCACACCGGCGTGATTTGGAACGAAATCGATGATGACTTTCATATCCGCATCACGCAGCGTCGCTGACAGTTTCTCCCAGCCTTGCTTGCCGCCCAGTTCCTCGCGAATCACGTTGTGATCAATCACATCGTAACCATGCATACTGCCTGACCGCGCTTCGGTTATGGGTGATAAGTACAGGTGACTTACCCCTAATCGATTCAGGTACGGAACAATGCGTTCAACTTCTCCAAAGCCGAAGCTCGGCTCCAGTTGTAGACGATACGTCGCAATCATGAACTTATTCAACTTCGGAACGGACTACACGCCTTCAGACTTAGATCCGGCGGTGGGAACACGAAACAGGGCTAACGACGCAGCTTTCAACGGATATTCGTCACCCGCTTTGAACTCGCGGGACTGAGTCTCCACTTCGCTGGTATCAACCATGAGCTCCCAAGGAATACCTTCCTCTAACGCAGGAATGACAAAGGGAATTGGGGCGCCATGATCGGCATTGAACAGAATCAGCAAGGTGTCGCCACCCACCTCCTCGCCGTACTGATTGGTATCAACGCTATCACCGAACAAAATCACACCGATACATTTACTGAATCCATCATTCCATTGTTCTTCGGACATTTCGGTTCCATCCGTGTTCATCCAAGCGATACTTGGCGACTCCTCAATGCCGATTAATTCACCGTGAAAGAATCGTCGACGCTGCAAAACAGGTTGTTCACGGCGAATGCGAACTAAGCGGCGGACGAACGCAAGCAGTTGCTCTTGCGATTCATCCAGTTCCCAGTTGAGCCATGTGAGTTCGTTGTCTTGGCAATAGCCGTTATTGTTTCCGTTCTGCGAATGCCCAATTTCGTCACCGGCCAACAACATCGGCACGCCTTGCGAGAACATCAGCGTTGCTAGGAAACTTCGCTTTTTGCGCTCTCTCAATTCGATGATCGCTTCGTCATCCGTCGCTCCTTCCACACCGCAGTTCCAACTGATGTTATCGTCAGCTCCGTCACGGTTATTCTCACCGTTCGCTTCATTGTGTTTGTGATCGTATGACACAAGATCATTCAGCGTAAAGCCATCGTGACAAGTGACGAAGTTGATGCTGGCATGCGGGCGCTTGCCACTCCATGCATACAAATCTGGCGAACCACACAAACGAGTTGCGAATTCGCCGGTGTGCCCACCATCGCCTTTCCAAAAGTGCCGAATGCTATCGCGATACTTTCCGTTCCATTCGGACCACTGAGCGGGGAAGTTGCCCACCATATAACCGCCAGGTCCCAAATCCCATGGCTCGGCTATCAACTTAACTTGAGACAGTAAAGGGTCTTGATGAATGATGTCGAAGAACCCACCGAGTTTATTCACTTCGTGTAGCTGGCGAGCGAGCGTGCTTGCCAAGTCAAATCGGAAACCGTCAACA
Source organism: Pirellulaceae bacterium (assembly GCA_041739135.1). Classification (GTDB taxonomy): domain Bacteria; phylum Planctomycetota; class Planctomycetia; order Pirellulales; family Pirellulaceae; genus Aureliella. The sequence goes on from JBGSOM010000124.1 coordinate 31,459, forward strand.
TGCATTTCGGTCACCCAGTACCGCAAACTATCCATGATCAGTTGCAGAACGCGCGGGTTCATCATATTGAACGTGTTGCCGCAGCCCGTGAAATCCATGTAATACCGTGGGTCCTCAGGCGAGCAACGATAGTAGGCTGCATTGTCGATCCCGCGGAATGATAGGGTAGGCCCCATCTCATTTCCTTCGGCGGAATGGTTGTAGACGACGTCAAGGATGACTTCGATGCCCGCAGCATGCAGCGTACGGACCATCACTTTGAATTCGCGGACAGCATCGAGCGAGTGATTAGGGACTCCATATTGCGGTTCTGGCGCAAAGAATCCCAGCGTGTCGTAACCCCAATAATTGCTGAGATTTTTTTCGACCAGATGTCTACCATCGAGATGGAAGTGAACCGGCAGCAGTTCGACCGCCGTGACGCCGAGCGACTTGAGGTAGTCGATGGCCGGCGCACTGGCGATGCCTGCATACGTGCCACGAAGCTCTTCCGGAATCGCTTGCTGCAACTTGGTAAAGCCGCGAACATGCATTTCATAGATGATCGATTTGTGCATCGGTGTATTCGGCCGCCGGTCGTCTCCCCAACTGAACACCGGATCGATAACAGCAGCCAGCGGTGCGTAGGCAGCACTGTCCTTATCGTTGAACGAGAGGTCCTTCGAATCATCACCTAACTTGTAACCGAACAATGAATCGTCCCAATTCACTCCCCTCGCAATCGATTTTGCATAGGGATCGAGTACGAGCTTGTTGGGATTGAATCGATGACCTTTTTCAGGATCATACGGTCCGTGAACGCGATAGCCGTAGAGCTGACCTGGTGTAACTTCAGGCAGGTAAGCATGCCAAATTTCGTCGGTCCGTTCCGGCAACGGAATTCGTACACTTTCCTTCTTGTCGTCAACCGAATTAAAAAGGCACAACTCGATCTTCGTAGCGTGCTGCGCGTAGATTGAGAAATTCACGCCCATCCCATCCCAGGTCGCGCCCAATGGATAAGCTCCGCCGGGCCACACGCGGTGAACGCTGCTGGACGTTCCCGTGCGCATCTCTTGAGAGCGAACTCCTCCAACTCGTTTTCCGCCGCGCACATTCCCTTTTGTTCCGCTCTTCTCTGTTGAATTTTTCGCTGTCGAAGTAGTGCTCGATTTATTCATACTGGTGTTCTTGCAGCGGTTCGCTGCTCCTGTGGTGAAGTGTTTCATTCGGATGGCGAGTCGTTTCAGCGAAGCTTGTGCCGCAACAAGATAATGCTGACTCTGCGACGTTTCGTTGCATCTAGAGCGAATCAGTTCGCCCGCGCGTTCAGCGATAGCAACTCCATCCACTCAATGCGAAGTCGCTGACGATACACAAGTGCTAGAAGGTCTCAGGCGGCTTACCTAACGACTGTTTAAATAACTGACTCGAACTCAACCGCCTTGCTCGGAAACACAGCTTCCAGCGCGACGACGAAGCATGATGGTCATTTAAAAACCAACGCTGAACACGAGCCTGCGAAGGCTGGCATACGTTAGAGCGGCGAAGTTGAGAGCGAGCTTGCATTTGACTGGCGGGGCTTAAAGACGCCTTCCATTGGCATTGACCGCGTAAAACGTATTTCTAACAATCTCGCCGCATAGAGCATGGATGCACCGTGAACAGTGAAGGGATTCAATGTCAGATTCGAATTGTCGCCTTGAGCGCGCAATGAACTTCTCCGTTATGGAAGGCGCGTTGGCGACGGTGATGGGTACGCTGTTAGGCGGAGTCTTCTTGACTGGTTTTGCGCTCGAGCTGGGTGCGTCGCGCTTCCAGATCGGGATCATGGCGGCCTTGCCAACGCTCGGTCATGCAGCACAGTTCGTCGGTGCATCGATCTTGAATCGAACTGGACGCTCCAAACAACTTTGTATGGTCGCAACCTGGAGCAGTCGTTTGCTGTGGGTACCGATTTTGTTTGTACCCTTCCTGTTCGGCGAATGGTCCTCTGCAGCGCAAGCTTGGATTGTTATCGCAATGTTGGCTGCCGTCAGTGCATTTGGCTCCGTCGGTGGTCTCGCTTGGTTGGACTGGATCAAGCGGTTGGTACCAGAGGACCAGCGAGTTCAATTCTTGGCTCGCCGCAACCTGTACAATTCGGGATTGTCGCTAGCGATGAGCCTCGCTGCGGCGCTGGTTATCTCCTGGCTGAGTCGCAATCAATCGCATTCCGTCAGCGGCTTTCTCGCTGTTTTCGCTATGGCGCTAGTCTGCGGATTGGTAGGCACAATCTTGCTCGGCCGCATCCCACCATGCGATAGCGACGAGCCACTTTCGTCAGCAAAGCGAGAGCTATTTATTGCGCCGCTTAAATCGCTGAATTTTCGTCAGTTATTGATCGGCTACTCGGTTTGGCAGTTTGCGACACAGTTGGCAGCGCCGTTCTACGCAGTGTATATGCTGCAAAAACTGCATCTCCCATTCTGGGCCGTGATGGCTCTTGCAACATCAGGCAGCCTATTGGCACTCGCGATGAACGGATTCTGGACGAAACTAAAACTGCGTTTTGGTGTCCGCCCCGTCGTTTTGTTGGCTACCCTTTGCGATGTGTTTTTGCCTTTAGCATGGCTGTTTGTGCACCCGCAGTCGCTGTGGTTAGTGATTCCTGTGCACGCTTTCTCGCTTCTTAACCCGCCGCTCGCGATGGGACCACAGAACCTGCTGCTGCGGATCGCGCCCAATCGCAACAGCGCATCCTATCTAGCTTTATTCAACGCTGCGACAGGCGCGATCGGGGCGATGGGAGCGATGGTAGGTGGATCACTAGCTATGGCGTTACAAGGACAATGGAACTTTTACGAAGTCGAACTTACGGGAGTTCAACTGCTCTTCGCACTCTCTGGAGTCGGGAAGCTAGTCGGTTACTTTTGCCTCTGCCAAGTGCGCGATGAAGGCTCAGCCACTATGTCGCAGATGCTACAAACACTGACAAGTGAACGACTGGTTCGCCAACCGTCGACTCAATCCGCCAATTAAATCTGCAAAGCGAGTCCGTTACCTAAGCGCCTCACTCGGGTTTAATCGTTTTACTTCGTCCACCACCGCTTGGCGTTCGTCAGAATGCCTGATGACAACACCCTGCTCAACGATCGCACAGAGAATATGGATCACCGCAAGCTGTGCTTCCTGAACCGATTGCGCATCCGCATCGGGTATACAGATCGCACAGTCCGCCAAGGTCACCATTTCGCCGGAGGATCCCACTAACGCGAGCGTCTTCATCTCTTGCTTCTTCGCTTGCCGCATCGCTGCCACCACGTTTGCAGAAGATCCGCTCGTACTGATTCCAAGCAAGACATCGTTCGGTCGCCCAAGAGCTTCCACCTGTCGCTCGAATACGTGATCAAACCCATGATCATTAGCGCATGCTGTCAGGAGCGAGGTGTCTGTGGTGAGCGCTAGTGCGGGTAGCGCGCGACGTTCTATCGCCGCTGTCAAACGGTGCGTTAGTTCGGACGCCATGTGCTGGCTCTCCGCCGCGCTGCCCCCATTTCCGCAGATCAGCAATTTGCCATTTTTTTCGAAGCACTCGGTGATAATGTGAGCCGTTTCAGCGATCGAGTCCACGCAACTTTCTGCCGTGTGGGTAATGACCTCAGCGGACCGCGACAGATGGCCAGTGATAAATTCTTTACGAGATTTCATATTGACTTCGTTCGCATGCATGTAACTACCCTCGCGTGAGATCTTCAAATCAAAGTGTTGGAGCTGTCTTTCGCGACTTTGGTCTATGCAGTTTGCACACTTCTTCAAATGTGCGAACCATGCACCTCAGGCCTTCAGATTTCGAGTCGCACCACGCTGGTGTGCACAATGCGTTCCGCTTGCAACATGCCTGCGCTAGTGAATGCGGATGAACGTGTTGCCGATAATGACTCCATTCGGCGTAAGGTCGGCATTTGCAGGGACCGCGACGGCATAGAGATTGCAAAAGCAGCTAGCCACTTTGTAACGAAGCGTTTCTTGAACAAACGTAGTTTCATTGGCTATCTACTTCGGACGAAAAGTGAACGGTACTATGCTAAAGACGGTCGATGAGCGACCTATTCGCATCTTAGTTGTACGAGCACTCCAACTCGGTGACCTGCTTTGCGCCATACCGGCTCTGCGTGCGTTGCGGACGCACTATCCAAACGCACACATCACGCTGTGCGGGCTGCCTTGGTCGCAAGAGTTGGTAACACGTATACCACAGTACTTAGACGACTTTGTGACCTTTCCAGGTTGCGAGGGAATACCGGAAAAGCAACCGATTGATCTTGAAGCGCTGGATGAATTGCGAGCGAATGCCGAATCGCGGCCTTGGGATTTGATAGTGCAACTGCACGGCAGCGGTCACTACATCAACGAATTCGTGCGTTCGATCAGATCGCGAGCGACTTTGGGTTTTCATCCAAGCTCGCAACCAGAAATCGGCTTGGATTCGAGCCTGGAATGGCCTGAGGTTGGTCACGAGATCGAGCGGCTCAAAGCGCTCGTGTTGCATCTAGGTGCTGCAGATTGCGGCGATCGACTTGAGTTCCCTGTGTTTGAGTTCGAACAAGTACTTGCTTGTCAATTGCTTTATGAAAACGGCGTCGACTTGAGCAAGCCTTACATCTGTGTGCACGCCGGAGGTCGCTCGCTTACTCGGCGTTGGTTGGCTGAGCGTTACAAAGCAGTTGTCGATCGATTGACCGATGATGGATGGCAAGTGGTGCTAACCGGTGTTGCGGCGGAATTGGATATTGCAGCAGCGCTGACTCAGGTTGCACTTAGCCACGCAGCCTCGCCCCGATGCACCAATTTGTTCGGCAAGACGAACACTGGCACGCTGGCGGCGATTCTAGAAGGGGCTCGATTGATGATCTCGAACGATACCGGCGTATCGCATATCGCGGCAGCGCTCGGCATTCCTAGCGTGGTGTTAGTGCTGGGCTCGGATCCCGCTCGATGGTTTCCGCAAAACCGTGAGTTGCATCATGCCGTCTCGGTCCCTGTTGATTGTCGACCATGTTCCTACACGCAGTGTCCCATCGGCTTTCCTTGCGCAACGGGCTTAACAACGGATGCTGTGTACGTGGCGATTCAAGATGCGCTTGTTCGGACTGAGTCGCAGTGCATGGCAACTGCATAACTACTCCACTTCGAAAGCAAAGCACTCTCAACCATGAGTTCTCGACGTTTGCGAGTCTTAACGTGGCACGTCCACGGCAACTATCTCTGGTACCTCAGCGAGACGCCCTGCGACTTTGTATTGCCGGTCGGCAGCCGCGGATTCGCAAAGCGGAACGGCCCAGAGCTCGGCCACGGATATGGCGGTCGCGGAACGACGTTCCCGTTCGGTAGCAACGTGAGTGAGTGCCCGATAGACGAATTGAAATCGCAGAAATTCGACTGCATTCTTTATCAATCGCGCAAGCACTATGAAGCGGATCAATACGAACTGCTCAGTCCGTCACAGCGGCGGTTGCCACGGGTTTACCTCGAGCATGATCCACCGTGGGAAGAGGTGACAGACCAAGACCACTGGTTTAACGATTCGATGGGATTGCTGGTGCATGTCACCCACTTCAACCGCCTTATGTGGCGAAGTGCACAGGTTGAGAGTCGCGTGATCGAGCACGGTGTAAAAGTGCCTGAGTCTGCGCGCTACACCGGTGAATTGCCACGGGGTATCACTGCCTTGAATCACCTTGCTCGACGTGGTCGCAAGGTGGGTGCGGACATCTACGAGCAACTAACAAAGCTCACTCCCGTCGATCTCGTCGGGATGGCCGCAGAGGAAGCGGGGGGCATCGGCGAGATAAAGCCGAGCGAGCTGGCGCAGTACATCGCAAAGTACCGGTACTTTTTCAGCCCCATTCGCTACACGTCGCTCGGGTTGGCGATTCTGGAGGTAATGAGTGTAGGATTGCCGGTTTTAGGTCTAGCCACTTGTGAGTTGGCGACCGTTATTACAAATGGTTGCACCGGATACTTGGAAACTGATTTATCAAAGTTGCTGGGACATATGCAGCGGTTGGTCAACGATCCAGGAGAAGCTAAGAAGCTGGGCGATGCGGCACGTGCGCTAGCGTCTGAGCGTTTTAACATCGAACGTTTTGCGGATGATTGGCAACGATTGCTTTGGGAAGTTGCAGGCGATTCAATACCGCGCCGACTCGCGCGTTCGATGCAGTTGACAGAACCGGCACGAAAAGATTTCGAGGTGACAAGGTGAGAGCTCGAATTGCATTGATCAGCGAACACGCTTCGCCGTTGGCCTCGCCTGGAAGTGTCGATAGTGGTGGGCAGAATGTTTACGTCGCTCAAGTCGCACGGCATCTCGCGGAACTAGGTTTCGAAGTCGATGTATTTACGCGGCGAGATCGCCTCGATCAGAGCGCGGTGAAACCGTGGTTGCCTGGAGTGCGTGTCATCCATGTTGCGGCCGGTCCCGCGGAATACGTCCCCAAAGAGCAGCTACTTCCGCACATGGATGAATTCACTCGCAACACGCTTGCCTTCATGCGCGGTAGCGCAGCTTACGATTGTGTTCATGCGAATTTCTTTATGTCCGCGCAGGTTGGCTGTGAATTGAAACGTCAGCTCACGTTACCGCTAGTCGTAACGTTTCACGCGCTCGGAAAAATTCGCTTGTTGCATCAAGCTTCGGCCGATGCTTTTCCGCCTGAGCGAATCGCGATCGAGCAGCGAGCGATGCAGGAAGCGGATGTGGTGATCGCGGAATGCCCGCAGGATATTGAAGATCAGATTTCGTTGTACAGAGCGGATCGCGACAAGATCCGCATGGTTGCATGTGGCTTTGACGCGGACGAAGTTTCACCGATGCCCAAGACTGAAGCCTGTCGCGCGTTGGGACTTGATCCCCACCCGTTCACTGTGCTGCAACTTGGCAGAATGGTTCCGCGAAAAGGAGTTGACGATGTCATTCGTGGGTTCGCCCATGCCGTGCGTGGTGGACTGGAGGGACGTTTGCTCATTGTTGGTTGCGATGTGATGGGTGCTGGTAACACGTCACCCGAGCTATGCCGATTGCAGGGCATTGCAAAGCAGGAAGCGATTGCTGATTCGGTACTTTTCGCCGGGCAGTGCGGACGCAACGAGATTCGCAATTTCTACTGTGCGTCGGATGTGTTTGAAACGGTGCCTTGGTATGAACCGTTTGGCATCACTCCGCTGGAATCGATGGCGTGCGGACGTCCAGTCATCGGCTCCAAGGTTGGTGGCATTCAGTTCACAGTGCGCAATGGTGAGACAGGTTTTCATGTACCACCACATTCACCTGAGTCGATCGGCGAGCGACTGCTGCAACTTTATCACGACCCTCGCTTATGTGAACAACTGGGTCGACAGGCTTTAACTTGGGTGCGAGCTCGGTTTACTTGGCGGCAGGTCGCTGAGGAGTTGGCAGATATCTACGCAGAGCTCATCGCAGAAAGTTCAACCAACCCGACCTTTGCGTCGCGCGAGAAAGCTGCGGTGGTGCACTTCGAATCGAAAGCTGCATTATGAAGCGTCGAGCGATCTTTTTGGACAAAGATGGAACAGTGGTTGTGAACGTACCTTACAACGTAAATCCTGATCTGATCGAGTTGATGCCGGGTGTGATCGACGGCCTGCTGCAACTGCAAGCTGCTGGATTTGTGCTGATCCTGATTTCAAATCAAGCGGGTTTGGCCCACGGTTACTTCACTGAACCACAGCTCATGGCAGCTCTACGTCGGCTTGAATCGATACTTGCCGAGCCTGGGATTTCGCTGCAGGGTTTCCTCTATTGTCCTCACCATCCGCAGGGCTCTGTCGCGGAACTGAACTGTGAATGCGAGTGCCGCAAACCTTCGCCCGGATTAATTGAACGCGCAGCACTTGAACATGGCATTGATCTTGCGGAGTCTTGGTTCATCGGTGACATCTTAGATGACGTGGAGGCTGGAAACCGCGCGGGATGCAAAACGGTATTAGTCGACAGTGGTACCGAGACAGGCAAGCCGATGGTGGGAGTACGATGTCCACACTTCAAGTGCTCGAACATGAGCGAAGCGGTTGACTTTGTACTTGAAAAGGAACGGACTTACCCCACGCTCAGCCTGTAATCCGCAGATCCTTGCCAAATCCATGAAGCCGTTTGAGGAGACAGATGTGGATGCGACACAGTTGCAAGAACTGTTAGCTCGATTTCGCGACTTGCGGGTGATCGTAATCGGTGACGCCATGCTCGATACGTACACGCGCGGCGGGGTAGCACGCATTTCTCCCGAGGGTCCGGCTCCAGTTTTTGATGCGCGCGAGTCGAAGTCGTGTGCTGGTGGTGCGGCGAACACGGCGGCCAATCTCGCGGCACTCGGAGCCGACGTAAGTCTAGTCACAGCTATTGGCAACGACGCTGAAGGTGAGCAACTGCTTTGGCTGTTACAGGCTCAGCGAGTAAACACAAAGTTCTGTATTCAATCGCCCAGTCGACGGACGCTTTCAAAGCATCGCTTATTGGCAGAGAACCAGTTGCTGATGCGAGTTGATCAAGGCACGACGCAGGCCTTGAATCAACGCGACGAGGACGAGCTGTACGAAAGGGTTCTTTCGGAGTTGAGTGAATGCGACTTGGTGGTCGTGTCTGATTATGGTTACGGCATACTTAACGGTCGCGTGACCGAAGGTTTAAACGAGCGTCGACCGCGCGTTATGCTCGCAGTAGATTCGAAGTCGCTGGCCAACTTTTCTTCCGTTCGCCCAGATGTGGTGAAGCCGAACTACAAACAGGCTCGCGAACTTCTCGGATTGAAAGAGATGACACAGACGTTGGAGCGTTGTCATGAAATGGTCGCGTATCAAAACGAATTGTTGGTGATTACAAACGCGAGAATTGTTGCACTCACTTGCGATCACGATGGTTGTGTGTGCCTGCGGGCGAACGAACCGCCGGTGCGACTCTGTGCCCAGACTTGTAGACACCCGGGTGTGATCGGAGCTGGCGATACGTTTCTCGCAGCGATCGCATTGAGCTTGACGGCGGATGCAAGCATCGAAACGGCTGCTGAATTAGCGATCATTGCGGCAGGACTAGTCATTCATAAAGAGGGCACTGCAACTTGCACCGCTTCGGAACTGATCCGCAGCCAAATCGGGATGGGACGAAGTTGGGAACTGCATTCACTGACAAGACACTTAGCGGAAGAGCGGCGACACGGTCGTCGCATCGTGCTTACTTGCGGATGTTTCGACATCTTGCATCACGGCCACATCGAATATCTGAGACGTGCAAAACGACTGGGAGATCGGTTGGTGGTAGCCGTCAACACGGATGCGAGCATTCGAAGGTTGAAGGGCGAGGACCGTCCCATCAATTCGCTCAGCGATCGCTTGGAAGTTCTTGCAGCGATTGACTGTGTCGACTATCTGCTCGCCTTCGATGATGATCGACCTGACGCGGTGATCACCGCGCTAAGACCATCAGTGTTTGTAAAAGGCGGTGATTACACCCGAGCAACGTTGCCTGAAGCGGATCTAGTCGAACGCCTGGGGGGTCAAGTGCACTTTATTCCCGTAGTCGCTAATCGTTCCACGACACGTATTATCGATCGAATTCTACAGGGTGCTGCGCCGGTCGCACCAACAGCAAGGTCGGCATCGTGATTCTACCGGTGATGGATAACGCATGGAGTAACGCGCGACGCGTATTGTGCATCCGCCTCGATTCGCTGGGTGACGTGCTGATGACGACGCCCGCAATTCATGCATTGAGATCGTTGAATGTTGAACACATCACCTTACTCACTTCACCGGGTGGTGTCGAAATTGCGAAGTTGATTCCCGACGTTGACACCGTTTGGTCAGCGGAAGTTGCATGGTTAAAACATACGCCAATTAGGTGTTCGCCGCTTGTGGATTGGGAGTTGATCGCAAAGCTGGCTTCAGCGAACTTTGACGCAAGCGTGATTTTCACGGTGAACACGCAGAGTTCGTTGCCGTCGGTGATGTGTTGCTACTTGGCGGGGATTCCCTTGCGACTGGCATACTGTCGCGAGAATCCCTATAAGTTGCTGACCCACTGGGTGCAAGATCGCGAAACGCCTGCCACTTCGGTGCACGAAGTCGTTAGGCAACTGGAGCTTGTCCGGACTATCGGAGCCAGCGCGGACGCGGATAGCCTGCGAATTGCTGTTCCGCCACATGCGATCGAATCGATACGTCTTCGCCTTGCAGAGGTTAGACTGGCTGGCAACGCGCGGTGGTGTGTGTTGCATCCTGGAGCTACAGCGGAATCACGTCGCTATCCTGCAGAAAGCTACGGGGAGGTGGCGATGCAGTTAGAGGACTTGGGTTTCCGAATACTGTTGACAGGGCAAGCCGAAGAGTCGCACTTATTGGACACGGTAGCGAAAAAGTGCCGCTCGGCGATTCGTTGGGCTGGACAGTTGAATGTGGAAGAGTTGGCCGCGTTACTTTGGTTATCGCCCATTCTGCTCACGAACAATACCGGCCCCGCTCACATCGCTGCGGCAGTCGGTACACCAGTCGTCGATCTATATGCACTCACGAATTCTCAGCACACTCCGTGGCGTGTGCCGCAACGTGTGCTGAGTTTCGATGTTCCGTGTCGCAACTGCTTGAAGAGCGTTTGCCCGGAACTTCATCACGCTTGCTTAAGACGCATCGAGCCGTTGGCGGTAGTCCAAGCAGTCGTTGAACTATGGAACGCGACTCAGAATTGCACACGATCCGATCGGAATGATTCTGTATGTACACATTAGGCATCAATGCTGCATTCCACGATCCCGCTGCAGCCATCGTGCACGATGGTTTAGTCATCGCTGCGGCTGAGGAAGAGCGATTTACGCATATTAAACATGGTAAACGGCCGGTTCCGTTTTCCACTTGGGAGCTACCTTTTCATGCGATCGATTTTTGCTTGAAGCGAGCCTCCATAACGATTGCGGATGTGGATCATGTTGCGTATTCGTTCGATCCAAAGCTGCTGCCGGGTTTTGATTCAGTCCCGGAAGACTTGCGGCTGCCGCTACCGTCGGATTTGGGACATGCCCCGGAAAGTGTGCTTTCACCGTGGGATGCTTTATTCTACGGATCGTTGCTGCACGCGCCCGGCCAGTTCCGGGACGGCGCGCCGCATCATCTGCAAGAGCGTTTGCAACCCGCGAACGGGAACTCTCATTGGGAATGGCATTTCGTGTCGCACCATCTCGCTCATGCGGCGAGCGCTTACCTTTGCGCGCCCTTTGATCAGTGCGCAGTGATGACGCTGGACGGTCGCGGTGAAAAGTCAGCGACTACCTACGGCATTGCCTGTGGAGTTCGCTACGACCTAATCGGAGCGGTCGACTTACCTAACTCGCTTGGTCTGCTTTACGAAGAGGTTACAGAGCACTTAGGGTTTCTCCGATCTTCCGACGAATACAAAGTGATGGCGCTGGCGTCCTTTGGAACGCCACAGTTCGTACCGATACTGCGCGAGGTCGTCCGAATTATTGGCGATGGGCAATATGAAGTGCGCAAGTTGGATTTGCAGTCGTTGGTAGGGCCAAGGCGACGGCGCGGTGCGGAAATGCTGCAGTGCCATTACGATTTGGCGTTTGCGTTACAAAAGGTACTGCAAGAGACTGCGATCGAACTCGCGCGATGGTTGCAAGGTAAGACCGGCATGAAGAATTTGTGTATGGCGGGCGGCGTTGCACTGAACTGTGTCATGAACTCTGCGGTGAGAGTGCACACACCCTTCGAGCATGTTTGGGTTCAACCGGCGGCCGGCGATGCAGGAACGGCACTTGGTGCAGCCCAATGGATTGATGCTGAAATACGCAAGATCAAGGTTCGTGAGTATCGAATGGACCATGCGTTTCTTGGGCCAGAGTTTTCCGTCGAAGAGATCGAAGAGTTCCTAGTGTGGTCAAAACTTAAATACCGCAAAATGAATTGTGTTGCGGATGAGACAGCTGAGATCTTGGCGGCCGGCAAAGTAATCGGTTGGTTTCAGGGGCGCATGGAGTTCGGTCCACGTGCGCTGGGCTCACGTTCCATTCTGGCTTCGCCGATTCCGGCTGACATGCAGTCGCGATTGAACGAGATCAAAGATCGCGAGGACTTTCGACCTGTGGCGCCGGTTGTATTGGAAGAGTTCGCTCAGGATTGGTTTGAAAATGCGAATAAATCTCCCTTCATGCTGTTTGTCTATGACGTTCGGGCTGAGAAAGCGGATCGCATTCCAGCGGTTAAGCACGTCGACGGTACCGCGCGCGTTCAGACAATTCGTCGCGATCAGAATGCGGTCTATTATGACTTGATCAAAGCCTTCTATGAGCGCACTGGTGTGCCCGTGTTGGTAAATACATCTTTTAACACGCGCGGCGAGCCGGTTGTGTGCACGCCGCGAGATGCGATTGAAAGCTTCTGGACATCGCCGCTGGACGCCTTAGTGATCGGTCCCTTCTTGTTGGCGAAGTAAGTGTGATGCGAGGCTTACCGTTAAGAGCATCCGTAGTCGTACCGACCTATCAACGCGATGATCTACTCGCGCGATGTTTGGAAGCGGTTTGCAATCAGAGTCTACAGGGCAGTGAGTACGAAGTAATAGTCACGGATGACGCAGCTAGTACCGCGACGCAGACTTTAGTGACCGAGTTAGCAAGTAAGACACAATGCAGGCTGATTTACGTGGCGGTGCAGGGGGCTCATGGTCCGGCTGCGGCACGAAACGCGGGTTGGCGGCAGGCTCGCGGAGAGCTTATCGCGTTCACTGATGACGACTGCATACCGGGTAGGAACTGGTTAGCCGCTGCTGTCGATTATTGCGAGAAGCACCCCGACGTTCACGCGGCGTGGGGAAAGTTGGTGATGCCGCTGCCTATGGTGCCAACGGACTATGAGCGCGATGCGAGTGGATTGTCGACGGCAGTGTTCGTTACCGCGAATTGTTTTGTGCGCAGAACCGTAATGGAGGATGCTGGCGGATTCGATGAGCGTTTTCGAATCGCTTGGCGCGAGGACAGCGATCTTTGCTTCACGATGCTCGCACGCGGCTTGCGAATCGTACACGTCCCTGAAGCGGTCGTAGTTCATCCGATTCGACCAGCGGCTTGGGGCATCTCCCTGGTCCAGCAGCGGAAGAGTTTCTTCGACACCTTGCTGCGACGAAAACACCCTGCTCTGTGCGCAGAGCACATTCCACCGTTTCCGCTAAGTTACATCGCTATTGTTGCGAGCGGAGTTGTAGGGCTGCTGGCGACGTTGCTTGGCATCGGTTGGTTGTCTCTCGTGGCGATCGGAATAGGGTTCACGCTCACCCTGCGATTTGTGCTAAAGCGACTGCACAGTACCAGTCACTCTCCGCGGCATATCGTCGAAATGATCTACACTTCGATTTTGATTCCTTGGCTCGCGACTTATTATCTGTTACTGGGAATGTGGTACTTTCGCGGCGTGAGCGCGACGCGGTCCGCGGAGCTTTAAAGACTATGCCGGCTTTCTCTCCAAAACGACGATCAAGAACGTCGCGACTGGGCCGAGCAGTAACGACGCGAGCCACCACAAAAAACCGCTGCGTCCTTTCGCTTGCGCGAGACCAGCGTTGATCAGTGATAGTGTTCCCCAACCAACGAAGAATTGGGCCTGTTCCGGCATGATCTAGTCCTCCCTTGCAACAATGCGATGTGAAGTTATTCGTCGAATGCTCGCGAATCTTGGCGGCTAAATGGTTGCGACTGTGGGAACGCGAGCTTGAGAAGCAAGGTAATGCTGCGATCGCTTTGCGAATAGGCTCTGTGGCGGCGCTTCGAGTCGCTGTAGCTTTTCCTCAGCAACTTGAGATAATAGAGCGGACTTCACATTTGCCATCGTTTAAGGATTCCGCATGATGAACCGTATACTTTCTTTGACCATCGCCAGCATCTGTTGCTTTGCATTCTCGGGTTGCGAGCCAACGCAGACGGCTTCGACGCCGCCAGACAGCACTGCCCCCACGGAATCGATGAAAGCTCAAGTGGGAACAGGGATTCAGGGCCGCAGCTTGGACAATGAAACAGGCATCGGCAAAATGATCTCGGCTCCGGTGTCCGCATTCTTTGCGGTCAAGGAACGAGTCGCTTTCGATATTCAAATCCCTCAAGCTCTGAGACTCTTTCGCGCTACCGAAGGACGATGCCCCAAGTCGCACGAGGAGTTTATGGACAAGATCATCAAGGCGAATCAAATCAAATTGCCCGCGTTGCCGCCCGGTGCCGTTTATCGCTTCAACCCGGAACTTTGCGAGTTATGGGTCGACCCTGCGCCGGCTGATCAGACACCAGCCGCAGGCAACCAATAACGACCACTGCGCGCAATTTCTCGTAACCGTTTGCAGCTACTTTGAAAGGACAAACCATGAGAACTTGGTTATGGATAAGTTTGGTTGTGTTGATCACTTCGCAGTTAACTCGCGCGACTTCGGCTCAAGAATCGATTGAGGTCGATTCAGCCACGAAAGCTAGGTACGAAAAATTTACCAAGCTGCTAACGGGTGCGAAATTCAAGGGCTCGTTCACGTTGGATGACAAGCCGCTGAATGATCTTCAGGAGGAAGCGTATGAGATCGAAAAGGTGGAGAAGATGCCCGAACCAGATCTATGGTCCATCAAAGCCCGAATCAAGTATGGCAAAAAAGACTTCACTTTGCCGGTTCCGATTTATGTCAAATGGGCTGGGGAGACGCCTGTGCTTACGATGGATCGAATGACACTGCCGGGGTTTGGTACGTTTTCAGCTCGAGTGGTGCTGCACGTGGATAAATACGCAGGGACTTGGCAGCATGACGAGAAGGGCGGTCATCTTTTTGGTCGCATCGAATTAGCCAAAACCGGCGATGCTGCTTCGAAGGACGACGCTGCAAAGCCTTCGAACTGAACGCTTTACGCAATCGTTGTGCAAAAACACTTTTATCGCTTGTCGCAAATTCATCTGCCTTTAACTCAATGCAACGATTGACCTGGCGCCCTTGTGCGTTAGACTGAGGCAGTCGTGCGAGAAGCACAACGCCTCCAGAGAACTCATCGAAGATTCCTCGTTCGTAATTAACGACCGCTTGAGCGAAGGCTGCAAGCGGTTGCGAGCTAGCGCTGTTCAAGGAAGTCCCAGATGACAGATCGCCGTTCCTCAGTTGCTGTAATCGATCTTGGCACAGAACCTAATTGTGACCATCCAGCCCTGCGGCTTATCGGTCGCCAGACATTGTTGGAGTGGACGATACAGCGGTTAGTCGAATCGTCGCTTCTCGACACGATTTGCGTCACTGGGAGTCCGCATTTTTCGAATGCCATTGATTCGTTGACGATTCAGCAAGCGAAGTGGATGCCATCCACGGCTGGGACGCCGCTGGCACGGTGCATTGAAGTTGCGAAAGCCGCGCAGGCTAATTGGATTGTTCTGGTCCAAGACAACTGTCCATTCGTCGACCCGATCCTTGTTGATCGCTTGGTTGCAGCCGCTTGGGCGACGCCCACGTGCGACATCATTTCATTTGTTTCACCGTCGCGCCCAGCATCGTCTTTGCATGGATTGGGTTTGGTCGCTGAAGTTTGTCGTCGACGTGCGCTGCGTCGGTTAGCGGGCCGAGTTGATTCGAAAGATGACCGCAAAGTGACGCAGTTGATTCACTCGATGCCCGAGTTATTCCATGCACGTTACTTGCCTCTTCCTGCGGCTCTCGATCGTGAGGATCTTCGCTGGGCACTCGAAACCGAAGACGATTGGGAGAAGGCTCATATGCTGCTGGATTCACAAAGTGAGAGCATCGACTACCGCGAACTAGCTGACTTGGCGATTCACTGTGACACCAGCCGCCTACGTGTGGAGCGAAGGCGGTGACAGGTAAACCAGAGTGCTAAGGCAACTGCCAAGATTTGCGCAGCGCCCACTCGGTCGTCATGAGCCCGCAGAAAAGAACGAGATAAAGCCACGAATCCCACGCAGCGTCTCCCAACCGACGTTTCTCTAGTGTGGTTACTTTCGTTTTGTCCTGCCGGTTACGAAGCCACTCGAGGGCATCGCGAATGTCTTCGGGAAGGTACAGTTGACCGCCTGCGGCTTTATTAGCGGAAACCAAGTTCGCCATCATTTGCCAGTCTGCTGCCGGCTGGGCCATTTCGCGGGATTCGTCGCGAACGATAAATGCGATCTCGGCTGAGTAAGTCTTTCCATCGCTCGCTTCGGCTGTCAACGCGGCGCGATGCAGTCCGGGTTGGTCGAGTCCATTCAATTTAGCGCTGCGTCGATTGTTACCTTCAGTGACGGACTCCAAGTTGCGAAGCCATTTACCTTCGCGCGTTAGCTCAAGTTTCAGTTTGTCAGGCATCGGTTTGTTCTCGGTTCCACCAAACCACTCAAGTCGAATCGAGGTTACGTCATCGATTGTAAGCCTTCGACGATCGAGCTTGATCAAGAAACCTTCTTCGATCGTATCGCGGCGAAGCAACCAGAGGACCGCTTGTCGCCAGAACTGCTTATGAATCTGCTGATCGCCACTTAACCACCACTGATAAGTGGTATCGCCGGCGAATGCCAACACGCGACCGTTTCCAAACTCACCTGTAACCAAAATCGGCTCATTCTTTTCGCTAGCCGCGAGTACTTGCACACCCGGCGCGACTCTCGGTTTGCCTAAACGATTGATCGATAACAGCGGTTTGAGATTATCCCAGAGCTTCTGATTATCGGGTTCTGGCGCGAGCGAAGTGATCGGATGTTCGGCTAGCAACTTGATACGCGTCGGCTCAGAGGTTTGAAAAATCGGGTCGACGGGAACGTCAAAACCCTGTGAACGGCCGCGCACAAGTTCCACTGGAAACGCCGGCGCTAGCGACGTGTTCGCATATCCGCCTGCATCAAAACTGTGATAACCGCCTAACAGCAGAAGCCCCGCGCCTTGCGACACGCGTTGCCGAATGGCGGCTAAATTCTCAGGGTGAATAGCGGATGAATCGATATCACCCAGTAAGATTACATCGTATTTTGCAAAGTCCACGTTGAGCGGCGGCTTGCTGAAATTGATCGGCCAGCCGCGTCGCGTTTTCTCTTGAATCCAAGCGTAATCGACGACGAAGTCACGCGAGCTATTAAGCGAACGTTTAAGGAACTGCTGTTCGAAACGCGGCTCGCCTTCAAGGTACAGGATTCGAACGCCGCCTTTGCGCACCGTCACAAACGAAATGGCGGTGTTGTTCGTTGTCACCTGTTCATTGACATCCGCCGCAAGTGCTTCAACTTGCAGCAAGTACTCGCCCTCCTCTGGCACATTTACTTTCAGATTGTGCGAGAGACTCTGCGTCGGCTCCGTGGCAGCCACTTGTTCTGAGGCAACGACTTGATCCGGTTTGCCGCTCGCGCGCAAAGTCGCTTTCAACTTGATCGGCTGGTTCGGTACTCCCTGAGCTCGGATAACAAGCGGTATCTGCAGCTCCTTATTCTCGAAGGCGTCGAGATGTTCTGGCACACCTTCAACAGCGATATCACGAAACTGACTGCGACTGGTTCGCGGACCGATACCGACAACGAGCAGAGCTTGATCGAGTTGCGACATCTGGCTGGCGATCGATGTCGGCTCGACTTCGGGAGGAACAGCGGTTTGCGCTGCATCGCTGATCAGAATCACACCTCGCAGCGGCGGATCGACTTGTGTTCGCTGCAGCTCGGCAAGCGTTTTCCCAAGATCGGTGATGCGGCCGCCAGGCACATCTTTGAACGCTCGTTGCAGGTCCGGTAAATCGTCTTCAGGAGCTTTGCGCAATGAGCCGTCAAAGAAGTAGGGCACGATCTGAGTCTGGCCAAGTTTCAAATCTGTGGCCGAAGCGATCGCTTTCCAAACATCCTGCTGGACTTCCCAGCGGTTCTTGCGCGTCGTCTCACTTGGCAGCGTCATACTTTGCGATTGATCGAGCAGCACAGCGATCGCGCCCGCACTTTCGCGTTCCTTCGTGGAGATCATGGCCGGTCGCAACCATCCGAGCAGAAGCACGAGTGCTGCCAACAATCGCAACAGGACCAGCGTCCAACGTCCGCCAACCGAAATCGAAGTATTGGACAACGTTAACCAAAGACTCGCGATCATAATGAGCGCCAGCGGAATGACAGTCACCCAGCCAAACACGGGCTCTACGCTAAACGAACTCATGTTAAGCTCCTTGGCTTCGGCTGAACTTGAGTTGGTAGAAGCGGTTTGACATCGCTTGTTCTGCTAAGAAAAGTCCTGCGACGAACAGCATCATCAAAGGGTACAGTTCACGTCCGAAACGAGCTTGTCCAACGCTGCTTTCAATTTCATCACGACTGCGTGCGATGTGAAACGTTCCTTCCCCGAGTCGTTCTTCGAGTTGCTCGGGTGTTAATCGCTCAAGTACCGTGTCGCTGGCAGGTGCATTGATGCTGACGGAGCGGGTTATCGGTTGCGTTCGTTGTCCGCGCAAGCGATAGATGCCAGGTTGATCGAATTGGCCAAGACTGACGCGACCATCGATCGCTTCAACGCCTCGCGACTGAGCATTGGGCAAAAACAGTTGGTAACGACTTGGCCAGTTCAGCGGATCGTTCGTCAAACTGACGGACTCGCCAACGGCATAATTTGTGCGCGCTTGATCAGCACCGCTCAACGTTCGGACGCAGCCAAGAATCAAGAAAAATGATGGCCACGTATCTTCGCCAACGGACAGCTCATTCCAAAGTGCCCGGCTAGCTTGTGATGGCTCAGGAATTGGAGTCGTCAAGGTGATCACTTGACCACGTCCGACCGACTGCGAAAGCAAAGCGGGTCCACTATCGTCGCTGTATTTGATTAAAACCTGCGCCGAGTCGGAGACGGACTCGAAATTCCAATGTCGAAAGATGGGATACGAGTTCCAAAGCACTTCGCTGGCAAACTGACCGAACGGATGGAACACAGGGTGACTGAGTGCGACGGGTTGGAAGAAAACAGATTGCGACGCCCGCGCACTCGGACTGGCCAACACGCCGGGCAGCAAACTTGCGATCGGTGACGTGTTGAAGGTTGCGGCGCTATCAGATCCGGCGCCGAGAATAATGAGCAGGCCACCACCGCCAAGCACATGCTCCTTCAGGCTTTGCCCCTGAACAGTTGAAATGGCGGTTGGATCGAAAAGACAGATCACTGAGAATCGCTCGAGCGCAACTTGACTCAACTGCGAATAGCGAACGGTTTCACACAGCGACGCCCGCTCGCCGGACTCAATTGCATTGGGATCGATATTGAATTGCAAGTAGCGTGCAATGTCGGCGTCATCGGAAACAACCAACGCGGGGCGCTGCGCCTGCGCCAAGACAGTCACGTAGCGTTCGTTGTCCATCATCAATGGATCCGGATGATCAAGACGGACTGTCAAGTTGTGCGATCCTGCCTTTAGATCTTTGGCAGTCAAACGCACATTGGCGACGCGTTCTGCAGATAGATCGATTACTTGGCGATCGACGACGCGTGCGGCGGGCGTCTTCAGTTTGCCATTGCTGATTACTGGCAACTTCGGATCGATCTCCTCTTGAATCAACTCAATCGTGGCAGTCTTCTTGCTCGCCGACGCCGGTCGTTCCACAGAAACTTCCAATGCAACTTCACCGCCTTCGGGCACTGTCTGAAATTCGGGTATGGCATCGCCTAAACGCCAATTGACTGCGTCGGAATCGCCGACATCGATGATCTGAACCAGCACCTCTTCGGAATACTCTTTGAGCAACTTCTGTAAGTCGTCTGCCGCCGCCGACCAAGAACTGTTAACCAAATCAGTAATCACATAGACTTCTTTGCGTTGCAAATCTGTCGCCACGACCAGGTCGATAGCTGTTCTTATGCGTGCAGTTAGATCGATATGCGCACCGCGCTGTTCGATCAAGTTGACTTGCGATTTCGCAGTTGCGGGATCGAGCGCGAGCGATCCGACAGGTGCACCGGCTAGCACGCCCACGCGGCTATCAATCGGTAGCTTGTCGAGAATCCATATCGCCATTTCGCGCGCGGTTTCAAGTCGGTGAGCATTGTTCGCGCGGTAGGCTAAGCTTGGACCGTTATCGACGATCATCACTGCCGCTACCGGCGCCGATTGATCGGAACTGGGCACCGCGGGCCCGACTGTCAGCGATCGAAAGCCCCACAGCGCCGCAGTCGCCCACAGAGCGATTGCGAATACAAGCGCAGTCCATGAAATCGCTGCTGGACGACGCGTCGCAAATGCGACCGCTGCGATTAAGCTGGCGATTGCGGCGGCAACAACGACACCGGTGATTCCTAGAATGCTACCCAGCATCGCGCTATGAACACGCGGACGTGCCAACGCTAGTGCTAACACAGCCAGCAACAGCACTCGCAACAACAGCAGCAAGAAGTTCCGCAACTGCCAACTGCTACTCTGCTCGCGCGTCGTTTGACGAACGAACTTGATCGCGGGAAAGTCGATTAATTGTGGTTGTTTCTGTCCGAATAGATGTAGCAGAATCGGGGCCGTAACAACGGCCAGACCTGCGATCAGCGACATGTGAAGAAAAGTCATAATTTGTCTAAAATCGATTTCGGCGGCGAAGCAGATACTCCATCAACGCCTTGTCATACGGTTGGCTGGTGTCGAGCGCTACGTAGTCGATGCGACTCTCGCTGAGTTGCTTGTCCAGTCGTGCGCGAAACTGAGCGATATTCTTGCGGTACTCTTCGGCCGCATCATTCGCTCGAACCGGCTCAACGGCACCCGTTTCAGGATCGCGCAATTGCAACATACCTTGAAACGGGAAAGAGACTTCCGCTTCGTCTAGTACGTGAAAGACAATGATGTCGTGACCCGAGTGACGAAGATTGCGAAGCGCTCGCAGCATCGGTTCTTCTTCTGTCAACAAGTCGCTCATCAACATGATCAAACTGCGATGGCGAAGCATGGCAGACAACTGCACCAGCGAAGCAGCCAGGTCAGTTTCGCCAGCTACCTTCAACTTCGTCAACGCGCCCAGAATCGTTGGCAGCTGCCCACGTCGGCTGCGAGGTGGCACATTGGCGCGCATCTTTGTATCGAAAGTGATTAAGCCGACCGGATCCTGTTGCTGAATCATCAAATAGCTGAGCGCGGCAGCCAAGCAGATCGAGTAGTCGAGTTTCGTCAACTGCTGCCGATACGTGTAATTCATCGACTGGCTGAGATCGAGCACGAGATATCCGGTAAGATTCGTTTCTGATTCGTATTTTTTGATGTAGTACTTGCCAGTCTTGGCATACGCGACCCAGTCGATGCCCTTGGGATCATCGCCGGGCGTGTAGCGACGATGCTCACTGAACTCGACACTGAATCCGTGAAAGGGACTTGCATGCAGACCCTGCAAGAACCCACGCACAACCATCTTCGCGCGCAAGTCCAAACGCTTGATTTGAGCGGCGAGTTCGGGTTTCAAGTATTGCTCGACAGCAACCATCTGGAATTCAATCGTTAGAGCATTGTGCGGCAAGCCAAACGGTCATGACACAACTTCATTTTATTTGCCCTGTACCGGTGGTGCGCCCGCAAACTTAGGCACTTCAGGATCTGGGATCTCTTTAATCAAGCGTGCGATGATCTTTTCACTGGTCATGCCTTCAGCTTGTGCTTGGAAGTTGGTGCTAACACGGTGTCGCAAAACGGGAACGGCGACACGACGAACATCTTCGACTGCAATGCTGAAACGACCATCCATCGCCGCCATCGCTTTCGCGCCATTGATCAGAAACTGCCCGGCCCGAGGGCCAGCGCCCCAATCAACCAAGTCCTTGATGAACTGCGGTGCGCGTTCATCCGAAGGCCGAGTGGCTCGAACCAGATGCGCGACATACTTCACCACGAATGGGCTGACGGCGACGCTATGAACTAATTTTTGAATGTTGACTATCGCTCGCGCGGAGAGAATTTTATTGACTTCCGGTTTTTCGTTGCGAGTCGTAGCAAGCAGAATTTTTTCTTCTTCGTCGGCTGAGGGATAGCCAACTTTGATATTGAACATAAAGCGGTCGAGCTGAGCTTCTGGGAGCGGATAAGTTCCCTCCTGCTCAATTGGATTCTGCGTAGCGATCGTAAAGAACGGATCTGGCAAAGTATAAGTCGTTCGTCCGACGGACACCTCACGTTCCTGCATCGCTTGCAGCAAAGCGGCTTGTGTCTTCGGCGGCGTACGGTTAATTTCGTCCGCTAGCAAGATGTTTGTAAAAATGGGACCTTCGACGAACCGGAATTCGCGGCGACCGTTCTCATCTTCGTCCAACACATTGGTACCGGTGATGTCGGAAGGCATCAGGTCGGGCGTGAACTGGATGCGATTGAAACTGACATCGACGATGCGTGCGAGCGAGCTGACCATGAGGGTCTTTGCGAGGCCTGGAACGCCTTCGAGCAAACAGTGACCGCGCGTAAAGATGGCTGCGAAAAGCTGTTCAATGACATCATCTTGACCGATGACAACTTTCGCCAACTCGAGACGCATCGTGTTGCGATGCTCCCGAAATTCGTTCAACAGATCGCCGACGTTTTTAGGCTTGTTTGACACTAGGTTACGCTTTACTCAAGAACCAATTACCGGACGAAGGTTATAATTAGACAATAGCTAACGATACTTTCCACAAGGAGATGAGCTACCGATACTATCGCTCATCCCGCCTTCGATCACTAAGCAGGAAACGACCATGTTTGCACGGACAGCTTGTTTGACGTGCTGCTTTACAATTGTAACGGTTGTGCTGAACGCGTCGGCATGCCCAGGACAAAATCGAGGTAGACCGATCGTAGTAACTCCGGAAACGGTTCAGAATTCGATCGATCGCAGCGTGGCGTTCTTGCTGAGCGGCCAAAAAGACGACGGTGGTTGGGATGACTACCCAGATTATCCTGGAGGCGTTACGTCGCTGGTCATTCTAGCGCTCCTCAACGCGGGGCTGCCGCCCGATCATCCACGCGTCGCTGCGGGATTGAATTATTCTCGCCAGCGAGTGCCCGAAAAGACTTACTCTGTTGCCTTGCAGTCGATGGCGTTTTGCGCAGCCAATCCAAATAAGTACGCAGCCGAAATTCAGCGCAACACTGAATGGCTCGTCGCCGCGCAAGCCACCGATGGATCCTGGTCTTATGGTGAACGTGGCGGTGGCAACGGCGATCCTTCGAATACTCAGTTCGCGTTGCTGGCTTTGTACGAAGCGCAGCGAGCCGGTGCTCAACTTTCGCCAGACGATTGGAAAGCGGTCTACAGTCGATCGAAACGCTACTGGCTGAACATTCGCAACAAAGACGGCAGTTTTCCCTACAACGCTGGTGGTGGCAGAGACGTGCGCGGCAGCATGACGTGCGCCGGCATCGCATCGCTGGTTATCGTCGGTTCCCAACTGGAAGATAGCGAAGCCACAGCGGATGAGACAATCGAATGCTGCGGCGAGAACCGGTCTAACAACTCAGTCATCAATGCGGGACTCAAGTGGTTGTCAGATCAGTTCACCGTACGCTCGAACCCAGGTCACGGGCTATTTCACCTGTATTATCTGTACGGACTCGAACGCGCCGGACGCATGACTGGGCAACGCTATTTTGGCGATCACGATTGGTACCGCGAAGGCGCGGAAGTTCTGATGGCCCTTCAGCAGCCGGTTACTGGGCAGTTCGATAGCGCCTACGCCGGTCTTGGTAACGCCTACAGCGAAACATCGTTTGGCTTGCTGTTTCTTGCCAAAGGCAAGCGACAGATCGTTATCAATCGATTGAAGTTCGGTAAAGGCGATGACTGGAATCACCACTCGATGGCGATGCAACATCTGACGAGCCACACCGAGCAGGCTTGGAAACGTGAACTCGCTTGGCAAACAATCGATCTGCAAAAAGCCAAACTCGCTGATCTGCTCGAAGCTCCCGTTCTGTTCATCAGCGCGTCGAATGCGCCGGTGCTGACCACTGAATCCCGCGATCTACTGAGGGAATACGTTGAACAAGGTGGGTTCATCTTTGCGGAAGCTTGCAATGGCGACGGATGCAATGGTGAAGCTTTCGATGATTACATGCGTCGCTTTGCGGCCGACGTGCTCGGCAAGCCGCTAGAGAAACTGTCGCCGGATCATCCGATCTGGCACGCCGAACGGTCCGTCGATTTGAACGCGATGCCCGAGGACTTTTGGTTGTACGGAGTTCAGTCTTGTTGCCGGCTTGGTTTGGTGTATTCGCCGATTAGTCTTTCCTGTCGTTGGGAATTGAACATGCCGTATGGACTCCGGCCCGATTACTCGGCGAAAGTGCAGGGGGAGCTGGATAATGCGACGCTGGTCGGTGTGAATGTGCTGTCGTACGCCACTGGAAAAGAGCTTAAGCAAAAGCTGCAGTCTATTCTCGTGCTCGACGAGGTGAAGGACACGACACCGACGGATCGCGGAGTTTTTGTGTTGCCACAGTTGCAGCACAACGCAGCCGCTGATGATGCACCGCGAGCGATTACCAATTTGATCGAGTGGATGGGTAAGGAAAACCCGTTTCGGATGAGCAGCGAACATCGCATGGTGCCCATCGTCGATGAGGAGTTAGAAAAGTACCCGCTCGTTTTCATGCATGGGCGCGGCGAGCTAAAATTCAATGAAGCTCAGAGGAGCACGCTTCGAAATTATTTGAAGAACGGCGGCTTCATCTTCGCGGACGCGATCTGTGCTGACGAGCAATTCGCGACGACCTTTCGTCGTGAAATGGCGATCATCTTGGAGAGTGAATTGACCCCCATTGATGTCGGTCACCAGTTATTACAAGGGAGCCGATTTGCCGGTTTCGACATTCGTCAAGTGAACATTATTGATCCTCAGCGAACGAAGGATCAGATAGCGGTCAACAGGCGACGTATCTCGCCTCAACTGGAAATGGCTAGTTTAGAAGATCGTGTCGTCGTTGTCTTCTCGCCGCTCGACATTAGCTGCGCATTGGAAAGCCGACACTCTTTGCAATGTCGAGGCTATCTGAGAGAGGACGCAGCCCGGATTGGTATCAACGTCCTCTTGTTCGCGCTTCAGCAATGACGAAAGCTTTCGCAGCTTTCGTCATCCTGTTACCATCTCAGAACGCATTACTCGGGCACTTCGATATGCTCGTCCGATGCAGCTTCGCGCAATTTGCTAAGCGCGCGAGCTTCGATCTGACGAATGCGTTCCTTCGTTACGCCCATTTCTTCGCCGACTTCTTTCAAAGTCAACGGTTCGTGGCCGTGATCAAGTCCGAAACGACGAATAATGATCTGCTGCTCACGTTGGTCGAGCTTATTCAGAATGCGGTTGATCTGCTTCTGACGTTGCTGCTGCGCCAACTCCTGAGCATAGTGATTGCCGCGAGTGTCCTGATGAGCCATAAAGACCTCTTCAGTTGTAGTGCGGAATCGATCATTATGTTTGAATTCGTCCGGAATCGAGCGAGCGAAGTTCTTCATGATCGCCCAGCTAGCGTAAGTGCTGAACTTGTTGCCGCGAGCGTAATCGAATTTCTCGACTGCGCGGAACAGCGACATGTTGCCGTCACTAACTAACGAGAAGAAATCATCGGAGCTCTTCATGTGACGCTTCGAAATGGAAACGACCAGTCGCAAGTTCGCTTGCACGATGTGGTTCTTGACTTGAACCGACTGCTGATAAAGCTGCTCGATCTCATCCATCAGTGCCACTGACGGTTCGCTCAAGTCAAGTTTCTCACGCAAGTTGCTAGCGCGGAACTTCAGATAGTTCATCTTGCGGAACAGGTGGTATTCCTGCTCGCGTGTCAACAATTGCATGTCGTACAAAGCAGCCAAGTAAGTCGGCAGACCGCTAGGTGCACGTAACTTCCGTGGCGGAATCATGGCTTCCGGCAATTCGCCCAGAATTTCCTCTTCGAGCTTCGGTGATACCTTGTTGAACGACTCGTTAGCAATGTAGTCGAGGGGCAGTTGCATGATGCTGCCGGCTCGTTGCTCATTGAGAACGCGCACAATAGAACTACGTGTACGACCGAACTGACGAGTTAATTGGTTGATACCGACACCTCGATTGAATTGTTGATAGATGCTCAGCTTGTCAGAGTCCGTTAGAACTTCGCGATGGTCAGGAAACACGGCTTGGTCGGGATGACGTCGGTCGTGGTTCTTGAGTGTGTAACGAATCGTTTCGGCGCTGCGACCGGTAGCTTCAGCTACACGGCGCGAAACTTCGGATAAATTCGCGCCAGTCGCTGCCACTCGACGAGCGCGTTCGATGACATCGGCGCGCTCATCATTCGTCAACTGGCTGAAACGTTCGCCACGACGCACTCGGTCACGATTGCGAGCGACGAAGCGTTCAACACTGCTGTGCAAAAATCCAACTCGCTTGCGACCGTCGCAGACGAACCTTCGGCTGACCAAACCCTGATCGCGCCAGCGCGAGATTGTCTTGGTCGACACATTGAACATGCGGCTTAGATCTTCGACTGTGTGAACCGGTTCACCCGTTTCTTCCACTTTCAGATCGAGCGAGTCCGAGACATCTTCGACGAACAGACGCAAGTCGTGCGCAGCATCATCGCCGCTGACCATTTTGCGACTATTCTCTTCTGGTCGGAAATCCGTAACCCGAAAGTAGATAAACTCGTAAGGGTAATCGCGCGACAGATCCAATTCACCGAGCAAACGTTCAGCTCGAGCGGCTTGCTCCATCCGTTTGTTGCGGGGAGCAAAACGAACTTGGTGGTCGCGCAATTCACGAAGTACGGCGATGCGATAATCTTGGTGCATCTAACTACCTTATTCCCTGCTGGCGAGTAAGTGTCAATCCATTCCTTGCGGCTTCCGACCGCCGACACTCAACCACGCGGCTGGGTTGAACTTCTTCCTGAAGTTCGTGACTTGTAACATTCCCCTTGCCTGACGCGTCCCATTAGCTTAGCAGCCTCAACCGCTAGAAGCAAAGCTGGCAACGCCCAGTTTCTTGCTACTGTTAGCATCTACGCTGGAAGTTGCCTCACGGTTGACAATGTTGCAAAGTTCGCGTTCGGCGCATGCATGAAGATGCAAACCTAGGGCCATTTGTTCGCGGCCGCGCCACGACTCAGGGCAAAATGGCCCTAACCTGCCATAAAACGCGGCAGGAATTATTTTCAAGCCGCTACGATGCGGCCATCCGCGACCGAGCGTTTTGTAAGAATGTCCAAGCGGACTGCAATTCTGACACAAGATTCTCATTCTGAGAACGCTAGCGTAGAGGCGGCAAAGTGAACGCAACCCGACATCTTTTCTGCTTGGACAGCTTCGCGATTGCCGACAAAGGAAGAGTATCTATCAAAGTCGCCTGTCCCGGAGCTCTCGAATGCAAAACGACGCTGCGTTCAATGTCACTGCAAATCAACCAACGGTTTCACTTACCCGCCGCCAGTGGCTCGCGATCTCAAGTGCGACTTTGGGATTGTCCATTGCTAGCTCCGCAGGTGCACAGACCCCAGCCAAACCAAGCGATCGCAAAGCCCGCACGCTCGTTCGCCCGACGGATATTTTGCAGTTGAAGACTCGCAACAAGATGGTCTTGGAGCTCGAAGGCAAATTGCGAGTCAACGAAGCGGACGCGACTAGCAAACAGAAGAGCCGCGATGCCGAGGTGAAAGCCAAGTCTACCGTCGACTACTTTGAGTTCGCGGCGATGGACGGTAAAGGCAAAGTGGTCGCTGCAGCACGCGATTTCCTACAAGCAGAAGCCGAACATTGGGTCGCCGGAAACGCTTCGACAACCAAACTGCGGGACAATTGCAAGCAAACGTTTGTGATCAATCATGGCCAACAGTGGCAGCAGTTCTGCCAGACCGAGCCGATGTTGGTCACTGAGGTAGAAATGCTGCTAGCGCCGATCAATACGAATGTGATCGAGTTACTTCTACCTGAGTCACCTGCGAAAGCTAGCCAACCGTGGGCTATATCTAATGAAGCCGCCCGCGAGCTTTTCAACTTGGAAGCCGTCCATCAATGCTCTTTGCTCGCAAACATCACCAAGGTCGAAGATGGCGTCGCTTCGATGGACTTGGCCGGCGAAATTCAAGGGACCGCCAACAGCGTCGCAACTGAGATGAAAATCAAAGGCAACTTCCAAGCGAAACTTGCCAGCGAATGTGCCATCGTATCTTGGGTCGCGTTGGCGATTCAAGAAAAACGAGCGATCAGCCATGCAGAGCCAGGCTTCGACATAACCGCTCGCATTCGATTGATTCGCGATGAGCAACCACACGAATGGGATATCGATCGCGCCAAGCTACTAGAGCTCAGCGCTGCGAAGCACGAACCGCAACTGACGGTAAAGCTTGGTTCGGCTATGGGACGGTACGCATTTCTAGCTAACCGCCAGTGGAAGACCTACATCGATACGGGCGAAGAATCAATCTTCCGTTTGATTCAGAACAACTCGATTGTTGCCCAGTGCAATGTAACGCGGCTTCCAAAGCTGGATGCTGGCAAACAACTGACGCTCGCCGCACTCCAACAGGAGATCCGTCAGTCGCTTAAAGACAGCAACCCAAACATTGTGGAAGCTTCGGAGCGCGTAACGACTAACAAACTGAAACTGATGCGGGTTGTGGTGACTGGCCAGTCAGAGGAGATTCCGATTCAGTGGATCTATGCGCACATGTCCGACGACAGCGGTCGCCGCATTTCACTCGTTTTCACCATGGGCACGAATATGGCAGAGCAGTTCGCGGGCGCAGATGAACAGATTTGCAGCACATTCGAGTTGCTACCAGAGCCTACAAAGTCCGATTCGAAGAGCCCAACGGAAGCGCCGAAGTTGAGCAACACACCGACGCTAGCACCCAAGCGTTAGCGATTTTACAAGCAGGTCGCAGTCGCTTATCTGCTGGACGGTGAACGACGAAGAGGGGACAATTGGAGTCGTTGTGACTTGACGTTCCGATAACTCTTTCACGCGTTGCCCCTATGTATGAATCGCACGAACGGCCTTGGTTGTCCCCGCGCGTCATGTCGCTGTGCCTGCTGGGATTGGTCTTTGCCCAGCTTGCACAGCTGTACCTCTATCGCAGCCGAGCAGTGCGCGACGCGATTCCAATCGTCCAGCCTCGCGGTGATTTAGCGGACGATGAAAAATCGACGATTGAGTTGTTCTCGCGCGCGTCGCCGATGGTCGTTCACATCACAACCAACACGCTCGCACGCATCCGTTTCACTCGCAATTTGCAAGAAGTCTCCAGCGGCACCGGCTCAGGTTTCGTTTGGGATGAACAAGGGCATATCGTCACCAACTATCACGTCATCAAAGATGCGGATACAGCAACCGTTTCGTTCTCTGATCGATCCTCCTGGACAGCTGAGCTAGTCGGTGTGGCACCCGACAAGGACATCGCTGTTCTAAAAATTAATGCACCGCTCGAACTGCTGAAGCCCGTTACCATCGGCACCTCGAACGACATTCAAGTAGGTCAAAAATCGTTTGCGATCGGCAATCCATTCGGTCTCGATCAGACTTTGACAACCGGTGTCATCAGTGCACTCGGTCGAGAAATCGACGCTGTTACAGGTCGCAAAATCTACGACGTCATTCAGACCGACGCAGCGATCAATCCCGGCAACAGTGGCGGACCATTGCTGGACAGCGCGGGGCGTTTGATCGGAATTACAACGGCCATCTACAGCCCCTCGGGCGCTTACGCAGGAATCGGTTTTGCGATCCCAGTCGATACTGTGCGTCGTTACGTCCCAGAGCTCATCCAGTATGGTCGCTTGATCCAGCCGACGCTCGGGATCACGATCGCGCAGGGTGATCAGTTAAAAATTAGCGGCGTGCTGGTTGTTAGCGTCGAAGCGCAAAGCTCCGCCGAGAAAGCTGGCTTGCGGCCGACGATGCGCGATCGATACGGCCGCATCATCCTCGGCGACATCATCACCGCAGTGAACAAGATCGCAGTTCGCAACCCCGACGAACTGCTCGCTCAGCTAGAAAACTATAAAGTCGGCGATGTCGTAACGCTTACACTCCTGCGCGGCGAGTCAGAGACGGAACTCCAAGTAGAGCTCGAAGAACGCAAGTGATAACTGCGCGGCGATCGAAGGCCTGCGCTACCGCAACACTTCGGAGAGTGACTCGATACAGATGTCACGATACGTTTGCCAAGCTCTACCACCAGCAATCGGAATCGCTTGGTTCAACTCGATTTCGATCCCTGCATAGCGATCCGCGGGAAACGCTTTGCGAAGTGTAGTCGTCAATCCATCAGAGTTACCGCGGTAGGGATAATTCAGGCGAACACGAGGTTTCACGCTTGAACAGCGAAGCACCTCGCGCCACTGCCGAGCAATCGAAGACTCCCAAGCGGCAACTGGATTGTATAGCAAGCTGATATCAGCATTGCGAACTTCGCCGTTCAACTCAGGGGTAAAACTGTGAACACCGATGTGCACAACACGCTGCCCCGAAGCGATCGCTGCGCTTACTGCTTCCATAACTCGCGTGCGATGCGGCGTGTGATGCGAAGACAAGAGTTCTTCTTTCTCAGCTTGCGGTAAACTGCGAGTGATTTCCGAGAAGACGCTGCGATGGTGGGCGCTGCGATTAAGGTCCACAAGCAAGCGAGTCGTCGTGGCAACTTGCAACACACAGCCCCGTTGCTGGTGCCACTGCTCAGCCAGTTCTTTTGTTCCCGGATCCCAACCTCGATGCGTCTTCAACAACTGGCGATGCGGCGCAAACAGTTTGCGATAGTTCGCTGGAACTTCATTTCCACCATGTTCGCAAGTCAGCAAAACGGTAATTGGTCGAATTATCATGGACGGCGCAGCTGTTCACGGCTTAGTGGGGACGAGAGATGTTTCGAGTGTGAGCCCAATACCTTGCGATTTCACGCGGACCGGTTACAAAATATCGGCCGTTATGACTGCCGCTCATCATCTCCAGTGCATCGATGCCGGGCTTGTCAGCCAGGATCAACATCGGACAGTTCTGATTCGCTTCACCCAGCAACTCGACCAACTCTCTACGCGGTCGCGAAAAATCCACGTAGCGTACGTCGAGGTCGTGCCGCAACTGGGGAAAATACGCAAGAACGCCGGTCAGTTCAGCACAATGCGGACAAAAGTAGGCTTGGCCAGGCCCATCTACGAAGTTCTCTTTTAGAAGAAACAGAATATCGCGCTGCATTTTGAACTTTCAGTTAAACGGACAGGTAAGCTTTACACTGGTACTGGATAAGTTGTAACGAGCACTGTCCCCGAGCGTGGTGACGTTCGTTTTTTTCGCTTATGCTAAGCCGAGCTCTATTATAAACTTCACTTACTTGGTCAATGATGATAGCTAACGAAGAAATTCCCGCTCAAGTTCGATCGACACCTTCTCCACTTCGACGCGCCATTCTGCGTGGTTGTGCGATTATCGCTCCACCGCTGATTACTTTGCTTTTGCTCATCTGGATTGCGACTGCGGTGGAAGATTACGTATTGCGTCCGCTGGAACAGGCTGGGCGCACGATGCTCGTCTGGGCCTCGCAGGACATTCTGACCGCACCGCCCGCCGGCGCGGAACTGAACGATCCAACCAATCCAGCGGCCGGTTTTAAATTTGCTGGCAAGAACTACGTTCAACCGCCCTCCAAACGCCGCTTCATTCCTGAGTATGTGTTGCTGTATGTAGACGACAACGTCGATTATCTATCACGCGAGATGCAAGATCCGAAAACGTCGATCAGCTATTATCACGCTTACGTTTCGATGCGTTTCATGCCGCGTTGGTTTACGTTCCCGCTGCTTCTGCTGGTACTCTTCAGCGTGCTCTTTTTCGTCGGTCGATTCCTTGCGGCAGGTGTCGGGCGGATGTTTGTCAACCTCTTCGAGCGCATCATCACTTCACTACCAGTCGTCCGCAATCTTTATTCGTCCGTCAAACAGATGACGGATTTTGTACTGACGGAACGCGAGATTGGATTTACGCGCGTGGTGGCTGTTGAATATCCTCGGCCCGGTATCTGGGTACTCGCGTTTGTAACCAACGAGTCGATGCCGACACTCGAACGTGCCACGGGTGAGCAAATCTCGTCACTGTTCCTGCCGACGTCACCCATGCCGATGGCTGGCTTCAGCGTGAACTGCCGCAAGAGCGACTTGATCGATCTCGACATGACCATCGATCAAGCGGTGCAGTACATTGTCAGTTGCGGAGTCGTATGCCCCGCTCCGGTAACTCTGCAAGCGACCGGTGCTCCTCGCATCGAACCGACAACATAGATTGCAGTGACGCGTTAGCGCTCGCGACTGGTCGCTTGCATAAAGCGGAATATGTAGTAGGCCAATGTCAAAACGGCTTGCAACGTAGCAGCAACGTAAGTCAGCGCCGCAGCATTCAACACTTTGCTGACGTAAGGCAGCTCCGGGCCGCTGATAATGCCAAGGTTCACCAATTCCGTCTTGGCCCGTGAACTTGCATCAAACTCCACAGGCAGATTGATCAACTGAAAAGCGACCGTTGCACCAAAGGCAACGATACCTGCCAGGAAGACCCATTTGCCCAGGAACATCAAGTTACCGAAGACCATCACCATGCCGATCATCAGCAGAATCGTTCCGAAGCTGCTGCCGAATTGCGCTGCAGGCACGGCCAAGTTGCGAATCTGTAGCGGCGCATAGCCGCGAGCGTCCTGCAATGCATGCCCGGCTTCGTGCGCCGCGATGCCTACCGAAGCCATCGAATATCCCGCATAGACATCGGGACTCAACCTCAGGACCTTTGCCGAAGGATCATAATGATCCGAAAGTTGCCCAGGAATCTGCTCAATTGCAACATTGTGTAAACCACCAGCGTCCAAGATGCGACGCGCCGCTTCGAAACCGCTCATCGAAGCTCTGACCTGACTCATTTGCTGATACGCCGAACGCACCATCCACTGAGCCAACATCGCCAGCAATAACGCTGGTGCGATGAACAATAGAAACATAAAGTCGAAACCAAAACCGAACATTCGACACTCCCAACCCGTCAAGTGACCTTTTGGCAGTTCCGCCGCACCTTCAACCAGAAAGCAAACTATATACCAACCGGCAATTCGGATCGCGCACATCGCATTCCTAGACAAGTTCTTCGTTCATCACGAATTCTTCTTGTAGATTTCATCCGGTTTCTTTAACCGCTCTTCAACTAACGCAATGCTTCCGTCCGCCCTAAGTTGGCGGAAAAAGCAGGTCGGATAACCTTCGTGGCAGGCTGCACCGACTTGGCTGACCTTCAACAAAATGGTGTCTTCGTCGCAATCGACCAGCACTTGATGAACTGTTTGCACGTGACCGCTTTCTTCACCTTTTCGCCACAGCCGACCGCGACTGCGACTAAAGTAAACCGCACGACCCGTTTCTAGCGTTTCACGAAATGCTTCAGCGTTCATCCAAGCCAGCATTAACACCGCTCCGCTCGACACATCTTGGGCGATCGCAGGCAGCAACCCACCGGCTGCGTCGAATTTTGGCCACACAGCCCCCTCTATCTGACCACTCATCTTCATTCCCAATAAAGCCATTAGCGATTGCGAACTAGGTGACCGAAATCTCGAAACCAATCGAGCGTGATTCGCCGCCGTCGATGTTCCAACCGTTGGGAGCTACATTCGCAGTTTCAATACAACACATCGTTTCAAACTCTTGATCACCGAAGTCAGCCATGCGTTGCGACTTCGCTATCCACGGATTCCACACAACCGTCGACTCGGAATTCCGCGGAGCGATCTTAATGCGTCGCTCGTACGCCTCGTCTTCAATCGTAATCGAACCCACTTCACCGCGATAAACTCGGTCTGTTTCTTCTGTAAAGCGAATCGCATCGCCAGTCGCTGCAAGTACCTGGCCTGTCAACTGATCACGAAAAGCGTTTTGCTCCAAACCGGAAACCTGCGCGCGACGCACATCGCCAAGCTGAAAATAGGTATGCAATGCCACCTCACATGGCTGAGTCGCCTGTGATTCGTTCTGGGCAGTTAACGTTACGTCGAGCGTCTCACCGAAGTTCGCAATCATTTCAACTCGAAACGGCCTCGATTCGTATCCGAGAACAACCGCAACACCGCGATCATTCACTTCCGAACGAAGCACATTCCAAAGTTCGGTTCGCACCGTACCGTGTGCTGGCAATGTTGCGTCTGCTTTATTGGGCCCAAACCAGGGAAAGCAAACCGGAATCCCACCGCGTATCGGCTTACCAACTTCGTAAACCGCTTCGCCGCTCATGAACAACACGGGATGTTGCTGCGAAGCCGGTTGAAATTCGGCTAGGTGCCCACCCAGTAAAAAGAAACTGCCACTGCATTTCGCCGTTTTAATTCGCCCTTGGATCAATCCACTGGGATGGCGTTCGAAATGCAGGTGGTCAGCGATTGCAAACTGGCGATTCAATTCTTGTAGTAAGTCTTCAGTCATCGCGTGCTCTTTGATGCTTCCTATTGCAAGTCGAACGATCTGTGCCAATTGCAGCGACCGTTTCGCAGCGATTATAGCGGTAAAGTGGCGAAAGACTAATGTTGTGCGGTCGAATTCGCGAGCGGTCGATAACAGATGATTAGCCGCCCGTCCATTTGCCGTCGAGGAGCCGCCGATGCCAGTCCTAAACAAACCGATTACTGCCGCATTGCTTCTCGCTGGTGCCGCCGGTGGACCCTACATTCTTTACGAAACGGACGCTGGACAAACGGCTCGCAACACAGCCACTCAAGCTCTGGGCGTCGACGCCGCTGGCAACGAAGTTCCGAACTCCGGTGCAACCGCTAGTTCCGCACAATCGTGGTGGGGATCCAAACCTGCCTCCGCGACGAGCAGCGCCGCTGCGCCGCAACTGACAGTAACGCCCATCAACTCGCTCGCCGAAGTCCTTCGTTTCGACGTGCCGCCAGCTTGGGTCATGCAACATTTCCCAACGGTCAACACCGGCGTCGGTGACCTGCAGCTCGACGGCTTTCGAGTGCCCTTAATCACGGGAACGCGACCAGACGATCTAGTTGGCACACTGACTTACTATTTCGATCGATTCCAACGCGTTCAACGCATCACGCTGCATGCGGTCACCGGCGATCCAACGCGACTCGGCAACGAAATTCAATTCAACTACCGGCTGCAGCAGCAACCCGCGCTTGGCGGTGGACTCTACACAACAACCTGGAACGGTTCTCCGACCAGCTTGCTACACATCACACCCGCCACCGTCATCAGCGCCGAGCAACAAAACGCTCGCTTCACCGTCTTCCTCGAAATCAACCAACCAGGTTTGCAGTACGGCCTCAGCTTACAAGCTCAAAATCTTCTTCAAGCCGGCAAGCAAATTAGCCGTTGGTAATGTTCCGTCTCCGATATTTTTAAAACGTTAGACCGGTTGATCGAGCAGTTTCCCGATTTCTGCGACAGCCAATCTCAAAGACGTAGCTGCCATCTTGAAGTTCGTGTGGCCAGAGACTTCTGGTTGAATCTCCGTGAACAACTCCGTCGCACGACGCAGCTTGCTGTATTTCTTCTTGGCTAGCTTCAAATAACTCGCTTCATCGTTCGCATCCAGCGCCGGGCCAAGTGCGAGCATGTAGTCATAAAGTTCGCGATGAACCGATGCGAGCTCTTCGTCCTCAGTCGCTTCATCGCTGTGCTTCAAGAATGCTCGTACCATCCAAACGTGCGCAAGCTGCGCGTCGATGCGAGCCATTAAGCTTTCGTCGTTCGCTTCGTCCAATGACTCTGACATTACAAACTCTGCATTAAAAGCTCGATGCACTGTTCAGCCGCGTCACCAAGTCTTCCGGCAAGTTGAGCGCCGTCGCAAGTCGCTCTAAATACTGCTGCTCCATCGGATCACGTTCGTCGACGACCAAAGACGAAAGCAAATACAACTCAGAAGCGGCCTCCCGCGAGTCGACGCGACTTGACAACTGCTCAACCGTTAACGGACTCTGCAACTCACGCTCGAGGAGGTGCCTTGCCTCATCACCCAATTCGATTTTCCGCAGATGCGTTTCGATTCGCAAGCGCTCGCTCGCGTCGATGTGACCATCCGCATTCGCAGCCGCAATCATGGCTTGCAGCAGTACCAGCCCGCGTTCATTGGCCGCTGCATCGTCGAGCTCCGATAGAGCCGTTCCGGGCAGAGCTGGTGGACCAGCGTGCTGCGTTGCGGCCGCGTTGCTTGATTGCCAACCTTGGTAGGCTTTGTAAGCGACCGCAGCCACCGCAGCGATGCTTCCGTACTTCACCGCTTTGCCTGTCACTGAACGACCCGACTTTGTTCCAAGCAACAAAGCCAGCAGACCACCAACTGCAGCGCCTTTGCCAAGATTCGATAAAGCCGCATCACGGTCCGGACCAGACGCTGGAACACCCAACTTCGATTCTGCAAAATCCTTTGTCTTCGTTGCGAGTTCCTTGCCGCTACCTAACAACTGATCCAAGATGTTCTTAACTTCCATCTCACTTCGCCTTCAAGATTAGAGGAACACGTCTCCGCCCAGATTGCAGACATCATATCGTTGCCGGTTCGCATCACGCAACAGCTCGCGCGAGTGACTCGCCCGCGATCAAATCTGATTGAACCCTAACTTTGCTGTTCGATGTTGGAGGGTCTAGTTGAACGAGCTAGAATGGATGTTAACCACACGCACGAAAGCCTTTTCACTTCGCGTTGTCGATCCGTGGACACTGTGAGTAGGTCGGCCCTGAGAGTTGGTCCTGGAAACTGATGCGCAACCCAAATCGCCGCCCCTTGAGTTGGCAAAAGAAGCTTCTGTTTTCAATCGTTACGACCATCGCCGTGCTGGGAATTGTCGAACTCAGTTTACGAGTCGCTGGCGTTCGCCCAGTTACACTCGAGCATGATCCGTTTGTTGGTTTCTCACAGCAGATTCCGCTGATGGAAACGGTGCGAAATGGTTCCGGCATCGAGTGGATGCGAACGGCGCGCAGCAAGCTGGTTTGGTTTAATGATCAATCGTTTCTCAGAAAGAAACCGCCGGGTACGAAGCGTATTTTTTGCTTAGGCGGATCGACTACATATGGCCATCCCTACGACGATACGACTTCGTTCTGCGGCTGGATGCGCGAGTTCCTGCCGGTGGTTGATGATTCTCAAGAATGGGAAGTGATCAATTGCGGCGGCATCAGTTACGCGAGCTATCGCGTTGCCGCAGTGATGGAAGAATTGTCGCAGTATGAACCCGATGTGTTTGTGGTCTTGTCGGGACACAACGAATTCCTCGAGCGACGTACCTACGCGGACATGTTCGAGCGATCGTCGTTGAGTTTACATTTGCACGCTGCGCTCTCTAAGACTCGCACCTACGCTGTCGCAGATCGCTTGATACATGGTTCGAACCCGCAACCGCAGACTGAGTTGCCGGGTGAAGTTGATGAGATACTGAACCATACGATCGGTCCCGTTGATTACCATCGTGACTTAGCTTGGCGCCATCAAGTGCTGGCGCATTACGAACTGAATTTACGGCGTATGGCTTCGATTGCTGAGCGAGCTGGATGCAAGCTTGTGTTCGTAACTCCGGCGTCCAATGAGATGAATTGCTCACCGTTCAAAAGCGAGTTCGACGCGAACGTTACGGAAGCTGAGCGGGCCAAGATTGCCGAGTTACTCGACAGCGCTCAGATTGCGATGAACTCAGAACATGTCAACCTTGCGATTGAATCTCTACAAGCCGCAAAACAGATCGCACCCTTATTTGCCGAGACTCGCTATCGACTGGGTCAAGCGCTAATGCTCGCCGGCCAAACAGCGGAAGCTCAACAAGAGTTCACTGCCGCGATCAACGAAGACGTCTGCCCTCTGCGGGCAGTGGATGAAATCATGGAAGCTATGCAAATCGTTGGACGTGAGCTTGATGTTCCAGTCGTGGATTTTGAATCGCGTTTGCGGCAGCAGTGCCAGCGTGATTTGAATCACTCGTGCTTAGGTGAAGAGTACTTCCTTGATCATGTCCATCCAAAGATTGAAGCCAACCGAGAGTTGGCGATGTGGATAGTCGATGTCTTGCAAAAGCAGAAAATTGCGAGCGAAAGTAAGGTCGATGAGTCCGAGTTAAGCAGCGAGATCGCGGCAGCAAGCCGTCGTGTGCTTGAGCGTATCGACCAGCAGTCGCACGGCGTTGCATTGAGGAACTTAGCAAAAGTGCTGCATTGGTCTGGCAAGTTTACAGAGGCGATACCGAGAGCCGTGGATGCGATCGAGCTGCTGATCGATGACCCCGAGAGTCGCTTTGTGCTGGCCGATTGTTTGCATCAACTAGGCAACGACGAAGACGCTCTGGCTCAGTACGAATTACTGTTCAGTAGCGGAAGAGACTGGGGTAAAGCGTACTTGCCCTACGCAGAGTTGCTAAAGCGGCGCGGTGAGTTCACGAAGGCAAAGGCTTATCTATTGCTCGCTGTTCTATTCGACCCCAAGAACGCTTACACGCACTATTTGCTCGGACAAACGCATCTGGAACTGGGTGAGTATCCGTTCGCCGTCGAGAGTTTATCGGAAGCGAATCGCTTGTATCCGAACGAACCTCGAACTTTAGAGCTGCTGGAACGCGCGCAATCAAACCTCGTTGCCAGCCATGGTAACTAGGCAACGGATTGCTATCAAACCGAACCGAGTTATCGATGTTTGCGGCGGGAGGTGAATTTGCTATATGCGATAGGTTCGACGGTTCACTTATTGCGTCGCCGTGAGTTTTTTCGCCTATGATCAAGCGTTTCAACCGTTACATTCTCTGGGAAATTGGCAAGCTGTTTTCGATCGCCTTAGTTGCGTTCACAGCCATTGTCATGCTCGGCGGACTCACGCAGCAACTGGCCCGCGAAGGCTTGGGACCGATGGCGATTTTGGATCTGCTGCCCTACTTGCTGCCGATCGGTTTGCAATTTGGTTTGCCACCTACCTTGTTATTCGCGGTCTGTAGTGTGTACGGAAGAATCAGCGCGGACAACGAAGTCGTAGCCATCAAAGCGGCTGGAGTGAACCCGATCAAAATCATGGCGCCAACTTTTGTTTTAGCGTTCATGCTCAGTCTGCTGGCGGTTTGGCTGAATGACATTGCGTTTTCTTGGGGAGCCCCGGGAGTCAATCGCGTTGTTTTGTTGTCACTCGAGGAGATCGTCTACGGATGGTTGGGTAAGCAAGGTTCGTATAGCACTTCGAGCGGGTTTTCGATTCATGTGCAAGGCGTCGGTGAAGACGGACGTGAATTGATTCTGCCGACCATTTCTTTCCGTCCTCAGTCGGGCGGTGAGGAGTTGACCATCACTGCGGCCACGGGCCGACTAAAGATGGATCCTGAAAGTGAGGTACTGCGAATCACTTTGGTCGATAGTATTGTTGAAAAAGGTGAATCGACCGTAAACGTCCCTGGCCCAATCACTCAAGAGATTCCGTTGGCTCAAGCGTCCCGCAAAGGCAAGTCGGCTGGTCATCCGTCCGAGTTCGCGATGCGTGCGATTCGAAATGAAATTAAGGATCAGGAATCGAAGCTTGAAGACTCCAGTGAGATCATCGGCGCTCGCACTTCACTCGGCTTGCTAAGTGGACGTTACGATTGGCTGGATGATACCGAAATGCATAAGACCCTGAGCGAAATGTATGTGGGTCGTGAGCGATTGAACCGCTTGCGGGTCGAGCCCGCGCGGCGATGGGCAAGCGGCTTCGCGTGCTTTTTCTTCGTATGGGTCGGCGTGCCTTTATCGATCTGGTTTCGCAGCGCCGACTACTGGACTAGCTTCGGAATGTGCTTTCTGCCAATTCTACTGCTGTACTATCCGTTCTTTGTTTATGGGCTGGACCGTGCGAAAGACGGCAGTTGGCCGTCGTTCAGCGTGTGGCTAGGAAATTTAGTCATGGCGGCCATCGGCGCATTTTGGATGCGCCGAGTTTACAAGACTTAGCCTGAGCGATTCATTAGCCGAATAGTTGTTTGATAACTTTTCCGTCGCGCACCAGAGTTATGGGTCGACCGGTTTCGGTGTGATATTCTTTGGCTGGATCGATGCCCAGGCTATGGTAGAACGAAGCGGCTGCGTCATCCGGTGTAATCGCATCGTTGAGCGGGCCGGAAGCGGTTTCATCGCTTTCGCCGATCACCTGACCACCGCGCATGCCACCGCCAGCCATTAACATAAACATGCACCGAGGATAATGATCGCGGCCACCCTCGGCGGAGCGATCGTTAATTTTTGGCGTCCGTCCGAACTCACCAGTCGCCATAACTGAGGTGGAGTCGAGCAGACCGCGCTGTGCGAGTCCGTTGTAAAGACTCGACAGGCCAGCATCGAGCTGCGGAAGGAGTTTCGTACTGAGCTTGGTAAAGTTGTCGGTGTGCGTATCCCAGCCGCCGAGTTGCAGCGAGACAAATCGAACTCCCGCTTCGACTAAGCGAATCGCCAACAAGCAGCTCTGCGAGAACGAATCGGCATCGAACTGTTTTGAAAAAGACGAATCCTCGCGACTGATGTCGAACGCCTCTCGAGCTCTTGGGCTCTTGATCATGTCGAAGGCTTTTTCATTGAAACGATCTAAGCCTTCAAGCAGTTGATCGTCCTCGTCCATATGCTTAAACGCTTGGTCGAGATCGGCGAGCAGTCCTTGGCGTCGTTGGATCGTGTCGACCGTTACGCCATTGCCGAGCGAGATGCCTCGTACAGCGAATGGTTGGCCAGCGTTTGGCGTCGCGCCAGTGTTCATTGGTGCATATTGAATCCCGAGAAAGCCAGCGCGTTGATTGCCACGTGGAATAGCGACAAAAGGTGGCAAGTCGGCGGCAACAGGCATTTCCTTGGTGATCACCGCGCCGTAGCCAGGGTACTCGAGCGATGCGAGCGGCCGACTGCCGGTATTGACGTATTCACTGCCGAGACGATGAGCAGCCAACGTATGGCTTACTCCTCGGAGGATCGTGAATTTATCGGCGCACTGCGCCAACTTTGGCAAGTGTTCGGAAACTTGGATGCCAGCCACGTTGGTTGAGATGGCTTTAAACGTACCACGAATGTTATCGGGAGCGTTGGGCTTAGGGTCAAAGGAATCGATGTGCGACGGGCCACCGTTGAGATCGATGAAGATCGCGGCTTTGCCTTTTGCCGAAGCAACTTCGCCCGCTTCGGCCAATCGCAGATAGCTAGCGAGCGTAAAGCCTGCGGCCGACAACGAACCAACTCGTAAAAAGTCACGTCGAGAATGGCCGTCGCAGGTTCGATGGAATGACATGGTTAACTCCGATAGCGTCAGTTGAGATTGCTTGCTGGTGTTGAACTGGATTTGCTTAGACTGGGTACGAGCAGCCTAGTGATTGATGATGAACTCTTTGGTGTTCAGTAAACTCCAAATCAGATTTTCCGTGGCGGCGGTTGGGTTGCTTTCGGATCGCAGGGAATTGACTGCGATGTCAAGCTCCGAAGCGTTCGGTTTGCGCGAAAGGCTGCGCAAGTAGGCTTGCTCAGTCACCCACAACGCTTGTTCCTCGGTCATGCGATCGCTCGAATTGGAATCGGTTGACGCAGATGAACTGTCATCGCGTTCCTTGCCTTTCGACAGAGACGGGTTGAGGCTCTCAACTTTGGCTTGCTGTTTGAGAATTTGTCGCTTGCGCTCTTCCATCGTCGAAACGAGTTGGTCTTGGCCTTTGGCTTTCGCGTCTGCTAAGCGAGCCTCGATTTTGGCGAGCTGCTGCTTGCCTTTTTCCAGCTGTTCAGAAAGACGAGCTTGCATGTCGTCGCTCATCTTATTGCCTGGTCGCTCTTGAGCCTTGGGAGCTGGCCAAGAGTACTTCTTCGCGACCGAAGCGACCCAGCTTTCGCGCGGATCGTTGAGCCACGAGAGCACCGCTTTATCATTTAGTAGGAAAACAGTTTGCAGCAAGCTCGGTTCACTTGATCGGTCACAGTCGCAGTTGCTTTCTCGCACACTTCGACCAAACACGGACAGAGCGTAGCTCATATCGTCGCGAGGCGCTTGGCTGCTGGAACCACCGCGTGTTAGCGCGCGGCTGACCGACAGCGAATGAGCGTCTTCAGCCAATTTATCGTTGGCAAGCGCCATCCGAACCGAATCGTGCGTGGCCTCAGCAGAGATCCGTCGCAACAAACTGTGGCTGAAGTTGCGTTTGTCGTGTTGGTTCGTTTCGTTCGTATTCCAAGAACGCTGATAGGTATCCGAATTCAGAATTTCGCGATGCAGCCATTTGAGATCAAAATCATGCTCGCGGAATCCTTCAGCAAGATAGTCGAGAAGGGGCGCGTTACTAGGAGCGTTGGCAAGGTTTAAATCGTCTGGCGGATTGACGATACCGACGCCGAAATAAGCTGCCCACACTCGGTTAACGATCGCTTTAGCAAAGTACGGATTGTCCGGCGAGCGCAGCCAATCCATCAACTTGCCACGCACGTCGTTGGAATCGAGCGAGACCCAATCACCGCCTAACAATTTCGCTTTGCTAACGACCGGCTTGGCATTCTTGTCCTTCTTCTTCTTGTCGTTCGGCCGATTGCTTATGACCAATTCTGGGAACGGAAAGGTGCGGCCGGCATCGTCGTCACGCATCATCTCACCGACGGCTTTGCGAAGCTGATTTCCCTTCAGGCTCTTGTCGAGTTTCAACTCGTCAATGAGCGCGTTGTATTCTTTCTTCGCGTCTGCCGCCATGCTGTTCTGGTTTGCAAGCACACCGTTGAACAAGCGCTCGAAGTTATCGAAATCCGCTTTTGCCCACTGATCAAACGGATGCTTATGGCATTGAGCACACTGAATGCGAACACCCAAGAACGAGTAAGCGAAACCGATCACGCGGTCTTCGCTCGTCTTGAAATTGTTACGCGCCCAGAAATGCATCATCGAAGGACGATCGGCAAACTTGTCGCCCGTGCGATCTTTGCACGCCTCGGTCATCGCCGAGCAGTAGTCACGATACGATTCGTTGGGCATCCGGCTGGTCGCCGTGACCAAGCCTTCGACAATTTCATCGTAAGGCGTATTGCGTTCGACGCGTTCGTAAATCCAGCGATACCACTGGACGCTCGGATCAACGCCTTGCGGGAAAAAGTTACGAAGTTGGTCGTCGTTATTGCCAGTGATATCGCACAGAAATGTGGTCCACTGAGCTGCGTAAGTCGGGCGGCTGAGCAGTTCTTCGATCTTCTTCGCCCGTTTTTGCTCGTCGCGATCTTGAGTAAACGCAATGACTTCCGCAGCAGTTGGCAAAGTCCCAGCAACATCCAAGGATGCGCGACGCAGGAACTCTTCGTCTGTGCAGAGCTCCGACGCAACGATGCCAAGTTTACGCAACTTGTCGACCACAAGACGATCGATCGTGGTCGGCGTTGGTGTCGGTGGATACTGATCGTCCACTTTCGACGACACGGGCTGCAGGACGACAACAGGTACCACGGCGTTGTCATAAGAAACAACGACATGAGTGTCACCTCGTTCGCCCGAAGTAATCAAACCTGCCTCATCGATAGCCGCGATTGCTGAATCGTTTGATTGAAAGCGGCAAAGACAGGTGACGTCTTCAGAAGTTCCATCTTCCCAGTGCGCGATCGCTTTCAGTGGTTGTGTCTGGTCTATCCCAGTGAAACGAATTTCGGCAGGTGTGACTTCCAGCTTCTGGATGTTTTGAATTTTTTTCGGATTGTAGGAGGCGCGAGATTCAATCCAGCGTCGCAACACCCAATACTCCCAGCCTTCATTCTCAAAACGCTTGCCACCTTCGTGCGCGTCGGCATCGGTTGGTTTCGTGAGGATCAAACTATCGATCGCTTTGTCGAGATCCACACGACCGGAATCGGATTCCAGTAACGCTTCATGGTCAGCTTGAAAGTCGTAGCCGAAAAGCGAGAGGCGAAAACCACCTTGGCCTTGAAACGAACCATGACAAGCTCGACCGTTGCAACCAAGCCGCCCGAGCAGAGGCGTTACGTGCTTCTGAAAATCTGGAACCTCAGTCGACTTGGGTGGCTCGCCCGGTTGGGCTGCGAACCGTTCGTAAATCGGCGCGATCGTCGGCTTAGCTGTCGTCGGCTCTGTTGCTAATGCCGGACGGATGTTCCAACCGTTTACAAGTAGGACACACGCGGCGACTATCGTAAGCGCACAGGAAGGTTGGCGACGCATCTAGGAAACTCCTCGGTGCAGTAATTTATTCTGCTCAGGTAGGATA
Source organism: Pirellulaceae bacterium (assembly GCA_041739135.1). GTDB lineage: Bacteria > Planctomycetota > Planctomycetia > Pirellulales > Pirellulaceae > Aureliella. The sequence continues at coordinate 75,609 of JBGSOM010000124.1, forward strand.
CTATCGGTGTAGTTGTGGTTACTGTTTTTTGGGACGGGCTGGAGACTTAAACGCGCGATTCTCCCAAGTCTTGATCGCTTTCGAAAGCGTGGCAGCTCGGTCGGAAGTGCGTTCATCAAGTTGCGATTGCACGGAAGATAGCCGCTGCTCAATTCGCCGTTGTTCAAGTTGCAAGCGGGCGAGATCGAGATCGATCTCTTTCTCCACTAAGCCGTGCAGTTGGCCGCGAAGTTTTTCCTGCGAGCTCTTGTCCGAAGCAAGTATTTCGGCGACCAACATACGAAGCTTCGAGCGCACTTGCCAAAGCTCCAATTCGATCGCATAAGACTCCGCATCGCGTTTCTCAAGCGAATTCAATCGCTGCTTGACACGCGTTAATTCTCTGAGAGCTTGCTCGTACTGCTGCGGCTGCTTTTTCTTCATGTACTTCAGCAACTTCACCAGCGCTGGCTGATGCAGCTCAACGAACTCGAGCAGGGACCCTTCATCGGCTGTTGTGTTTGAGGTTTCCTTGGCAATGCGGTTACCACCGAGATCCGGCGCGGTGGCTTGTGCGAGCGGTCCGATGCGGTCCATCGAATCGTCGAACGGTGTCGCAGCACAACTGAAGCCGCCTGCGCAGATCACGTTGAGCGCTAAAGCCAGAATGGATGTGATGACAAATCGATGCATCATCCCGCCGCTCCTTCACTGTTCGCTAAATAGAATTCACGAGCCGCTTCAACCAACCAATCTGATTGTTCGCGTGAGTCAGCATCGGCCGCTTCATCGCTTGAATGGGAAAAGGCGGTCGTCGGCTCTAGAGCGGAAGCATCGGAAGCATCGACGGCAAGAGCAAGATCCACCGAGTCGCTAGAAGAGAGGTTCTCAATCGCGGTCCAGTTATCGGCAATCCGCGCCAGTTGATCGTCGCTCGAGACTTTCATAAACCGCCAACCAGTAATCGCGACGAGCAAAATCGCGGCGGCGGTAAGCGTTGCCCACAGGGCAGGGCGGCTCAGCGCACGACTGCGAACGGGCGGTAAGTTCGGCTGCGTAAGAACTGAAGCGGCTTGAGAAAGGACCTGCAAATTCGCAACGGATGCAGCGACTTGTTCTGCGAGTAAATCGTCAGCAAGCATCTGCTGCTCGAAAGCCTCACGGTCCAGCGTCGGGTCATCGAACAAATAGCGATCGATGTTCCATTGCATTTCAAGTTGATTCGGAATCGGTTCAGGCTTCATCATTTGGCAAACTCCTGCGAAGTTTCTCCAGGGCGAGTCGCATGCGGGAAAGGACTGTGCCGAGGGGCAGGTTTAACTGTGCTGCAATCTCTGCAAAACCTCGTTCTTCAGCGATTCGAAGCTGCACGATTTGCTGCTGTTCGAAAGGTAAAGCAAGGATGGATTTGCGTAGTTGCTCGATTTGTTCTTGGTGATCGGTGTCTTGAGCGGGGTTTTGAAGGGTGTTCTTGATTTGGTACTGCGTTGGCTGTTCACGGAGCCGGTCAAGCAACTGGTTCGAGCGCTGTTGGCTGCGTCGCAGGTTAAGGGCTTGGAACTGAACTGTCTTGAATAGCCACCCGCGGCGTTGATCCGGCGGAATGGTGCGGCACTTCTGAGCGAACAAAGCGAAGGTTTCTTGAGCGGCATCGGCGGCCAGTCCCCAATCACGCACGATCGCCCACGCCAACTGAATCAACTGCGTCGCACACTCTGAGTGCAACTTCGCAACTAAATCAGCTACTTCGTTGGGATCGGAACCGTCCGTGGGGTCAGGAGAATTCACCCGCCAAGCCTACGCTTTCTTCGTCGTTGTCATAGAATGTCCGCCGACCAACAGCTTATTCACTCTGGTCAATCATTTCTTTGAAAATAGTTGCCTCAGGTCGCTTTGGTGGAATCGGACAGACCGAAGTCGATGCAAACTCAGGCGATTCGGGGATTTGAGCCGGCTAAGTTTTATCGCAAAACAGCTTCTTGTGGGTTTTCGCAAACCGGAAGACTGGATCACAATAAGCGGCTTCGGAGTTTCGTTACATTACGCAAGATCGACAGCTAGGAGCGGCGCCTGTGGCCAATACGGAAAGTCAGCATTATTGGATTGGTTTCGACCTGGGTGGCACCAAAATGCAGTGCACACTGTTCGACCAAGCTATGAAGCCGCTTGCTAGCCGCCGCAAACGCACTCGCGGTGAACTTGGCGTCGAGAACGGATTAGAGCGAATCGAAGGCATGATCCGCAAGTTGATTGAGGAGGCGGGTATCGATGCAACGCTGCTGCGCGGAATCGGAATCGGGTGCCCAGGTCCCGTCGAGTGGGATAAGGGTGTTGTGCGCGTTGCGGTCAATCTCGGTTGGTCAAATGTTCCGATTGGGAAGTTCCTACAAGACAAGTTCAAGTGCTACGTCGCGGTGCTCAACGATGTCGACGCTGGAGTTTATGGCGAATACGTTGCCGGTGCAGGCAAAGGCTCACGCACGGTCATGGGGATTTTTCCCGGCACCGGGATAGGCGGCGGTTGCGTCTATGATGGACAGATCTTGCGCGGGAAAGTTCTGAGCGCGATGGAGATCGGTCATATCAAGATTTGTGGTTCGCCTCGAGTAGGCGCGAACGGCATGCAAGGCACGCTCGAGACCGAGGCAAGTCGGTTGGCGATCTCCGGAGAGTTAGCAAAGCTGGCTTATCGCGGCGAGGCACCTCATCTCCAGAAAGCAGTGGGTACCGAGTTGGGTGCGATTCGCAGTAAGGTGATTGCGGAAGCGATTGAGAAGGGAGACAAGCAAGCGCTGCGGGTTGTCGAAGAAGCTTGCGAAATGATCGGCTTTGCGATCGCAAATGTTGTGCTGCTGATTTGTCCTGACTGCATCGTACTTGGCGGCGGCTTGGTCGAAGCGATGCCCGATCTGTTTCTCAAAGAAGTCACGCGCGTGGCTCGCAAGAGTGTCTTTGATTGTTATCGCAACGAGTTCGAGATCCGTTTGGCAAAACTCGGCGATGACGCTGGAACGGTCGGCTGTGCAGCGTGGGTCGCACGCCGCTTTGCTGAGAAGCACTCAACGCAAGGAATGTTAGCGCTGGAGTAAGGACGTGCATGAACAATGAAACAGACCGTGCGTGGGACGCTCCACGTAGTCCATGGGTCATGCGGATGACTTGGTCAGAGTTGCTATTCGCGCATTGGTCAGTTGATCCCGGCCTGCTTCGTCCACTGCTGCCCGCAGGATTAACGCTCGACCTGTCTCACGGAAGAGCTTGGGTCGGAGTCGTGCCTTTCTTGATGTCAAATGTTGCCCTGCGATGCTGCCCAGCGGTGCTCGGCGTGAGTCGTTTCTTGGAGCTGAATGTTCGCACCTATGTAACTTTCGATGGAAAGCCCGATGTTTGGTTTTTCTCGCTTGATGCAGCTAGTCGAATAGCAGTTCGTGCGGCTCGAACCACGTTCAATTTACCTTACATGGATGCTCGTATGGCATTCACGAAACGTGAAGACACGGGCATCGACTATCGAAGCGAACGCACACATCGGGGCGAGTTGCCGGCCAAGTTTGAAGCGAATTACAGGGCCGTTGGCGAGTCGTTTCGCGCGGGCCCAGGAACGCTCGAGCATTGGCTTACCGCGCGCTATTGTTTGTACAGTGCTGATCGCAAGGGTCGACTGTACCGAGGAGAGATCGATCATGAACCATGGAAGCTATCTATGGCAACGTGGACCGTGAGCAAAAACACAATGTGTGATCCGCTATCAGTAGAGCTAGCGGGCGACCCGCATCTGCTTTTCGCTCAGCCGATTGATGTGCGTGCTTGGATGGCCACGCGATGCGAGGTGTAGCCATCACAATGGAGCGTGATAACTAGTTTGTGATGACTGCCTTGCACACTACTAGTGCTTCGTTCCAATTGATTTTTAGTGTGACACGCTCTGAGGCTTTGCGAAGGGCGTGCCACCCAGAAGCGACCAACTCTAAATCCAACACTAGCCAAAGAATCGCTAATACAGTCGCATTAACCCGTGCTGCCTCAGCCTTTATCCGTGGGACCGCCATGCCATCCGTGGTCAGGCTTCCGTTGCGATCTAGCACAAACTACGACCACGGATGGAATACACTCCGCGTGCAGGATCAGTTACTAGTGCTTCGTTCCAGCAGAAACGACTAACTCTAAAATGCAATTGGAACGAAGCACTAGCTTACTGCGGATTGCAGGATGTCTATCACGCGTTGAATGTCCGCCGGGATGGGACTTTCGAGCGTGATGCGTTGGTCAGTCACAGGATGCGTAAATTCAATTCGGCGAGCATGGAGGGCTTGGCGTTCCAGAACCACCTCGTCATCGCCGGGTTGAGGCGGTTGACGCAGCGCGCGTCGGCGAAGCAGTTCGCCACGAGTGATTCGAGCATGACCTGAATAGAGTCGATCGCACAGTACACCCGTTCCATTGTGGGACATGTGCACACGGATCTGATGTGTACGGCCTGTTTTTGGTAGGACTTTTACGACCGTCATGCCGTCAAAGCGACGCATCACTTCGAAGTGCGTTTCCGATTCGCGGCTCTCCGGATGATCGCGTCGCACCGCCATCTTGTCGCGTTGATAGGGATGCGGACCGATGGGCAATCGAATGACGTCGCGGTCTAATTGGATGCGGCCAACGACAACGGCGAGATACTCTTTGTGTACTTCGCGCGATTCGAATTGTTCAGCTAACTTCAGATGCACTCCGTTGCTCTTGGCGATCAAGATCACGCCGCTCGTATCGCGATCCAGCCGATGCACAATGCCTGGCCGCGTTGGACCACCAACGTCACTTAATTGTTGAAAGCGATGAGCGAGCGCGCTGGCGAGCGTGCCGCTCCAATGCCCTTTGGCTGGATGCACAACCATACCGGGTGGCTTGTCGATCGCAAGCAAGGACTCGTCCTCGAAGATCACGTTCAGCGGGATGTCTTCGGGAACTGGGCCGTCGACTGGCGGAGGCGGCAAATCGACTTCGATCTGTTGGCCGGCGCGAACGCGAAAGCTTGGCTTTACAACTTCGCCGTCGACGCGCGCGTGCTGTTCCTGCACCACCTTGCGCAAGAACACGCGACTGTAACTGTTGAGCAAAAGGGCGAGCACGGCGTCGATTCGAGCACCATGCTCGGGTTCAGTGACGGTATGTTGAAACAAAGTTGTCGGTAGTAGTTCAGTCACACGAGGTCGCAATAGATGGTTAAGTTATTTCGGAGGCGCAGGCGAATCGGTTGCCGGAGTAGCTTCGGAGGGCGCAGCGGATTCAGGAGTTGACTCCGCGGCAGGTGTCTCGGTACTTGCTGCAGGTTCGGTGCTCGGTGCAGTAGCTGGCACTTCTGTAGCTGGCACTTCTGGCTTTGGTTCTTGTGCTGGTGTTGCTGGAGGCAATTCAATCGCCTTGCCATCCGCGCCGGTTGGTGCTGGAGTCGGTGGCGCAGGTGTCGTTGGCTGCGCTTCGGGCAACTCTAACTTCGAAGTATCGATTGGCGGAGCATCGAATTTCAGATTCGGCGATGTCGGCGGTACGCTTAAGTCGCCAGGCATTTGGGGTGGAGTTGCTAGAGCGGGCTTCAGATTTTCAAACCAAGCGTAGAATTCCTTGCCAGCTTGGCTGTTCAGGAAAGCGATGCGATTGGTAGCAACAGTTGTGATCGCGGGCTGGAGCGCGGCCGATGCAACTTCTTGGTAAAGCGTTTTGGCTTTATCGATATCACCTAATGCTTCGTGAGCCTGAGCCAGACCAAGCTTCGCGCGAGTCCGCAAGTCTTCGGACTGCGTGGAGCTGCCGACATCTTCAAAACTCTTGATCGCGTTCTTAATCAGTTCGGTGCCTTGGGTTCGGTCGCGATACAACGCGTCGATGCCGTCGGCTAGATATTCGTCTCCAGCGGTTTGCAAAGCCCAGATGGACGCGGCACTGCCAGGGTGTTTATCGGCGATCAGCTTAAAAGCTTCAGCGTCACCGGTGTTCAAGGTGAAGTAGTATTCAGTCCAAGCCGCAGCGGCGTTTTTCCGAGCGAAGCTGCTGTAGACTCCCCAGCTAACGGCCAATAGTGCCGCGACCACTAGGCCACCGACGATGTATTGCACGAACGGTTGCACCTTTTCGATGCCAGTTCCCAAAGTTTGGGCAAGTTCGTTACTTTGAAGGTCATGTCGGCGTTCGCTTTTCATCGTTCCGTTCCCTCAAACCACCCTAGGTGGTTCAGTCTAAATGGCTGACTGTGATTGACTGAATTGGCTTAAGTTGTTGCTAGATCTCAGTTTCGAAGCCCGTAAGTATAGAGGCGAGTCGCGAATCGCTCAATATCATCAACCAGCCTGACACCCTTAGGAATCTGCGGTCAATAAGTGTCATTTAAGTGTCGTTTTCTTCGCGTGGCGTCGATTTTGAGTCGACGTGTCGTAGATTGGCGACTGAAAGTCGCCACCACTGGCTTAGAACTACGTTACGATTGGCGGCTTTCGAGGAGGTAAAGTGATTTTATGCAGCCTCTCGCACGCTGAAGCGAGGAACCTGTACCGTCCCTTGGCTGAACATTCGCCTCGGAAAGCCGGTGCAGAGGCGCAACGTTGATTCGATGGTCATGCGCAGTAAATAACTTCGCGAGGTTTCGGGATTTCGCGCAAGCTGCCTCAAATGCTTCGCGACACTGCGCGCGAACCCGCCCTTAGCCGCAGCTCGCGCCCATTTGCCCGGACCAGCAGCCGCACGCTTTGCGACGCTGACGTGCAGTAGTTGCTCTGGAAGAGCAAGATTGCGGTTCGAGTACGCTTCCTCAAGCAACTGATTCATCAGTTCGCGTTGTTGGGCACTGCGTTGCCAACACACGCTGCTGGCATGCTGTCGATAACAGAGCACGACTTCGCCGAGATTGGCCAGTTGCCCGCGCCGCGCGAGCCGCAACCATAGGTCGTGATCTTCGACCCACTGGTACTCGGCTCGGTAACCGCCGGCAGCACGAAACGCTTCGGTGCGAATCATCGTCGTCGGATGAAAAAGCCCCGTTCTCCGATGCAACAAATTGTTTTCGATTTCTGCGTGGCTGGTCGCTAGCTGGCTGTAGCAAAGCGGATCGCCATCGACATCGATCTCAAGAATCGCTCCTCCGACTGCGACACAATTTGGCGAATTTCGCAAAAACGCGATCTGCTGTTCCATGCGTTCCGGTAACGCTACATCATCGCTGTCCATGCGGCAGATCAACGGCCCGCGCGCAAGCTCACAGCCGTGGTTGAGTGCCCCGACAATGCCCGTATTCGACTGATGAACGACCTTGATTCTTGTGTCCCGCTCCGCAAAACGATCGAGCACTCGTCCGCTCCCATCGGTGCTGCCATCGTCCACGCAGATCATTTCCCAATCGCGAAAGCTCTGATCACAAATACTGTTAACTGCGTCGGAAAGAAAATGCCCAGCGTTGTAGACAGGCATTACAACTGAGACGAGTGGCTCGTGCATCATGCAACTCTCCCGAGTGCTGAGTCCGTTGAATCGATTAGCTGCCAAGCAGGGCAGGGGAGGTGCTTGCCATCAAGTGTTCCAGACCGAAACCAACGCTGAGGTGCGAAAGTCATTCGATCGCTTCGATCATTCAAGTAAGCTGCCCACCAACTGAAGGTGCTATTAGCTATCACATTGCCCTTCGCGTGGCTCATCATTACCAGATCTTCATGAGCGTTGTGTTGATCGGTGTGATCGACGAAGCGGGTTGGAAAACGCAACTGCAATTGCGTATGACACCACGCGAGATCATTGGAGAAAACAAACACTTGGACATCATTATGCCGCCGTGCAAATCGCTCTAAACACGATCGGTAATAATCAAGGCTCAGTTGCTCGTAGATGCCAGCGGTTGTTGGGTTGTTGATGTAGTCGCCGCGACGAATGTGCATCGAAACACTCGGCGCACCCTGCATGCTATCGATGACTCGCAAACTCTCGCCACTGAGGTTTTCGATCGGTGTGAATTGCTTTAACAGTTCGCCGCGCATGCCAGGAAAGAACTTTTCACTCTGCCAGTATCCGACTAAGTAACTGTTATCTTGAGCCTTCAAGTATTTCTCATCAAACCCAAACGGGCGTTCCTTGACGCGTCTCAGCACATTCGAATTCAGCCAGTCCGGCAGCCAAGCGCTGGGTTCATTCGACGATGGACTGCGATAGCGTTTCGGGATCTTCTGATTCAGTGGTTCGCACAGCGGCCGCGCGGCGATTTGAAAACGATCAAGCATATAACCATGCTGCGGACGGCTTAGGAAAGAAGCAAGATCGAGAGCCAGTTGCGTTCCGTGTCTAGTTGCAAGATACAACCCAAATGCATATTGGAACATCTGGTTGCCGAGTCCACCGTCCATGCGAGTGACAATCATTTTTCACTTTCCACTGCAAACCTGCATTCATGAGCCTGAGGCGCTAGCCCAATGGCACTAGCCGATTCTCTTTTTCAAGTTTTGTACATAGCGATTAAGCAAAGATCGGCTAGCGCCTCAGGCTCATTTGCAGACGGACTGAATCAAGCTGCGCGTCGAATCAAAGTGCGTTTGAGCTGCTGGACGACAAGACTCGCGCGATGCGACTTTGGGAGTAACGTCACTGAAGCCGCCCGTTGCTTCACCAAGTTGACTCGCAAGTAATCGACGACCATGGCAAATAAGTTGTGCTTTGTCAGCACGCTGTTACGCGCTTCAGCGATCCGATCTATCGCATGCTCATACGTATCGCTGGCGATTACATTGCGTATCACATTTAACGCTTGCTCGGGCTGATAGATGTCGATCGCCGTAAAGCTGCCTTCGGGGAAACGATGATAGGCTTCGCGGCCGCCAAAGTAGATCGGATAGCTCCAACCGAGATACGCATCCGGCAACTTCTCAGTCATGAAATGATCGCTGTGGTCATTTTCGAGCACGATTGTGTACTTGTAAGGCCAAATCGCGTCCGACTTATCAGCCACTGGGCAAATGCCACTGCCGAACACGTCGATCTGATCGCCCAATTCGGCTTGTAGATACTGCACAAAGTCAAGGCGACGACGATGGTCGGCGGTAATCGCTTTCGCACTGCACAACACACTCAGCAACTTCGGCTTGGCTGGGCGAGCAAGCGATTGCAAGTCGTCAAAGTTGAGCGAACGACCGTGGGCCGAACCGCTCCGCAATCCATAATGCCAATGTTGAGCTTCATTGCGAAGCGTCACGTGTGGATGCTGAATATTGGTATGCGAAGACCAAACTTGCCCAAACTGACTCGTGTAACGGCTACGGTATTGACGCAGTGAAGCGGGTTCGCCGGTGATCAACAATGTATTGGCGGGTGGACAGACTTGTGTCAGGGGTTGCTTGAGGTCGTCATAAACCAACCAAGCATCCACCGGCTGGCCATCTGGCTCGAACAGAAATTGGTAATCGCCCCAACGCCCTAATGCCTGCGGAGTCTGTCGCGCAAGCAGGCTTTCGTCAAAGGAGGCAGAAACAAGAACTCGAGGCATGATGACTTCCGTTGCGGGTGGCTGGCCTTCCGTTGCGGGTGGCTGGCAAAGTCAACGCAAATTACCGCAAAAGCCAACTTAGGTACAAGAGCATTGGTGTGCTTGCAGAACTCGCTGATCCCTAGGGTCGAGAGAATCCGCATAAGTGAACGCTAGCAAAGGACGCTTCGAAGCTTCGGAGTGTTGCAGTTCACTGTCGGTTGCTACCGAGTCGATGCTAGCGCTTGTGCCCGAGAGTTTTGTCGCGGTCTCATTTCGGAAAGCCCTACGTATGTTGGAATCGCTGCAATTGCCCATCCTTGTTGTCGCTTTGGGTGTGATGAGTTGGGCAGTAATCCGTCTGGGTATGCAAGCAAAAGGCCGAGCCGTCGAATTGGCAATACCAGCCGAGGTGCTGCGATGCCAAGCCGAGTTGAAGCAGTTAACTCAAGATCTGCAAACCGAACTCGATGAAAAGATGGCCGCCGTTCACGCTCTATCTCAAGCTTACGAACAAGCCTCCCGTCGACTCAGCGACCTGATCGACGAAGCACATGAGTTTGCTCAGTCCGAGGACGAAGCCGATGAGTCGGCCGAATCGACTTCTTCGCAACGACTCAGTGCGTAATCTAGCTGGTCGCTGCGCTCCGATGCTTACCATTTAAGTGTCAGACATTCGATCTGTTTGCTCGGATGAACGACAGCAACTCTCAGCAACCAACTAAGCGTTTCGCATTGAACCAACCGCACATTGCGAAAATCTCTTGCCGCTTGCGAGTGACTATGTTGTCTGGCTGTGGATGAATTGCTGCTGAGTTTGGGTGAGGTAGCGAAACTGTTGTGGTGGGTGGAAATTATCCCACAGACGGCGAAGTTCACTTAGCGGGATTGGGTTCTTCAGAACATGGACATCGGAGAGGTGTATCCCGACTGCCAATTGGCAGTTAAGGAAATAGGCATCAAATGCTCTCTTTTCGACATCCGCGAACTTCCGAACATCGCTCCACAGTTTGCTCGGAGGACTTGATTCTATTTTCGCGACAGTTGCGGTTGCTACAACTTCGCACGTAGGAGTCGTTGCATAGATGACTACTTGGGTACCGACTTCCGCACGCGGGCGGCGCTTGCGCAATTCAACAGTCTTGCGTCCATCAAGAATGGATCGCGCGAACTGGGGATGGATTGAAAGGAAAAGCATGGTTTAGTGCTCTATGGTTGCTTGCTGGTAAATCGCCCTAAAACCGTCATCTGGAATTCTGACTGAAGATGCGAAGATCTGCGGCTTCTTCATGCCCTGCTGTAGCAGAATCGCATTTGCAGTGTCCAGCGGGATGGGATGGGAGAATAGCTCGGTGTTGGTGAATTCAACTGCAAACGCTGCGGCGTTTGCAGCCTTGAAGTGCTCCATCAGGTGTCGCCACTCGAATACACCAAGTCACTCGTATTCGCGAAAGAGATCTTTGACGGTGCTACTGACACCTTTGGTCATAAGCGAACAAGCGCGAATACGATTCCCCCCTTTTTTCGCGTCGCCACTCACGTACCAGAGAATTCTCGCCCCATTCGTATTTGGGCTGTTCCTCGGACGTTTGTAGTACACAGAATCCGGGTTGATTAGCAGTTGCGTGTCTGGTGAGAACAATGGTCTATCCCAAAGGCGGAAGTCAAACAGCTCCTGCGCCCATTCTGGACGAATCGGAATCACATAACTAGGCAGGCCACCAAAACAGAGCTTTCCAGGAAAAATCGACCTTTCCAGGTCAAGAGCTACCGACTCGTTCCCTGGCCCGCTTGCGGCAATTGCCATTGCTGTAAGGCGATTGCAAATCGAAGCAGGCATCGCAAAACTTTGCGAAAGAACCAGCAACTGATCCACTAAATCTTGTTGCGTCCAAAACCCACTCAGGCTGACACGCCAGAGTTTACCACTTGCTGCGAAGAATCCTCTCCTCAAACATGCGCTTACCATTTCAGGGCTGAGGCATGCGTCGTCTATCCTCGTCAACATCGAAGATGGCCGGTTTCGCTGAAGACCCAATGGCATGTGCGCTATGTACTCGTTCAAGCTGTTTCCAAGTCGAGTTCCGGACAAACGTCGAGCGACTCTCAAGTGCGTGATCGCTGTTGTTTGATCATTCTCCTGCGTGGCAACCGTGATAGACATGGATCGATTTGCAGAATCGATCACTTGATAAAGCTCCCATCGCTTCGGAAGGCTTAGAACGCCATCCAGGAACGATGCGAACTGCTTCTCATTTTCGCCTCGGCTAAACTCAATGAACTGCTCAATCTCAATCTCCTTCACCGATTTCACCCGGCATCGTTCGACACCGGATTTCCGCAAGTCGCGATATTGATAAAGGCTAGAGCGAACGACAGAATCAAATTCGGTGATCACAGCGGAAGGTTTTTGAACCCGAAGACCTATTTTTCCGAGAATGTCAGGTGCTCGTTTCAGCAAGTCTTTATCAAACGTAACAAAGGCTGCAGCATTTGCAGCCGCAGCGATTGCTAGATGACTCTGGTCCGATGCATCATCGTCTCTGGTGGGAGGACCAAGCAGTTCACGAATCAGTTTTCTTTGCTGCTCCACATCTTCCTGTGCTGGGGCTAAGATACGCCAGTTCTTCTTTACTTCAGTTAGCATTTCACTGCGAAGTGGCTCATCTTGTCTCGCAATGTCGTTATATACCTCTTCCGTCGTAGCGAGCTGAAGTTCCTGGCGTAACCAGTCGGCACAAAGTCCACACGATGCTTCGTGGCGTTGTCGTGTTGGGTACTTGATGTCGATGCAAACATTTGCGTCGCACACAATCAGTGCAGCTTTCGCTTCATCTACGACTTGTCCAAACAACGGCATATCATTGAGTCGATAATGATAAACAATTAACTCACTTCCTCCAGCTAGTTTCCCGTCTATGCGATCAATTGCCTTGAAGCCAAGTCTCTGCCACATTCTTGAAGCCGGAAAGTCTGCGCGACAATTCAATCGGATCCTGGCAAGATTCGCGAACTCAGCTTTTAGGTAATCAACAATCTTCTCCGCAACCCTTTGCCCTCGAAAATGTAGGTCGACTGCAAGGTGAGCGATGCGCAATTCGCCAGCTTGATTCGTTGTGAAGAGCGCATATCCCAAAACATCTGATTGAGATCTCGCAATAGCAATTTCTTTTGCCGCAAACCGTTCACCAAAAGCGCCGCTTGGTAGGAATCCCAATGTCTTTTTGTTTGCTCGATAGATCTGCTTTACGGTTGCTAGATCCGACTCGCTGGATGCTCGATCCACAACGATTTGTGATTTGAATGCGTTGTTCAAAGTAACCCAAGCGTTGTAACGCTATACCAAGTAAGAGAGAAAAGTTCGCTACTGCTTCGCCGCTGCACTAATCAAATCGTCGATCTCCTGATCCGTCATCCTTTGGCGAGTTTCTTTCAGCATGTTGGCAAAGTGAACTTGTCCCTCGGGCTCGGAGGGGAATCCAATATTCGAACCCGACTTGGGCAAGTTCGAAGTAGCCAGCTTGTTGCCCTGCGCGTCGAGGATAACCATCCAAGGTATCCCGCCCTCTGCTTCGCCGCGCAGCTCCTTCATGATCTCCATCGCGCCGGTCCAACGATGATCCATCTTGACCCAGACGTAATCCTTTTCCCACTGGCGATTTTCCAGCAGCAAACGACTTAGCATCTGGCACGGACCACACCACGTTGCGGTCTCTTGTAGGAAGACACGCTTGTCCTCGCGCTCTGCCTGGTCATAAGCTTTTTGCAACAACTCGCGAGCATCCAGCGGCTTCGTCTTGTACTTGTCAAGCTCAGCCAACAAGCGTTCCGTCGAGAGCGATTCTCCGTCGCAAATCTGCTCACTCGTTAGCTTGCCCGTGACTTTGCCCTCTCGATCCACTACCACCAGCACGAATGCGTTTTCAGATTCCAATGAGTCATCGAGTGCTTTAGCAAGCGACTGGGCGGCCTCCAATTTGTCGTTGGCCGTAGAGATTGCCATGAACCGAAAGTCATCGACATAGGACCGAAACTCTTGGCCCTCGTATCGCAACTGCATGAGTGACTTCGTGCGTTCGTCTTCGGGATTAGCAAGAACGATCAGTAAGTTCTGATTCAGTTGCTTGACGAGAGCCTTGGCTTTTTCGAATCGCTCAAGCGGCGTCCCAGCAACATTGAATGCATCGCGAGTCCGATCTTCCAACGTCGGCGGAACGTAAGGCTTGGGTTCTTCAGGCGTTTTCAGTTCACCCAACTGCTTCGTTTCGCCCGGCTCAACCGTCACGCTAGCCACGTTTAAGATATAGCCACCGGGGTTGTCGAAGAGCGTGCATTCGTACTTCCAGCCGGGCACTAATTGCGTAAGTGTGAACTCGCCGTTTTTATCCGTCGTCACGACTTTGCCGAAGCGGTTCGTAGAGAGTCGCGACTTGGAGTCTTCAATCGTTACACCGTACAAGACCTTCGTGCCAGCGGAAACTTGCGACCCATCCTGATTCATCAGTTTCCCGCGTGCACTTCCCAGCTCGACAAGCGATAGAACCATGGTAGTCCGATCTACGTCGACTTCTGCAATGTTGCCAAGCGTCCCATCGGGACTGACCGCATGCACGTAGGATGTCTCTTTGAAGACCTTCAGTTGAAACTTGCCATCCGCAGTCGAACTCGCTTTCCATTCGTTATGTCGCGTGAGCACTCGCGAAACGACTTCGACCCTCGCGCCACCGACCGGCTTCTTTGATCCGCTGTCCACCGTCAACCCAGTAAGCAGCTTCAACGAGTCAACTTCGATAGGCAGATCAACTTGCTTTTCCTTTTCATCCGCGATGGTTAACTTGATCGACTCTTTACCTTGCATAAACAGGTTGTATTCGCCGGGACCGCAATAGAACTCAAACTTGCCATCTTCGGCTGTACGAGCATTCTGCTGCCATAGCGGGCAAACCCAGGTCCGCGACTTCTCTGGGTTGGGCAGGATATCCTTTCCGATTTGATCCAGAGGGATCCCTTGCTGAGTGAAGTAAAGGAACTGCTCTGATTGAGGTTCTTGCGTTGCTTTATCCAGCACACGTCCAAACACTCGCGTTGCCGGCCGAAGCACGAAATCGTGGGGCTCAACTTCTTTGTTTGGCAACACAGCAAAGCCGGATTGCACAGCCGCAGACCATTGATTGTCCGGAATGTACAGCATGTAGATCTGGTTGGGAGTCGCTAGAATTTCATACTTCCCAGCTTCATCGGTCGTTGCCGATCCTCGAAAGCCATCCCAGGTATATCCAGCCCCACTTGCTCCAACAGTGATCCCTGCTGCGGGCTTGCCATCGGGGAACGTGACCGTGCCCCGAATCGGCACCAGCCGCTCAAGCACGATCTTCAACGAGCCATCTTGCGCGATGGGATCGAATTCTCCGCGCTGATGTACAAAACCTTTAGCCGATGATTTAACTACCATCGGCCAGATAGTCGTAGGTGTTTTTTGCCAAGCGGGAAACCAATTGAAGACCACATTGCCATCTTCATTCGCGCCTTCCGTGAACGCATCGGAAAAGAAGCTCAAGTTCAACTGCTCGGCTCGCCCTTCCTTTCGCATCAGCCAGACATACGCGCCCATTCCAGGAATAGGCTTGTCCATCGTGTCTACGATACGCGCGGTGAGTGGTGAAGCACCGTCGAGTACCAGCGATTCACCCGAATCGATTGGGAACTTGGGAGGCTCAGTGAGTCGATCTTGATCCTGCCCGCGCGGCAGCGTGTACAGTTGGTAATCCAGTCCTGCGTGATCCTTCCAGGCGACAACAGCTAAGATCTTTTCGGATGCAGGCACTTTGCCTTCGACAACGCCATCCGCATTGGTCAGCACTGGACCAAGTGTGCAAGGAAAAGCCAACTGCAGCGCCACATTGGCTCCTTCGATGGGCTTGCCCGCCGCATCGGTGACTTTCACCCGCGCCGAAACTGAAGGCTCGACGACAATCTTGATCGTGTTGTCGCTATTGGCTTCGGCACTCGGTCGATAGCAACCGATCAGCGAGCCATTCTCCGCAGTTGCCACGATCTGTAATTGCTGCAGCAGTCGTCCTTCCTCCATGCGCACCGTTGTTTCAAATCTCCCCTGTGCATCGGTCTCTAACGTCACATCAATTTCGGCATAAGTATTCTGAATCTGGACAGTCGCACCATCGACAGGCTCGTCGCCCTCTTTGCGAACAACGACACCTTTCAGCGTTAACGACTTTGCATCTGGCTCGCCAAGCCTGGGTTGATTCGAGGTTGATGCGGTCTCTTGCGCGCAAGCTAACTTCAGTAGATCACCATTCAAGAACAGCACGCCCAACGTAACCGCCAGACCGATGGTCGAAATACGGAAATGCGATTGCTTAGCCATATCCATTCACCCTTTTTTATACTGCCGAAACGGGCCGCACACCGACGCTGAAAAGATGACAATTAGAGTATCCGATTCACGAGCGAATTGCATCGGATTCTTAAAGTTATGATATCAGCCGGAACGCGCTAGCGTCCGGTTATCGCCTTGTGAACCCGTGTGAATCGCGAACCAGTGCTAAAGAACTGCGGCTAATGCGATCACTTTCCACACCGGCGGTTGCGGCTAAAATCGAATCATGATTTCAGCAAGACAAAAACAACCAATCACTATCACAGAGTACCTCAGCGGTGAACTGATCTCGCCGATCAAACGCGAGTTCGTGGACGGCGCGGTTTATTCCATGCCGGAATCGACTGTCAACCATAGCCGCATAGCGACAAATGCTACGGTGGCTGTTGGCGCCCAACTTCGCGGCAAACGCTGCCAAGTTTTTAATTCAGACATGAAGGTTCGAAAAGATCGAATGCAACTCGAGCTTGGTGGATGCTTATGAGCAGGTTGCGTTTCTGCCGCCAGATCCAGAGTAACGTGCGCTGAGACTGACCAAACAACATGGACGATTGGTCGAATCGGTCTGCGTGTTTACAATAGTCGCTGTGGCAACGATCTACACACGCGAGCGCACTATGATTCTGGTTTTGGACAATTACGATTCCTTTACTTACAACTTGGTCCAGCGACTTGGTGAGATCGACCCGCAGGTCGACATTCGCGTCATTCGCAACAACAAGATCACGATCGACGAAATTCGCCAGCTCAAACCGGATCGGATCCTGATTTCACCAGGACCGTGCTCACCATCAGAAGCGGGCGTGAGTGTGCCGATCGTCGAACAGTTGGCGGGTGAGTTTCCGATCTTGGGAGTTTGCCTCGGTCATCAATCGATTGGCCAAGCACTCGGCGGTAAGATTGTTCGCGCGCCAGAACTGATGCATGGCAAGACCGATCGCATCTCGCATGACAATTGCGGTTTCTTCGAAGGCTTGCCGAACCCTTTCGTTGCGACTCGCTACCATTCGTTGGTCATTGAGCCGAGCAGCTTGCCAGATTGCCTCGAAGTTTCCGCTTGGGTCGACAGCCCAGCGGGACGGCAGATCATGGGCGTGCGCCATCGTGAGCTTCCCATCGAAGGTTGGCAGTTCCATCCAGAGAGTTTTCTCACGGAACCCGGCATCCAACTGCTGACTCGGTTTCTTCACTGGAAAGCCGCCTCGAGTTTAACTGCTTAGCTAACTCGTTCGCGTTTCCAATGCTCTGCGTCTAGTGGGGGTGGCGTTCGTCGCCGAATCCCGTCAATTCCCGCTCGCACGCACTGCAGGCTTCAGAGAGTTTCAGTCCGCCGATGGTCGCGTGAGCTCGGAATTCCCTCTAATTTACAAAATTCGTTTGACGTTTGGCTACTGTAGACGTCTTTAGAAGGTACGCAGTGGACCTGGATCGAATGGAAAACAACCGACCGTGCATGATCAATTGCCGGATCACCTGCTAAGAGTTTATCGATTTGCGCTGCATCTTAGTGGTGATCAACATCTGGCGGAAGATTTGGCTCAGGAAGCCATGCTGCGTGCTGTAAGGGCGAGCGGGAGTATCAACGAACCATTGGCATTGAAGATCTGGTTGCTGCGAGTCGTAGAGAATATGTGGCGAGACTGGTGCAGAGCTAAGCTGAAACGAACCGTTGAAGCACTACCGGAAACCGAAATTGTGCGCGATGAACTCGAGCCGCTCGAACGGATTGCACAGGCAGAACAAGTTGCTTTGACGGTGGGAGCGATGCGAACACTCCCCGAAAGACAACGATCGGTTTTGCATTTGATCGCATGCGAAGAGCTATCCATAACTGAAACCGCCGAAGTGCTGCAGATTACCCCCGAGGCAGTTCGGTCAAGCTTATCGGTGGCGAGAGCACGAATGCGAAAGATGTTGCAGCCACCAGAAACCGCCTCAGAGAGTGGAATGCAGAATGAGGGTCGCGAAACGTGAAAAAAACAAACGAACAGTTCGATGAACTCGACAACGCGATAGATCGCAACTTGCTCGCAGCCCATCAACAAGTTCACTTTCGACCTGAGTGGGCCGAAGGTGTGCTGCGCGAGATTGCATCGCAGGACGCAACAAAGCAGGTTACCGTTCAAAGACACAAATCTTGGCAACCAGTTCTAGCGATTGCGGCAGGGCTGTTGCTTGCAGTAGCAGGATCTTGTTGGCTTGTTGCACCTGACGGATTGCGTCAGCAAGATTCCAAAGTAACCGTCGCCAGCCGTCCGCTGGACAGCTTAGAGAAAGATACTCCGTCGTTAGAGCTCAATGATCCCGCAACCGACTCTTCTGAAAACGCAAAATCGCCAGTCGCGGAATCAGTGATTGCGGGGCCTGGTTACCTTACCTCCCAACTTTCCGACGATGTTGATTTTGAAATTTATGTAGTGCTTCCAACTATCAATACTGCCAGCAAGCGTTAAAAGGAAAAAGAAATCATGCGAATAATGGCCACACTTCTGCTACTCGTTGTTTGCTCGACCGCCCAAGCTCAAGTTGCTACCGAACAACCGCCCGCAATCGTTGAAATAATTCATTTAAAGTATTTGAAGTCTATCGCCGCGGAAAAGATGCTCAAGGATCTAGGCGTTGAAGGCAAGATCGCTGCTGATCCGCGATTGAATGCGTTGGTTGTTTCAGCGCAGGACGACAATCTTCAGAAGATCAAGGCTTACATCAAAAAGATTGACACGGCGGCACCGGATAATGAGGTTACCTCGATCTACGAAACGGATGCACTTCGACAACTCGGCGGCGGAGAACTCGTAAAACAGATCGCAGATTCATCGGGCATTAGCATCGCTTTTGATCAGGAACTTGGTATAGGCATGATCAAGGGCCCCAAAGATGAAGTGAGCCGCGCAACCAAAATCATCGAACAGATACAGCAACTGGCGGATTCGAAAAAAGGTCAGAAACGTCAGGCTGAGTCTTTTGCAGTTCGCGTGCTATGGCTGAGCAACGACCCAAGCGAAGACAGCCGCAATCCGATTGAACCTGACCCAGAGTTGAAGAAATCGATTGAAAAACTCGCGGAACTTGGATTTGCGAACATGAAGCTCAAGATGCAAGTGCTCGGGCGATGCGACGTTACGGATGGTGAAGCACTAAGCCGCATCGAAGGCTCGGCAACAACTACCGAGGCTCGTCGTACTTTGAGTGCGCAGGCAAAATTATCGCTTACCGATGGGCCGCTAAACGGGCGGTTCAATTTAGAAGCGAGCTTCACTGACCTTTCCTCAACCGACGCACCCGCTGATACCGCCAGCGTGGAGGTGACAGTTAACCTTGTCTTGAAGAAATACTACATCCTGTCAGCCACTCCGGTCGGTGGTTATCAAACCGCGTTCGTCGTCCAGCTCGTTGACGGCATCTGAAGTCATTAATTCATGTAATGCTCTTAGTAGGCCGTAACAAGCAAAGCGCCGTTACGGCATTTCCTCTGCGCGCCGCTCCTCCGATAAAACAACTTCACTTCCGCGCAAGCAGCGCCGCCAAAGTTTCTGCCAACCCGCGGAGCGCGCCGTCATCCGGCAAACTAATCGTCAGTTGAGGGCGGCCAGCGGCGTCACGTTGAACACATTCAGTCAAGCTGCTGGTCAAGGCATTGACGGTTTCGCTCGAGGGCTTGGGCGCACCTTGCGTCGTCACCAACTCACCGACCAACTGCAACGCGGCACTAAGTAACTGACCGCTAGCAGCCGAAACACGCTCGCGACGTTGCTGAAGCGATTCCACTTGAGCTTCGACGGCTCGCTTTTGACTTTCATCCGTCGCTGCTGGACGACTCGGCAGCAATATCTTTTCGAGTCTCTGACGGATGTTGGCAATGCCGGTTTTCATCGTCAACTCATTCACTTCGGAATCCATGTCGAGCGCAGCGTCTGCTAGATCCTGTTTCGATTCAAGCGTTTCGAGCAGGCGTTCTTCGATGGTCTCTTCGGTGATCAATTTGTAAACAGTCACAGGATTCTTCTGTCCCATGCGATGAGCCCGAGCGATCCGTTGTTCGAGTACCGCTGGATTCCAGGGCAGGTCGACATTGATCACGGTGTTGGCACTCTGCAGATTCAATCCGGTGCTCCCCGCGTTGGTCATCAATATCACGCGGCAGTCAGGATTGTCTTGAAATCGCTTGACGATCCCGGCACGCTGCTTCTGGGGTACTTGGCCGTCGAGCCGCACGTAGTCGCATCCCAGAGCATCGAGTCGCAGTTCGATGCGGTCGAGCATCGTGCGCCATTCGCTGAACAGAATGATCTTGCGATCTGGCGTTTCAATCAGATCGCGCAGCAGTTCGCCAAGCCGTTCGAGTTTACTACTAAACTCAGGCTCTTTCTTGTCGATGAGGAACGTGCTGTCAGCCGCCATGCGCGCGAGCAGCAACGATTTTTGCAGTCGCAGCAAGTCCATCTCAGTTAGAAACGGTTTAGCAGCGATTCGTGCGGCGATGGTAAGTTGACTGTCACTGATCTCAAGTTGCTCAGCGGTCGGTCTGATGCGGACAATCTCGTCCGTTCGATCCGGCAACTGCTTAGCAACTTCGGCTCGGGTGCGCCGCAGCAAAATGGGACTCAGCGCCGCTCGCAATTCATCGAGCTTTTGATAACCGACCGGCCGACCACGATCATCGACCACACGATGCTTGTGGAAAAATCGATAAGCCGGTCCTAACTGACTACCGTCCACGAATTGCACCACGGTATAGAGCTCGTCCAAGCGATTTTCCAGTGGCGTGCCTGATAGCACGAGCGCAAACTGACTGCGCAAACAACGGATCACTTGGCTGGTCCTGGATTCCCAATTCTTAATGCGCTGCCCTTCGTCAAGAATGATCAAATCCCAATCAACACTCTCAATCGCAGTCAGGTCGCGCATCACCTGTTCATAGTTACATACCGTGAAGAATGCATCGGATTGATAGAGCGCGCGGCGTTCTTCGCCGTTGCCCATCACCAATTGGCAGGTGCGGTTGGAGAACTTCTCAGCTTCGCTTCGCCATTGGCTTTTCAACGACGCTGGGCACACTACGAGAACGCGACGGATGCCGACTTCTCGCGCCAGCAGTTCTGCGACTCCGATCCCTTGAATCGTTTTACCAAGCCCCATATCGTCGGCCAGAATTGCACGACCAGCGCCGACAGCGAACGCGATGCCGTCGAGCTGATAGGGGAGCAGGGGGACGGCTAGAAGTTTTTCTCGCAGCGGATGTGTCTTGGGCGATTTACGAATCGCATCGCAGGTCCCCTTGAGCTTCTTCTGCACGAGCGCTCGCTGAATGAACTCTTCAGCGTCGGGATAAACGTGAACGTCAAAGCCCGCTTGTTCAAGGGCTTGAATCTTGTTCATCATCGTGCAACCATCAGTTGAAACAACTGCGCCATCTCCGACAATTTCCGCGAGCTTGTCAGGAACTTCGCCGGGCAGATTGAACAGTAGACCGTGCGGCTGTTGGTAACTGACCCGCACAGAGATGTTTTTACGTTTGTAAGCGACCTTTAGCTTGGCAGCGCCAAAGCGTTGCTGAACTTTTTTCAACGTGTGAAGGATGTGTTTACACGTTCCCAGGTGGTTGCTGCGAAAGTCGGGGCAACTGCAATACGACTGACCGAGTTCTGTACCGCGCAGCGCGACGCGGTAGGTCTTGCCAGAATTTGTGCTGGTCACAATGTAATCGGTCCAAGTCTTGGTTTTATCAGCGGACCGGACCTGCATCTTTTCTTCAGCAGCTCGTTTTTCGCGTTCCGCGAGAGCCCGCTGGACCAGTTCTGCTTCAGTCAAGTTCTCAAGCGCAACAGTCTCATCGGGCGGCGCTGCCAAGCCCATCGTAGACTTGGCGTCGAGCAGATGCGCGAAAGCGGCGCCAATGTGCTCGCACTGCTTATCGCATCGGTCACAGTTGACATGCAATTGCTTTTCCCGGCCGCTGTTCAGCGTAATGGAAACGATGGCCGCATCGCCGTCTGCGAGCGGAACGCGGACTCGATAAAGATCACCTCCAAGGTAGACATGCGTTTCTGTCTCGATCTCGTAGAGCATCGCGCCGGCTTGGATCAGTTTCTTCCCTTCGACTCCGAGCAGTTGGCAAGCCTGGTAGTGCGTCAGCCTTGCCAATCGCTGGTGAAAGGGATTGACCTTCGCCTTAGGCTTCTCCGCTTTGGTTCCTACCTTCCTCGCTGTTACCGTTCGCATCGCCCATCTCCATCGCTTGTAATTCCATTCATCACAGGACGGGGTTATTGGACACTGTCCAATGGGCACTGTCCATCAGCGGTTCGGATTCGAGCGGCATAATTGGTGGCGATGCAACAAGTTCTCGATGGCGCACACTTCAGTTTGGTTTACTGGTCGGGATTTTCGATGAGAGACTTCAACCGCTCAGCTAGCGGTTGGGGAAACCGCGCGACCCAGCTTATGTCGATCAGACCCACGTCGATCATGTCCAAAACATGTACCCGATCCTTGAGCCGAAACGAATTCAATTTCATCCTAACCAGCCGCTCGAGAGGCAACGTTCGAATGCCATCGCCATACTCACACGGCTCGACATCTGGATTTGCTTCGTAGTCACCTTTCTTCACCATTTGATTCGCTAGTACAACATGAATCGCGTAGCGAACAGATTGGTCCTTGTCTTCAAGAAACATATCCAAACCAGCCGCTTTTCGATAATGGAAGCCACTATCTGCCATGACCCGTTTGACTTCATCGAGATCTTCGGGGCGAATCAGTACATCGACGTCGTTGGTTGCGCGAACTGCTCCGGGATCAACCTGAGCCACCCAGATACGCACCGCATTTCCGCCGACTATTGCAAAAGGTACTGCTGAGGCCTCAAGAATGCCGATCGTTTTTCGCAAGCGTTGTTCAACCCGATCCATGGATTCTCCAATTTTCTTCCACAGTTCGTCCCCAAACACAGTCAAAGCTTCGGCCATTCAAATTT
The DNA here is from genome assembly GCA_041739135.1 of Pirellulaceae bacterium. Lineage (GTDB taxonomy): Bacteria > Planctomycetota > Planctomycetia > Pirellulales > Pirellulaceae > Aureliella. Next base: position 98,445 of record JBGSOM010000124.1, read on the forward strand.
CCTCCACAAGAGCGACTTCTAGTGTAGCACGGATTGATTAGCCGTCGCTTTATCTACCCCTGCATCACACTGCGAAGCGCGTTAGGCAATTGGCAGATACAGGATCTAGTAGAGCTCGGTTCTGTCTAACTTCCCTTGCCCGCCTCACTCAAGGGGCTGCCAATGTCTAAGGTCAGGTTTTCTGAGTCCCGCTGGGCACTCAAGTGCATCCAAAGGTGACATTTTCGAGTTTGCGAGCAGTCGATCCACGGGTAAACACTGGCATTGCTGCAAGTCTTCTGGGTTGATAGACTTGGGGAGATTGTCTGGATCGGGCGTTACCGGTCGCAAGTGCGGCTGGACCGAAACGGAACGAACTTTAACCTCTATTAGGTGCCTCCCTGAGTCAGCCACTACTGTTTTCCGAACGGCTGACAATCTCCTGGGGAAGGTTTTTCTAGGTCCTTTATGGTCAACCGTAATCTCATTCGCTCGTTAGAAGATGACTCCATGTCGGCGCAACTAGATATGTTGCTGCCGGAAGAAGAAATGGAGGGCATAGTCCTCGATGGCCTCGAGGATTTGAACCAGAGTTTTGACGTCAATCAAATCGTGATGGGCACAATCGTCGAAGTCAACGGCGAGTATGTCGTTATCGACGTCGGGTTCAAGAGCGAAGGTGCAATTAATATCAATGAATGGGACGAGACTGAAGAGCCACCGCAAGTGGGTCAACAGGTCAAAGTCCTGATCGAAGAGATGGAGGACGCGCTCGGTCCTGCGAACGACATCCACGGCATGATCTCGCTTAGCAAACGCAAGGCTGAGAAGATCCTGGATTGGGAACGCATGATGAGCGAAGTTGCCGAGGGCCAAGTGGTCACCGGTACTGTCACTCGCAAAATCAAAGGTGGTTTGCTGGTCGATATCGGCGTGAACGTCTTCTTGCCAGCTAGCCAAGTTGACATTCGCCGTCCGAACGACATCGCTGACTACATCGGTCGCGTCGTTCAGTGCGAAGTGCTCAAGATTGACGAAACGCGTCGCAACATCGTCGTCAGCCGCCGCTCTCTAATTGAGAAGCAACGCGAAGAAGATCGCGAACACCTGCTCGGCGAATTGGAAGTTGGCCAAGTCCGCAAGGGTGTGGTCAAGAACATCGCCGACTTCGGTGCGTTCGTCGACCTCGGTGGTATCGATGGTTTGCTGCACATCACCGACATGAGCTGGGAACGTATTGGTCATCCGACCGAGATGGTTTCGATCGATCAAGAGATCGAAGTCAAGGTTCTCCAGATCGATCGCGAAAAGCAGAAGATCGCTCTCGGTCTGAAGCAAAAGCAACGCAATCCGTGGGACAACATCGAAGAGAAGTACCCAGTCGGCACAGTCGTCAAGGGCGAAGTTGTCAACGTGATGAGCTACGGTGCGTTCATCAAGCTCGAACCAGGCATCGAAGGCTTGGTGCACATCAGCGAAATGTCCTGGACTCGCCGGATCAATCATCCGAACGAACTGGTTCAAATCGGCGACGAGATCGACGTCAAGATTCTTGGTGTCGACCCAGCCGGTCAGCAACTGTCGCTTGGTATCAAGCAGACTGTGGCCAACCCTTGGGATACTGTCATGGACAAGTACCCAGAGGATGCAGTCGTCACTGGCAAGGTTCGCAATCTCACCAACTACGGTGCGTTCGTCGAACTGGAACAGGGCATCGATGGTTTGCTGCACGTCAGCGACATGTCTTGGACTCGCAAAGTGAGCCATCCGAGCGAAGT
>JBGSOM010000134.1:0-12703 GCA_041739135.1 Pirellulaceae bacterium
CTTCATGTCCGAATTTATTGTCGTTTGCAAAACGACCGATATCCCCGCTGACGGTAAACTGAGCATTGAGATCAACGAACGCTTTGTCGTGGTCGCTCTCGTCGATGGCGAATACTACTGCATCGACGATATCTGCACGCATGATGGCGGTACGTTGGGCGACGGTGAACTCGATGGTCACTGTTTAGTCTGTCCTCGCCACGGCGCGAAGTTTGACGTGCGCAACGGTGACGCCGTCACCATGCCCGCCACCGAAGCGACGGGCAGCTACGAAGTGCGTGTTGAAGGCGAACAGATCTTGGTGCGGATCTAGCGATGTCCATCGTTCGAGTTGTCGAACTTGTTGGTAACTTCGATGACTTGTGAGAGAAACAGTGGTGAAACGTCGTGAGGCGAGTTCTTCACGACACCGATCAAACACTCTTGCAACGGCTCGCCAGTTACAATCGCGATGACTGCCGCCGCAATGCAGGGCGAACGACTCATGCCGGCGCTGCAGGCGACGAGTGTCTTCAGTTCTTGCCCAACTAGCATGACGGTCGTTTGAATCGCTAGTTCGAGCAGAGCGTGCGAATTTCCGCTGCCGTCGGTCAACGGAAACCGGCAGTAGATCATCTCGCGTGCTAGCTGTGCTGGCGGTTCGTTGATCGCTAAGTCAACCACCGCTGCGATGTCGTTTTCGTAAAGCAGCTGGAGATCGCGGGCGTCGTGTGCGTTGCCGAGAAACAACTGATCGTTATAAACACGACGAATCACTGTTCGCTCATTCTCTTCCGCAGCGTTTCAATGATCTCGCGCGGAACGAACTTTGCGAGTTTATCGTCAGTGCTTAGTAAAACGATCTGTTTGATCAACGAACTCGAGACGTGCGAATATTCTTCGTCAGCCATCAAGAACACGGTCTCGATCGCGCCGTCGAGCTGCCGGTTGGCCATCATCATCGTGAATTCACCCGCGATATCGGTGAGCGGGCGAACTCCGCGGACCATGACGCGCGAGCCGCATTCTCGCACGAAGGAAACTGCCAATCCGTCGAAGGTTTGAACGTCGACATTGGGAACATGGGACATCACACGCCGCAGCAGCTCGACGCGCTCTTCCGGTGTGAACAGCGCTTTCTTTTCTACGTTAACTCCGATACCGACGATCAATTTATCGAACAGCTTAGCGGCGCGTTCGATTACGTTGACGTGCCCAAGCGTAACGGGATCGAAGGAGCCGGTGTAGACAGCGATGCGAGCTTTCTCAGGCATGTTGCAATCGTTCTATGCAGGTGAATCAAGCGATGATGAATCAATTGGCGACAAATCAATCAGTGAATAGTTCTCGAGCTTCGGTGAGCGCTGTGACAAGCCGGTCGATATCTTCAGCGTTGTTGTAGCCATGAGTGCTAATGCGAATGCGACCGGCGCGGACGCTTAGTATGACATTCTGAGCGATGCAGTGTTTGCGAGTTGCCACGAAATCGCCACCCGGCCAGCGCACACCAAGAATTCCGCTGCGATGCGGTTCGTCAGGAATCAGTACTTCGAAGCCGCGGCGCTTCAGTTGCTGGCTGATCGATTCAACGTTTTCTAAGATCGCAGAAGCGATGGGACTGTCCGTTTGATTGGCACCGAAGCGAAGCAACATCGCTAGGCTCGCTTCGAGCGCGAGTAGGCCAGCCATGTTGTAGGAACCGCCCTCGTACCGCGCTGCGTTGGACTTGATCACCGTCGACTTTGGATCGAAACCACCGTCCGCCAAACTGTTCCACCCCAGCAGGTTCGGTTCGAGCAGATCGAGGTGCGGCTCGCGGATATACAGCAACCCTGCGCCTTCGGGTCCGAGCATCCATTTGTGACCGTCGGCAGCGAGAAAGTCGATGCCCGCTTCACCAACATCAACTGGAAATGCTCCCAAACCCTGAATAGCGTCGACGAATAGCAGCGCTCCTCGGCGATGCACGGCTTCTGCAAGTCGCGGCAAGTCGATTCGATAGCCGCTCGCAAACCCAACCCAGCTGACCGCCACCAGTCGTGTGCGAGCATCCATCAGCTCGGCAAGTTGCTCGACGCGGATTTCGCCGGAATCAGCAACCGCCAGAGTTCGCACTTCCACTCCGCGTCGCTGCAAGTTTCGCCATGGCAGCGAATTCGAAGGGAATTCGTTGTCTGGCAGCACCAAATTATCGCCGCTTTTCCAGGGAAACCCCTCAGCCACTAGATTGATTCCCAGGGTCGTATTGGGTACAAGGGCAACTTCCTGTTCGCTAGCTCGCAACAGTTCAGCGGCTGAGGTGCGAAGTCTCGCGACTTTCATTGACCAATCCATCCAGTGCTTGTCACCGCTCTGGCTGGCCTGTTCAGCGAAAAAGCACAGACGCTCGGCTGCGGCGGACGGGAGAGGCGCGACCGCGGCATGGTCGAAGTACGCGTGCACCGGCGCAACCGGCATTTCGCCCCTGAAGGCATCCTTGACCATGAAACTAGTTCCTTCGGTGAGCCAAATTTGCGGGTTTTTAGGATTTCCTGAATGGTCCAGCGGCTAGATTGGACCTTAATTCAGGAGATATAGGCTATCTAGGTGACACGACATGAAGTTGAACTATACTACGCAAGTGCTATCGCATCAAAACTTTTCTGGCGGACGATTCCGGCGTACCTTCGAGGTCGGTTAATGCCCAAAGCATTGTGTTTGATTGGGTTGGTTATATCCATCCTAGTCTTTCTTTTATTTACGCTCGACCTCGTGCTCGGTCTATCGGGTATGGCGGGATCCGCACCATTTCAGGCTGCTTCGCCTGCTATGGATTTCGTTTTTATTTTGGCTTCGGGCGGTTTGATTTACCTCTCTTGGATAACCTATCGCGAGCAGCGGTAACTACTGTCTGCGATCCTCGGTGTTCCAGCGTTCTAGATTTTCGCGAATCTCAGGTGAAGAATCAGTTTAGCACCATCGAGGAATTGCGAGCTTTTCTCGAGCGGATTCGTGCAGACAATCACGAAACACTTGGACGCTGGTCGGCTGCCCAAATCTTCTATCACCTCACCGGCGCGTTCGAAGGCTCGGTCCAGCAGTTGCCCGCCGGCTACCCTCGAATTATCAGACTTATCGTGCGTCCGTTTCGTTCGATCGTCACCAAGTACCGCTTTCCTCCCTGCCTGCCGATTCCAGCGGCGATACGGCACCGACTCGATCCTCCGAGCGACGTTCAGTTCGATGAACAGAAGTCTCGGCTGATCAGTGCCATTCAGGCGTTCCATGCACACACCGGTGATTATCCGCCTCACCCGGTGCTAGGCAAACTAACTCGCGACGAGTGGATCGGTTTTCACCTGAGACATTCGTCGCATCATCTGTCTTTCATTCGCATCATCGAATAAGTTTGCATAAAGCAACGGCTCGGCGGATACCGCGGTGTCACCATGCGTCGCCCGCCCGCGGTTGATGGGTGGCACAATCTATCGGTTTGTTTATGGTGGGGTTTGTTTATGGGTGGCACCGACTATCGATATTAGAACGCCAGCGGGGCAGACGCGGCCCGTTGGGCACGCGGTTAAACGAGGCGCATCGTAAGCACAGATTGTTGAGTTTCATACTCACAGATCGTTTAACCGCGTGGGCAACGCCCCGCGCAATCGGGTCGCGAGACACTCGCGACCCAGTAGGCACGCGTGTAATAAACGACGCCGCAGCGATCAACGACAGCGCGGGGCACTTGCCGCTAGGTAGAATGTTGTCACGACTGTTCGCTGAACAAAAGCTGGGAAATGTCGGAATTGATAGTCTAACTTGTAGCGAGAGAACACGATGAAATGCCTTCGTCCGATGATCAACGCAGTCGCGATTGCGTTCGTTGCGTTCCTATTGAGTTCGCAGACGTCCTGTGTGCGCGGTCAGGATGCGGGGCAGAAAGCCGTAAAGTTGCTGCAGTCAGCGACGGCTGATTTGGCTGAACAGAAATATGACGCCGTGGCTCAGAAGGCGCACGAAGCGGGGAAGTTGGCAAACGATGTGGGCTACGTGCAGCAGCGGGCGGCTGAGTTGCTTTACTTGGCGGGCAAGGCGGAGGAGAGCATCCCGTTGTTCGATCGCGCGAATGCTTTGATCCCTGACAGTGCGCCGCACAATTGGCAGCGCGGCATCGCACTTGGTACCTGCGGCAAGTGGGCTGAGGGCGCCGTACAGTTCAAGCAACATCACGACGTTAACCCTGACGACGTCGAAAATTCGGCTTGGTATTACCTGTGCGTCGCCAAGTCGGAGAGTTTGGAGGCTGCGAAGAAATCGGTCATTCCAAGTCGCGGGGATGCGCGACAACCGATGATGGCTATTCTGCAGATGTTGAAGGGTGAAATCAAACCCGACGAGGTGCTAACCACTGCGGCGGCAGCACCCGAAGGCATCCGCCGCAAGCAGTCGATATTCTACGGCGAACTTTATGTCGCTCTGTACTACGATTCGATCGGCGATGCCGCGGAAGCTGAGAAGCATCTGCGTGCTAGTCTGAATCACGATCAAAATCACTACATGTCCGATACCGCTCGCGTCTACCTTCAACATTGGTTTACGAAGCAAAAGTGAATTTGAGTTCAGAAGCTCATGCCGCTAGCGGGCCGCGGGAAGCTGAGTATAGTTGTCGACCTTCGATCGTAGACTGTTTGTGAAGTGCGGCAAATTGGGTTGCGAGCCATGGCAAAGTTGTATTTCTACTATTCGGCGATGAATGCTGGTAAGTCTTCGACGCTGATCCAGTCGAGTTACAATTATCGCGAACGTGGGATGCACACAGTTGTTCTCACACCAGCGGTCGTTACGGCGGATGTCAAGCAGGTGCGTTCGCGTATCGGTTTGACGAGTGACGCGATTGCATTTGAGCAAGCGGAGAATTTGTTCGAACTGATTCGAAAGCAGAATGAAGAATCGCGGCTGAATTGTGTTTTGGTAGACGAAGCGCAGTTTCTAACGCGAAAGCAAGTGCAGCAGCTAGGCGATGTTGCGGATATGCTCGACATTCCTGTGCTGGCTTATGGTCTGCGAACAGATTTCCAGGGCAACTTGTTCGAGGGCAGTCAGTATCTGCTGGGTTGGGCGGATACGCTGGAGGAGATCAAGACAATTTGTCATTGCGGTCGCAAAGCGACGATAGTGTTGCGCACGGATATGAATGGAAATGTGGTGCGCGATGGCGAGCAGGTGAAGATCGGCGGCAACGAGTTGTATATCTCTGTTTGCCGCAAGCATTTCCGAAGTCAGCAACCCTCGCGGCGGCAGCCTGAACTGCCGTTTGAGTCGTGAGGCATGAGTCTTGAAGTGCTAAGCGGCGGCGCGGTGTGATGAAGCGTTTTGTCTAGCGGTAAACAGGTGAATAGCTGCGGTCAGTTCGTGCATCGCACCTTCCAACTGCTGCGATTGGCGCAGGATCGTTAAGTTCTCAACTAAGCGATCTTGCAACTCCAGCAGCTTGCCGTCAGCAATGATTGCATGAGCGACTTCGTTCATCATTTTCTGTGCGAGCGCAAGTTCACTGCTGACCTTCTGCAGTTCGCTGACATGGGACGCTTGATGCGATTCCACAGTTCGCAGGAAATGCACTAGGTTCTCTTCTTGACGTTGGTCGACTAATTCCCAGCGCTGTTGCGTTGTGTCGAGCCGACGGTGCCATTGCTCAGCCAGTTTGTGTTCGTAATTGCCAAGCGCGGTCAGCATGTTGGTTTGCGATTCTTTGATCGCATCGATGAAGGGCGTCAGTTTTCCGTCGACGGATTTGAAGCGGTACAGCAATTCGTCCTCGACGTAGGTGTTGATCTTGGTCAGCGCGCCATTCTCGCGACGTTCGATCAAAAAGCGGATCAGCATGGTGACTGCCAAAGCCGACATGGCGCTGAAGGTGGTGTTGAAAGCGGTGCCCATGCCGCTGAGCATTGCAGGCAGCTTTTCGGACAAGCCTTCCATCGACAGCCCGCTGAGCGCGACACCGAAGTGCACCACGGTTCCGATCAAACCAACAATCGGGAGAATTGCCGTTACGAACCGCGAGAATCCGTAGCGTTCGAAGACTTCGTCGGCATCGCGGGCGGAGAGCGTTTCGAGGTACTCGCGAAAGCCGTCTGCGGATCGACGTTCAAAGACAAAGCGAAGGGCGGATTGGATGCGATGGAACATCATCGTGCCGTTGGCATCAACGTGTTGTTTGTTGAGTTTGGTTAGTAGTTCGCCGGCGTGTTCGGGATTTTCGAGTCCCTCGCGGGCTGGCAGCCAGGTTCTGCGACCGGCCGCCAATTCGCGACTGGAATTGCGATAGCAGAAAAAGTGCTCTGCGTTCGCCCAGAAGAACAGCATGACGATCGCATACTCAGTGATGTGATGCGTCGTGTAGGTATGCAAAACGGAGTCGTGCATGAAGGGTTGGTGCACGATGAAGTAGAAGATAGCGGTGACAGCCATCCCCAACGCAAACGCTCGAGTGCCGCCTGCGCTGTTTTTTTTCATTGAAAAAGCGATCATCTGTGCAACTCAGCTCCGAGGACTTGGCGATGGTTCCTTGCCGACAATAGCTAAGTGTCGTGTGTGGAACAATGCCAAGTCGCAATCGCAGCATTGCAGGTTTGCAGATTGCAGATTGCAGGTTCTTGCGGGAGATTAGACAAAAGCAGCTCTTCGTGTCACGAAGAGCTGCTCGAGAAAATCTTTTAACCCGCGCGCGAACTATCACTCTTTCTTGAGACTTAGCTGATAGTTCGATTCGTGGTGATCCGCGTTGTAGTTGATGTCCGATTTGGCGGTTGAGTAACGCTCAACGACGTACACATAACCGGGTTCGGTGCTGGTCTTTCGACCGTCAGCCGCGCCCGGGTCTTCAATAATCACTTTATAACTGCCAGGTTTGACACCCATCTCGCGGCCGGTCGACATTTGAAACTGACCACTCGCATCCGTCATTGCTATGGGTGGACGATCGTCGGGATTGTCAGGTGCGAAAGTGATCTGCAAGTTGGGAATTGGCGTGCCGTCGAGTGTGACAGTTCCGTCGCACTGGTAGTAATCGGGCTGGTCGCATCCGACTGCGCACAATAGCAGACAGGCTACGCCCCAACTAAACATACTTCGAAACACTATCTTCATCTATTCACCTAAGTGATCGGAAAAAGGAAAGATGCGCTTAGCGGCTTGCCAAACGCATCAGAATTGATCTCACAACCGAGTGACTATTGAGGCATATCAAAGACTTGACCGTCATCGCGGCCGTGCATGCGACGCCATGTAGGCAACGCGATGTTGTCGGCGATGAATTGCACGCTGCCATCGCACATTGAAGTCATCACGCCGCCCACGTGAAAGCCCCATGAGCATCGTCCGGCCAGTCCCCAGCCGGTCGACTGGGTCATCAGAATATTGTTTGGATCCGGATTGGGTGGATAGTTGCGAGTACCTTGCAGTGCGACTGCTAGTCCTTGCGACTGATGATTGGTCCACAAGAATTGGTTGGTGGGATAGTTGAATCTCTTGATCGTGCTCGACTGCTCAAGAATCAAGAAGGTGTTCGAAGTGCCGTCTGCTACGCTCGCCATTTTGCACCAGAAGTTTTTGTTTCCGATACCGCCCCCGGTATTCGCGCGCTCAGGGCAGCAAGACGACAAGTTTGTCCCCCCGATGCCTTGTGCTGCATAGACGAACGTGGCTGAGGCTGCTGGGAAAGCTCCGATACCGCCGTTCATCGCGTAGTTCTTCACATTGCCGGTGGGCCCGATCGGTGGTGTGCTTGGGCAGAAGAATGTTGAAGGCGCGGACACAGAGACCAATTGATTGATCACGTTGCCTGGATTCGCAGTGTCCAAGTCGGTTGGGTTGCCAGGGTCAGGGCCGTAGTGATTAAACCAACAGTCGGCCCTTTCTGAAGTGAAGGGCCGATAATTGAAGTTGAGGTTGTTATAGAGCGCCGCCCCTTCAATGTAGGGTAGGATTGCGGCAGACCAGCTGAGCATGCCGTTGTGCCAGTTGCCGTTGTTCAGAATGTTTGCTCCTGTCGCGCCATTTGAGGCACCCACATTCGTGGAAAGAAGGCTGTGTTTCCAGCTGGGAACGCTTTGTAGGCGCTTTCATAGTTGTGCATAGACAGCGCGATCTGCTTCACGTTGTTACTGCACTGCATGCGGCGCGCGGCTTCGCGGGCGGCTTGAACGGCGGGCAATAGCAGCCCAACTAGGATGCCGATAATGGCGATCACAACTAGTAATTCAACTAGCGTGAAGGCGGAACGACGACGACTCATCTTTACGCTCCCGAAAAAGTTAACAAACAGAAACATTTAATGAACACTTAAGTCCCAGGAATGGTTACTTAACGGGGCGTTTTCTCGCCTGTAGTTGCTGTGGTCAAGTAAAATATCTACCTGGGCGGTTATTTTCTGTGAAATCTTTAACGAACGGTTAGGTTAGCGGAGTCGAAGTTTCGAGCGTCGCGAGCGAAGGTCGCTAGAGCTTGGTTACAGCTGAGTATTGATTTAGGACGGCCTTCCTGGCTCGTCTATTAAGCGACGCTGACGGGCTATTGCTTCGTTCCATTTGGATTTAAGAGTTAGGCGTTCCTAGGTGGCACGCCCTGAGTTTTCGAAGGGCGTGGGATGTGGGAGATGAACTTGGCGCCGAACGTTATGATCCGACCAACGCAAAAGCGCGGTGCTGGGAATGCTTCAAGCTCGGCAACGGCTTGGAGTATTTGCTTGCTTCTCCCACGCCCTTCGCAAAGCCTCAGAGCGTGCCACACTAGAATCCGACTGGAACGGACTAGGAAGTCCGTCCTACAAAGATGGCACCCGTGCCACCCTCGCTTCCGCTCCGTAGAATGCGCTACACCGGGAATTTGCAGTGTTGCGATGGTGGTGCGTTGAGATTTTGGTTTGAGATTTTTGCAGTTTTATTGAGCTTGTTTCTACTGAGGTTTGTGATGGCGAATCGGTTGGCGGAGTTGAAGGAGCTGGAATTCGACAACACGTTTACGCGTGAGTTGCCGGGAGATCCGGAGGGGCGGAACTTTCGCAGGCAAGTGGCCGGTGCGTGTTATTCGCGAGTTCAGCCGACGCCGGTTGCGCGACCGCATTTGATAGCTCATGCGCGGGAAGTTGGGGAGCTGTTGGATTTGTCTGACGAGACGGTCGCTTCGAACGAATTCGCTGAGGTGTTCGGCGGCAATCGGGTGCTTCCAGCGATGGATCCGTTTGCAATGTGTTATGGCGGGCATCAGTTCGGTAACTGGGCAGGGCAACTGGGCGATGGCCGCGCGATTAACTTAGGTGAAGTCATCAATGGGAGGGGCGAGCGCTGGATGCTGCAGCTGAAGGGAGCTGGCCCGACGCCTTACTCGCGCACCGCAGATGGTCTGGCGGTACTGCGTTCATCGGTTCGCGAGTTCTTGTGCAGCGAAGCGATGTTTCACCTCGGCGTGCCGACGACTCGCGCGTTGAGTTTGATCGGTACAGGCGAGCTCGTTGAGCGGGACATGTTCTACGATGGGAACCCGCGGCAAGAACCGGGAGCCGTAGTGTGTCGTGTCGCGCCTTCGTTCACTCGCTTCGGCAATTTTCAAATCTTCTATTCACGCGGTGATGTCGAGACGCTGCGCAAGCTGGTTGAACACACTTTGAGAATCGACTTTCCAGAACTAGTCGATGCACACGGCAAAGAACACGGCCGAACGAACGAGGGAGTTGATGGTGCAATCGACGACGAACTGATCTGCCGCTGGTTTGCAGAAGTCTCGAAACGAACGGCTGAGATGATCGTGCATTGGATGCGAGTTGGTTTTGTGCATGGCGTGATGAACACAGACAACATGTCGATCCTAGGTTTGACGATCGATTACGGTCCGTACGGCTGGGTTGAAGATTGCGATCCGTTCTGGACACCCAATACGACTGACGCTGGAGGTCGACGTTATCGATTTGGTCAACAAGCTGAAGTGGCTCATTGGAACCTCTGGCAACTTGCCAATGCCATCGCACCGCTGGTCAAGAACCATGAACCGTTGCAAGCGACTCTGAATCAATTTCCCGTCGACTACGAACACGGATGGCAATTGATGATGGCTAAGAAACTGGGGCTGGACGAGTTTCGCGGTGAGGCGGATCGTCAGTTGATCGACGAGCTGCTGGAAGTGTTGCAGTTGGTCGAAACGGACATGACGATTTTCTTCAGGCAGCTAGCCGACTGGAAGTTAGCAGAGTGGGATGTGAATGCGTCGAGTCAGTCGTGCATGGCGGTAGCCTACTACTCCGCAGAGCCGCTACCGCATGAAGCGAGGGCGCGCACGGACGCTTGGTTCCAGAGTTACGCAGGTCGGTTGCGGTCCAGTCGGCGGAGCGTCGAAGAGCGACGAGCTCAAATGAATCGCGTTAATCCAAAGTTCGTGCTGCGGAATTACCTGGCGCAGTTAGCGATCGACAAGGCTGAAGCGGGTGATGCGAGCTTGATTTACGAGCTGCTGGACACGTTGCGGCGACCTTACGACGAGCAGCCTGAGCGAGAGGAGTGGGCGGCGAAACGACCCGACTGGGCTCGATCACGCGCCGGTTGTTCGATGTTGTCGTGTAGTTCTTAGGCAAGCAGCGAGTGGCGAGTGGCGAGAAGCGAGTGGGCTTGGCGAAGTGGTTTTGCTGTGCGGGGGTGATTCTGTTAGTATGGAAATTTGCTGAGCCTGCCTGTGGAACCCCGCCTGGACTTTGAAAATGATTCGCCGACCTGCTGCACAGACTAAACAGACTAAGCGTGGAACCGGGTACCGATCGCGGCGCGAGATGTTGCTGTCGGCTGGTGCTGGGTTTGGTGCGGTGGCGTTGCAAGCGATGATGGCGGATCGTGCGATCGCTGGCGACTTTGGGATTCAGCAACCGCATCATGAAGCTCGGGCCAAGAGTGTGATTTTTGTGTTCCTTGAAGGCGGGCCGAGTCACATCGATCTGTTGGATCCGAAGCCGGAATTGAATCGCTTGGCCGGCAAGCCGTTGCCGAGCAGCTTCGGGCCGATCATCACGCCGATGGGTGAGTATGATGCGCCGCTGATGGCTTCCAAACGATCATGGAAGCAGTACGGTGAGAGTGGCACTTGGTTCTCAGACTGGATTCCCAACATCGCCAAGTGCGCAGATGACATCGCAGTCATTCGTTCGTGCTGGGGCAATGGCCTGAATCACTCGAACGGTGTTTGCCAGATGAACACGGGGTCCATATTGGCGGGGCGACCGTCATTGGGAGCTTGGGTCACGTATGGGTTGGGGACTGAGAATAACAATCTGCCAGCGTTCGTGGTGGTCGAAGACACTGCGGGCAAAGTGATCAACGGGCCTCGCAATTGGGGCGCTGGATTTATGCCAGCGACTTACCAAGGCACACCGATGGCCAGCGGGCTTGAACCGATTCAGTTTTTAACGCGGCCAAAAGCGATCAGTCCTGAACGTCAAGCGACGAAGATGCAGTTGCTGTATGAAATGAATCGGCAGTTCGCGGTCGAGCGACCCGAGAACAGCGAACTGGAAGCGCGAATTCGGGCTTACGAGTTAGCTGGAAGCATGCAAGCGGAAGCCCCCGAAGCGGTCGACTTGGGAAGCGAAACGGCAGAGACTCAGGAGCTGTACGGAATCAATGAGAAGGAAACCGAATCGTTCGGACGCAACTGCTTGTTAGCGCGCCGTTTGGTTGAGCGAGGCGTGCGCTTCGTGCAGCTGTATCACGGTGCGGGCAGTAAGTGGGATTCGCATACCAAGTTGGAAGAAAATCATGCGCGACTCTGCCGTTCAAGTGACAAACCGGTGGCTGGGTTGTTGCAAGACTTGAAGCGTCGCGGGTTGCTGGAGCATACGTTGGTTGTGTGGGGCGGCGAATTCGGTCGAACTCCGATGAGCGAAAAGGGTGATGGTCGCGATCACAATCCCTACGGATTTTCGATGTGGATGGCGGGCGGCGGAGTTCGCGGCGGGCTGACGCTGGGAACGACCGACGAGATTGGCTTGCATGCGGTCGAAGATCGTTTGCACATTCACGATATCCACGCCACGATACTGCACGCTGTCGGCGTCGATCACTGGAAACTGGTCTACGCGCATCAAGGCCGGCCAGAACGAGCGACACAGAATGAAGGTCGCGTGTGTCAGAAATTGTTTGCTTAGCTACGGTTTCGTGGTTGTTGTTGCGTGTTACTGCACTCTAGCAAGCAAAACTAATCGCCCGAGTCGGTCTTGCTCGAACATCACGAAAGCGGCTTGGTCAAGCAGTTCGGCTCGGAGCGATTCGGTCGAACCTATGAGCAGTTCGTTCAATGCGGTCGGCGAGAGCAGCAGGTCTGCGACATGTTGCAGCCAAGCAGTCTTTAGTGGCTCGTAGGAACCGAAAACAATGATCGCTTCATGGCGAAGCGAATCGTGAATGAGCGACCAGAACTGATCGCTCCCGTCGCTGGTGAGTAGACACAACTTTGGTGACAGATCCATCACGCGGCTGAGTTTGCGCCAGTTGTCAATCACTTTCATGGCGGCGGTATCGAGCAGCTTCGTGTTCACAACGACTGTTAGTCGATACTCGCTGTCGAGCATTTGCAGGAGGTCGACGAGATCGATATCGCGAGCCGCGAGATCTTCGACTTGCTGGAACAGCTGCGGTACTTTTGTTGGTTCAAAGTAGTCTGCGACCCACGTCGATGACTGCAATTCCGTTGCGCGGTCGTCGACGTT